>JAGXGZ010000060.1 GCA_024636495.1 Roseobacter sp. | reverse complement strand
AGCCAAGAAGAAGTGGCGGAAGATATCCGGGCCAAACCGGCTGCCCGAGGTCATTCAGGGGGTTGAGTTCAAGGACGGGATCAAGCAACTTCAAAACGCCGCCTGATGACGGCCGTCACCAACTTTTGGGCATATCTCGCGGTAGACGAGCAATGCTTCTACGTCCTTAAACGGAACGGGGAACCATTGGAGTTCTAATACTTTTAAGTCAGTTTTCGGGCTGCAATGGAATGGATGAAGGAAAGGAGGCATTTAGAACCAGCCGATCTGGCGCGTTATCGAGCATTTAAGTCTTGGGCGGGGGGGGGTGGACTTGCTGGAGCATGGAGGACGTCTCGCTCGAAAACAGACATTAAACCAGTAAACAGTTGCCAATATGGCGCTCGTTTATCCTGATGGGGAAAAGCCATGAGAGAGAGTGTATTGGTTCCCTGTGCGATCTGGTCATCTTAAGGCTAGCGAAGCCCCCCAAAGACCGGGTAGCTGTTCTTCATTGGTCAACCGCCCTCAAGATCGCATGCCAGTCCTGGCTTGCGCCCAGCATCCGCAAGATCGAAAGGTGATCGTGTTCAATCTGGCAGATGATTAAGTGATCTGCGCTCGGATGGATGCGGACAGGCGGATCGAATTCAGGGCGTTCACGCGCCATTTCCGGCATAAAGAGCAGCCGCTCCAAGGTATCTTCCAGGATATCGGTATAGCGGTCTGCCTGCGTGACCGACCATTGCTGCGCTGTGTAACGCCAGATGTCTACCAGATCGTTTTGGGCTGCTGGTGTCAGCCGGTAGGTGGTCAAGCTACTAACGGGCATGTTGCTCCCGCATGCGTGCCTTGAAAGCCTTGAAGTCGAACGGCTCGGGCTCACCGCTCTTTACGCCCTCGTCGATCGCTTGCTGCAGTGCCTCAATTGCCTGCGCGCGCTCTTGGTCACGGCGAATGAGGTGGCGCACATAGTCACTCGTGTTGCTGAAACGACCGTCCTCCAGCCGTGTATCAATCCAAGTCTTCATCTGATCAGGAAGGGAAACATTCATTGTTGCCATTCGTCATACTCCTTCTTCTAGCAGTGGACATTATGCCATTATATGGCGGTATCTGTCAAAAATAATGGCAAAGATTGTCATGTTTAGCCGTGCTATCGGGCATTTGGGGAGGCCGCACACTCACAGATTGTAATGTGGCTTTGTTTCGGTAAATCGCACTTTAAGCAACCTCTTGGATCTCCTGCGTCTCCTCGAGGCAGGCCAACCAAGCCTGAAAACTTCTGCGCCGCTGCGCCTGCGCCTCGCGCAAGTAGCGTCTGAGCAGTCTGTGCTGATTGCCGTCGCATGCCGCCATCGCCTTGCAAACCTTCACCTCCGCCGCAGCCAGCGACAGGGCCCGCCGCATGCGATAGTCCTCCGCCAGAAGATCCGCTGGTGTGAGGTCCGGATCATTGAGGATCACCCGCACCCAGACGGCGACGGAGGCAGGATCAGGCTTTGCCGTCACCCCGTGCCGGCGCGCATTCTGCGCCACGGCCGCCTTTCCAGCTACCGTCTTGGGCCCGGTGCTTTTCTGCGCGTTTGTCCGATTGCGCGCTGCCTTGCCGTTGGCCGTCATCCCTCGATGACCACCGCCTCGATGGGCCGTGCCCTCTGCAGGGCGTCATAGTCGCGCTTGACTTCCCGCCGCCGACGCTCGAGCTCCGGCAATTTGTTCTCATGGTCTATGACGCTTTCATCGTAACTGCGGTAGGCCTCGCTCATCAGGTCAACGACATCGAGCCCCATGGCTTCGATTTCTGCGCAGGCCGCCTGAAAAGTGTCAGTATTACGAGACACTGAATTTTGCGCAAGGGTCTGACCCACTTCCTGTGCGGCGTCCAGATCGAAGGAGAATGGCTCTTCCCAGTCATCTTCCGTCCCGCCTTCCGCTTCATGCACATCATAGGCCTCATCGATCTCAGCATCATGCGCCGCCTCTTCACGTGTTACGACCGCCTCGCACACACGGTCACGCATTACCCTGCGCATTCCCGCGTCCCGCATGCGGCGGTGCTGCAATAATTCCCATTCAATCGCGATGAGGTTTTCTGCAATGACGCCCTCATAGGGGGTCATCGGCAGCAGCGACTGCATCATGCCTGTATGAAAACCCTCGAAAGATCCGGGGTCCTCCCCGACAAGGGGCGCGCGGCGCGGCAGGAGATCCGCAAAAGACTTAAGGTCGAAGCGGCCGGGGTCGGGAATTGTAAGATCCTTTGTCATAAGAGCTATCCTTGTTCATAAAAACGCCGCAGCCCCTCCTGTGCGTTGGCAATAATGTGAACAATTATACTACATCTAGTGGCATGTGGTCTAGGGTGTCCCTTACAAATTGTGGACTTGGGACTTTTGTTACGTGGCGTGTGTTAAAGGGAGCAAGGCTGTGCGCAGACGCGTGATGCAAAGCCAGGTTTTTGCATTGTTGCGTTCAGCGGTGCAGGTGGATCGCGCTATCTGCGCCAATCCGCGGATCAGTCTTTTTGCGTGTGGATGCGGACGCCCGGTCCGTCTTCCGGCGTGCCGATGAATTCGATACCAGCGGTCGCCGAGAAAAGAATAATCACGAGCGTTCACAAATGAACACCTATCGCGTATGCATGCGCAGCGAAACAGTATTTTGCAAGCGCAGCGAAAATATTTTCATGATGTGCATGGCAACGTCGGTTCGAGAAGCAAGGTGATAGAGAAATGGCTAGGACAATCGACAGTTTATGGTTCGTAGCGCAGTTGCGCCCCCAGGGCCTGCTGCAGGCGCAGACACATTTGCAGCGGCAAAACATTGTAAGTTTCAGCCCCCAGATTCTCTCCAACACTACGCGGGCAGGCGTGCAACGGGAGGTCCGTAAACCACTCTTTCCCGGCTATCTCTTTGTAAGCTTTGATCCCAGGACGCCGGGCTGGAGTGCGATCAATAGCACCCGTGGCATATCCCGGCTGATTTTGAATGATCCGCGCCGGCCCCAACCGCTACCTGATGCTCTGATGGCGGGGCTGATCGCGCGCTGTGACGCAAGCGGTCTGATCTCGACGGGGGATGATCTTAGCGTCGGCGACCGTATCCGCGTGCTATCCGGACCCTTTGCCGATCTGGTCACGACAATCGAGACACTGTCTGGCTCTGAACGCATCGGTATTCTGATCGATCTCATGGGGCGCAAAGTCAGGACCTCCATGCCGCGCACCCAGATCGAAAAGCTTGAGTGAGACCTTATTGCACGGATCATTCAGGCTTGGAGCGGAGCAGGCATCTATGTCCGGCCTTTTGAAACTCTTTCCCCGTCTGGGAATGATGGATCGTGGTTTTGATGCGGCTTGGTTTCGCGGGGATATTCTAAATATGGTGGCGGTCACATCATCAAAGCCGTCTTGAAAGAGATCACAAACTCTTTCTTGCCCAGCGCTAACTGAAGGTTTGCAAGAACGCGGCGTCGGTATTTGAGGATACCTGACTTACTGTCTTCGTAAACGTAGTTTAATTCGGTTATAACCAGCATTAGTTTCACCTTGTGTGGTGCACTTGTGTAGTTATTTGACCTTTAATACTGAAATATCTTGAAAATCAAGGTTTTATGGTGCCCAGAAGAGGACTCGAACCTCCACACCGTTACCAGTACTAGCACCTGAAGCTAGCGCGTCTACCATTCCGCCACCTGGGCACAGGGGGGTTGTGAGGGTTGCTCTAATCATGCACGGCTGGGGTGTCAATTGGATTCGCTGGCATTCTTGCATCTTGATCGTGATCTTGGCCAAGGGATTGGTTTCGCCAAACATCCTAACGATCAAACTGCGCCGATTTGCGCCTTGTTCCCAAAGGTCCATAACTGTATCTATCGATCAGATTTTCTGGACAGGAGCATCATCATGTCAAAGCTGGTCACGATTTATGGCGGCTCGGGGTTCGTGGGGCGGTATATTGTGCGCCGTATGGCCAAGGCAGGATGGCGCGTTCGCGTGGCGGTACGCCGGCCAAATGAAGCGATCTTTGTGCGCCCTTACGGCGCTGTCGGTCAAGTCGAGCCCATATTTTGCAACATCCGCGATGATGCATCCGTGCGGGCCGCGTTGCAGGGTGCAGATGCTGTCGTGAACTGCGTGGGTATTCTGGCCGAGACCGGGAAAAGCACATTCGAAGCTATTCAAGCCAACGGTGCAGAACGTATTGCCCGCATCGCCGCCGCCGAAGGTGTGGGCCGGATGGTACAGATTTCGGCGATTGGTGCGGATGCCAATTCACCCAGTGAATATGCCCAGACCAAGGCGATGGGCGAGGCTGCGGTGCTCAAGCATATGCCTGACGCTGTCATCTTGCGCCCCTCAATCGTTTTCGGACCAGAGGATGAATTCTTTAACCGGTTTGCGGGTATGACGCGGCTTAGCCCGGTGGTGCCTGTAATTGGGGCCGATACGTTGTTCCAACCGGTTTATGTGGATGATGTCGCCCACGCGGCCGAAAAGGCGGTTCTGGGGAACGCCCCAGCAGGGATCTACGAACTGGGCGGTCCCGATAAAGAGAGTTTTCGTGCATTGATGCAGCGGATGTTGGCTGTGATCCATCGGCGACGCTTGATCCTGAGTGTTCCGATGTTCGCGGCCAAGATCATGGCTTTTGCCTTTGACACGCTTCAGTCGGTCACGTTTGGGTTGGTCAAGAACGGCATGGTGACCCGCGATCAGGTCAAGAACCTTGCCAAGGACAATGTGGTTCACGATGGCGCTAAAGGGTTTGACGCTTTGGGGATTTCACCGGTTTCAATGGCATCGGTTCTGCCGGACTATCTGTGGCGGTTCCGCCCGTCGGGCCAGTATGACGACATCATGAGTTCTGCAAAAAACCTGCGCGGTTGACCTTATCCACACTATGATTAAAGGCCCTGCCAATTCTGGCGGGGCCTTTTTCGTTCATGCGTAAGCGTAGACCAGCAATGCGATGCCCAGAATAACGCGGTAGATTACGTAAGGGGTAAAGCTGACGCTACGCAACAGACGCATCATGATTACCAGCGCCAGCATCGCTGCCACAAAAGCGAATGCAGCGGCGATGGAAGCATCTTTGGCTAGCTGCCAATCCGCTTCACCGATCACGTCCAATGACAGCAATGCGCCAGATGCCAGGATCGTCGGGATCGACATCAGCATCGACAAGGTCGCAGCGCCTGTGCGGTCATAGCCCAGCTTGCGGGCCGCCGTGATCGTTATGCCCGAGCGCGACGTGCCGGGGATCAGTGCGACCGCCTGCGCCAGCCCCATCCAAACCGCATCTTTTATCATCCAGTCTTTAGCGGTCCGTGTTTCTGCACCGGTTTTATCAGCCCAATACAGCACCAGACCAAAGATCAGCATTGTCCAGCCAATCACCGCGACCGACCTTAGCATTTCATCAATGCCCAGTAGTTTGAAAATCAAACCAACGATCAAGACGGGTATCGTTGCGATAATCAGCAAAAGCGCCGTGTGCGCCCCGCGCGTGTCGACCTTACCGCGAAACAGGCGACCCAAACCGATCGTGGCTTCGGTCACTTCGGCGCGGAAATACAAGATCACAGCCAGTAGCGTGCCGACATGCACGGCCACATCAATCGCCAATCCCTGATCAGGGCCACCCGTTACGAATGGTAAAAGAATAAGGTGACCGGACGAGGACACGGGCAGGAATTCTGTCAGCCCTTGGATGATGGCTACGAGCAATAGTTGGAACAATGTCATTGTCATGCTGCCTGTGATGACTAGGGTTGAGTTGACGTATAAACCCCCTCAAACAAAAGCAAAGTGGTTTATTGGGACCGATACGGTACTAATACCAAGGGGCAAACGGGATATTTCGCGCCGCTAAACAAAATATTTAACATATAGGTCAGCCTTGCTGCCTTTATTATCCTTTTGCACCCGTATAAGGGATACAAACAAAGTTTTTATGTCGGAGAGTTCCATCATGGCAAAGCAGCCAATGCTTAAGTTTACATCGGTTTCACGCGACATGCCTGAAAAGCGTATGCCGAATCTTCGTCGCGACGACTTTAAAGAAATTTATGCCGAATATGCTGACACTAAAGCAAAGGAACAGTCGAGCCGCTGTAGTCAATGCGGTGTCCCCTATTGCCAGACCCATTGCCCACTGCACAATAACATCCCAGATTGGCTGCGCCTGACCGCCGAAGGCCGGCTGAAAGAAGCATACGAAGTGTCTCAGGCCACCAACACCTTCCCCGAGATCTGCGGACGCATCTGCCCCCAAGATCGGCTGTGCGAAGGCAATTGCGTCATTGAACAATCCGGCCACGGCACTGTTACTATCGGGTCGGTCGAAAAATATATCACCGATACCGCATGGGAAAACGGCTGGGTGCAAGCGATCAAGCCGCATTCCGAACGTACGGAATCTGTTGGTATCATAGGCGCGGGCCCCGGTGGCCTTGCCGCCGCTGACGTGCTGCGCCGTCAGGGGATACAAGTTACCATCTATGACCGCTACGATCGCGCAGGCGGCCTGTTGACCTACGGCATTCCCGGCTTCAAGCTTGAAAAAGACATTGTGACACGCCGCAATGATCAACTGGCCGAAGGTGGCGTAACGTTCGAACTGAATTGCGATGTGGGCGTCGACATCAGCTTTGCCGATATCCGCGCCAAGCATGATGCTGTGATCATCGCGACAGGGGTGTATAAAACTCGCGAAATTCAGGCCCCCGGTGTGGGCGGCATTGGACTTGAGCGCGCAATTGATTTTCTAACTGTCAGCAATCGCAAAAGCTTTGGCGACACGGTCGAGGAATTTGACAACGGCCGCTTGAATGCGCATGGCAAAAAGGTTGTCGTGATTGGTGGCGGTGATACCGCGATGGATTGCGTGCGCACCTCTATCCGTCAGGGCGCAACATCGGTCAAGTGTCTCTATCGCCGTGACCGCGCCAACATGCCCGGCAGCCAACGCGAAGTGCAAAACGCCGAAGAAGAAGGCGTGGTATTCGAATGGCTGTCCGCCCCCAAAGGCTTCGTTGGTGATCCCATGACAGGCGTTATGGTGCAAAAGATGCGCCTTGGTGCACCCGACGCCACTGGCCGTCAGGCCCCCGAGGTGATTGAGGGCGCAGATTATGTCGAAGAAGCCGATCTGGTGATTATGGCGCTTGGCTTTGAACCAGAAGACCTGCCAAAGCTTTGGAATACCCCTGAACTACCGGTCAACCGCTGGGGCACCATCAAAGCGGATTATATCACGGGCGCGACAGAACTGGACGGCGTCTATGCCGTGGGCGACATCGTGCGCGGCGCGTCCCTGGTGGTTTGGGCGATCAAGGACGGGCGCGATTGCGCGCAGGCGATCCTTGAAAAGCTCGGCACGAAAAGCGCGATAGCCGCTGAATAAACCAACATTAACTGCAATACAGGAAGCCCAGATTGAATGACGTTGTAAAGCCAGTTGAATTGTCAGGCCGTTGCCTATGCGGCGCGGTGACGGTCACAGCGACCGTCACCAACCCCATTTTGCGCGCCTGCCACTGCGAAATGTGCCAGCAGCAGACATCATCGGTTTTCGTCAATATTCAAACGGATCAGGACAGCACAAACGTCAATGGCCCCATCAAGATCTACAAATCTTCGGATTGGGCAGAACGCGCCTTTTGCGAGGTTTGCGGATCAACGCTTTGGTACGGTACGGCCCATGATGGTGCGCGCAATCTTGCTGCCGGGCTATTCGAAAACGCAGGTGGCGCAAAGATGGCGCTGGCCTATTTTACAGATCAATGCCCCCAAGGGTACGCCCTTTCAGGCGATCATGAAAAACTGACAAGACAACAAACACTCGCGAAATTCGCACCCGATCAAGGAGAGAAAAAATGACCAAGTATGATGACGCCTGGGTAGCCCGCGAAGAAGCAAAGCGTGCTTATATGGCCGAAAACGGTCTGTATTCCGAGGAAGAAGAGCATTCTTCCTGTGGTGTTGGTCTTGTCGTGAACATCGACGGATCACGCAGCCGCAGTGTTGTGATGAACGGCATCAAGGCGCTCAAGGCGATCTGGCACCGCGGTGCTGTCGATGCCGACGGTAAAACCGGTGACGGCGCGGGCATTCACGTGCAGATCCCCGTTAACTTCTTTTACGATCAGGTGCGACGCACCGGTCACAGCCCACGCGAAGGCGAGATGATTGCCGTCGGTCAGGTATTCCTGCCGCGCACCAACTTTGCCGCGCAGGAAACCTGCCGGACCATCGTCGAAACCGAAGTGTTGCGCATGGGCTATTACATCTACGGCTGGCGTCACGTGCCGGTGGATATCTCTGTCTTGGGTGAAAAGGCCAATGCGACCCGCCCCGAGATCGAGCAGATCCTGATCTCGAACGCCAAAGGTGTGGACGAGGAAACCTTTGAGCGCGAGCTTTATGTGATCCGGCGTCGGATCGAAAAGGCGGCCCTCGCTGCTCAGGTGCCGACACTTTACATCGCGTCGATGTCGTGCCGTTCGGTGATCTACAAGGGTATGATGCTGGCCCAAGATGTTGCCAACTTCTATCCCGACCTGATGGATGACCGCTTTGAATCCGCCTTTGCAATCTATCACCAGCGGTATTCCACCAATACCTTCCCGCAGTGGTGGCTGGCACAGCCGTTCCGCATGTTGGCCCACAACGGCGAAATCAACACGCTCAAGGGTAACCTGAACTGGATGAAGTCTCACGAAATCCGCATGGCGTCGGGTACGTTCGGCGACATGGCTGAAGACATCAAACCGATCGTTGCTGCCGGATCGTCCGACTCTGCCGCGCTGGACGCGGTGTTCGAGGTACTGGTGCGCGCGGGCCGCAATGCGCCGATGGCCAAAACCATGCTGGTGCCTGAAAGCTGGTCCAAGCAGGCGGTCGAGCTGCCCGAAGCGTGGCGCGACATGTATTCATATTGCAACTCGGTGATGGAACCGTGGGATGGCCCTGCCGCCCTTGCCATGACCGATGGCCGCTGGGTTTGCGCGGGCCTTGACCGCAGCGGCTTGCGCCCGATGCGCTATGTCGTGACGGCTGATGGTATGCTGATTGCTGGCTCAGAAGCAGGCATGGTCCCGCAAGACGAGGCGAATGTCGTGCGCAAGGGCGCGCTTGGCCCGGGGCAGTTGCTGGCTGTGGACATTCAAGAAGGCAAAATGTTCGGCGACACTGAAATCAAAGACAAACTGGCAGCATCGCGCCCCTTTGGTGAATGGGTCGGGAAGATCAACGAACTTGACGAAGCGCTAAGCGGTATCGAAGAAAAGCCGCTGTTCTCAGGTAATGAGCTGCGCCGTCGTCAGGTTGCCGCAGGATACACCATCGAAGACCTAGAGCAGATCCTTGCCCCTATGGCAGAGGATGGCAAAGAAACGCTTGCGTCGATGGGGGATGATACCCCGTCAGCGGTTCTGTCCAACCAGTATCGCCCGCTTAGCCATTTCTTCCGTCAGAACTTTAGCCAGGTCACCAACCCGCCTATCGACAGCTTGCGCGAATACCGGGTCATGAGCCTGAAAACTCGGTTCGGGAACCTAAAGAACGTGTTGGACGAATCCAGTGCACAGACCGAAATTCTGGTGCTGGACAGCCCATTCCTGACCAACTCGCAGTTCGACCAGTTGATGAGCGAATTCAATGCGGATTCCGTGACCATCGACTGTAGTTTTGAGCCCGGCGGTAGCAACCTAAACGACGGGCTGCGCCGCATCCGCGACGAAGCCGAAGACGCCGTGCGTTCAGGTGCGGGACATATTGTGCTGACCGATCAATTCAGCGGTGAAGGGCGCGTTGCGATGCCGATGATCCTTGCGACGTCTGCCGTCCACAGCCAGCTGACCCGCAAGGGTTTGCGCACCTTTACGTCGCTGAATGTACGGTCGGCTGAATGCGTTGATCCGCATTATTTCGCTGTGCTGATCGGCTGCGGTGCAACAGTGGTGAACGCCTATCTGGCCGAGGATTCGCTGGCAGACCGTATTGATCGCGGCCTGCTGGACGTGAACCTGACCAAAGCCATGGCGCGCTATCGCGAGGCGATTGATCAGGGCTTGCTGAAAATTATGGCCAAGATGGGGATCAGCGTCGTCTCGTCCTATCGTGGCGGTCTGAACTTTGAGGCCGTGGGCCTGAGCCGTGCCATGTGTGCCGAATACTTCCCCGGCATGACCAGCCGCATCAGCGGCATCGGCATCACTGGCATCCAGCGCAAGGCCGAAGGCGTGCATGAGCGCGGCTGGAAGGGTGACGGAACCGTCTTGCCCATCGGCGGTTTCTACAAAGCGCGGACATCTGGCGAAACCCACGCGTGGGAAGCATCGTCGATGCACATGCTGCAAATGGCCTGCAACAAGGCATCCTATCAGATGTGGAAGCAATACAGCGCCAAGATGCAAAGCAATCCGCCGATCCATCTGCGCGATCTGCTGGACATCAAAGCGCTTGGGGCGCCAATCCCGATTGAAGAAGTCGAATCCATCACAGCGATCCGCAAGCGTTTCGTGACACCCGGTATGTCCCTTGGCGCACTATCGCCAGAGGCGCATAAGACGTTGAACGTTGCGATGAACCGCATCGGGGCCAAGTCGGATTCCGGCGAAGGTGGTGAAGATCCGGCACATTTCCACCCCGAACCAAATGGCGATAACCCATCCGCCAAGATCAAGCAGGTGGCATCAGGTCGTTTCGGTGTGACCGCCGAATACCTGAACCAATGCGAAGAGCTTGAGATCAAAGTCGCCCAAGGTGCCAAGCCCGGAGAGGGTGGGCAGTTGCCCGGGATGAAGGTCACAGACCTAATCGCCCGTCTGCGCCATTCGACCAAAGGTGTGACGCTGATTTCACCCCCGCCGCATCACGACATCTATTCCATCGAAGACCTTGCTCAGCTGATCTACGACCTCAAGCAGATCAACCCGCGCTGTAAGGTGACAGTAAAGCTGGTGGCGTCTTCGGGCGTTGGCACGATTGCGGCAGGTGTGGCCAAGGCCAAGGCCGATATCATCCTGATCTCCGGCCATAACGGCGGGACGGGTGCCTCGCCTGCGACCTCGATCAAATATGCTGGTCTGCCGTGGGAAATGGGCCTCACTGAGGCGCATCAGGTCTTGTCGATGAACAACCTGCGCGACCGTGTGACATTGCGCACCGATGGTGGTTTGCGCACGGGACGTGATATCGTGATGGCCGCGATGATGGGGGCCGAGGAATACGGCATCGGCACCGCAGCACTAATCGCGATGGGCTGTATCATGGTCCGTCAATGCCAGTCCAACACCTGCCCCGTTGGCGTGTGTACCCAGGACGAAGCGTTGCGCGGCAAGTTCACCGGCAATGCGGATAAGGTCGTCAACCTGATCACCTTCTACGCCACCGAAGTGCGCGAATTGCTGGCGTCTATTGGCGCGCGCAGCTTGGATGACGTGATTGGCCGCGCTGATTTGCTGGCGCAGGTGAGCCGTGGGTCGGCACATCTGGATGATCTGGATCTTAACCCGCTGTTGATCACCGTCGATGGCGCTGGCGAGATCAAATACGACCGGAACAAGCCACGAAATGCGGTGCTTGATACGCTAGATGCCGAAATCGTACGCGACGCCGCACGGTTCCTGGAAGACGGCGAAAAGATGCAGCTTAGCTATGCGGTGCAAAACACGCACCGGACAGTTGGCACGCGCACATCAAGCCATATCATCAGCCGCTTTGGCATGAACAACCAGTTGCAGCCTGATCACCTGACGGTGAAGCTAACCGGGTCTGCCGGGCAGTCACTGGGTGCCTTTGCTGCACCCGGTCTAAAGCTTGAAGTATCTGGTGACGCCAATGACTATGTCGGCAAGGGTCTGTCGGGTGGCACAATTGTCGTGCGTCCGTCCATGGCCAGCACAATCACGGCGTCTGAAAACACGATCATCGGCAATACGGTGCTTTACGGTGCGACGAAGGGGTACTTGTTTGCAGCGGGCCGTGCAGGTGAACGGTTTGCCGTGCGTAATTCGGGCGCGCATGCTGTCATCGAAGGCTGCGGTAGTAACGGCTGCGAGTATATGACGGGCGGTGTTACTGTGATCCTTGGTAGCGTCGGCGCAAACTTTGGGGCCGGTATGACGGGGGGCATGGCCTATCTTTATGATCCAGACGGCAAGGCCAGCTTGATGTTGAACCCCGAGACGCTGGTGACCTGCCCTGTTACGGTCGATCACTGGGAAATCCAGTTGAAAGGCCTGATCGAACGCCATATGGTGGAAACCGATAGCCGAAAGGCCGCAGATATATTGCAGCACTGGGAAACGGAAAAAGCGAATTTTCTGCAAATTTGCCCGAAAGAGATGCTAATTCATATTCCCGCGCCGCTTAGTCACGATAAAAAAGCGATACCAGCCGAGTAACGGCACATGACCATCGGGCGTGGTTTTAGATCACGCCCGACACGCAATTACCTCAATTTAGGATAGCTACATCTTAAATTAAACATGATCGGCCAGCATCCTAGGAACAATGAAAGTCCGGGGTACTACTATGGCGAAAATCTCTCACACGACATTTTTCAATGCGGAACCACTGCTGTCCGTATCGGGTCTAACCCGTGGAACCCTTATCCAAACAGCAAATGGCCCACAACCAATCGAGACTTTGCAGCTGGGTGATATGGTTGAAACGGAGAATGCGAGCTTACAGCCGCTGCGCAGCCTAAGCCGCCAGAAAATGCTTGGCTCCACCAGCACATACCCGGTTCTGATCGCAGCGGGCGTGATTGGCAATAGATCAGCAATGATCGTCGCACCGATGCAGCGTGTAGTAAGCAGCGGCCCCAAAGATGAACCCGTTTCAAAGCAGCTTAGCGCATTGGTCGAGGCGCGGCATTTGGTGAATGGGACGACAGTCACACGCGGTGATACGCAACGGATCGAATATCTGAACCTTGGTTTTGACGCGCCTCAAATGATTGTTGCACAAGGTGCGCTGGTCGAAAGCGATCTACCTCACACAGCAGGCACATTTACCTAAGCCATGTCCCCGCGCCCTGCCCGACGCGCGGCTTCGTTAAAACAGGGCCTGTTGTTTTTCAAGTAAACGCTACCGAACCCAAACTTCTACCCGGCGGTTGGCCTGCCTGCCCCACTCCGTATCATCGCAGGCCATTGGCATCGCTTCGCCAAAGGCATCAACGTCCAGTACAACACGCTCAAGGTTCACGGTGACAGCCGCAGTTATGACGGCGCGGCGAACCGCCTCTGCGCGCCTTAACGCAATTTCACGGTTCGCACGTGCCGCACCTTCCCCATCGCTGAATCCGACAAACAACAGCCTGCGCGTATCATATTGACCCACCTCAAGCGCGCGGGCGAGCTGCTGCACGTTTGACCGCGACTGCGCGTCCAACCGGACCGATCCTGCCTCGAACCGGAACGACGTAGAAAGTCGCGCCATGGGAGTTAGCGTCGACGTCATACGCTGCAGCTCTTCCAAGGTAATGTCGGCACCTGCCACGCTGATCGCATTGGCAAAACGGTTACCCTGCACCTCGACAGGGATTTCTTCGGGCGTCTGATCCACAAGTCCGGCGCGGCGGATGACGATCTGCGCTGTCGGGCTGCGGGTGAACGCCAGAAAATCCCGGGCCAGTTGTGGCAGGCGTCGGGCAGGAAAATATAGAAACATCGGGGCTGTTAGGGGGTAATCCTCGGTTTTGATATTGCGCCGCGACACATCAAGAGAGAACCCACAGCTGCCTGCAAGGGTCAGAACATCGGTCTTGCGGCGCTCTGCATAGCTGGTGATACCAATGGCAAAACTATCGCCAGCCACCGCTTCGGCAAGCTTGGCCGGCAAGGCGTGCCGGATGATCCCGTCAGCAAAATTAAGGTTTGCGGGACGCAGGACTTGATCGGCGATCGCTTGCGCCAGGCCGCTGCGATCATCGGGCAGATGCAGATCAATGGGCGCGTCAGGGCCGCCCAATACTTTCCAATTTGTGATCTGACCTGCGAAAACCTGCGCCAGAACCAGCGGTGATATGCTTTTGACCGGGTTAGAGGGGGACACGACAGGAACGACAGCATCAAGCGCCAGCACCCTGCTGCGGTTCAACCCTGTCATATCACCCAAACCGGCATCACGGGCGCGTTGCCGCTCCTCTGGTCGCATCTCGCGCAGGGACATTACGATATCGGCCTCGTCGGCAAGCAAATCAGCAAAGCCTTCATCGGTGTTGCTTGCGTGAAACATAAAGCGCGCGACGGTCTTGTTGGTTTTTTGATCTTCCAGAATATAGGTGAACCGATTTTCGTCCTCTTCTTCGCGAAGCGCGCTGTACCCGCTGCGTGCTGCAAAAGCGTCTATCAAAGCGGGCATCAGAACCTCACCCATCGTCGCCGAGCCTGACAGTTGCAGTTCTGCGACAAAATCCTGAAGGTTAGGGCACCCCGGCCCGGAACATTGGACGCCCGACCCGTCAACGGTCAGTTCGCCATATTCCGTTTCGATGCGATAGAATTGGCCATCAAAACCCAGCAACGTGCCGCTAAGTTCGATCTTGCCATCACGAGAAGACAGCGACACGTCCTGCGCCGCAGCCAATCCTGTCCCGCCCAAGAGGAAAAGTGCGGCGAAAACCGCTGCACGTAGTGTCGTGACCATATGACCTCAAGCGCTGCTTTAGTTGCTGGCAACCTTCAGGTCTGTCAGTAAATTATTCAACACCAGAAAGCTACCAACTGCATCACAATCGGGGACAGACAGTGTCAGATCGCGGGTACGGATACCCTTATTCGCAACCAGCTCTAACGAGCGTGCCTCGATTTCCTGCCCACAGTTGGCCGGATTAACCTCCGCTTCGACACTCAGCTCAACGCCACCGTCACGGCCAATGCTTTCGGTCGGGAATGTATAAACCTCGGCAACCAGTGGCGCGGCGGCACTAAGATCACCATTCATAGTAATGAAACCACCTTCTCCCGTGATTGCTGCTGCAATATCGCGCGGCTTGCCAGACCAAACATGGCCGCCATCCGCGTAGCCAGCCCCAAATTCAAGTGCGTGGATTTGAAAGCCAGCGTCGTCTTTCCACTGTAACACAACCCGGTTGAAATCCGTCAGATCTTCAACAACAGCCTGTGCAACAGCACCTTCCCCGTTGCCGAACGCGACCACGAAAACAGCGGTTTCCGACAGGGCAGGCACATTGATATCCAAGGTACCAGTGGACGAAGTCGTTTGGGTGAAGATCATTCCGTTGTGATGTACGGTCAGCCGTTCATTGGGCAAACATGGCGCGTCCAACGTCAGGTTTACCATCGCAGCGGCCATCGGACGGGCATTTGCAAAAATCTCGCATCCCAATGTATTGACCTGTGGCGTTTGCCCAAGTGCAGGCGGTTCTATTTCAGAGGCCGCCGCCAGTGTCACATCTCTGTCTGTGTCTGGCAGTGCAACACCCGCCTTTGCAGGTGTCACATCAAAGGCTGCCGATGTCAGTTCGATATCGCGAACATCAAGAAACGAGGTCTCAGCCTCAAGCGACTGGGCTTCGCGTTCTTGCTGCACAGGATCTGATGCAGCGCCATACCGCTCTGCCGCTGTTTCAGAGTTTTGCATGATAAAGCCGATGCCAAGAGCACAGCCCAGAGCCCCTACAGCCGTAACGATCTCTTTTATATGTGCCATGTTCGCGACCTCACTAGACTTATTTCCAGTTAGGTATCGGACAAAATCTCGGTAAACTTATGGCCACGCCAAGGTATCAATCAGGCATTTTATGGGCATCCCGAAGGAAACGATATCAGGTTTCGTAATAGCCTTTTCCGTAAGCTGCATAAGCACCACCCGCGCCCCCGTACCCATATTTCTTCATGCCTTTTTCATCGATCTGGCCCAGAATAAGTCCCGTTATCCGTTGGTTCGAGTTGTGGAACAGACGCAGGGATTCGTCCAAAAGCGCTTTGCTGGTGCTGTCCCATTTTACAGAGAACAAAATGGCATCTGCGCTTTGCGCGATGATGCGCGCGTCGGGCACAACAAGCACTGGTGGCGTGTCGATGATGATAAAGTCGTATTGCTTGCGCATTTCAGCAATGAACGTCTTGAACGTCTCGGATGAAAAGATATCGGCGGCATTCACGTTGGTCTTTTCACCAGCCAAGACATCTGCCTCAAATCCCTTTGGCCTATGAATGGCATCCGCAAAATCAACTTCGCGGTTAAGCACCGACGCGATCCCGGTATGTGGCAAAGTCGGAAAGTACTCGTTCAAGGTACGGCGACGAATATCACCTTCCAAAAGCAACACAGACTTCCCCATGCCGGATAGGAATTTCGCAAGTGCGAGCGAAACAGTTGTTTTACCCTCACCCGGGATCGACGAGGTCGAGACAATCACTTGGGGTTTTTTATCGAGGTTGGACAGCATCAAAGACGTGCGCAGGTTCCTAATAGCCTCGGCTGCGGCCGAGGTTGGCTTGTCCGACAAATACTTGAGTGTATCCATCCGTTTGAGAGCGGGAATAAGAGGAATTTGGCCAAGGACCGTGTAACCGGCATGGCGTTCAAGATCCGCAGCCGTGCGGAACGTACTGGTCCGAAACTCACGCAACAGAACGATGCCTGAGCCGATCATGGCACCAAGAATCATTGCTAGAAACATAATTCGAGATTTTCGCGGCGCGCTTGGCCCACCTGGAACAACCGCATTTGACAAGATGCGACTGTCAGCTTTCTGGATGCCCTCCTGAGCAGACGTCTCTTTGAGGCGCGTCAGAAAATACTCATAAAGAAGGCGGGTTGCTTCAGATTCGCGGGTAAGTTGCTGCAATGCGATCAGATCTTGACCCTGCCCCTCAAGCTGGGCCGTTAATTCAGTTTCGGATTGTCGCAGCGCAGAAAGTTGTTGAGTGATACGGGTACTGTCTATTTGTGCGCGGTTGATAATCGTCTGAAACCGCATATCAAACGCAGTTTTGTTTGCAGCAGATGACAGGCCACCATTTGCAATCCTGGTCAATGCCGCGTCGTTGGCGACCTCCAGTTTCTCTTCAGGTGTTTGAGCGCCATTAAGCTCGTCCAAATTGGTTTGAAGCGTCGCTTGCGAAAGCTCAGCGTTTGAAATGCGATCTCGGAGATCCTTGATCTGCCGTTCGAGCGCTTGCAGACCTTCGATAGAAACAAGCTGGGTTTGGGCCGTAAAATCAGACACTTTCTTTTCTGCAGTCTCTAATTGAACCTGCAATTCCGATACTCGATTGCTAAGCCATTCTGTCGCTTGCTCTGTTGTAGCAAACTTCACTTCGATTTGGTTCAGAATGTAGGTCTCAGCAAGCGTATCAGCAATTTTTGCCGACTTTACGGGCGATTGTGTTTCCACAGTTATGTTGAAGACCAGACTTTGGCGAACGTTGCTGACGGAAATTCGGCCGCGCAACGCGGCGGTCACATTTTCAAGAGTTCTATTCTTGACGAATTCCTGGTCAACCTCAGGAGCCGCTGCGGGATCTGAAGAAGAAAGCAATGCCCGGATTGAACTGATAGATGATCCGACAAACGATGGCTCTCTTAGGCGACCGTTGAACTCGGGATCTTCAACAAGGTTTAAACGTTCAACGACTTTTTTTATCAGACCGCGGGACTGCAATACTTCAACTTCAGTATTAACCTCGACGGCCCCGCCCGACAATCCTGCCGCCACGGATGGCAGATCGACAATGTTATCCTGTTTGGTCTGAAGGATCACGACAGCAGTCGATGTGTAGGTGGGAACAGCAACAAAATACGCATAGTATATTGCGAGAGACAGCGAACACGCGGAGACCAGCGCGATTAACCATTTACCGCGCCATAACGTCCCGATCAGTGCGCCAATGTCGATCGTGTCCTCGTCGGCATCAAAGCCTGGCTGAGGTTTCTGCGCTGCCTCGTTCATCGTATTCCTGACGTTCGTTTATTCATAGTTCATTAAACAATAGTCTGTGTCTAGCAATACGATACAAACTTATCATCATCTATCTGCGTCCAAGACGACCACGTATTTTTACCAGGTCAATTCTACCACATTCAGAAATGTTCATTGGGCTTCTAATGGGTTAGTCAGGACATTCAACACTAAGTTGCACTAAATTCATCAACACTATTTTCCGTTTGGGCTATTTGCTACTTAAGACCATTTTTTGCAAGAAATTCTGCCAGCTGCAACACAAGTTGGCCACGTGCTGCCGCAATGGCAGCCGGTCCTGCCTTTGGATCAAATGTAACGCTTTCATCAAAAAGCCCCGACCGTTCACGCCCACCGTTCAGCACTGCGACAAAATACTGACCGGTTGCACGGAATTGCCCGGCATCTGTTGCCAACAACTCGCTGAAGCGCAGCTCAAGACGGGCATCGGGGTATACTTCGAAAGGCCATGGCTCTGACGCGACGCGGCGGTCTGTCAGACGCGATAGGCTTTCGCTGATCTCAAGTGCGACGGCACGTTCCGGCGCATCTGCCCACAACTGATCAGAAGAGCTGGTCAATGTTCCATCAGCCTGACGAATGTGAATTTCGTCAGCGGCGGCATAGCTGGGCAGGGATACATCACGAACCTCGACAGATCCAAACGCGATGCGAACCGTTTGAGTCACCGGAGGGAGGGTGACCGCATAGCGATCAGCGGACCCACAAGCGGCCAACGTCAAGACGAGCCCGAGGGTTGCGATACTCTTTACAACGTTCATATTTTATCGTCCCAGCAATAGCGAATTAGGGTTACGTTCAATGGTGCGCGCTAAAGATGCAAGGGCATCAGCAGCTTTTTGAATATCGCGCAACGTTTCCTGCGCGGTTCTGCTGATCTGTTCGCCTTGATCATAGCCTTCGATGGTTCGGCTGGCTTGATTGAACAATGACGACAAACGATCAACAATTTGCGGCAGGTCCTTGGCAGAGACTGCGATATTATCCGCTGCGTTCCGCGCAGAAGCGAGGGTTTGGTTGACGTTTTCAACGGCACCGCCCTCACGCAATTCCTGCAGCGTATAATTCAACTCGTCCAATGCGTTCTTAAGCGACCCGGGCAAGGCGATGGCATCCGGGGTGCCAATGACGGCATCGGCTGATCTGGTCACTGCTGTCAGCTCGTCCACAAGCTGTTGAAGCTCGATCTCGCCGGCTTTGGCAGCGACTGCCTGCATCTCGGTAATCAACGCTGGCACGCCCTCGGTCGATGTTGAAAACGCGTCGGCGGCACCGGAAACCGCATCGACAGCATCCATCAAACGCTTCGCCATTTGTTCCTGCTCAAGCGTTGCAACCAGCGTTTCGACACGCGAAAGCGTTGCATTCAGAGAAACGGGGATGTTCTTGACTGAATCAGAAGATACCAAGCCGGTGAATTCGTTGATCAGAGTACGAACATCCTTGGGGGTTTGCTGCAATTCATCGCTGCCGATAAACATCTGGGCAGAGTTCATCAGGCCAATGGCGCTATTCAACAGCTCCTCAATTGGCAGGTTGTTGATGCGGCTAAACACCCCTTCCACCGTTGCGGCGGCATCAGAGGTTTCGTTCTTGGTCGTCGGCATGACAGGCAGGGCATCCCCAACGGCAGCAAGCCGCGCGGCAGGTGCATCTTCGACCGTGACAAGTTCAACTTTCAAACCGCCAGTGAGCAAGCTGGCCGACGCCAGACGTGCGCGCAGACCGTTAGAAACGCGGTCTTGCAAAAAGGCCAGCGCACTGGCGGCTGAAACCTCTCCCGGCAGGCCAAGGCGTGCAGGTTGCAAGGAAAGGGTCACATTCAAGCGGACGCGGCTGTCGCCAAATTGGTTATAGTCGACAATACCGGACAGTGATTCAACCTCGCCAATGTTCAAACCGCTAAGTTCGACAGGCGCACCGACAGCAAGCCCAGACACGTTTTCATCAAAAATCACGCTCAGCTTCAGGGGGTCGACCGCAGAGGCATTAAAGACCGCGCTGCGGGCCTCGTCCTTGTTTGGAAAAATCTCGAACACGGTGCCATCCTGGACCCGGTCCCCACCCGACACAAACGTATCAAACGTCACGCCACCACCAATCAGCGTAGCGATTGATTCAAAATCAACCTCGGCGCCGCTTGGCCCGATCGACAGACTAAAGCCGGAGCTGTCCCAGAACCGTGTCGACGTGTTCACAAGATCACGGTGATCTTCGTAAATCAGGGCCTCGACGATGGCAAAGTTCCCACGTGGCGCGATCTCTGCCTTGCCCAGGCGGCCCACTTCGATACCGCGGTACAAAATTGGCGCGTCGTCGGTCAGTTGTCCGTTCCCAACGGTGCGAAATGCGATTTGAAGACCGGTTTGGCCAGCACGGATCAGCGGTGCGGAATCTGCCCCAACGAAACGATCTTCAAAACCGCCAATCTCTTCATTCCAGGTGCCTTCGATATAGACGCCGCTTAGGACAGTGCTTAGCCCCGTGATCCCTTGCGCCGAAACCTCGGGCTGGACGATCCAGAAAGATGCACTGTTGTCGATAAACGGGGCTACGTCCTTGTCCACGCGGATGGTGGCCACCACCCTGCCTAACCCTTCGGTGAAGCCGACTTCTTCCACACGACCAACCGTTACATCACGGTAGCGCAGTTCAGTTTCCCCCGCCTTGATACCGGAACCCTTTTCGAATTCGACGTAAATCTCGGGCCCGCGCGCGTTAAAGCTGCTCCAGGCGACACCTAATGCCACCAAAAGCGCCAAAATCGGGATGATCCACACGATTGAGGCACCGCTTAAGAAAAGTTTGCGCGCAGATTTGATCGAAACGTCAGGCGGTGTATCAGTCATCTTATGAGGGATCCCCATCCTTTGCCGGCTCGTCCCAGATCATCCGAGAGTCGAACGCTTGCGCTGAGAGCATTGTAAAAATCACGGAAAGTGCGAAAAATATACTTGCGGGCCCGGGATTGATTGTCGCTAGCGTCTTGAGTTGCACCAGCGACGATAAAATCGCAACCACAAAGATATCGATCATCGACCATCGGCCAATGTATTCGACAATTTCATACATGACTTGACGCGAATGGTTTGCCGCTGCCCTGTGGCTTTTCACGCTGACCGCCAGAAAGGCGATGGCCCAGAATTTGGCCAAGGGAATGGCGACAGAGGCCAGCAAAATAATGAAGGCGATCCCATAGGCCCCGTGATGCGCCAATTCGACGGCACCCCCGACAATCGTGCTTTCGTCGTTTTGAAATAATGTCTTGGTTTTCAACATCGGATAGAGGTTTGCAGGCACATAGCACATCAGCCCTACGACCCAGAACGCCCAGACCCGTTGCAAACTGCCAAAATCGCGTGAAACCATCTTGTGGCCGCACCGCCCACAGATTTGCTTTCCCATGGGCCATGCCCTGGTACAGCGCGTGCACGCGACAAGACCCATTTGGCGGGCGCTTAGGATTTTTTGGGATGTTCCAGAGAGTTCCATACCGACCACCTACACAAAAAGCTGTCCTGCGCCACAATGAGAACAACCAAACCACCAAACATCCAGAACGCAGGGCCAAAACCAACCGTGGCCAGATCTGCAACCTTCACAAGCGCAACTGCGCACCCCAGTGCGAAGATTTCTGCCATCGACCACGGGCGCAACGCTTCTGACAGTCTGAAAGCGCGCATCGCATGACGTGCCGGTGGCAAGTCCAACACGATAGGAACCAAAACATATAGCGTCAGCACCACCCGTATCAATGGAACAAACAGAATAAGGCCTGCCGTTGCCAATGCCAGCAGCAAAAGCGGCCCACTTGAGAACGCCAGCGCCGCATCAATGACCGAGGCAGAGTTTCTGTTGCCCGCAGCATCGATGTTGAGAAAGGGAAAAAATGCAGCCCCGATGATCAGAACAAACGTCGCCAGCGAGAGCGCTATTATTTTCAATCCCGCCTTGTGCAGTGGCGCTATCAAAACCGCCTTACACCGTTGGCAAATCGCTTTATCGCCAATGTCAGGCACCTGAAGATTATAGGCCGCATCGCAATGCGGGCAAACGATGAGTTCTGCCAGCGGGACATCAAGGTCAGGATCGGCCATATCTTTCATAGTCGGCTTATACCGAAATTATCATCGCGGTGGTAGCGGTATAACGACACGTTTAAGTCATCATATTCGCTTTGCGTGAACGTCACGCAAGAGCCTGATCAATGCTTTTGGCCAGCTTTTCGACCAGTTCACCTATCTGGGCATCGGTGATGATAAAAGGTGGGGCCAGTAAAACGTGATCACCGGTCTTGCCGTCAATTGTACCGGCCATCGGATAGCAGATCAGACCGTTCTCGAACGCATGTTTTTTGATCTTGCCAGCAATTCCGCGCGCCGGATCAAACGGTTCTTTGGTTTCTCGGTTCGACACCATCTCGACCCCCATGAACAAACCGCGCCCTCGGATGTCACCCACATTCGGATGCTGACCAAAGGCGGCGTTCAGCGCTGCGCGCAGCTTGTCGCCTTGGCGCTGCACGTTAGAGAGTAAATCACGCTCTAACACGGCGGAAACGACAGCAACGCCCGCAGCGGCAGCCGTCGGATGGCCCACATAGGTATGCCCGTGTTGGAAAAACCCCGTCCCCTCATAGATCGTCTTGTAAATTTCAGCGGTACACAGCATCGCGCCAATTGGCTGATAACCGCCTCCCAAGCCCTTGGCGATGCACAAAATATCAGGTGTGACGTCTTCCTGAGAGCAGGCAAACAAAGCGCCCGTGCGCCCCATACCGCACATGACCTCATCCAGGATCAGCAAGACACCGTATTGATCGCAGATCTCGCGAATGCGTTTGAAATAACCCGGTGCTGCCGTCAACGCCCCCGATGTCGCGCCCACAACAGGCTCTGCAATGAACGCCATAACGGTTTCGGGGCCGACCCGCAGCAATTCAGCTTCAAGCAGGTTGGCGGCGCGCAGGCCGTATTCCTCGGACGTCTCGTCGTCGTGTTTCAAGCGGTATTCATAGCACGGATCAATATGGCTGATGTCCAGCAACAGCGGCGCAAATTGGGCACGGCGCCATTCATTGCCGCCTGCCGACAGCGCGCCGATGGTATTGCCGTGATAGCTTTGTTTGCGGGCGATAATGCGGCCACGGTCTGGCTGGCCGCGTTCAACATGATACTGGCGGGCGAGTTTCAGCGCCGCTTCGACCGCCTCTGATCCGCCGGACACAAGATAGACACGGTCCAGATCGCCGGGGGCGTGCTCAATTAGCAAATCTGCCAGAGTTTCCGCAGGTTCAGATGTAAAGAACCCCGTGTGCGCATAGGCCAGATAATCAAGCTGGTCTTTGATTGCGTCGATCACCGCACGATCGCCATGGCCCAGACAGGAAACAGCCGCCCCGCCCGACGCATCAAGATACTGTTTGCCGCTGGCATCTGTCAGATAACAGCCCTGCCCATCAACCGCGACGGGTGGCAGATTACGGGTGTGGCGAGGAAAAATATGCGACATGTCTAGGTCCTTGAATAAGAGGGGTCAGGCAGCACCGGGCAGCAGCACATTGCGCGACCCTTCCTCGAAGTTGTCAATCTGCTGAGGCCAGACCGTTCCAGGCCAACGCAGTTCCATCTCGCGTTTTCGCGGGCGGTAGACGGCAGTGTAAAGCGTGCCAAACCCAGCGTTGAACTGGTGCGAATATAGCGGAGGTTTGAGGAAAGTGCCGATGAATTTCTCCTCCGGATCGCGGTGAAATCGCAGGCGTTGCAGCAGATAGCGTTCTCGTTCGACTGTGGCTGTAAACCGCGCGTGGCTGATCCACTCGACGTTTTCCTGATGGTTGGTGGCGACAGCAGCGTTGGTGATGATCGTGTCGCGGTCTGGGGCCATGAACGCGGTCAGATACTTGCGTTTGCGATCCAGCACAGTGACGTTGTAGCTCATGTGGGTCGGCACACGCGCCAACACTTTGCCCGCCTGTTCAGTGGTTTCACAGGTTTGCAGCACATAGCGCAGGATCAGCGGCACGCCGAAACCGATGCCCACGACGCGCCTGCCCCCAAAGGTCAGCGAGATTGAAAGGCCCGCATCGTTCACGCCATCGACAAGCCCGAACAGCCCGTCAGAGGTGCCCATGACCTTGCGGCCTTGCCACCCCGTATGCAGTGCCAGACTGTCGAACGAGTTGATGTTGTAATCGTAATTGCGCACCAAAACCGGTTCTTTACCGCCCCAGACGGCTTGGCTACAGCCCGACAGATAGGGTGGCGGGCAGTAAAAACTCAGAAAGCGCGCGGCCAGATCACCCCCACCAGCCTGATCGCATAATTCCTCATAAAGCGGGATGATCTCGGGCATATGCGTTTTCAACGCGCGCATACATTCGGCATAGGTCGGGCGCACGGATTCGCCCTCCTTCAACCACCATTTACGGTAGTGAGGCCAATATTCGGCGAAAAGCCCGGCCCATTTAGGACCGGGCAATTCTTCTGATATCGCACGCCAAAGCATGTGCTGGCCCCTTGGTCCCTACAGGATTTTGAACGCCGGATCAGAAAATGCAGGACCGGCTTCTGCCACAGGCAAAGGCCGTCCGCTGACCGATTGCTTGATTCCGTGAATCCACTTTTTCGCGCGTTCATTCAACTGGAAAGACTTGGTCATCGACCGGCCGCGGGTCACAAGGATGCCGATATCGGCCCCCTCATAGCGGTAGTCGCCAGGCTGAAGAATGCGCAGGAAGAACGCTTCATTCTCGGATTCAACCGCGCGACGGTGATAGTCAAAGCGGTCAAATACAACACGGCCATCTTCGAGCATCTTGTAGATACCAGTTTCAGGCGCTTCGGTGCAGATATCGACACTGTCTTCGGTATGTTTGATCACCATTTGCGACCAGCTGTCGATCATGTCCGGGTTGGCCCAGCGGTCATTCAACTCGGACGTATCAAGATTGAATTTCTTTTTCGAAAATTCCAGCAAGTGGAACAGGAACAAGGGCGCGTCGGCATGGGCAAAGGCAGCATGGTTCGTCATCGAAGATGCACCGGTGATGCGCGGGTTCAATTCGCCCAACCAGATATCATTGGTCTTTTTGTCGATCAGAAAGTCGAGCTCAAAATAACCACGGTAGCCTTCTTTGCGCAGCTGTTCACCAAACTTGAACGTCAGTTCGCGCGCCTTTTGGCGGACCTTGGGCGGGAAAGCTGTGGACAGGATTTCATTGCCACACCAGCCACCACGATAGGGCGTGAGGTCTTTGAACCCGACAAGTTCGGTCATCAATGGACCCACGATGGTGCCTTCTTTGGTCGCGCACGCCTCGATCGCGGAACCCCGGCAATCGATCCGCTTCATGATCTTGATCTCGCCCTCGCCGACGATCTCGCTCTCGTGGCGGCGGAAATCAGCTTCGGATTTGATAAAGAACGTTGTGTGACCACTGTCGCCGAACGCGGATTGCAGCACCAGATCATGACCGATACCCGCTTTTTCACAGGTTTTCTTGAGGTCTTCGTAATCCTTAACCTCGGCCAATACGTTTGGCACAGACGGCACGCCCGCCTTGTTACCAATGCGCACGGTTTCGATTTTGTTGTCCATCTTCGTGCGCAGCTTGGCCTTGGGGAACCAGACGTCGGCACCAAGTTCTTTCGAAAGACGCTCGGTTTCTTCGTCGAACATCAGGAACACAAACTTGGGTTTGCCGCCACGACGTTTGATAAAGTCGATGACTTCTTTGTGCTGCAGCAGATAGTTGTTGATGTCTTCGATGGACTGGAATTCTGCGTGCGGCTGTTCAGACGGGCAGAACACATTCGGATGCTTGCCGCCGTAGCAGTCGATGTAGCAGATATATTTAAAATTCTTCACCCATTCATCGAGACCCAACAGGTTAAAGTTGGTCGCCGAGATGAAATACACAGGGTCTTCGTTTCGGTGAAAGAACCGGCGGATTTCCGAGATATTCTTGAGAACAGTCGTGGTCATAGGTTTGGGTCCTTTTCTTATTCAGGTGAAGACGAAAGATTTTTCTTCCGCACGCGTTTCAGCGCTGCTTCGGTAAAGACGCGTAGCCCCAGATCGGGGCGGTAGCCGTGGATTTCGCTGACATCCAAGGCACGCATGAACGACAGAATTTCCTGGCTCACGACCTGTCCGGGGACAAGGATCGGAAAGCCGGGCGGGTACGGGATAATAAAGCTCGCGGAAACCACGGTTTTTCCTGCATCCATAGCCTCGCGAAGGGTGCCGTTCAGATCAAGGTAGTCTGTATTTTTCTCGTCATAGGCCAGGAAAAACGCCGTGCGAATATCCCCTTCGGAGGTAACGTT
The DNA here is from genome assembly GCA_024636495.1 of Roseobacter sp. Taxonomy (GTDB): domain Bacteria; phylum Pseudomonadota; class Alphaproteobacteria; order Rhodobacterales; family Rhodobacteraceae; genus Sulfitobacter. Next base: position 33,339 of record JAGXGZ010000060.1, on the reverse strand, counting down.
ATCGTTGCGGAACGCGTCATGGAAACGGCTGAAATCGGGCAGCGGTGGATAGTTTTCCATCAGGTTCGACACACGATTGTCAAACGAACGGCGCTCCATCTTGCTGGCGTCATCCAGCAGATCATCCAGCGACTTGGCGATCTCGACCAAGACTTCGATCAGATAGGCGACCGAAGACCGTGTTGTGCCGATGTTGGTCATGAACAGGACGGTATTGCGCGAGGTCTTGTTGATCTGGATGCCGTATTTATCCATGAGGATATCGGTCTTGAACGTATCACCGTCCCAGCCCGTCCCGCCCACCAGCAAGGTCACACGGCTGGCATCAAGGACAAACTGGTCTTTCTCCCAGCAGTCCCACATGTCGGTCCAGCCCTGTTCCTGATCGTAATAGCTGGTGACCCCGCTTTCGCGATATTCCTCGGGGATCATGTCCCCTGCCGTCAGTACCTTAAAATATTTCGACAAAAGCGGATGGTCGGCAATAGCACGGCGCATGGATAGCGCCGCTTCGATCTGGCGCTGAACGAATTCAAACCCTTCTAGTTCAACCTGACGTCGCCCCACATCCAAAGATGCGATGATCTGATAGTTCGGAGAGGTCGAGGTATGGGTCATATAGGCTTCGTGGAAGCTTTGTTCGACTTCGCCCTTAAAGTCTTGGTCGTTGACATGGATCATCGATCCTTGCCGCAAGGATGTCAGCGTTTTGTGGGTTGATTGCGTGGTGTAAACGCGAACGCGGGCTTTCGGCGATGGGATCAGCCGCGTGTTCAACAGCGTCTCGTCATCTGCGTCTTTCAGCTTGGCCTGCTGCTTTTCGTAGGCTTCTGCGTGTTTCGTTGATTTGAACCGTTCCCGAAGCGTGTTCGCCGCATTCATGCCCGTCCGCTGGCGGTAGGTTGGATTGAACCGCGCAAAGGCGAACCAAGCCTCGTCCCAAAGGAAAATCAGATCGGGTTTGATTGCCAGACATTCTTCCATCACGCGTTCGACATTATAGACCAAACCGTCAAAGGTACAGTTGGTCAACAGCAACATGCGTACCTGATCCAGCTTGCCAGCAGCCTTAAGCGCAAGCAGCTGGTGCTTGATTTCGCGCAGGGGCACGGCACCGTACATGGAATATTCGTTCAACGGATAGCTATCTAGGTAACACACCTGCGCGCCCGCCAGAACCATGCCGTAATGGTGCGACTTGTGGCAATCACGGTCGACCAGCACGATATCACCGGGCCGGACAAGCGCCTGAACGACGATCTTGTTACAGGTTGATGTGCCGTTGGTGGCAAAGAACGTCTGTTTAGACCCGAATGCCCGCGATGCCAGTTCTTGTGCCTCTTTGATGGGGCCATGGGGTTCAAGCAGTGAATCCAGGCCGCCCGACGTAGCCGAAGTTTCGGCGAGGAAGATATTAGGCCCGTAAAACGCCCCCATATCTTGGATCCAGTGCGACCGCGTGATCGATTTGCCCCGGCTGATCGGCATGGCGTGGAAAACGCCGGTGGGTTGCTTGGAATATTCGACAAGCGCGGTGAAGAACGGCGACTTGTTGCGGGCCTGAACGCCGCGCAGGATATTCAGGTGAAGTTCCATGAAGTCTTCTTGGTTATAAAAGACGCGGCGGCAGATACCCAGATCAAGGCCTGCGATGTCCTCGACAGACCGTTCCGTCACCAGATAGGCGTCAAGCTCGGGGCGGACCTTGGCGATCATCCGGCACAGCTCGGGGCCATAGTTCTCCGGCTGAAGTTTGTCGATCTCTTCCTGACCACCCGCACGGGCCAAGGAACGCGCAAGAATAGGTTCATCCATTTTGGATTTCAGCGTCAAACCGGGACGTACCACGATGGCTTGGATGTTGTGGTTAAACAGAACAGCAATCAGCGCGTCTTCGATGGATTTGACCACCACCGCTTCGTAATGAAACGGGTCTTCGACGCGGCGCATGCGGCTGACGTTAGATTTCAACCAGCGTTCCTGCTGTTCGCTGACATCGTCAACGATCAACACCTCGAAATAAGGCTTGGTCAGTGCGCGCGCCTCGGGCGACAGCATCGCCTCGTCATCATGTTCTTCACTGTCGATGCTATCGCGTTCCAGCGGAATGCTGCGGCGGCGATAGGCACCTGTGGTCAAGGCACGGGTAATGCGGTTCACCGCAAACGCAAGATCTTCAAAGCTGTTATGCGCCAACATGCGTTGCAGATGTTCGAACGCGGGCATTCCGGGGAATGCCCAATAGGGTTCGATCAACGCCAGTGATATAAACAAAGCTTGGCATTTGCCGCGCAATACTTCGATCTGTTCCGGCTTGGTCTCTCGGGTCAGTGCAGACGCGGTTTCGCGCAGGGCGCTCCACCGGTCTGATCGCAATTGAATGGCCGAAGAATAGTCGTTCATAGAATGCATCAATCGTACTCCACTAAAGGCGTGCCGCTGATACATTCTTTGGGCTGGTCACAAACGCGACCAGCCTTGAATATACCTGCTTAGCCGCTGGGTGTTTCCCCGCTGCCAGCAAGTGCGTCTGGCTTTACGGGTGGATTAGGTGTGGCCGCAGTGGGAACTGCGGGAGCGGGAGCAACGGCCTCGACACTAGCTGTGCCGGCCGTGGCATTTGGAAGCGGTTCAGGCGCAAACTCAGGCTGAGGGGCTGCAAAGCCCGGAATGCCGTCTTGCCCCTTGAAAATAGGCGCCTCTGGTACGCGTTGGGCTGGCACATCTACATGCAAACCCGCGCGCGTTCCCTGATGCGGGATCTCAAGCGGGCCCAAAGTGTTCAGATAGGCATCGGTGCCGCTGTTGCGGTCGTAGATCGAAAAGTCAGTCGACCGGTCCCGGAAGGATTTCAGAACCTGTCCCAGGCCTTTCATGCCGGTTTCACGCTGACGGCGCACCATGGACATGTCTACTTCGATCGGGAACATGTCTTCTTGGCCAGCGGATTGGTGCAGAACCATCGAAGTTGGATCGACGACCAGAGATTTGCCGACGCCGCCTGCCCCCAAGCCATTGACTGCAAAAACATAGCACTGGAACTGTGCTGCCGTTGCACGCGCGATTGCCAATTCGGCATCGCGGTCGGTTGTGCCGGTCAGCACCGGTGTCAGCAATACCTCGACACCTTGGCTGGTCAGCTGGCGCGTGGTTTCGGGGAACCACATGTCATAGCAGATCGACAGACCGAAACGGCCAACGTCCGGCACGTCGAATACACAGAATTCCGTGCCCGCAGCGATACCGGATTCGTAGGGCCGGAACGGGAACATCTTGGCGTAGCGGCGGATGATCTCGCCTTCTGGGTTGATCACGACGGCGGTGTTGTACACGCGGCCATCTTCAGGGTTTTTCAAGAACATCGAACCGGGGATCAGCCAGACACGGTGCTTGCGCGCAGCTTCCTGAAACTGTTGCAGCGTTTCGTTTTCAGGAGGCAGCGCATAGCGATCCAACGGGCCGAATGCGGCCAATTCCGAAAACAGAACCATCTGGGTCCAAGGGAAACGCGCCATCAGAATATCAAGCCGCTGGATCATCCCGGCAACGTTGGATTCCAAGGCGTTGACGTACATTTGTACGCCGGCAATTGCAAAAGGTGTCATAACTGGTCACTCCGTCCATAGGCGTTGATCTGGCAGGAAACATCCCTGCCAGAAGCCCAAGTTGGAGTGTCCATAGACCCTTCCGAAGTAAGATAAAACCAGTGACGTGATGACAATCCAAGTGCCCCTTGCATGGCTTCTATGCGTAACATGCACATTGTCTTTGCTTATGCCGCGGCTGGATTTCGGGCACCGCGCGCATTGCGGCCCCTTTGCAGCATGACAACACCTGCAAGCAACAGCAGTGCGGGCAAGAACATCCAGTATTTGCTGGGCGTTGGCACTGGTTTGAGAACGCGAAGAACCTCTTGATCCCAATCCAGTCCGGCATTTGCAGCTGGGGAATCGTAAGCCACATCATCGATGATCATCTTGTCGCCATCCATGCGCGTCGCAATACCTGCGGCCTCAAGCTTTTCCTCGCCTGTGGTGCCAGAACTGATCGGCAAAAGCGCTACAAATTCGATGGGATCCCCCAGATCGCCAACGCCGGACACGCGCAGGCGCAGGTCTTGGCCAATGGGTGTGTCTGCAGCGGCCTGAACCATCTCGGCAGGGGCTTCCTCAAGATATGGAGGGAACACCATGTCCATCCAGAATCCCGGACGGAACAGCGTGAAGGCGATCAACAGCAGGGCAATCGTCTCGTAGAAGCGGTTCTTCGCAAGAAACCACCCTTGGGTCGCCGCCGCAAACAACAGCATCGCAAAGGTCGCGACAATGAAGACGAATATGCCTTGGAACATGGTCACGTTGATCAAAAGAAGTTCAGTGTTGAAGATGAACAGGAACGGCAAGGCCGCAGTGCGCAGCGAATAGAAGAACGCGACCACACCGGTTTTGATCGGATCACCGCCGGATACAGCAGCAGCCGCAAAACTGGCGAGACCCACAGGCGGCGTCACATCTGCCATGATGCCAAAGTAGAACACGAACAGGTGCACAGCGATCAGCGGTACGATCAGACCGTTTTGCTGGCCAAGCGTCACGATGACGGGGGCAAGCAGTGCCGACACAACGATATAGTTCGCCGTCGTCGGCAAGCCCATCCCAAGGATCAGTGACAAGATTGCGGTCAGGAACAAGATCGCCAGAATGTTGCCACCCGACAACACCTCGACCACGTCTGCCAAAGCCGAACCCACACCCGTTTGGCTGACAACGCCCACGATGATACCCGCGGTCGCCGTGGCGATGCCAATACCGATCATATTGCGCGCGCCGACAACCAGACCGTCAATCAGGTCTTTGAAGCCCGCAACCACATCATTCGCAAACTGGCTTTCGCCACGGAAGATTGCCATCAGCGGACGCTGGGTGACCAGAATGAACACCATATAGGTCGTCGCCCAGAAGGCTGACAGGCCGGGGGACAAACGGTCGACCATCAATGCCCAGACCAGAACAACGATCGGCAGGATAAAGTGCAATCCAGAACGGACAGTCGGGCCGGGCATCGGCAACCGTGTCACAGGCTCGTTTGGATCGTCCAGAACCAGCGGCTCTTCCTTTGAGCCGATGTAGAGCAAACCGGCATAAACCGCCGTCAGAGCGCCAAAGATGATGTAGCCCGCGCTGTTGGGGAATGCAGGGCGCAACCAGCCCATGCCATAGTAAACAGCAAAGCTAAGCGCACAAATACAGGCCACGATGAACGCCGACACCAGCAAGCGCTGAAGGATCGGCTTGGGCGTGTAAGGACGCTCAAGCCCGACCATACCGGCCTTCAACGCCTCAAGATGCACAATGTACACAAGCGCGATATATGAAATGACAGCGGGCAAGAACGCGTGCTTGACCACGTCGAAATAGGGAATGCCGACATATTCGACCATCAGAAACGCCGCAGCGCCCATAACCGGGGGCATGATCTGGCCGTTGACAGACGATGCCACCTCGACCGCGCCCGCCTTTTCAGAGCTAAACCCGACCTTCTTCATCAGCGGAATTGTGAATGTACCGGTTGTAACCACGTTGGCGATAGAAGAACCCGAGATCAGACCCGTCATCGCAGAGGAAACAACAGCAGCCTTGGCAGGCCCGCCCTTCATATGGCCCATGAGGCTGAACGCCACCTGAATAAAGTAGTTGCCAGCACCCGCCTTATCCAACAGCGCGCCGAACAGAACGAACAGGAAAACGAACGAGGTCGACACGCCAAGCGCGATACCGAACACACCTTCGGTCGTGATCCACTGGTGGTTCACGATCTCGGATAGGCTGTTGCCTTTGTGTGCGATAATGTCGGGCATGACCGGACCCAGAACGTTGTAGATAAGGAACACCGAGGCCACGATCATCAAAGCAGGTCCAAGCGCGCGGCGCGTTGCCTCAAGCAGGATCATGATGCCGATAACGAAAACTACGGTGTCTTGCATGTTCGGCGCGCCAACGCGGCCAGAAATCTCACGGTAGTAGACAAACAGATACAGCGCGGATGCGGCACCGACCACGGCCAAGATCCATTCCCAAACCGGAATGCGGTTTTTGGGGGAGCCAAGCACGACAGTGGCAACAACGGCGATGGCAACCAAAGGAACCCACCATGTCGGCGTGCCGTCTTTGGCACCCACCATAAACAGGTAAGCAAGAATAATGGGAACAGCGATACCCAGTCCCAACTGGACTTTGGTGCGGGCGGCGGGGAATGCGGCGATACCGAGGAAAATAGCAAAGGCAAGGTGGATCGAACGGGTTTCGGTATCGTTGAAAACACCCCAACCGACGATAAAGGGAACGGGCGATGCGATCCAAAGCTGGAACAGCGACCAGGCCAGCGCGGTCATGGCAAGAAAGACACCAACGCCCCCCGTAGCAGAGCGACCGCCCGTGTCAGAGGAGGCGACCAGTTCGTCAAGTTCAAGCTGGCTTAGCCCACCTTTTCCAGCGGCTTCTGCTTCGACGGCGGCGGCTTGCTGTTGATCATTGTTTGACATTTTTGTCCCCCTGGCGGCCCCGTCTTAGGACAGGTGCACTTTGGTATCGTTGGGTAGGCACTTGTTATGCGGCGATGGAAAGCGGGTCAGACCCGCTTTCCAAGTCAGTTGTCGTTCTGGGTGGATTACTCCATCCAGCCACGCTCTTTGTAGTACTTCACAGCGCCGTCGTGCAAAGGAGCGGACAGACCGTCTTTGATCATCTCTTCTTCTGTGAGGTTCTCAAAGGCAGGGTGCAGCTTTTTGAAACGGTCGAAGTTGTCAAAGACAGCTTTTACGACTTCGTACACAACGTCATCATCAACGTCCGACGATGTCACGAACGTTGCTTTCACACCGAAGGTTTTAACTTCGCTGTCTGTGCCTTTGTACATGCCACCGGGGATGGTCGAATAGGCGTAGAACGGGTTATCCGCGACCAGCTTGTCAATGGCTTCGCCTTCGACATTGACCAGCTTGGCGTCAACGGTCGAAACTGCTTCCTGGATCGACCCGTTCGGGTGGCCCACGGTATAGATGATCGCATCGACCTTGTTATCGCCCAAAGCGGCGGCTTGCTCGGCTGGCTTCAGTTCTGATGCAAGCGCGAAGTCCGCCATAGACCAGCCCTTGGCTGCCAGAACAACTTCCATCGTGGCCAGCTGACCGGAACCAGGGTTACCCACGTTGACCCGCTTGCCTTTAAGGTCGTCAAAGCTGTTGATGCCCGCGTCTGCACGCGCGATCACGGTGAACGGTTCGGAGTGTACAGAGAAAACTGCACGCTCCTTATCGAACTTGTCACCCTCGAACTGCGAGGAGCCGTTGTAGGCGTGGAACTGCCAATCGGACTGGGCAACACCCATGTCCATGTCACCCGCTTTGATGGCGTTGATGTTGGCGATGGAACCCCCTGTCGAAGGCGCGGTACACTTCAGGCCAGTTGTGGCACTGTCGCGGTTTACCAAGCGGCAGATCGACTGACCCACGACAAAGTAAACACCTGTCTGGCCGCCCGTCCCGATGGTGATGAATTTTTCCTGTGCTGTCGCAGCCGTGCCCGCGACAAGCGCAGATGCGATGGCGATGGCGATGGACTTGAAAATCGTCATTTGAAGTCTCCCAACTTTTCATTTTGATCCCGCGTCAAAAAAGCGCGGCGTTTCAGTCATACATAAAATGAGCGCAGATATATCAACGTAAAACAAGCAACATTTTTGCTTGCAAAGCGGTGAATTCTATCGCGGACAGGGTAAGATTAGAGTTCCCAAGCGTCCATGTCGGATTTCATCTTATTCGGTTAGCAGCGTTGGATTTAATGGTCAGAGGTATCTCTTCAAGAAAAGAGAAACAAGTTAACCGATTGTTATACTTTATTAAATTATAAATTGAGTCGACGGGGGCGACTGTATCTCTGGCTGGTCGTTGAGAATATCAAACAGGCAAAATCGCGGTGAAATCGACATCAGCAGCAGACAATGGATAATTTTGCAGTTTATATGCTATACGCTGGGTCACCACTCAAAATTGCACATAAAACACCCATCCGCAGGAACCTATATGCAAAGAATCTCTTCCCTCGCACGCTTTGGCACCTTCGCTGGCGTGGTCGCTTTGACCTTTCTTTCGCTGATCCTTTTGATCGTCTGGTCGGGCTGGTTCATCATTCCCATGGCGGTTTTCGGGGTATTGTCGGGGATGGGCGTCTATGACGTCATTCAGGAAAAACACTCGATCCTGCGTAACTATCCGGTGCTGGGCCACATGCGCTTTTTCTTTGAGGGGATCCGCCCCGAAATCCGCCAATACCTGATTGAATCGGATCAAGACGAAGAACCCTTTAGCCGTGATGATCGGTCGTTGGTTTATCAGCGCGCCAAGGGTCAGGAAGATGCCCGGCCTTTCGGCACGCGGATGCGCGTCTACGATGCGGGCTATTCGTGGGTCACACACTCTGTCCAACCGGTGCATATCGACGATACCGATTTTCGGGTTCGTATCGGCGGAAAGGATTGCAAACAGCCCTACGACGCATCGATCTACAACATCTCGGCGATGAGCTTTGGATCGCTTTCGGCCAACGCCATCAGTGCGTTGAACAAGGGGGCCAAGCTGGGCGGCTTTGCCCATGACACGGGCGAAGGCGGGATCAGTCGTTACCACCGGTCGGGCGGCGGGGACCTGATCTATGAAATTGGATCAGGGTATTTCGGCTGTCGCACGGACGATGGCCAGTTTGATCCTGAAAAATTCAGGGAGCAGGCCAGCAGTGACCAGATCAAGATGATTGAACTGAAGCTAAGCCAAGGTGCCAAGCCCGGCCACGGAGGGATGCTGCCCGCGTCAAAGATCAGTAAAGAGATCGCGGAGGCGCGTGGCGTGCCGATGGGGCAGGATTGCGTATCCCCCGCCGCCCACTCGGCTTTTTCGACGCCTGTCGAGATGATGGCGTTTTTGGGCAAGCTGCGCGATCTGTCCGGCGGCAAGCCAGTCGGTTTCAAGCTGTGTATCGGTCACCAGCGCGAATTCATGTGTATGGTCAAAGCGATGCTCGAAACTGGCATCACACCCGATTTCATCGTAGTTGACGGGACAGAAGGCGGTACCGGTGCGGCCCCGCTCGAGTTCGCCAACCACGTCGGCATGCCGATGGTCGAAGGGCTGACCTTTGTGCACAATACGCTGCGCGGTGCCGGTATCCGCGATCAGGTCAAACTGGGCGCGGCGGGCAAGGTCGTGTCGGCCTTTGACATTGTGCGGGCCTTGGCGCTTGGCGCGGATTGGTGCAATTCCGCGCGCGGTTTCATGTTCGCGATCGGCTGTATTCAGGCGCAGGCCTGTCATACCAATCACTGCCCCGTCGGGGTCGCCACACAAGATCCAATCCGCCAGCGCGCGCTGGATGTGGGCCACAAAAGCGAACGGGTGGCGCGCTTTCATCGCAATACGCTCAAGGCATTGGGTGAAATGACAGGGGCCGCGGGCCTGGAACATCCCAGTGATTTCCTGCCCCGCCACCTGATGCTGCGTCAGGGCGACAAAAGCATGGTGCAGGGCGATCAGGTCTATGGCTACCTGCCGGACGGTTATCTATTGGATGACGCCTCGCCCGACTTTAAGGGGAACAAGACCAGATGGTCGCGCGCGCAAGCGTCCAGTTTCGTACCGTTCGACTGACGCGCCGGAATTTTCCGAAAATTCCGGTCCGTTTTCTTTGAAAGAAAACGTCGACAAACGCAAAAGGCGCGCAAGTTTCCCCGCGCGCCTTTCCTTATCTAGGATCGTTTAGTGTGTTTGCTCAAGCATTGCCGCCTGCAACGCCTCTTCAAAGATCGTCAGACCTTCTTCGACAATTTCGTCCGAGGCAGTCAGTGGCACCATCACGCGAATTGCGTTGCCGTACATGCCACAGCTCAGCAAAAGCAAGCCGCGCTTCATCGCATGGGCAATCACGCGCTTGGTGAACTCTCCGTCGGGCTTAGCCGTGTCAAAGTCTGTCACAAACTCGACCGCGATCATCGCGCCCAGACCCCGAATGTCCCACATGCGGAACGGGGCAGACCGTGCGCCGATCTCGGCGAATCGCGCCTTCAGGTGCTCGCCCATGGTGGTAGACCGCGCCAGAAGGCCTTCTTCCTCGATTGCTGCGATGGCTGCCAATGATGCAGCGCATGCAACCGGATTGCCGCCATAGGTGCCGCCCAAACCGCCGGGTGCCATTGCGTCCATCACGTCTGCACGCCCGATAACACCAGCCAACGGATACCCGCCTGCCATGGATTTCGCCACGGTGATCAGATCAGGCACCACGCCCGAATGCTCGATGGCAAACCACGTACCGGTCCGGCCAAAGCCAGCTTGAACTTCGTCAGCGATCAGCAAGATGCCATGCTCGTCACAGATTTCGCGCAGTTGGCGCATCATGTCGAAAGGCACTGGCGTATAGCCACCTTCACCCAACACGGGCTCGATGATGATCGCGGCAACCCGCTCTGGCTGCGCATCGGTCAGGAACAGGTTTTTCAGGCCTGTGATCGCGTCCTGCACCGTGATGCCGTCACGCTGCGATGGAAAAGGTGCGCGGAAAATGTCAGAGGGGAAGGGGCCTACGTCTTTCTTGTAAGGAGATACTTTGCCCGTCAGGCCAAGCGTCAGCAAGGTCCGGCCATGATATCCGCCGGTAAAGGCAATTACACCGGGGCGCCCCGTGGCAGCGCGGGCGATCTTGACCGCGTTTTCGACCGCTTCTGCACCGGTGGTGACCAGCAGTGTCTTTTTGGGCATGTCACCGGGGGCAAGTGCGTTCAGCTTTTCGGCCAGCTCGATATATGGGCCGTAAGGGACGACCTGAAAGCTGGTGTGCGTGTACTGGTCTTCTTGCGCCTTAGCGGCTGCGATTACCTTTGGGTGACGATGACCGGTGTTGAGCACGCCAATACCGCCTACGAAATCAATATAGCGGTTGCCGTCGACATCCCAAAGCTCTGCATTCTCGGCATACTTGGCATATACTGTAGCGGCCGACGCAACACCGCGCGGCACGGCCAGTTCGCGGCGTGCCATCAATTGGGCGTTCGTCTCAATGGAGATGTTCGCTTCCAGCATGTCTGGAACCACTGTGCTTTTGGTCGTTTTCTTGGCTGCGCCTTGGCGCGCGGGCTTCTTGACTGTGCTGGACATTCTCAGATCCTTATGATGGAACGCGGGTGTTTCGTTTAAAATCCTCTTATTGCGTTTAATTTAATTGTCAATGAAGTTTCAATTTGGCTGGCCAGCACATTTAGGACTGCGCTAAATTTCGCCTGTGATCGCACGCAGATACGGGTTAGACATCGCAAAAGAAATTTCAGGGGCCAGACGTGGACATAGGTCAAAGGCTAAGAACGATTCGCGAAGAACGCGGGCTGTCCCAACGCGAGTTGGCCAGTTTGGCTGGCCTGACCAATGGGACTATTTCGCTGATTGAAAAGAACAAAACCAGCCCGTCGGTTGCATCCCTTAAAAGCCTGCTTGATGCGATCCCTATCAGTATGGCCGAGTTCTTTTCGACATTGGAAGATCAAACCAACCCCAAGGTGTTTTACCGCGAAAGTGAGTTCATCAAGATTTCGCCGTCGAGCGAGGGCCAGGTATCCTTGCGCCAGCTTGGCAACGCCGAGCAGCATTCCTTGCAAGTATTGCACGAAACCTATCCGCCCGGCGCAGATACCGGGCCGGAATTGATCGTGCATGAAGGGGAAGAAGCAGGTGTCGTGATTTCTGGCGAAATCGAAGTGACCGTGGACGGAACCAGTGAAGTTCTGAAGACTGGCGATGGCTATCTTTTTGACAGCCGTTTGCCGCATCGGTTCAGAAATTTAGGCGATACCGTATGTGTCGTCGTAAGCGCCTGCACGCCGCCCAGTTTTTAATGCTACCGCTAAGTTCCGGACCGGTTATCGTGATCATCGTTTTTAGTGCGGAAATTTGACCATTTGTCTTTTACGTCGTCATCGCGTTTCCGTGTCGTCAATGAGAATATCGCAATGGCAGCTAGCGTCAGGATCATCAAAGATCCAACGAACAGATCGATCTGCATAGCCTCCTCCTTTCTTAAAATCCAATTAGGCTCGGGAAAATAACACCGATACCCCGTGAATGTTCCATAAGAAAAAGGGCTTTGACGCCTAATTGCTGCGGCTGCACACTACGGCGATCCCAAGAATACGTCGTGTGACATATGAAAATCTACGGGCGCACTTAAGATTCCTTTAAGAAACAGGGGCAGATCATTGCTAACCGGATGACCGTCCGTTTTTATGAGGTTCGGCCAGAGTATCCCCTGACATATTCAATTATTTATATTTTCAGGCTGATTTTTCTTGGAAAAATCCGATGATCAGCTCAAAACCTCTAACATCCTAGTAGTCATAGACAATCTTGGCTTGTAGAGGGACAGGAAACTCGACGCTCAGCGTGTAGCTATCAGGCTCTTTGATAACTTCAAAGTGGCCGTTCAGTTGGCGCGAGAATGCATGGATCAGACGGGATCCCAATCCGGTCCCTTCCTCTACCTCGCCGGAACCGGTGGAGTTCTTGACCAACAAAAGAGCCATTTCTGGTTCCGTGTATTTCAAGCTGATCTCTATCAAACCCTTGTCCATTTCCGCTACAGCCACGTATTTCAAAGCATTTGTCACGGCTTCTGATACAAGCAGCGTCAACGGGGCTGCATCATCGGGTTCAAGCTGGATCGCCTCGTATTTTTGGGTGACTTTTACACCCGATCCTGTCGCAAGGCCTACGCTTAGCAGTTGGTTGACGATTTCATGCATTAAGACGCCACCATCTACGCGGGTCAGACTATCGTCCTGATACAGGCTTTTGTGGACGGTCGCGAGGCTGAGAATGCGGTCTTGAAGGCGCTGCAAAACGCGCTTCGCATCCTGAGTGGATGCCTGACGGATCTGCATGTTCATGATGGACGAAATGAGCTGGAGATTGTTTTTAACCCTATGGTGAACTTCTTTTAATAGGATGTTCTTTTGGCGCAGGTTGTCTTCCAGCTTGGCCTCGTCGCGCAGAATAGACTCAGCCATGCCGACAAACGCCTCCTCCATGTTCAGGATCTCGGTCGGAACAACGCCGTCAAGCGGGGCGCGCGGTAATGTTCTGTTCAGCGCGAAATGGCGCATCTGACGACCTAATTTGCGAATATGTTTTATTGCCAAGCGGTTCAGTGCCCAAAACGCGACGATCAAGCTGGCAATCCACATGATCACCGGAAGCAAAAGGCTTAGCCGGGTTGTAGCGCCTGCACGTAATAGCGGGGAATCCTCCGGCCAAACGCTCATCGCATAGACCACGCCCGGAACAATCGGCAAAATTGCGTAAACCCGGTTTTCACCGTTCTTGTTCGTGTCCCTGATAATCCGGCCAGACTGGCCTGCATACCACTTCAATTCTTGCAGCTTTGGCAGCTCTGTCTGGGCGACACCGCGATCATTCTCGGTCGTTAAAATATCCCCATCTGCGTTAAAAGTAAGCAGGGCTAGGGGGCGAGTTTCCATACCGGGTTCCGAGACCTGGCCAAACACACGTTCGGGGATCGACATGTTAACAAAGCCTAAAAGCTCGTTGTTCACTCGCAATGGCACGCTGATCACTAAAACCGGTTCTTTGCTTTGGGCAGGCATTATTGACAGGTTTGCTGTCCTCTGCTGTGCCGCCATCATCTTTTTGTATACTTCATGTTCAGTAACATCTGCCGAAATACCGGATGACACGCAGTTCATATCTCCTTGCACAGTGACAAAGCTTACGATCGTGTAAAGGTTCGAGTTCTGCTGGTATTCACGCAAAAAAGCACTGCAAGAAAAGCTATCTGCCTTTATCAGATTTACGACCGACGCCAACGCATCCGCGCCGCCAAACGCCTCTTGGATTAGCCCCCTTTCGGTCGATGATGCCTGCTCTGTAATCGCAAGCAACGAAAGTTCGGCGTTTACTGTGTTTTTATCAGCAATCTCGCGGGTTTGGACGACGGCAATCAGGCCAATGGGCAAAAGCGCCAATGACAGGAACAACAAAATCCGAAAGGTTAGGCCCCGCAGGAGATCGGTCGCAAAAAAGCCTGAGGTCATGATTAAAAGGACGACACTTTTGATGAGGATATCACCGACATCGTCGCATCGTCCGTCATTTCCAGACTTTCGTCATCCTTCAAACCCATCAACTCAGAAATCCGGGCGCGCGCACGATTGGTCCGGCTTTTGATCGTACCCACCGCCACGCCGCACATCTCTGCGGCCTCCTCGTAGGAAAAGCCTGACGCACCGACCAACAAAAGTGCCTCACGCTGTTCATCTTTCAGTTCGCTCAAAGCTTTGCGGAAATCCGTCATCTGCATGTGTCCGTCATGCGCTGGCTTTTCGGCCAAGCTTTCGGTGAACACACCGTCGATATCAGCAACTTCGCGGTTTGCTTTGCGGCGAGACGAATAATAAGTGTTGCGCAAGATAGTAAATAGCCATGCACGCATGTTGGTGCCGACCTCGAATTTATCTATATTTGTCCAAGCCTTAACCACGGTATCTTGTACCATGTCATCAGCAATCGCACCATTTCTGGTCAAGCTGATTGCAAAGGCGCGCATGGCAGGCAAATGCTCTACCAATTCATCGCGCGGATCGGCATTGCTCATTGCTGGCGTCCGTTGTTTTTCTCTTGGTCTTTAAGCTTTTTCAGCAAATCCTTAAATTTATCAGGAATCCCTTCATCCACCGTCTCCTCATAGACACGGCGAAGATTTTCGTCGATAAAACGTTCTTGGTCATCGTTTTGGCCCAACTGCATCAACAATGTTCCTGACTTAAGTTTGATTTTTTCTGCACAAGATGTGGAACTAAACACACATCTTTGGGGTTTGGTTCCAGAAATATTTTAAAAGGACGACGATAAATGACGGATGTCACAGAAAACACGAGTGTCAGCGATGCGCTGGGTCAGTGCCTGCCTTACTTGCGCCGCTATGCGCGCGCGTTAACGGGCAGTCAGACCAGTGGCGATGCGTTCGCTGCCGCGGCACTTGAGGCAATTCTGGTGGATCGGTCTGTCTTGGACGGAACAAACGTGCGGACGGGGATCTTCAAAGTCCTTTACAGCATTTGGGCCAGCGCTGGTGCCCCGATTGAAGAGGGTGAAAGCGGTGCTCGTGCAAAAGCGCAAAAGCATCTTGCCAAACTGACAAACCACAGCCGCGAAGCGCTGCTTTTGCACACGATCGAGGGTTTTTCGTTCGAGGAAGTTGGTGTGATCATTGGCATAGACGAGCAAGAGGCCAGCCAATTGGTTCAAATCGCACGACGCGAGATGGCCGACAGTGTGACGGGTTCGGTCATGATCATCGAAGACGAAGCGATCATCGCGATGGATATTGAATCTATTGTCGCCGACATGGGCCACCGCGTCACCGGCATTGCACGCACCCGGGCGGAGGCGGTCAAGTTGGGCAAGGCAGACGTGCCCGACCTGATACTTGCCGATATCCAGCTGGCGGATAATTCATCGGGTATTGATGCCGTCAACGACCTGCTGACCGAATTGGGCCAGCGTCCAGTCATCTTTATCACGGCTTTCCCCGAGCGCCTTCTGACCGGGGACAAACCGGAACCGGCGTTCTTGATTTCCAAGCCTTACTCGGTTGATCAAGTTGTCTCAGCAGTATCTCAAGCGATGTTCTTTTCGTCGACCGAAACGCTGAACTCCTGATACTCAAGGCAATTTTTATGAAAGGCCACGCAGACCGCGTGGCCTTTTTTGTTGGCACGATTCAACTTTCTGAAAATTTGGAACTGAATGTCGCACTGAGCGTTTATAGATTGAAGAAACAATTAATGGAGATACCCAATGGCTAAGGACCTAGGAATGCACAAAGATATAACGGTTGAAGATCTGTCGATCCAAATGTCGATCCTCAAGGATGATATCGCTGCTCTCACCGGATCGGTAAGCGACTACAGCAAAACCAAGGCGCGTGACGCCAAGGATCAAGCCCGCACAACTGCACATGACTATGCAGAAGCTGGCAAGGAAAAAGCCGTAGAAGCACAGCAAAACGCAGAGGCGTTTATTCGGACACAACCTGCGACAGCCATGGGTATTGCAGCGGGCGTCGGATTTTTGGTCGGGCTCATTGCGGCGCGCCGTTAATGTTTGATCAGCTAACAGATAAAGTTGCCGACAAAGCAGCCCACACCGCCCAGACCGCCGCACTTGGTCTGGGCGCGTCTTTGTGTCTGGTGGTCGGATGTGCCTTTCTGACAGGCGCACTTTGGCTTTACCTGCTCACAGTTACCACGACGCTTGTCGCCTGTGTGATCATGGGTGCCATCTTTACAGGTGTGGGACTTGTCATGATTACCTTGATGTCTGCTCGATCACGAAACCGAAAGCACCAAAAACGCGAGGAGTTCTTGCGTTATCAGGCTCAACAAAAGGCCAGTGTTTCAAACGGATTAGAAGGCGTTGCCGGTGTGATCGCGGCATTTATCAACGGTCTAAATGCAGGAAAGAAAGCGCGTTTTTGATCCCCTCTGACAGGCTTTGTTCAGAAAAGGGACGCGGTACAGTGTTGATAACATAGTTTTCTATCGGTTTTAGGACGTCCTCATCACCGATCACAACATATGCGTGCTGCGGCGAAGGAGGGTATTGAGCGAAAAAAGAGCTTAGTTGATCGCCTGACCCTGACAAAACCGCGACTGAGGGGTTTGATGATTTTGAAAGCTTCGTTGCTAAAACATCCATCGTTTCTGCTACACTAATTGGCAGACATGGGCTGAACGCGTCGATTATATCGATAATATCTGACCGTACGAGGGGGTCACCTTCAAACACAAGAAACTCGATCATGGATCATCCTCAACACAAGATCGTAGCGTATCAAGCCTTGCTGGAGGCCGCTATAAACTATGACATACCAGTCAGGACAAATTTATGAGCACCGAATGTCGTTATTGCCCTCTTAACAAGAAAGACGCTTTCGTAACCCTGACGAAGGAAGACCTTGAAAACATGCAGAAGTTCAAGGTTGGTGAGCTGACGGTCGAGCCAGGTACGACCATCTTGATGGAAGGGTCGAACGCCCCGCAGCTTTATACGACTTTGTCGGGAATGGGCATTCGCGATAAAAAGCTCAAGAACGGAGAGCGGCAAGTCCTGAACTTTGTGTTTCCGGGTGATTTCCTTGGCCTGCAAGCTGGTATGCTGGGTGAGATGGGCCATACGGTCGAGGCGCGCACACACATGAGGCTTTGCGTGTTCAACCGGTCCGATTTTCTGAATTTTTTCAAAATCCATCCCAACCGCGCATTTGACATTACTTGGCTTGCCGCGGTCGAGGAGCATTTTCTGGGCGAAACACTGGCGACGATTGGCCAGCGAAGCGCCCTTCAGGCTATATCATGGGCCTTGGTCAAATTCTTTGAGCGTGGATTGGCATTGGGCATGGTGTCACAGAACACAATGCCGCTTCCTTATACACAAAGGGATCTTGCCGATGCTTTGGGATTGTCACTGGTTCATACCAACAAAACACTCAGCAAGCTGCGCGACAGCCAGTTGGCTTCTTGGTCAGATCACGTGTTGCAGATCAACGATATAGACAAGCTGGCGAAAGCTGCGTTGCTTGATCGGTCAACCCCCGCCAAACGTCCATTGATGTAGATCAAGCCTGATCCTTTTCAGGTGTCACAAAACTGTCCGCGACATATGCACCCCGTTTGCCTCTGGGGCGTGACCTGCCAACAGTCGTATCAGGATGAATGCGCAGCTCGACTTGGGCATTCCAAGACGCCCCCATCAGTACAAGAAAGCTGCTGATCCAAAGCCAGACAAGCATAGCGATCACAGCACCGATAGATCCGTACACCTGATTATAATTGCCGAAATTGGCGACATAATAGCTGAATCCGATCGAAACGCCCGCCCACGAGACCACAGCAAAGACAGCCCCAAACGTAAGCCAGCCGATTTTTGCAGGACGCCGGTTCGGGCCGAAGCGGTACAACACGCCGATGCCCGCCAGCAGAACCGTTATCGCAATTGTCCAACGGATCAAGTCGGCAACCATTGTTCCGAAAGGGCCCAGCGGAATAAACGCAAGAATGATTGGCGCAATAACCACCGTTATCAAGGCAATGATCCCGACCATCACCAAACTGAATGTAAGGACTAACGCCCTTGCATAATGACGGGCAGCGTTTCGGTTACGTTGATTATAAACACTGTTCAGACCGATCATCATCGCCCCTACTCCTGCCCGCGCAGACCACAAAGCAGCCAGGACAGAAACTGTGCCGGCCCAGCCCAGCGTTTCCGAACTGGTGGTCACCAGTGATACGACCTGCACATTGATAATCTTGTACACATCATCAGGCAGAAGGCCGCGCATCTGTTCAAGCTGCGCGATCACCACGTTAGGATCGGAAATCAAGCTGAGGATCGCCACCAAGGCGGCCAAAGCAGGAAACAGGGACAGCATTCCGTAGAATGCCACCCCTGCCGCAATCAAACCGACGTTCTTTTC
Source organism: Roseobacter sp. (assembly GCA_024636495.1). GTDB lineage: Bacteria > Pseudomonadota > Alphaproteobacteria > Rhodobacterales > Rhodobacteraceae > Sulfitobacter. The sequence continues at coordinate 14,752 of JAGXGZ010000060.1, read as the reverse complement.
GCCAATGTCGCCGAATGTGGCCTTAAGCGCAGACCAATACAGCCTAATCGTTTCCATAGGTTTTCGTTCCAAAACGCAGGGTCCTCTCGGTATTTTTAAGTCGACGGCATGTGTTATTCTTCTTCTACCTCATCTCGCACCTGACCCCAAGCAACGAGGGTAAAGATGATTGTCCCGCCAACTATGTTACCCGCAAGCACCGGAATAAAGAACCCGAACACAGCGCCACCAAAGCCAAGTTGACCGTCAAGGATCATCACTGCCATCTCGACCGAACCGGCAACGATATGGGCAAAATCACCGGCAGCGATCAACCAGGTGAACACCAAGATCAAAAAGAATGACGTCTCATCCGCTTGGGGCAACATCCAGACGATCAACGCAACGATCACACCAGCCGGTATCGCACGCCAGAAACCGTCATATGCCCCCATCGATGTTGCATGATGGGACAAGTCCAAGATGGCGGGAATGATGTCTGGCGACAGTGCAGGCGTCCACATGAACAGCATCGCCGCTGCAAAGGCACCCACCACGTTCGCTGTCAAAACGATGCCCCAAAGACGCAGCATGGACATCAGCGAATTCCATGTCTTGGCCCTCATTACCGGTAAAACGGTCGTGATCGTGTTTTCGGTAAACAGTTGCATCCGGCCCATGATGACCGCTAGGAAACCCAGCGAATACCCAAGGTTTTCGATCAAAAACCGATAGGGCGTGTCTGGCAGATAGGTTCGGAAAATCGCTTCGCCCAGCACCGACAGACTGATCATGATACCGGCGGCAATCCCCGACCAGATCAAAGACCGCTTGGTGCGGCCTAATTCTTCCTCACCCTCACGGCGGATGACCTCATAGATCATCTTTGGTGAAAGGGAGATCGCCTCGGAGACGGATTTTTCTTCCGACTCCTCTTCTTTCTTTTTTGTCCGCGAGACGCTGCGTTGAATCAAAGGGGCCATTTGCTGCTCCAGCATTGCAATTTGAATGTCGCGCCCGGTCGCACGCAAAAGCAAATGACCAAAGCAGTTAATTTTTCTTGTGATTTGGGAGGGAACTAGCGCAGAAACCCGACAAACACAGAAGTTAACGCAGTTAGGGCGCAAAATGTTCACAGAAAATTTTAAGCTTACACAAGCGATCCGCAGCAGCTTTGCGCATGTGGACACTTGCCCGTTTCAAGGGCCACGCATTTTCTTTGAAAATGCGGGTGGGGCTTTGACCTTGAATTCCGTGGTTGAAACGTCAACGCTATTTGCGTCGATCCCTGACAATCAAGGCCGCGACAACCCTGCATCCCACGCCTTGGTCGCCAAGATCAAACAGGCCAAAGCAGATATGGCGTTGTTCTTTAACGCGCCCCGCGGCCAGTTCTTTGTCGGCGAAAGCGGGACGGAACTGTCCTTCCGGCTGATCCGAACCGCCGTGATGGGCACGCCAGACGGCTCTGTCATAGGGTCGAGCGTTGAACATCCCGCCTCGCGCAGTGCAGCGCAGCATTGGGCCGGCATGGCGGGCAAAGACTACATCAGCGTGCCACATGACGACGCGACAGGTCAGGTCACGCCCGCCGCCTATACTGCCCTTATGACGCCTCAGGTGCAGGTTGCCACGATCCTGCACACATCGCCCGTTACTGGCATCGCCAATGATCTGGTAGGCATCAGCGCCGCAATACGTGCTGTCGCACCCGATGCGTTCATCTTCGTTGATGGCATTCAGCACGCCAGCCACGGGCGCATCGATATCGCGAGCTATGATATTGATGGCTATGTCATCTCCCCCTATAAACTGTTCTCGCGCCATGGTTACGGCATCGCGTGGGCGTCCGATCGGCTTAGCGCATTACCCATAGAAACCCTGAAAGACGGCCCCGTCGGCAATTGGGAAATGGGCACCCGCGACACGGGATCTTACGCGACCTTCAGCGATGTGGTGCGCTATTTCGAATGGCTTGGGCAGCAGGTGTCAGACGCAACCGACCCGCGCGCCCAGATCGAAGCGGCAGGTGCCGCAATCCATGACCATGAAAAACAACTGACCGATGCGATGCTGTTTGGCACCGGCAATCTTGCCGGGCTTGCCGATCTGCCGGATGTGACGATCCTGGGCGGCACTGATAACCCTGACCGTGAAGGACTGGTCTGCTTTGCGCTCAAATCTGTTTCTGCTGCCGAAATCGTCGAAAAACTAAATGCACAAGGTATCCGTACGCATGTGCGCAAGGCCGATCATTACTCGGGCAATATTCTCAATCCCCTCGGCCTTGATGCTGCCGTCCGCGTTTCGCTGTGCCATTACAACACGCTCGATGAAATACGCGCCTTGCTTACTGCGATGAAGGACATTGCAGGATAATTACCCGGCTCCCACTTCATTTTGCCAAATAAACTCAAATCCGACAGGTCAACGCAAGACACCGCTTGCCATGGCCGCATGTCCGTTCAAACATGCAGCCATGACAAGCACCCTCTCCGCCGCAATTATCGCCAAGCGCGACGACCTGATCGCGCTAACCCAAGACCTTATTCGCATCCCGACGCTGAACCCGCCGGGGCGCGACTATCTGCTGATCTGTGAATACCTGGACAAACGGCTGAAACAGCACGGGTTTGACACCCAACTTATCCGCGCCCACGGCACGCCGGGGGACAGCGCTAAATACCCCCGCTGGAACATCATCGCACGCCGCGAAGGCGCCCGCTCTGGCGAATGTGTACATTTCAACAGCCACACTGACGTGGTCGAGGTTGGTTCGGGCTGGACGTTTGATCCCTTTGGGGCTGAGATTTTCGACGGCAAGATTTACGGCCGTGGTACCTGCGATATGAAGGGCGGGCTGGCTGCGTCGATTATCGCAGCCGAAGCGTTCATCGAAATACATCCGGATTTTTCAGGTGCAATCGAGATTTCAGGCACCGCTGACGAAGAATCCGGTGGCTATGGCGGCGTTGCCTATCTGGCGGAACAAGGTTTCTTTAACCCCGAGCGCGTCCAGCACGTAATCATCCCCGAACCCTTGCAAAAAGACCGTATTTGCCTTGGCCATCGCGGCGGCTGGTGGGCCGAGATTGAGACGAAAGGCGAGATCGCCCATGGCTCGATGCCGTTCTTGGGCGATTGTGCCGTGCGTCACATGGGCGCCGTGCTGTCCGAGTTCGAGAACAAGCTTTTCCCCGCCATGGCCGCCCGTCATACAGATATGCCGGTGGTGCCAGAAGGCGCACGCAGCTCAACCATGAACATCAATTCGATCCACGGCGGGCAAAAAGAAAACGACGATGATTTCGACGGCTTGCCTGCCCATTGCGTGCCCGACAGTTGCCGCATCACGATTGATCGGCGTTTCCTGATGGAAGAGCCGCTGGATCAAGTCCGTGGCGAAGTGCGCGCCTTGCTTGAAGGTCTGCGCGAAACCCGGATTGATTTTGACTATGAATTGACCGAGCTGAATTCCGTCCTGCCCTCGATGACCGACCGTGATGCGCCCGTGGTACAGACCGTCGCCAATGCCATCTTTGAAATCATGGGCAAAGAACCCGAATATGTCGCCTCGCCCGGGTCTTACGATCAAAAGCACATCGACCGGATCGGCAAGCTGAAGAACTGTATCGCCTATGGTCCGGGTCTGTTGGAGCTTGCCCATAAGCCTGATGAATACATCGGCATTGACGATATGATCGACAGTGCCTGCGTTATGGGTGCAGCACTTGAGACGCTGTTGTTGCCAAAAACGAGGCTTTAGTCAGCGGGAAACGCGTGTGAGGCCGCAATCGCAAGCCCGTCTACAATCGCTGTCATCGCGGCACCCCGATGCACTTCAGCTTCTGGGAAAGCGCGGCGCATGGCCATATCGATCACCCCCATCAGGCTCGACCCGCCGACAAAAATCAGCTTGGTCACATCCTTGGGTGCAAGTTCGGTCTGCGCGACAAGGTTGGTGGCAACCTGCGCAATGCTGTTGGCCATCTCGGTCAACGTGGCGGCCATCATGGCGGGGGGCAGTGGCACGCGCAGGCCACGTTCAAGAATGTCCAGCTTGATTTCAGGCGGAGCGGTCGCGGCGACATCATTTGCAGCGATTTTGCCTGCTTCAACAGCAAAGGCAATATCATGACCCAGCTCGTCCTCCAGCACCTTGACCAACCGGTTCAGCAAATCAGGCTGAACCGCATATTTTGCCAAATCATCCACGGCCCGACGCTGTTCGCGGGTATAAAGGAACGGTATCTTCTGCCACGTCGCCAAATCGGTGAAGACGGCATGGGGTGCGGCGTGGGTTTCATCGCCGAAAACATGTTTGATCTGACTGCCCATGCCCAAATGCGGCATAACGTGATGCAGGCTTAATTCGCGGTCAAAATCTGTGCCGCCCATGCGCAAACCCGTGCTGGCGAGGATATGGATGCCCGCGTCGCCCTCTTGCCGGAAAAGCGTGAAGTCCGATGTACCACCGCCGATATCGACGATCAGCCCCAGATCACCCGGCGCAAGCACGGCGCGATTGGCCAAGGCGGCTGCCTCGGGTTCGGGCATGAACCGCACATCTTTAAAGCCTGCCATCTGGTAGCACTCGGTCAGGTCAACCAGCGCCTGGGCGTTACGTGCGGCGTCGGCGCTGTGAAACATCACGGGGCGCCCTGACAGCGCACGATCAAAATTCTGACCTGTCGCGGCTTCGGCCCGCGCCTTGATCTCGGCCAGAAATCGTCCGACGATGGCGATGAAATCCATCCGCTTGCCCAGCAGCATCCGGCTTTCGCGCATCAAGGGCGTGCCCAGCAAGCTTTTGAGCGCGCGCATGTACCGCCCTTCATCCCCGGCGATCAACGCCTCTTGGGCACTGCGCCCGTAGATGACCTGCTTTTCCTCATTGTCGAAAAACAGCGCTGTGGGCAAAGTGTTCTCTCCGCCCTCTATGTCGATAAGATGCGGCACACCGTCGACAGCATAGCCCGCCGCAGAGTTGGACGTTCCGAAATCAATTCCCAATGTGGACGATACCGTAGCCATGACGCACCCCTGCAAGATCAAGCGAAGCTGGCGCATAAACCGCCCGCCCGGTTGGCACAATACAAATCTGTAACGGGCAATGCGGTGCTAGCCAAAGCGTTTGGAACTGGGTACTCTTTTTGACATACGTTTAACAGGAGACCTCGATGTTCCATCTTCGCTCACTTATTCTTGGCACGTGCGCTGCCGCGCTGATGGCAGGTGGTGCCGTTGCCAAGTCTGATATTACCGTCGCAATGCAGCTTGAGCCGCCACATCTGGATCCTACCAGCGCCGCTGCGGGTGCCATCGATTCCGTGCTGTATTCGAACGTCTTCGAAGGGCTGACGCGCTTTATGGGCGATGGATCGGTCGTGCCGGGTCTGGCAGAATCGTGGGAGATTTCCGAAGACGGTTTGACCTATACGTTCAAACTGCACAGCGGCGTCACGTTCCACGACGGTACCACGATGGATGCCGAAGACGTGAAATTCAGTCTTGACCGGATTGGGGCCGAAGAAAGTGCAAATGCACAAAAAGCACTGTTTAGTGCCATATCCGAGGTGAACGTGATCGACCCCATGACGGTCGAGATCAAGCTGAGAGAGCCAAACGGCAGCCTGCTGTTCAACCTTGCATGGGGTGACGCGGTGATCGTGGCCCCCGAAAGCATCGACAATATCAAACAACTGCCCATCGGCACCGGTGCGTTCAAATTCACCAGCTGGACGCAGGGCGATAACATCATGATCGAAAAGAACCCCAACTATTGGGGGACGCCTGCCGCGCTGGATATGGCAACGTTCAAGTTTATCTCTGATCCGACAGCGGCGTTCGCGTCGATGATGGCCGAAGACGTCGATGTTTTTGTGGGCTTCCCTGCACCTGAAAACCTGCCCCAGTTCGAGGCAGATCCGCGCTTTCAGGTCCTTGTCGGCTCGACCGAGGGCGAAACGATTCTGGCGATGAACAACAAGCAAGCGCCGTTTGACAATGTGAAGGTGCGCGAGGCAGTAGCGCACGCAATCAACCGTCAGGCGATCATTGATGGCGCGATGTTCGGCTATGGTACCCCCATCGGCACCCACTTTGCGCCGCATAACCCTGCCTATGTCGATGAAACAGCACTTAGCAACTTTGACCCCGAAAAATCCAAGGCCCTGCTGGCCGAGGCCGGCTTTGCCGACGGGTTTGAAACAACGCTTGATCTGCCACCCCCGTCTTACGCACGTCGCGGAGGCGAGATTATCGCCGCGCAGCTGGCTGATGTGGGCATCACCGCCAAGATCAACAACGTCGAGTGGGCTCAGTGGTTAGAGACTGTTTTCAACGGCAAGAATTTTGGTCTGACCATCATAAGCCACACCGAACCTATGGACATCGGGATTTATGCAAACCCCGAATACTACTTCCAATACGACAATGCAGATTTGCAGGCGTTGATGGCCAAGCTTAACGCCACCACAGACCCCGACATGCGGACCGATATGTTGCGCCAGGCACAACAAATCATCGCGGCGGATTATGTGAACGGTTATCTGTTCCAGCTTGCAGCTTTGTCGGTTGCGAAAGTCGGTGTTCAGGGTCTTTGGACGAATGCACCAACACAGGCCACAGACCTCACCGGCGTGACTTGGGCTGAATAAAGCCAAAGCCATTTTTGCGAAATCAATGCGCCTCCGCTATGCGGGGGCGCTTTTTATTTCGGTCGTACGGCGGCAGCCCTAGAATGTGTCCATCTCGGGAACGTTGCCAAGTCTGACAAGGAAAGTCGGTTCGCCAACTTCGCCGGAACTTGGATCTTCGATCACCATATACGCGTCGGCCCCTGCGCAAGCGTCAGATCGGCTTTCGCGTTCTGCCCTCTCTTGCGCCTGTGCAGCCGATGTATATTGAAATTGCTTCTCGATTCTAAGGCCAGCCTGCCCGCCCCGCGACGCTTTCGTCTCGACATATGTCTGGCAGATATAATGCACTTTGGGACTGTTTTCAGGTGACTCGGACATTGTGGCCTCCTTGGGCTAAACTGTGCAATGATATGGTCAGACTTTGTTCGGTTGTCGATGGCTGACCGCAAGATCGTGCCGCAATGTTACGCCCGTTAATTCCGCGACATCAGCGTTTGTACGGCCTGTTTGACTTCACCGCTTATCTGCCCTTCCCGCGGCGTATCGCGCAGGGTTGTGAACCAATGCTCTGGCGGGTTTTTTCCGCGGCGGTTGCCGTCAAACCGTAGCCCGCGCAGAACGGTTTCTGCCTCGGGCGGCAAGCGTTCAGGCAGGTCGTATCCGTTCAATGTGCCCCACACCCCGGCCCACAAGCGGCCCACAGACCAAGGGTTGTAGCCGCCCCCACCGAGTACCAGCAATCGCGAGGCCATGCCCATCAAGCCACGCAGTACGGCCCAATGCGCATTGTTGGATAGGGCAAGATGCGACAGCGGGTCTTCCTCTACCGCGTCGGCACCACAAAGCAGGACAATCGCGTCAGGTTTGAACGCCTGCACCTTAGGCAAGATCAGATGGTCGCGGATATGAGCCATCTCTGTATCGTTCAGCCCGCGCGGCACCGGCAGGTTATAGGCATTGCCGCCCGCATCGTTTTCAATCGGGCCGGTGCGTGGCCAAAGCCTGTCTTCGTGGACCGAGATCATCAGACAATCGGGGTCCCCGCCAAAGCCTACCTCGACCCCGTCAGGGTGATGCGCGTCGATGTCGATATACGCGATGCGCCGGACACCGTGATGGCGCAACGACTTCATCGCGAGAACCGGATCGTTCAGATAGCAAAACCCGTTGGCGCGATCAGGCATCCCGTGATGCGTGCCCCCCGCCGGATTATAGATGACGCCACCATCGCGCAGCAGTTCGCCCGCAAGGATCGAACCACCTGCCGCTGTGGCAGGCCTGCGGAAAATTTCGGGGAACACCGGGTTTGTGACGCTTCCGATGTCGTGGCGATGCAGATCGTTTTCGGTTGCGCGCTGCTCTGCCTCGACGCGCTGCAAGGCGGCGACATAGTCGGGCGTATGCCAGCCAGTCAACGCCTTGGGTTTCGCCCTGGGAGAAGTGATAAACTGCGAAGGCGGCAACCAACCCAAAGCACGCGATAAATCAATAACCGTCGACACACGCGGCACACGCAGCGGATGCCAACGGCCATAACTGGAGCCTCGGAATATTTCGTGGCCGATGAACTGTGGTCTTTCCATGCACCGATACCTAACGCATGACGGTGGGATAACGACCCCTGCGTCACACAAAACGCTGTTAGCATGAGCGGGATGGTTTCTATGCTAGACGCATGTTCCATCCGCGCCTAGGTTGCGGCCATGTTGCGTTACACAGTCAAACGATTGCTTTCACTTTGCATCAGCCTTGCAGTGGCATCGCTGGTGATTTTTACCGTGATCGAAGTCGCCCCCGGTGATCCGGCCTCGTTCATGCTGGGCATGAACGCCCAGCCCGAAACTCTGACCGCTTTGCGAACCGAACTTGGCCTGGATGTATCGAAGCCTGAGCGTTATCTGACGTGGGTTGGCGGCCTGTTGACCGGCGATTTTGGCACGTCTTACACCTATCGCACACCCGTTGTGGATATGATTGCCGCCCGGATGTGGGTGTCGCTGCCATTGGCGCTTTATGCGCTAACCCTGTCGACGCTGATTGCGTTTCCTGCGGGGATATATGCCGCGTCACGGCGCGGTGGTGCGGGCGATATGGGTGTGATGGGGGCCACGCAGCTGGGTGTCGCCGTTCCAAACTTTTGGTTTGCCATGATGCTGGTACTGGTTTTCTCGATCAACTTGCGCTGGTTCGCCGCCGGAGGGTTTGTGGGTTGGGACAAGGGTTTTTGGGCCGGTTTGCATGGGCTGACCTTGCCTGCGATCGCTTTGGCGCTGCCACAGGCCGCGATTTTGGCGCGCGTCATGCGGTCGTCGCTTTTGGATGTGATGGGCGAGGATTACATGCGCACTGCCCGCGCCAAGGGATTGACCGCACGGCAGGCGCTTTGGCGGCACGGCTTGCGCAATGCATTGATCCCTGTGCTGACAATCATCGGTTTACAGTTTTCGTTTCTTTTGGCCGGTTCAATCATTATTGAACAGGTGTTTTACCTGCCCGGACTGGGGCGATTGGTGTTCCAGTCGATCTCTGCCCGCGATCTGATCGTGGTGGAATCTGTTGTGATGTTGCTGGTCTTTTCGGTGATCGTTGTAAACTTTCTGGTCGATCTGACCTATGCCGCTGTAGACCCCCGGCTAAGGTCACGCTCATGAACCGGAACCTGATCCTTGGCGGCGCGCTGACCGGCTTTTTCATCATGGCCGCGTTGATATCGTTTATCTGGACACCATTTGACCACACAACGATGGACATCCCCAACAAGCTGCAAGGCATCGGGGGAGAGCATCTGCTGGGAACCGACCATTTCGGGCGTGATATCTTAAGCATGATCATGGTAGGTGCGCGCACATCAATCGCCGTCGCACTGGTGGCCGTGGGGATCGGCATGGGAATTGGCATCCCCCTTGGCCTTTGGGCAGCGGCGCGGCGTGGGTCGCTGGTGGATGAAATCATCATGCGCGGCAATGATCTGGTTTTTGCCTTTCCGTCGCTGGTAATCGCGATCCTGATCACCGCCATCTTCGGGGCAAGCGCCATCAACGCCATTATCGCTATCGGTATTTTCAACATCCCTGTTTTTGCCCGCATCACCCGCGGTGCCGCGATTAGCCTGTGGGAGCGCGAGTTTATCCTGGCCGCGCGTGTCGCTGGAAAATCTGCCATGCGCATTTCTACCGAGCATATATTGCCCAACGTTACCAACCTGTTGATCGTTCAAGGCACCATTCAGTTCAGTTTGGGTATCTTGGCCGAGGCAGGCCTGTCTTATGTCGGGCTTGGTGCGCAGCCCCCTACACCGTCTTGGGGGCGCATGCTGGCAGATGCGCAAACACTTGTATCAATCGCACCGCATATGGCGTTGATTCCGGGGTTTGCGATCATTCTGACTGTGCTGGGGCTAAACCTGATGGGCGACGGATTGCGCGATTATCTGGACCCACGGCTTCGGGTTTCGCGCACATGACATTGCTGAACATCACAAATCTGTCTCTGGCCATCCACAGCTTCAAGATTCTTCATGACGTAACCTTGTCCGTGAACCCGGCAGAAATCGTTGCAGTGACGGGTGAAAGCGGGTCGGGCAAATCCATGACGGCATTGGCGGCTATGCAACTGCTGCCCAAAGGGGCGCATGTAAAAGGTCAGATCATGTTGGGAGATCAGGACCTGCTTAAACTATCCGAGCGTGATCTTTGTGCCATCCGCGGCAATGACATAGGCATGGTGTTTCAAGAACCGATGACCGCGCTTAATCCGGTGCAGTCGATTGGTACGCAAGTGGCCGAAACAATCCGCGTACATGATCGGTCTGTCTCACGTGCAGCAGCATTGGCGCAGGCCGCTGAAACGCTGAAACGCGTCGGCCTGCCGCAAGATGAATTCCCCCTGTCGCGGTACCCCCACGAGCTGTCCGGCGGGCAGCGCCAACGGGTTGTCATTGCGATGGCAATCGCCCTGCGGCCCCGTTTGCTGATCGCAGATGAACCGACCACAGCGTTGGACGTGACGACGCAGGCACAAATTCTTGCGTTGCTGAAAGACCTAGCAAAGACCGATAATATGGGTCTGCTGATGATCACCCATGATCTGGCCGTTGTTGCCGATATGGCCGATCGCATCATCGTCATGCGAAGTGGAGAAATCGTCGAGCAGGGAGAGACCCAAGCGTTGCTGCGCAACATGCGCCACCCCTATACTCGGATGCTGTTTGCAGCATCGGGTCACAAGGTTACATTGCCCCCGGCCCCCGCCCCGAAACCGTTACTTGAAGTGCGCAATGTCAGCCGCGACTACCGGCTGGCGCGCAAGACAGTGTTCGGTAAACCGGGGCTGTTCAGGGCCGTGAACGAGGTCTCATTCACGATCCAGCGCGGCGAGCGACTGGGACTGGTCGGTGAATCCGGATGCGGAAAATCGACCCTGACAAGGGCAGTTTTGGGGTTGGAGGACGTTCAGGAAGGGTCGATCACACTGGATGGTGAACCTGTGTTCACAGGGGCAAAACCCAACCTTGCCGTGCGCCGCAAAATGCAGGTGGTGTTTCAGGATCCTTTTGGCAGCTTCAACCCGCGACACCGCGTTGACCGTTTGATCACCGAACCTTTTCACTTGCTGTCGGACCCGCCAAAGGGGGCCGCCCGCAGTGACGCAATTGCCGAAGCGTTGATCGCTGTGGGCCTTACGCCAGAGGATTCGCGAAAATACATTCACGAGTTCTCGGGCGGTCAGCGGCAGCGCATCGCCATCGCCCGCGCGCTGATCATTCGCCCTGACCTGATCTTGTTCGACGAAGCGGTCAGCGCGCTGGATGTGTCCGTGCGGGCGCAGATCCTTGATTTGCTCGCAGGGCTTTGTGAAAGTTATGATCTGACATATCTGTTTATCTCGCATGACTTGTCTGTTGTGCGCACCATCACAGACCGTGTTCTGGTGATGAAATCGGGAAAGATCGTGGAACAAGGGGATACCGAAACCGTGTTTGAGAACCCGCGCCATCCCTATACACAATCACTGCTGGCCGCAGCACCGGTGCTGCCTGATCTGGGGGGCACTGCCCCGTGAAAATCTCGATCACTCCCCTGCCCGAAGCTAACCGGACCCTTCTTGATCAGATGGCCAAGGCTTATTTCGCAGAACTGCTGCCACAAGGCCCGTCCTACTACCCGTCTTCTTTGGATCGCTATTGGATCGAAAAGGGTCGGCATCCCTATTTAATCAACGGTGACGGCCAACCCATCGGCTTTGCGCTGGTATGGAATCATCCCGACGGAACACATGAGTTGACCGAATTCATGATCAAGCCAGAATACCGCCATAAAGGGATAGGAACGCAAGCTGCGCATTTGATTTTCAACGCACTTGGTGGGGATTGGACGCTGGGTGTCGCGATTAAATCGCCGGGCGGTATGGCGTTTTGGCAGCAATGCCTGTCCGATTGCGAAAATACCTGTGAAATTAGCATAGGACCCCCAAAAACCGCGCATCAAAGCGGCAGCTATACCTTTCGGATTGAACGCCAATAGTGATTGATTCTGCTGCGCATTTAAAACCAGAGCGGCAAAGCACGGGGCGCTAAAGGGATAAAATTTAATCCGCGCAAACTCAACTTCTGCTTCACCTGATATTTGGATTTGAAATCATAGGGTAGTCATACTAGACAACACGAACAGCCTGACGTGCTGATCTCATGCGGCTCCGTAGCTCAACTGGATAGAGCAAGGACCTTCTAAGTCCGAGGTTGAGGGTTCGATTCCTTCCGGGGCCGCCATTTTATTGTCGAATATTTGCCAAAAAAAGCCAATGTCTGCGCAAAAGCAAGCAATAGCGTGCGCAAGACGAGGCCCAAAAAGCCACAAGAATCTGATTTTATATTTTAATTTCAGGTATTTGAGCCTTACTTCAGCCGATCGGAGACTTTGCCTGTACCGGTCTATTTTGCGCCGATTTGACAGCGAGATCGATTTCCTTTCACTGAGTGGCACCAAGGTTCCGGAACCCTTCATCCCTCGTCTTTCAGGCCTAGCCGGCCAGAGAGCACCCCCGCGGCGGTGTTCCGACGTATTGAAAGGACTCAGCCATGACCCGTGCGACCACCACGATCCCGTTCAGCACAATCAAATTCATCGACAACATCCCGCGCCTGTTGGACCTGACCGAACGGCTCACACAGAAGCTGCGCGAGATCCGCATCGAGCTGAACCATCGTGAACCCCACAGGGTGGCCGACGGGAAAGCACAGAGCATCTACGACCTGATTACTGACGTCGATACGGCCAAGATCAGGCGGCGGGCGATGCGGTATCTCGAGCGGCTACACGCCTCGACCGGGACCCAGCATCTGCCAGAGCGCGATGCGGCTTTGCTGACGCCGTTGCGTGGTGGTCTGCCGGTTGCCCGGATCGTGACCGAACACGAGGCGGACGAAATCGCGGCGGCGCTTCACGCAGAGATGCCTTGGATGGCCCCGGCGACGGAAATCGTCTGGCACGGCCTGAGAGCTTCCGCACGTAGAGGGCTGCCCGGCCGACGCTTTGATCCGCTGGTGCTGGTCGGCTCTCCCGGCATCGGCAAGAGCTTCTGGGCCCGCCGCCTTGCGCATCATCTCGAGGTGCCCACCACGTCCATCGATGCCACGGGTGAGCCAGCAGCCTTCTCCTTGGTTGGCGCGCAACGCGGCTGGGGCAGCGCGAGCCTTGGTAAGCTGATGCAGACCGCACTGCGCCAACGGCACGCCGGGCCCATCGTGATCATCGACGAGGTGGAGAAATCCGGAAATGTCCAATCGACCCAGGGATCCCGTCACACTCTGACCGATGCCTTGCTACCGCTTCTGGAGCGGATGACGGCCGAAACCTGGGAGTGCCCCTACTATCAAATCCGTGCCGATATGTCTTGGGCGAACTGGGTGATGACGGCCAACAGTCGGCGAGGATTGCCCGCGCCTTTACTTAGTCGCTGTATAGTGCTCGATCTACCAGATCTGACAGTATCCCAGCTGCAAAACTTTATCGAGGTGCAGGGTGCAAAACGAAGCCTCCCGCGCCAAGCCATCGATGCCACATCAGACGCTTTTCAGCGGACAATGGCTGCCGGTCACAGACCAAGCTTACGGACTGTCAGCCGCATGTTAGACCGAGTCGAATTGCTGGCGCAGAGGCCGGTGTTTCAATGACGCACGCGGACCGGAAAGTGCGCCATGGTATTCACGGTGCGTTGCCCTCGCGCATACCACTGCATGGCCTACATTCAATGCAAGAAACAGCAACCGACATCTCTCAAAGCTCGAACAGAATGCGCCATGGTGTTCATGGCGGGGTGCGCTCCCGTTTGACGCTGCATGGCCCACATTCAGTGCTGCGAAAGATATAAAGAGCGCAGTCCTCAGACCGTTCCCGGCCGACATTACAATATCTGGCCGAAAGTTGTAAGAAAGCAACCAAACATACCGGAACCGACTTGGTATAGATCAAGAAGAAGGTTCCGCCGCACCTGAAACATAACAGGGGACTGTCTCTGGCCCGACATGGACCAACTAGGTCGAGGTTGATAGCTGCGTGGGCGACTGCCCGACACAAGGGCGGATTTCTGACACGACGGGCGTAAACCGGACCTTCGCTGCGACTGACAAATTGAGAGACCTGCAAAACGTTTTCTATACTCGAAGCTCTATATTAGGTTAGCTTTAGACCTTCCAAGAAACTGTTTGGGCGGTTGACAGAAGGAGTGTTTAACTGAGTTATGGTCAACAAACGGAGCATCAAAAAATGACTAAAAACGACCCCGTGGCCTTTCTAAGTTACGTTCGCTCAGATGACGACCACGATGGAGGTCGCATTACTGAACTTCGACAAAGATTAGAGGGCGAGGTAAGGATGCAAACTGGCCTTCCATTTCATATATTCCAAGATAGAAACGATATCCGCTGGGGCCATCAGAGGTGGTCCTTGTTTTTCGACCAGTTTGCAGCCTTGTTAAGATGGATCAGGGTTAAATTTAGGCTGCTAATCTCATTGGTTCTGTTTTGCTGACATAGGCCTCATCAGGGGTCAAGATGCCGTGGGTCGAGTGCGGTCGCTCTGAGGTGTAGTAGGTCAGCCATTTGCCGATCCCAGCCCGCATTTCAGAACCTGTCT
>JAGXGZ010000059.1 GCA_024636495.1 Roseobacter sp. | reverse complement strand
GCTTCAAAGCCAGCTCCGAAACGGCGAAACAGAAACGAAAGGAGACACCAGCATTGACCACATCATGACCAACAAAGCATAACGACTGAGCGGGTCAAATCTCGGTGACAACACCGGGTCAGTTTTAAGTGACAGCCAACAGTCTGACCCCAAATGCACAAGAGCGTGCTATGGGTGCCAGGTGGCGGCTTGTTTCCCATAATCTCGAAGAAAGCGCTGGCCGGGCCTGATCTTACAATCACCTGAGCCAAGGGAATCGATGGAAATGTGCCAGGGATGAATAGAAGCTTCTTGATCCACCGTCCCAAAGCCTCTCTTGTGCTTTGGTCCGGGCTATAAGCGTCTGCGACGATCTTTTCCCACACCACAGGATCGTCAAATTCATCCCCTAAAAAGTCAGCAAGATAACTGCTCCCCTGAAGCAGGCGTTGACCGGCCAGTTCGTATTTGCACATGGCAAAGGCACTAGCAGCAAAGGTTTCACAGCCGAAATGATGTTGCATGTCACAGGCACGCTTGGCCATGATATCTGCTTCTTCCAGATCGCCGTTGGCCAGTTTAACCGTCGCCAGTATCTGAAGGTTACGCCCCTGACTAGGAGCCAATGACACAGCCTTTTCGACATAGGGCATGGCGCGCCGCGTGAGCCCGATGGCTGCAAAAAAATACCCCAATCGCAAGGCTATTTCAGCATTCTGAGGGTCGCGTCTATAGGCTTCCTCGGTCATCGCAATAGCGTCAAGGATATTGCCAAACGTGAATTGCTCCAAGGCGATCAAGGTCAACGGGAAGCCCAATCCCGGACTGATCGCCATCGCACGTTCCGCGCATTGCGCTGCATTGTGTATAAGAGCTGCTTTGTTCCCCTCGTGTACGTAGGTCGACATAAGCGAATAGGAATGGCCCAGTTCACTGTGAGCATCGGCATTCTGAGGATTGAGTGATATCGCAACTAAGAGCAGAGAAGCGGCGATTTCCAACACATCGGTATGGAATGGCCGCTCGTTCAGAGAACGGCCCTGCAACACGAGTTCAGTTGACTTTGTGCGCGCATCCTCATTTGCATTTGCGCTTAAAGGTTGGCCGTCTTCTTTCGTCTCAACAGGCCGCACCTGCACGACCGCTGCGGCAAGCCGGTAGCCACGTTTGGAGACTGTTTCGATATAGACCGTTTCAGGATCAAGTTTTCTAAGCACTTTGCGCAGGACCGAGATTGCACGGGTTAAGCTCTCATCAGACGCTTCAAAATTCTTCCAGATGTGAGTGAGAAATTCGTTTCGTAGAACGATCTTTCCGTTGCGCGCCGCAAGGAAAGTTAAAACGTTCATTACAAGGGGCTCTATTCCTTCCATACCGCTAGCAGATTTGAGCCGACGACTAACCGGATCAACACTCAATGCACCTAGTAAAAAAGCATGGTTTGAAGTGTCCACCTAAAAATCCTAACTTAATGTGTTTTGATAACGAGAATGCAAAACTCATGATCGCAATTTCTAATATTATAATAGACCTGTAGACATAAAAAAGATGATCCCCTTTCCAAGGCGAAAAATGCGCTTGACTGGGCGAATACAGTATTTTCTAGGGGATCGCTTTGTAGCAAACATCTCGGCAGTAAATTAATACTGGCAAACCATTATCATATCTTGCTGGCATGAGCAAAGGCACGCTTAACCACCGGCGATATCGACATCCACCCGGCCGACAACCCGACCTTTGTGGCGACCCGCTTTAACTGTTTGGCAACCCTGTCAGAGCGCGGCAGTTTCCGGCCTGCGTTCAAATGTTCTGTCGATTGCTTCTGATTGCGGCCAACCCTCTGAAAGCCGGCCCGACATATTTTTGCAGCGATGTTCAGCCATGCAAGGCGATTCCGGCGCACCACTTCTTGTGTTCAAGGACGGCAAATAGCGCTTCGCGGGGGTGATTTCTTCTTTTGTCGGTGTGGGGCGGATTTACGCGAACGTTTCAGTTTCTTCCTGAGTGTTTTTCGAAGCTTGTTCAAAAGAACATAGGTAATGACGTCTCAATAAATTCGACATTATCCGTTGCCCGACATTTGGGGCAATCAAAAACTGCAAGATGTACGAACGGCCGCTCTGGTGAAGCTGCAGCGCAGCGATCAACACTGTCGCAGAGGTCGGCTCTGGGCCGTTCGCGCTGTCGGGAAATGCCTGCAGGAAGGGCGGAAAGCAAACGTTTGCTGCCGCGCAGCAGGGCGTTGTATGGACCACCAGAGCGGACGTTCGGGTCTCGAATTTCTGTTCGTGCGCCGGTCCTAATCAATAAAGACCTTCAAACCAACGGCTAGAAGCTTCAGTCTGAACTCGACATGATGTAGGCAAGAAGGCCCATCGCATCGCGGAGTTGGCTTCGTTGAATCTGCCCCCCGAGGCAGACTCGGATCGCCTCGGCGGGATTGCCAGAAACAGTGAACGCGTCTGACGGCATAATCCCCACTCCTGTGCCTGCCATGCGCCCGATCATTTCGGCGCGCGTGATGCCTTCGGGGAGGTGAAGCCAGACATTGAACGCATGTGGGGTAGATTCAAAGCGGAACCCATTCAAGGCCTGGGATGCGATGGCCTGACGTGCCAGCGTTTCCTCGCGGACAAAACGGCGGATGCCGTCGGCAGTTCCGTCAATGATCCAGCGTGTTGCAAGTGCCATCATCAAGGGCGAAGGCATGACCGAGATGATCTTGATCTGATGCGCCAGTTCGCGGGCAGCGTGGCTGTCGGGGGCGACGGTGTAGGCAAGGCGCAAACCAGCACCAATACATTTGGCCAGACCGCCGATATGCCAGACCAGATCGGGAGCGAAGCTGGCCAAAGGTGCCGGTGGATGAGGCGGAATGAAGCCATAGGCGTCATCCTCGATCAGTGGTAAATGGTGAGCAATGATCACGTCTGCTATGGACTGACGACGCGCGATTGAGATTGTCCGCGTCGTCGGGTTGTTTAATGTCGGGTTGAGATACAGCGCCTTTGGCCGGTGTTCCCGGATTGCCGTCTCAAGCGCATCGGTATCGATCCCTTCTGCATCGCCCGGAAGACCCACAAGGCGCAGGTTCAGGCGCGCGCAGATGCTGCGGATACCGGGATAGGTTATATCCTCGCACAATACGGTATCACCGGGCTTGGTCATACTCATCAGGATCGCAAGAATCGTGGGATGTGCGCCAGGCGTCACGGCGATCCGGTCAAGCGACGGGACGAGGCCGCGCAGGGATAACCACGTCGATGCGGCCTCCTTGTCGATCTGGCCGCCGGTGGATGATTGGTATCGCAGCAAGTCAATCAGGTTCGCTGTGACGGTCTGCACACCTGCCTCCATCCGTGCCAGCAGTGCGGGGTCGTCCGGCTCGGGGGGCAGGTTCATGGTCAGATCGACGTCTGCGTGCCGACGCTGCTGGCGTTGCGGATCCGCGCGTTTTGTTCCGATCACGAAGGTGCCGCGCCCAACTTGGCTGTTCACCAGCCCGCGTTGCCGCGCCTCAACGTAACCGCGTGAAACGGTGGTAAAGTCGATACCCAGCCTTTCGGCCAGCCTGCGCTGAGGGGGCAGCCGCACTCCGTCCTGAAGGGTGCCGTTCGAAATCCCGTCGGCAATGGCGTCGGCCAGCTGCAAATATCGCGCGGCGCCGTCGGCACGCAGAATCGGGGTCCAGTCTTTCATGAGGTCACGCTGTCACGAACGTAGACTTAATTGAACCACTTTGTATGGATTTTAAGCGAGGCTACACGGGAAAATTTACCTAAACAGCACATAAAAAGGCCTTCGGCGGCAAATAGTTTGCACTGGCCATAATTCTTGACGGTTAATTGTATGCATAATTGATTCATAAATTGATTGGATTTCTAGCAATTTGCGATGCTGAGATTGCAAGAAGCGGCCAGCATCGGCCGACCAACCAAAAGGATTGATACATGCCGGCAGTCACGCAAGAGAAGCACAAGGACGGCGATTTTTTCGTCGATTACGAAGACAAGGTTTTTGAGGATGTGAAGGCGGAACCGGGCCAGAAGGCGCTTGTCACCTTCCACACCGTAGCCTTCGAAGGCTCCATCGGCCTCGTCAATATGCTCAACGCCATCCGGCTGGCCCGCAAGGGGTTCGAGACATCCATTCTGCTCTACGGCCCCGGCGTCACGCTTGGCATCCAGCGCGGATTCCCAACACTGGGCGATGCGGCCTTTCCAGGCCACCAGAACTTTGCCGACAACCTGAAAAAGTTCATGGCCGAGGGCAGCAAGATCTACGCATGCCGCTTTGCCTTGCAGGCGCTCTATGGCCATGGTGAGGCATCGCTGCTGCCGGGGATTATCCCCATTGCGCCGCAGGATGTGTTGGACCTCAAGCTTCTGCACATCCGCGACAATGCAGTGATCGTCGACACCTGGACGCTGTAATCGCCAATGCCGGGGCGTCAGCCGCCCCGGCTCATCCATTCGGAGAAACACAATGTCCCGTACCGTCAAGGCAGCAGCCGTCCAGATCGCACCGAATCTGACAAGTCGCGACAAGACAATGGCGCGCGTGCTTGACGCCATCGACGAGGCGGCAGGAAATGGCGCGGACCTTATTGTCTTTCCAGAAACTTTCGTGCCGTTTTATCCATATTTTTCGTTCGTTCTGCCGCCTAGCCAACAGGGCAAACCGCATCTGCATCTTTATGATCAGGCCGTGACCGTCCCATCAGACGACACGCGCCGCGTGGCACAGCGCTGCGCCCACCACGGCGTTGTCGTGGTGTTGGGTGTGACCGAGCGCGACCACGGATCACTGTACAACGCCCAGCTTATCTTTGACGGAAGCGGCACACTGGTGCTGAAACGGCGCAAGATCACACCGACATATCACGAACGGATGGTCTGGGGCCAAGGCGACGGTGCTGGCCTGCAGGTCGTTGAAACCCGCGTTGGCCGCATCGGCGCGTTGGCCTGCTGGGAGCATTACAACCCGCTCGCCCGCTACGCCTTGATGACCCAGCACGAGGAAATTCATGTTGCACAGTTTCCCGGATCACTGGTCGGTCCGATTTTTGCGGAACAGATCGAGGTCACGATGCGCCACCACGCGCTGGAATCGGGTTGCTTCGTCGTGAACGCGACGGGCTGGCTGACCGATAACCAGATCGAAAGCATCACGCCCGATACCACCCTGCAAAAATCCCTTCGTGACGGTTGCATGACCTGCATCGTGACCCCCGAAGGACGTCACGTCGTGCAGCCCCTGACCAGCGGCGAAGGCATACTTTACGGCGATCTCGACATGGCGCTGGTGACCAAACGCAAGCGGATGATGGATTCTGTTGGCCATTACGCCCGGCCTGAACTGCTGTCCCTGCACCACAACACCGATCTGACGCCCACACGGCACGTGAGTGCGACCGGACCCCAATTCCAGCCGATCCCATTGGAGGATTGATATGCAAGCGACCACCGGCGACCTGATCAACGACCTGCAAACACGCGGCATGCGCCTTGTCGACCCCCGCGCCGGGGCCGACAGTCGCCGCGGCGGTGCGGGACCGACGGACCACAAGGCCGTCACCATCGGCGGTATGACCGTGATGATACCGGTCCACACGGCGGCAGCATTTGAATCCCCCTATCTGGTCGAAGCCCCGGATGCGGTCGGCAATGCCCGTGTGATGAAGGACGGCACGTTCTTTGCGGACGTGCAATTCCCGCAGCGGGCCAAGTTCCTCGATCTGTCGACTGCCGACGGTGTCCCCTACGGCCACATCGCCCAACTGCACGCCAAGGATGTGCTGGCGACGACCGTATTGCAGACTTGCATTCGCTATGAGAGCCGCAAAAAGACGTGCAAATTCTGCGCCATCGGTCAAAGCCTTGCTGCAGGTCGCACCATCGCCCACAAAACGCCGGCGCAGCTCGCCGAGGTAGCACGCGCCGCCGTTCTGCTGGATGGGGTCAAGCACATGGTGATGACCACAGGCACGCCGGCAGGCAAGGATCGCGGGGCCAAGGTCTTGGCCGAAAGCGCCCAAGCCATCCGCGCCGCCGTCGATCTGCCGCTACAGGCGCAGTGCGAGCCGCCCGAGGATGACGACTGGCACCGCCGGATGAAGGATGCGGGCATCGACAGCCTTGGCATGCACCTTGAGGTCGTAACGCCTGCGATACGCGAACAGATCATGCCCGGCAAGGCGCAGGTATCACTTGAGAAATACTTCGACAGTTTCGGCGCCGCAGTCGAGGTTTTTGGCTGGGGTCAGGTCTCGACCTACATCCTTGCCGGGCTTGGTGATACCCAAGAAGCGATCCTGTCGATCTGTGAACGGCTGACGGCAATCGGCGTCTATCCCTTTGTTGTGCCCTTTGTTCCCGTCACGGGCACACCGCTGGAAAGCCATCCTGCGCCGACCTCTGCCTTCATGCACGGGGTGCTTGGCCCGCTGTCGCAGATGATCGTGGATCAAGGGATGCGGGCCGAAGATATCAAGGCAGGGTGCGGGCGTTGCGGGGCCTGTTCGGCCTTGTCGGCCTTCGAAAAATTCAAACAGCCTGCGCGGGAGACAGTCCTATGATCATCGAACGCCCCTCAGCCTTTGTCACACCCGAATTCCTGATCCGCCTTGCTACCGAAAACTGGGAGATCGGCGGCGCTGCCTCTTTGAGGCATCGCACATTCGTCACGGAACAGGCGATCTTTGCTGATCATGACCGCGATAGGGTCGACCGCACGGCCTTACCGCTGGTGGCCGTTTCCACGATGGCGTCAGAAGCAGATGAGGTTGTGGGCACCGTGCGCATTCACGAAGAAAGCCCCGGCATCTGGTGGGGGTCGCGTTTGGCGGTCGCGCCTGATTATCGTCGCGTCGGGCGGCTGGGTACGGAACTGATCCGCCTTGCCGTTGGCACAGCGCGCGCGCGCGGATGCACGACATTCCTTGCCCATGTACAGATGCAGAACGTCTCCCTCTTTGAAATGCTGAACTGGCAGCCCCTAGACCAGCAGGATCTGCACGGCCATCCGCATATGAAGATGCAGGCTGATCTGGCCGCTTACCCTGCTGTCACCGACCCCGCGCGCGGCTGGATGTCGCTGACACGGCGCGCAGCGTGACGCATCTGGCCGCCCTCGCGGCGCATCTGGCCACCCATCCGCACGTGACCGGCAAGCGCGACATCGACGTAGCCTGCGCGGCCCTTGACCTGACGCAGAACAGCCCCGGCCGCCCCGGTGACGACGCGGCCGCAATTCCGGACGGCGATGGCTGGCAACTGATGGCGACCGAAGGGTTCATGAACGATTTTGTGGCCTCTGCCCCATGGTTCGCTGGCTGGTGCGCGGTGATGGTTAATATGAGCGATATCCTTGCCATGGGGGGCAGGCCCACCGCCGTGACCAATGCACTTTGGGCACCGGACGTGGCCATGGCGCAAGAAATTCTGCGCGGAATGAAGGAGGCGTCGGAGGCCTACGGCATCCCCATTGTCGGAGGGCATACAAACCTGCGCACGGCTCAACCGCAACTGGCAGCCGCGATTTGGGGCCGTGCCAAGGCGCTGATCACCAGCTTTGATGCGCAACCCGGCGACGTGCTGATCGCCGGCACTGACCTGCGCGGGGCCTATGCGGGGGACAGCAGCAACTTTCCCGCCTTCCTGAACGCACCCCACAAACGCCTGCGCGGTGACATGGAAATTCTGCCGGGGCTCGCCGAAGAAGGCCTTGTGACTGCGGGCAAGGATATCAGTCAGGGGGGCATCGCAGGCACCGCGCTGATGCTGGCGGAATGTTCCGGCGTTGGCATCACGATCGACCCCGCCCGCATCTCGCCGCCCACCGGCGACCTGAGACGTTGGATGACGGCTTTTCCCAGCTTCGGCTTTTTGTTGACCGCAAAGCCAGAGAACGCACCCACTGTCCTGTCGCGCTTCCACAAGCGCGATATCAGGGCAGAAGTGATCGGCACTGTTACCCAAGGCAGCGCTCTGACCCTGACCGACGGTGCCGCGCACCATCTGATCTGGGATCATGCCGCTGCTCCCTACCTTGGTCTTGCCCCGATCAAGGAGCGCGCCCATGCCTGAGACATCGTTTCGCATCCGTTGGCCCGACGGGGTGGAAGAGGAATGTTATTCCCCGTCCACCGTCATTCATGACCACCTGAAGGCGGGGCAGACATACCGAGTGGATGACTTTGACACGCGCAGTCGTACTGCACTGGATCTTGCCGCTCGGCGGGTCGAGGCAAAGTACGGATTTCGCTGCAGTTCTGCCGATGCACAAGCGGCAAAGCTTGCCGCAGCCGTCGCCCGCTATAAACCCGAGGAGATTATCACATGTCTGGCAATTCGCTAAAGCACACACCTCGCACTCATGTCACAACGGTCATCGTCGGAGCCGGTCAAGCAGGCATGTCAGCATCCTATTACCTGTGCCAGGCAGGCGTCGATCACGTCGTGCTTGAGCGCTACAAGCGGTTCCACGCCTGGAAAGAAGATCGCTGGGATAGTTTCTGTCTGGTCACGCCGAACTGGCAGTGCAAGCTGCCGGATTTTCCCTATCGAGGAGACGATCCGACTGGTTTCATGGTCAAGGACGAGATTGTAGATTACGTCGAAGGTTTTTGTGACAGTTTCGAGGCCCCTCTGCGTGAGGGTGTGACGGTGACAAGTGTCGATAAGGTGAATGGCATCTTTGAGGTCGACACCGATCAGGGGCATTGGTCAGCTGAAAATGTCATTATTGCGTCCGGGGGGTACGACCGCCCGATAACGCCGCCCTTCGCCAGCAAACTGGATTCAAGCATTCCGCAGATACACTCCAAGTCATATCGTCGACCGTCGGACATCCCGGATGGTACCTGCCTTGTTGTCGGAACAGGCCAGTCTGGCGTGCAGATAATGGAAGATATGAAAATCGCTGGCCGGGACGTGCGGCTGGCCGTCGGCCCCGCACCGCGCAGCCCGCGCTGGTATCGCGGCAAAGATGCGACAGATTGGCTGCATCAGATGGGCTACTACGACATCACCATCGCGCAGCAGCCCGACCCGAAAACGACTGAGGCAAAGACCAACCACTATATGTCGGGCCGCGACGGTGGTCACGAGATCGACCTGCGCCGTTTTGCGCTGGAGGGGCTGCGCATGTACGGTTCGGTCGCAGATATGGATGGAACGAAAATTCGATTTCTGCCAGATCTGGAGCAGAACCTCGACGCTGCCGACAAAAGCTATGTCGGTATTCGCCAGATGATTGACGACTACATTGCGCGTGAAGGGATTGATGCACCACCTGAACCGCCGTTCGAAAAAGTCTGGCGTCCCGATGCCGAGCTCACGAAAATTGACGCCGCTGTCGAAGGCATCACCTCTATTCTGTGGTGCATCGGTTTTCGCCCAAACTATGATTGGCTTCGTGTCGATTGCCTGGATGCGCGTGGTCGTCCTGTTCATACACGCGGGATCTGCGATGAGGATGGCATCTTCTTTCTTGGATTGGGCTGGCTGCATACATGGGGTTCGGGCCGCTTTCTTGGCGTCGCAGATGATGCCGCCTATGTCGCCAACACGATTGCGACCCAACTCAAACCGGAAACCAAGCGACTGGGATCTGCTGGATGATCAGGCGGCCTGATTTCCAAAACGCACATGTTTCAGTACCAGCATCAACAATGGCCAGCGCGGTTTCTTTTCTAGCGAACGCCCTTTTTTGGTCATCTTCGAAGCGAACTCTCAAATTGCTCAACGGACAGAGCTGATCCGAAAGCTGAGGCCCGAATGGCCCCTTGTTTCGCCCCCCTAAAACGCATGAACACGGTCTTCGACACCTGGCCCCAGCAAGGACATACTCAATGGATACCCGCCCCCCCTTACCGCCCTTCACCCGCGACACCGCAATGAAAAAGGTTCGCCTCGCCGAGGACGGCTGGAACACACGTGACGCGGCCAAAGTCGCTATGGCCTACACGATGGACACCAAATGGCGCAATCGCGCGACCTTTGTTAACAACCGTGACGAAGCAAAGGCGTTCCTGACAGCAAAATGGATCCGCGAGCTCGACTATCGCCTGATCAAAGAACTCTGGGCTTTTGCCGACAACCGCATCGCCGTCAGGTACGCCTATGAATGGCACGACGACAGCGGCAGTTGGTTCCGGTCATATGGCAATGAAAACTGGGAGTTTGCCGAAAATGGGCTGATGCAAAACCGTTTTGCAAGTATCAACGACTTGCCCATAGCCGAGGCTGACCGCAAGTTTCACTGGCCACTGGGTCGGAGGCCAGACGACCACCCGGGGCTTTCTGAATTGGGTTTGTGAACGCGTGACCAACGGTCGGAAGAGTTGAAGATCAGTCATTGAGGTCTGTAAGAACCCTGAACGACGCGGTGGCTGCATGAATTTACGCTATCTGTGGCTTCGAAATGCGTGGCGGCACCACGCGCCGCCAGTCGATGCCCTCGAACAAGGCCTCAAATTGGGTCTTACTCAAGTTGAATGTACCGCCTGATAGACTAGGCCAGACGAATTTTTTTGCGTGAAGACGTTTGTGGATCAACACCATTCCTGTGCCGTCCCATAAAAGCACTTTAATCTTGTCCCCTGTTTTGGAGCGGAACACGAAGAATGCTCCAGAATAAGGATCGAGATCGAATGAGTTGGCCACATGCGCAGCCAAGCCGTCGATCCCCTTTCGGAAATCTACCGGCTGAGTTGCCATGAAGATACGGTAGCCGTTTGCAGGGAAGATCATAGAACTTCCCGCATGGCGCGGATCATCGCCTGTAAATTTTCTGGCGGAATATCGGCCGGGAATTCGAGCACCGCTTCGCCTAAGCTCAGTTTGCAGACGCCCAATACTGCTTTGGTTTGAGCAGGCATTCTAGTGGCTTGCTCACTGAAAGTGACTGGCGCAAAGACCGGTTGGCTGGATACATCCTCACCTCGTAACCTTCGTTCTTGAATGCACCACTTCCGAACCAAATTATCGTGGGCTCCGAGTTCCTGAGCAACAACCGCGTTGCGCATGCCTTCGTCCAAAATCTTTTTGACGGCCAAGCGCTTCAACTCGTTTGGCCAGTTTATGCGTCCCGTTGGGGACACTGGGACTTTAATCCCCCAGATCGTTTTGAAGTCTGACATGCTATCGCTCACGCTTGAATGTTCGCGTCAGGATAAGCCCGCCAAAGATGCGTGCAAGTTTTTCAGTCCGGAACTAGATGCACCGCTTACAAAATATCACAAAAATAAAAATACAAAATAACGGCTAAGCTACCCTTCTGTTCTTAAGGAAACGTGGTCGTAGAACTTACAAAGGCTATTTCAATTTTTGTGAGGGTGCGATTCCGCCGGTGCAGTTGTTCGGGAGGTTTATTTTTATATGTTCAAAGCTATAGCGCAGCAAAGTCCTCGACTGCCGTAAAGGGCAGACCATTTCCTGACAGAACATTCTGGCGCACCTTTGCGGCAGTAACGCGTGGTCATCTAACAAAATCGTCTGACAAAACCTATAAATCGGGAACCACTGGGCGACTGAGGCGTATAGGAACATGACATTGAACCGACACATTACACGATTGAGCGCCTCTGCCCTTATCATGCTGGGGTTTTTATCATCCACATCAGCTGAAACTGTCGGCAATGTCGATGTAGACTGGCTTGGGAACGACATTGTCGTCGAAGCCGTTTCCGACCCCAAAGTTAAAGGGGTCACCTGTCATCTGGCCTATTTTGAGCGCGGTATCATCGACCGTTTGCAAAAAGGGAACTGGTTCGAAGACCCGTCCAATTCGTCGATCGCGTGTCGTCAGACCGGCCCCATCGAGATCGGTGACATTTCGCGCGATGACGAAGGGGAGACTGTGTTCAGTGAACGTCGATCAGTCATTTTCAAGACGATACAGGTCAAGCGGATTTATGACGAGGCGAACAACACGTTGATCTATATCAGTCATGCGCGTGATGTTCAAAACGGGTCTGCCAAGATGTCTATGTCGACCGTACCGCTTTATATTCCGGGCAATTAGGCAAAGCTTTGCCATCGCTCAACTGGCCCTTTGCGCAGACGATCCCTTAAGGTAATCTGCGCAAAAGCGACATCATAAAAAGGGCGCGGGCAGTATGAGTATTTCACGTAGAAGTTTCACGATAGGGTTGGCAGCATTGGGCCTGTCTGCCTGCGACGCTGGAGGCAGTACTGGGTCGTTTGCGCCCCGTTCCGATGAAGGATTACCGCCAGATTTGTTGCCGCAGGCAAATTCTGGATATGATGCTTGGGTCGAAGGCTTCAAGGCGCGCGCGGGTGGGCAAGGTATTTCTCCGGGTACGCTGCGCAGCGGCTTTGCACAAACCGGCTACTTGCCCGGAGTGGTAAAGCGTGACCGTAATCAGACAGAATTTAGCAGATCACTAGAGGATTATCTGGCCATTGCGGCATCTGATGAACGCGTGACAAAAGGGCGAGCTGCATTCGCGAAACACAACGCGTCCTTGCGTCAGATCGAGGCGCGCTATGGCG
Organism: Roseobacter sp.; assembly: GCA_024636495.1. Taxonomy (GTDB): domain Bacteria; phylum Pseudomonadota; class Alphaproteobacteria; order Rhodobacterales; family Rhodobacteraceae; genus Sulfitobacter. The sequence continues at coordinate 49,163 of JAGXGZ010000059.1, read as the reverse complement.
TGCCTGCCGAGGTCGTGACGGCCGTATGGGGGCTTGAGAGCTTTTATGGCGAACGTCGTGGCAATGTGCCTGTCGTATCGGCCACGTCAACGCTGGCCTATGATGGTCGGCGGGGTGCGTTCTTTGAAAAGCAGTTGATCGCGGCACTTAAAATTCTTGAGAATGGAGATGTCTCGGCCTCGAACCTGACGGGAAGCTGGGCTGGTGCGATGGGTCACACTCAGTTTATCCCCACATCCTATCAGGCGTTCGCAGTTGATTTTAACGGTGACGGACGTCGTGATATCTGGTCGGAAGATCCGGCGGATTCTTTGGCGTCGACCGCTGCTTATCTTGCAAAATCCGGTTGGGCATCGGGCGAAAAATGGGGGGCCGAGATGGGTACGCCGGCGGCGAATTCAGGCACGCCGATTTCCGTCTTGCAGCCTGACGCGGGCGGGCCGCGTTTCGCGGTATTTCGGAATTTCCGCGCAATCAAACGTTACAACAATTCGGATAATTATGCGATTGGGGTAGGGCATTTGTCAGACCGGATTGCAGGCGGTGGCCCTATTCAAGCCAGCTTTGGCCCCGACAAATACGGCTTGACCATCGAAGACCGCAAAGCGTTGCAGACCAAACTGACTGCGCGTGGCTTTGACACAGATGGGACCGACGGGGTGATCGGGCCAAACAGCCGCAAGGCAATTTCGGCCTACCAAGCAAGCGTCGGTTTGCCCGTAACAGGCGACCCGTCCCGCGATTTGCTTGGACGGTTGTAATCTTTAGGCGGGGGGCAGAACAAATCCCGCCTCAAAACCCGATGATCGTCCTTGGCAGGGAGAGCGTAATTCAAGCGCGCTCCCGGCTTGGCGCACGATCCGGTCGGCGATGTAAAGCCCGAGCCCAAATCCATTGTGCGTCGTTTCACCTTGATGCAGCCGACCGACCAGCTTTTGCAATTCTTCGGCAGGGACGAGGGCGCTGTCGTTCTGGACACTGACGTATCGTGTGGCGGTCAGACTGATCGCTACGATGCCTTCGGTTTTGCCATGGTGAAAGGCGTTGTCGATCAGATTGCCTATCACAATGGCAAAGGCGTCGGCATCCATCGCTGACCAGACCGGGGCCTGCTCGATCGTCAGCGTGATCCGCATTTGTCTAGCAAGATCCCGTTTGTGTTCGTCGACCACAAAGCGCAAGACGCCGGCGATGTCGGTCTTTGCAGTGGCCACCCCGATCCCGGCTTCCGCGCGTGCTACCTCTAGCAGGCGCGATACCAGCCGCACCATCCGTTTCAATGCGTTTTCGACCTTGATGATGGCCGAAAGGGCATCGCCATCCGCCGTCTCAATCCGCAGCCGTTGCACCTGAGCCAATGCTACTGCCAGCGGGGTACGCAATTCATGCGCGGCCGAACTGGCAAAAGCCCGTTCACCTTCCAACGATTGTGCCAGCCGCCCCATAAAGTTGTTCAGGGTGCTGGTGATCGCCACCAATTCCAAAGGCTGATCCTTTGCATCGATCTGGTCCAGCCGCATGCCACCGCGCAGGGTGATTTCGCTGCGCAACTGTTCCAGGGGATTTAGGGCCGTGCGCGCGACCCAGCCCACCAGGAAATACGCAAGCGGCAAAAGCGCCAGCATCGGGATCAGGAAGGCGACAAAGCTGTCGCGGTAGGCCTCTAGCCGCTCTTGCAAAGGGTCACCGATGCGCACGGCATAGCCACTTGCATTGAAATCTGTCGTGTAAAAAGCATGCGTTTCCGTCTGAACAAACCCCGCCATTGTCGGTCCCGCAGGTAGAACCGCTTGTGCAAAATCACGCGACTGGATCAATACGCTGCCATCGCGGGAAAGCACCTGATAAATAAGCGCTTCATCAACGTCGCCCGTACCACGTGCCTGCAACGCGCCGTTCACTGCGGCCACGTCCAGTGCACCTGTTACCAAGGCCTGAGTGACGATCGGGCGAAAAAGATGTGCGGTCTCCATCAGCTCGTTGTTGAACAATTCGTCCTGTTCGCCCCGCAATGCAATGCTGGTGACAAACATCGAAAGCCCCCAGATCACCGCAAACCCAAGGCTGATCAATAGCGCCAAACGCCGCGATAGACTGCCTGGCTTCATTCTTTGCCCATTCGATATCCAAAGCCGCGCAACGTTTCGATGGTGCCGCGCCCAAGCTTTGCGCGCAGCCTGCTGACATGTGCTTCGATGGTATTACTCTCAACTTCCTCGCCAAAGCCGTAAAGAGCATCTTCAAGCTCGGATTTCGGGACAATGGCATCTGGCCTGCGGCTCAGACGCTCAAGGATGGCCCATTGTTTGCGGGTCAGCGATACCGCGATATCATTGCGCAAAACGGTGTGGGTGCCCGGGATGATCCGCAACGCGCCAATCCTGCGTTCGGGGTCGCGGTCATTGTCGGCACGGCGCAGAATTGCTGAAATACGGGCCAGCATTTCGTCCAGATCATAGGGTTTGACAAGGTAATCATCGGCCCCGGCGTCCAACCCCGCGATGCGTTCGGTGATCCTGTCGCGCGCCGTCACGATCAAAACCGGAACATCCTTGTGGCGCTGCCGCAACCAGCGCAACACATCCAAACCATCCCCGTCTGGCAAGCTTAAATCCAGCAAAACAAGATCATAGCCGGTGGTGCTTAAAGCGGCCTTTGCCTGCTCGACACCGGTTGCAAGATCAACGGCGTGACTTGCCCCGCGCAAATGATCGCAGACGGCCTGCGCCAGATCGGCCTCATCCTCTACGATCAACAGACGCATGCACCCTCCGGAATTTGCTGTTTTCTATCATCCGGACGGGTCTATGGGCAATCCGCAACGCGGCGGCGCTTGCATTTATGCGGGAACGCTTTTGGTCGTATGTTGGGCCAATTGCCGGGAAAAGGGAAACTTGGAAAAAGCCATTTGACTGACGTTTCTATGCGATCATAGATCCTTCACGAGCCGAAGAGCATCATAAATCGCCGCATGGGTATTGCGTGCAGACACCGCATCGCCAATGCGAAACAGCTGGAATGTGCCCGATTTATTGCAGTCTATCGTTTGTGGCATTCCCGCGATCAGCGCATCGTGATCCACAGCACCTTTATTGCGGCTTAGCGGCTTTAGCGCCAGATACACCTCGTCCAGCGGCAAGGTGCCGTAGTTGACCACGACCTGATCATAGTCCTTTTCATGGGTGTAGTCGCTGTAATCCGTACCGATCGTTGCGGTCAGTTTGTTGCCTTTGTGCACAACACCTAGCAGGCGCCGTGTAACGGTAAACTTGACGTCTTTATCCTGCAGCGACCGCATATAAGGCACAAGGTTCATCGCCATGATCTCGGGGGCAAAAACGCGGTCGGGCGTCATTACTTCGACTTTGGATCCTGCGAATGCTGCCACTTCAGCGGCTTGCAGGCCGGGATGATCACCGCTTTCATCGTAGATCAAGATATTCTCGGCAGGTTTCACATCCCCCGAGATGATGTCCCACGCGCTCACGACATTTTCGGCGGTGACGCCAGTTTCAAACAGCTCGATGTTGGGAAGCCCGCCTGTCGCGACAATTACCACGTCGGGCTCAAGCGCCAGCACAGTGTCGTTGTCGGCCCAAGTGTTGAAATGAAAGACCACATCGCGGGCGGCACATTGGGACATACGCCAATTAATGATAGACATCATCTCGCGACGGCGCGGGCTTTGGGCGGTCAGGCGGATTTGCCCGCCAGGGTCTGGCTGGGCCTCGAACACGGTCACATGGTGCCCACGCTCTGCCGCGACCTGGGCGGCCTCCAGCCCTGCGGGGCCTGCGCCGATGATAACGATCTTTCGCTTTACATCAGCAGAGGCGATCCGGTGCGGCATCGTTAACTCGCGGCCTGTGGCGGCGTTGTGGATGCACAGCGCCTCGCCACCTTGATAGATACGATCCAGACAATAGGTGGCGCCCACGCAAGGGCGAATGTCCTCCTCGCGCCCTTCCATGATCTTTTGCACGATATGCGGGTCGGCCATGTGCGCGCGGGTCATGCCGACCATGTCCAGCAGCCCCGCCGCCACAGCGTGGCGCGCCGTTGCGACATCCTGAATCCGCGCCGCATGGAAGGTCGGCATGCCTGTGGCTTTTTTGACCTCTCCCGCAAAATCCAGATGCGGCGCGCTTTTCATACCTTGAACCGGGATCACGTCGGTCATCGCTGGGTCGGTATGAATGCGCCCCTTGATCACATTAAGAAAATCCAACTGGCCGGAGGCGGCGAGCTTTTTGGAAATCTCTAGCCCCTCCTGCGCCGTGATCCCGCCTTTCTGCGCCTCGTCAGCCGTATAGCGAAAGCCCACGATGAAATCGTCGCCCACGCGTTTGCGCACAGCGGCCAGCACATCCATCGGAAACCGCATCCGGTTTTCCAGCGTATCGGCGCCATATGGCCCCACCAGATCATTGGTCAGCGGCGACCAGAATTGATCCAGCAAATGCCCGTAGACCTGCAATTCGATCCCGTCCATGCCGCCATCTTTCATCCGCTCGGCTGCATCGGCGAAGTCGTTGATGATGCGGTCAATATCCCAATCCTCGATCAGCTTGGGAAAGGCGCGATGCGCGGGTTCGCGGTGTTTCGACGACGACACCGAGGGCAGCCAGTCGCCCTTGTTCCACGTTGTGCGCCGCCCCAGATGCGTCAGCTGGATCATCACGGCGCAGCCATGGTCGTGACACGCATCCGTCAAGTTGCGGATCCACGGCACGACCTCGTCTTTATAGGCCAGCACATTGTTGAAGACCGGCGGACTGTCCTTTGACACAGACGCCGACCCTGCCGTCATCGCCAGTGCCACGCCAGCCTTGGCGCGTTCCGCGTGATAGGCGCGGTAGCGGTCCTTGGGCATGCCGTCTTCGGGATAGGCCGGTTCATGGCTGGTGGTCATGATCCGGTTTTTCAGCGTCAGATGCTTAAGCTGAAAGGGTTGCAGCAGCGGATCAGTGGACATCTGGTGGCACCTTTGATGGGGATTGCTGCCGTTGAGGGTGCAACCGAAACAAAAGCCAATCAAGTCTGTTCGCGCCGTCTAACGGTGCATCTACGCCTCGTTTAAATCTGGCGTCCGCCCGTGGCGCGCGAGATGCGCGCGCGCCTGTTCGGCGGTAGGTGGCGTGCTGCTGCCAAGCAAGATCAGATGCCAGTAAAATTGAACCTCGGCAGGGTCTTGCATCAACGCCGCAAAGGCCGCCCGGTGCCACGCCACTGCGTCCTCATGGGCTTGCGCCAACTTTGGCAGGGCGCGCAATGCGGCGATCTGCTGGCGGGTGCCAATCAGCATCGGGGCAATCATGGCGTCTATGACGGTGTTGAAATTCCGCTCTGCCCAATAGTGCAGATCAAGGGTTTTTGTCGTCCGGTTTGGCAAACCGCGTCCGCGTTTGACCATGAACTCCGCCGCAGAGCGTAGCGAATAATGGTTCAGCCGCGCGCGGGCAGGGGCCTGCATCAGACCAAACAGATTGATCCGCGCGTCATTCTCGGCGAAAGCCGTTGTCGCTTGCGCTATCCCGCCAAGGCTCCATTTGCCCGCTCCCTTGCCTCTGTTCTTGGGGCGGTGAACGCCCAGTTTCTGGAATTTTTGAGGCCGGAACAGCGTCTTGAAAAAGCTCCCCGCAGGTAGGAAAAACGGGTCGGGCGCGCAAAAGGCAAAGCGGTCCGGGGTTGGGGCATCCTCGAAATGCTCCACTCCGCCAGCTCCGAAAAACCGCCAAGGCAAGGCGATGGCATCGGTGTCATTGGGGACCGAGGCGATCAGATCGTTCAGGTCGAGCAACGGTGCCTCAAGGCATAGAAACTCGTCGCAATCAAAGAACAGCACCCAATCAGCGGCCTGCATCAACGGATGCGTATCGGCCAGCCGCATCGCCTGCCATTGCACCGATTTATCCGGTGCGGGGGCAAACGGCACATGGGTCACGCCGGGGATCAGATCAAGCAGCACGTCGGTGCCATCGTCGCAATCATGGGTGAAAATCAGGAAATCCGTGATGCCAGCGGCGCGGTGATGGGCGATCCATTCAAGGCAATAAGGCCCTTCGTTTCGCATACAGGTTATGGCTAGAATGCGGGTCACGAGGGGCTGCGCCTTAATTTCGTCGGGTTGCGTTGCGCAAATGACTCTCACGGGGCTGCTGCCAAGTCAATCTTGGCACGCCGACGGGTGAAACCTTAAGGATTCTTTACAAGTAAGGGGCCGCTGAGTTATTCTCACGTAAGAGCAGATAAATCAGACACAGCAAAATAGTGTCATCAGAGAGGCTGAAATTATGAATGACCGTCGCCCCGTTGCGTCGCTTTGGATTGGTGAGAAACTTCACTATCTGAACCAACTTTGCCTGAAATCCCATGTTGTCGCGGGTCACAAAACGATCCTTTATTGCGCCGACAAGGTCGACAATGCCCCCGAAGGTGTCGAAGTGCGCCCCGCGTCCGAGATTATGGAGATCGACCGCGCTTTGGTCGAAGCGACCAGTGCATCGTTTTTGTCGAATGTGTTTCGCTACAAGATGATCCAAAAGACCGGTGCGATCTGGATCGATTGCGACGCATTTTGCCATCAGCCTTTTCCCGAAGATGCGGATTATATCTTTGGCCGCCACGGCATGTCTGGCGCGTTGAACTGCGGTGTTGTGGGCATGCCGCAGGAATGCGAGCTGATCGATCAACTGCTCGATTACTACGACAACCTGCCTGATTACCCCGCATGGTGGAACAAGAACCAGCGCAAGAAATATGACCGCCAAGACCCAAAGCTGACCCATGCGCACCGCATCTATAACGCCGAGCGCACGGCATTCGGCCCGCAGGCTTTCACTTACTTTGCCAAGCAGACTGGCCAATACGACAAGGCAAGCGAGCGCGAAGTCCTGTACCCCGTGCCGTTCCAGCTAAACGATGTGTTCTATGATCCCTATGGCAACGTCGAAGGGCATTTCACCGAAAACACCCTGTCGGTCCATCTGTACACCAACGGCACAAAACCCTGGTGGGAAAAGAATGCCCCGCTGCCCGGTTCCTATGCCGCGCGGATGTGTGAAAAGATCGGCATCGATCCGAACAAGGCGCTGCGCTAAGCCGCGAAAAGGGCCAAAGCCATCAAACTGAAACCGCATAAAAGCCCGCACGGCAAGCTGCTGGCCATCTCGATGATGAAGGATGAGGCACCATTTCTGCTGGAATGGTACGCCCATCACCTTGCCGTGGGGTTTACCAAGATCCTAGTCTACACAAACGATTGCAGCGACGGCACTGACGAGATGCTGATCCGTCTCGAAGAATTGGGCCTTGGCTATCACCGTCGCAATGACATTCCTGAGGGCGTAAAACCCCAGCCGTCTGCGATGAAATACGCGCAAAACGAACCCAAGGTCGCCGAGGCCGACTGGATCCTGATGTTCGATGCGGATGAGTTTTTGTGCATCAACTACGGCGACGGCACGTTAGACCCGATGCTGGATGCGGCAGGTGATGCCAACGGGATCATCATCACATGGCGGATTTTCGGATCGGGTAATGTGGTGGATTGGTCGCGCGATCCGGTGACGGAACAATATCTTTATGCCGCACCGCCGACATGGAACAAGGGCTGGGGCGTCAAGACTCTGTTCAAATTCGATCCCGACAAATGGAAGATCGGCATCCACCGCCCGTCGATCAAGAACAAGGAACTTGAGACGGGGTTTCCCGATACGGTGAAATGGCTGAACGGCTCTGGCCTGCCGATGGAGGATTACTTTAAATTCCGCGGCTGGCGGTCGATCCGGCGAACGGTGGGCTATCAATGGGCGCAGATGAACCACTATGCGGTAAAATCCATCGACAGCTACGCGATCCGCAAATTTCGCGGCAACGTGAACAACAAGAAAGACAAATATAACGCGGATTACTGGTCGCTTCAGGACCGTAACGAGGTCTATGACGACAAAATCCTGCGCTATAATGAACGCCGCAAGGCGATTATGGATGAGCTGCTGACCGATCCGGTTTTATTTCGCCTGCACTGGGCCGCGATTGAGCGGGTTGAAGCGCGGCTTGATGAATATCGCAAAACCGACGCTTACGAAGAGCTGAAGGCGTCGTTGATTGAGGCCTCAGCTGTCCCGATTACCCAGATCGTCGCCAAGCCACCCAAGGCGCGTGATCCGGCTGAAATCGCGGCACTCATGTCGCAGGTCGAAAAGAACAATTCTGAACGCCCGGTTGAGGAACGCCGCAAAAAACCCGAAGCTGATTTTGCCGATGTGGGCGAAGGTGGTGATGGTTTCGTGCCCGGTGACATTGATGTATCGGCGCAAACGGCTGTGGAATGGGTGCCCAACCACGAGATTTTTTTGCCTGCGGACGTCAGGATTTTTGCTCAAAACACCCTCGATTTCGTGATGCGCGGCAAGTACCAGCGCCGGATGGCTCGCAAGGTGGGGCGCATGGTCGAAGAGGGGCAGAAGGTACTGGATCTGGGGTCTGGCATCGGATTTCTGTCGATCTTTACGGCCAAAGAGGTGCCGCAAGCTGTTGTCGTAGCGCAGGAAGACAACGCGTCACGGATGCAGATCATGCGCAATATCTTGGCGCAGAATGACCTATCACTGGGCGATCAGCTAAAGATGACCACAGAACGGGTCGTGTTTCCGGGCGATGATGCAAAGACAATCGCACGGATCAATGAATTGATCGAGGATGAAAAGCCCGATGTGCTGCGGGCCACTTACGAACAGATCGGGGCAAAGCTTTTGAGCCACGTCAACCGCGGCAGCGTCAAGCGGATTGTACTGATGGGGCCGGCCATTTCAACCTTCATGAGCGAACAGAGGAAGGTTGGCGATCAGGCGCTGGCACCGTCGGAAGATTTAAGCGTGCCCGAGTTTGTGATCATCGAACCCGGCACCGCCCCCTAGTCGTAATAGCCGATCCTGCGCGCCAGATCCTGCCCTGTTTCTGTTTCCAGAATTTCAGCCAAACGGGTTTGACGCAATTCATACGATTGCTCATGAAGCTGCTTCAGCACCGGATCGGCCAGCAAGTAGTCGTATATTTCAAGCGCTGCGGGGGAAAGCCCCACGTTGCTGGTATCCGTTCCACCGACACGGTTGGCGTGGTTCCAGTATTGCTCTGACGCACCTAAGCGGTCGGCCTGAACCGCGTCACCGCGATCGACCTTCAGCAGAAATTCCGCTGCGGATTTGATGGAATAGTGGTTCACCTGTCCAAAGGCGCGGGTGGGAACGGCGTTGATGCCTTTGTAATCGCTATCGGTAAACGACGCTGGCATCGGTTCGCCTGACCCATTGATCCATTTGAAACCCGTCGTTGAAAACGTCTTGGTGACGGGCCTGTGGGGGCGGCGAGGGCCTATGATCTTGTTGCGGTACAATGTTTTGACGGCCGATATGATTTCCTGCTCGGCCCCCTCAAGATCCATGGTGGTTTGCGTATAGCGGGTTGTGACAAGATCGGTGGTCTCGTGTTTATGCCCGTTGCTGTTGAACGCCACCGACGTGAAGGAAACGGCATCAGCTGCACCCGCCTGATCAAAGAACCCGTCCAGAGTTCCGGCGTCGTTCTTGAGGTTCAAAAACTCGTCCGCGTCCGTGACATACAGCCAGTCGGCCGCGTGGTAGCGCCCAAAGTTACCCGCATAGCGCAGCGCCATGATGTGCCACGCGCCTTGTTTGGGGAACATGATCTTGGGGTTGGGCTGGTGCTTGACGCGGTGCGGCCACAGCACTTCGATGCGGTCAAGGATCTTGTCGGTATTGTCCGAACAATAGTTGGTAAAGATCAGCAGATCATCGATCCCCAAGGCAAAATGATGCGCGATCCATTCCAAAACATATGGCCCCTCGTTGCGCATCACCGTCAACATAAGGGTCTTTTCGTCACCGATGGCCATGGGAAACCTGCCTGATCATTTGCACTGCGCGAGGGAGAGGGGCCGCCTTGTCAAAAGGGTTGCCTCAATCGCCTGTGGCAGGGTATAGTTTGAGCAACAATAGACAAGCAACAAAACAAATAATCGCCTGTCTTCCTGAGCATTGAGCGGTCCATGGTTACGTCGAAAGATTTTGTAGATAGCTCAATTGCGCATCAACTTGGTGCGCAAGGCGACTTTGAGATGTCGCTTGATCCCGCAGCGCTTGAGTATGGAACACGCGCGTCCAGCGGGATGACTTTGTTGTGGGATCATGCCGGACAAACGGCGCGGGATTTGAACGATTGGCAGCCGTCGGGCGATCCCGATCGGCCTTGGCTTGTCCAACATAGCCAGCATTCGAAGAACACCAAGACCACGAACGCGTTGCGCGACATTCTTGCGGCTGGGGCTGACTTTGACTTTCTTGTGGACATGCAAGACCATCGCCACCGCACGGTCGTCGACAGCGAAGGACGCGCGGCACCATTGATCAATTTCAACCGTCTACACGCCAGACCCGAGGGCCATGTCCTGTGGCCGCTTCCCGAATATCACGACATCGACAGCCCTGATTTTCTGGGCAATCTTGATCCGAACCGTGTCGCATGGGGCGATAAGTCCGACCGCGTCGCATGGCGTGGCGGGCCGGGCAACCGGGGGCGATTGGGGCCCCGGGCACGGGGTGACATGATCCGGATGTACCCGCTTTTGCGCAAATACAAGAGCGGAGAATTCAGCCGCGATGAAACACTTCACGTGTTGAAATCAATGCAGCGGTTCAACTTTCTAAGCCTTTATTTCGACAACCCCCGTTTCGATCTGGGCTACACAAATTCGGACGGGTTTATACTTGAGAATGAACCGTTTTTGGTTGATTTCGAACGGCCTCGCATGTCGCGTGAAGAATTTCAAACCTACAAATATATTGTCGTCCTGCCCGGCAACGATGTGGGGTCAAGTCTGTATTGGACACTGAATTCGGGCAGTGTGGCGCTTGTTGTCGATTGCCCGTTCGAGACGTTTGCGACCCATCATTTCAAGCCATGGGAACATTTCGTCCCCATTCGGAAAAACCACGGCAATGTTACAAAGCGGCTGGGGTGGTGTGACGGTCATCAAGACGAATGTCAGGAAATGGCCGCCCGCGCGGCTGACGTCTGCAAATTTTTGGCCGACCCGGATTTGCGGACCCAAATCGCTGTTGGCGTGATCGACGGCATGCGCGCTCGATTGGGTCTGAAAAAGCCAAAGCCAATCGCCAAGGCAAAACCTAAATCTAAAACTGCGCCAAAACCGGCTGTGACGCGCGCTGCTTCCAAAACGCCAACAAGCCGGCCTGTCGCTCAAAAGCTGACATCGAAGGAACGCAAATCCGCAGCCAAAGCGAAACGCGAAGCGGCCAAAAGCGATGCTTCGAATGGCTAGGCATAAGCGGCGCTGGATTTGGGCATTTCAGGTGCGGCGCTCCCCATCGACATTCACGCCCCATAAAAGGCACCCCTCATGAGCATTCCAAAGCTGTCTATCTTTTTCGTGGTCGACCCGCCAAAATATCAGGACATGGGGTGCTTTCTGGCCGCTTCGATCCGCACGCAGTTTGCGGAAGATGTTGATCTGATCGGCTATTGCCCTGCCGAAACCATCGGCGACATGAACCCCTACGCGATGGCGATCTTTAAAAAGCTGAATGTGGATGTGCGGCCTATTGAAACCGCTGGCGTGTTTGATCCCCCTTATCCTCATGGCAACAAGATGGTTGCCGCGATGCAGCCAAGGCGAACAGCCTATTCTGCGTTCATGGACAGCGACATGCTGTTCATTGCACCCAACACGTCGGACGAGATGATCAAGCCGGGGCATGTGTCGGTGGCACCTGCGACCTCGATGCTATGGTCCGGGCAGGACATCTGGGATCACATCTATGCCGCTTGTGACATGCCGCTGCCCGAAGAACGCATCTGGCTGTCGCGTCAAAAACGCAAACCTCTGATGCCTTATTTTAACGCAGGGCTTATCGTGTTTCCCGAAGGGCCGGTAACGGACAAGGGCGAAACGTTCGTCGAGGTCTGGATGAGCTTGGCGCAGATCATCGACAAGGTCGATCTGATCAAGAAACGCCCTTATCTGGACCAGATGAGCCTGCCTCTGGCGATCCGCGCGGCAGGCCTTGACTGGAACATCCTGCCCGAAGAACAGCACTATATCTTGGGCGGCCAATTGCGGGGCAAACCCTTGCCCGAAGATAAGGATATCAAGATGATCCACTACCGCAATACGAAGGTTCTAAAAGAGGTCAACATGCTGCGCAAAGCCAAAGGCATGTTGGAGCAGCACATGGGGGAACGCCGTTTCGACAAGATCGATGCGGAAAAGATTTTGGCGGATGACTAGCACAGACATGCAGGCACAGCCCTTGCCAAAGGGCTGGGTGGGTCGACAAGTCATCTATGACGGGACAAGGCTGCGGTTGGAATATACCGGCCCCGCCAAGCCGCAAAAGGTATTGGTGGCCTTTGCGCCCTTTGACTATCCGTTTCAGTCGGACGCGGGAGGGTGGGGGTCAAAGTCATTCACCAAGCGCGCAATTGCCCATGTCAGCGTTTTCCACCGCGATGAAGACTGGCATCAACACGACGAATTCATTGTCGCGATGACAGCGTGCCGGGCATTCTTTGGGCCGGACCCGCAATTAACCGCGTATGGCTTTAGCATGGGCGGCTACGCCGCGATGCTGGGGGCGCAGGCGCTGAATGCCTCGCGAGCAATCGCAGTTTCGCCACAAAGCTCTATCGATCCTGCCGTAGTGCGTTTCGAGCGGCGCTATGGCGAACAATGGGCGAAGATGGACGGATGGCATCATGATCTGGGCGCGCATCTGGATGACATGCGCGCCTATATCGTGCTGGTTGATCCGCTGCACAAACCAGACAAGAAACACGAAGCACGCTTGCCCAAGCCCGCGCAGTACAGCCGCGTTCTGCTGCACGGTGCAGGCCATGCTGGCATTCAATCCATCGTCGAGATGGGCCAAGCCGAGGCGCTATTTGATTTGCTGCGCGGGGATATTTCGGCCCACGAGATGCGCAAGGCCTACCGTGCGGGGCGCGGCGATGGGTTTCGATATGTCCGCAAGGTCGGCACAACATTGCACGAAAAGGAAAAACCTGCGGCGCAGGCGTTCTACCGGATCGCACGAGAAAAAGGCTTCCGCCGCCTGCTCAAGAAATGGCGTCCATTTTATAAATAGTGCATCAAAGCTTTAGAACGGTTTGGCTTCATGCCATACCTTGAATGAACGATGATCCGTCAAAGGACCTAAATAAATGCAAGACCAAGGGGCCCAGCGGCGCGGCGTTCTGCTTCGGGCGAAAAACGGCGATGTGATCGGCTTTGACGAGACCGGTTTGCGCATGAACCTGTCTGACAGCGTGATTGCGGATATTCACAGCCGTCTGCCCGCACGGGATGCGGATGCAGCCGTTGATCCTGCCGTGCTTGGGGATGTGGATGCGTGGAACCTGCGCCAGCGCGGTCAGTGGTATATCTTCAGCGCCAACTTGCCAGGTGCTCAAGGCCCGCGCCAGTTTCGCCGCCGTGTGCGCCTAAGCGATGAGGCAAGCGCGCCGGATATTATCGCGGATACCGCAGGTGCGGTTTATGGGCTGCTGTCCTTTGGTGGCTCACGTCGCGCCGTGACCGCTTCAGAGCCGCTGTCGTTTCCGTATCACGTAGTGACCACAGGCGATGATCTGGGGCCAGCGGGCGCGGCAGGCACCCAAGACAATGACGCGACCGATATCATTCAAAAACTGACCGAGCAGACCCGTGACAGTCTGATCGCCGATGAAATCCTGCGCCGCCGCATGGCCAGCCACCGTGCCTTGCCGCTGATTTACGCCCGCTCTGAAACAGATAGTTCTGCGGGGATCGCAGCACTGTCGCAAGGTGCGGCGATGGCCAACTTTCGCCAGACTGTCGTGAACCTTTGTGATGCGGCCAAATCCTTGGGAAAGCCCGCAAAGGTACTGTCCGTGGGGCTTGATTTCACCCTTGAAGATGTCCTGAGCACCGGTGCGGACTGGACCCGAGGGATGCATGCCATTATGCACCAGATCACCGATCTGTTTGAAGACAACGGCCTGCGCAAACCGCTGTTTACCTCTGTCTTTGATGCGGGCACCGCTGATATTTCAGACACGCCCGTTTTGCGGGCGCAGTGGGATCTGGCATGGAATAAAGGCACGCACGACCATATCTATGCGGCCCCTGGATATATGTTTGCGCAAGATCCATTTGGCCGGCCAACCCCCGACGCGCGCTTGCAAATCGCCGAGATGGAGAGCTTTGCCATCGAGGCGCGCAACAGCGACGCGCCATGGGCCTGTCCGGTGTTGTTGCTGGCAGAGCGCGAGGCTGATGCATCGGTGATCCGCTGTCGTGGCGAAGCGTTGGGTGCGTTCGTCCTTGATAAGGCCGATCCGCTGAATGCGGGCGAGGCCTGCGGCTTTCGCCTTGAGGGCGATGACAAGGGGGCGAAAATTATGGACGTACGACTGGACCCCAAAGACCGGAACGATCTGCTGATCACCTGCGACAAGCCCCCGAAAGGTAAGGATTTGACACTTTGTTATGCATTTGGTCATCCTGCATCTGACGACGGGATGCCCGCCAACCGTGGCGCGCTCAGGGACGGTTTCAGCTACCAAAGTGTGACGGGCCAAACCCTCCATCGTTGGGCATTGCCCGCAGCATTGCCGGTGCACTAATGGATACATTCGTGCCGATTTTTATTGATATCGACCTTCCTGATCGTGTGATCCTGCGCGAAGCGCCGGTGGTTGATGCTCCAAAGGCCGCTGCAAACCAGCACCCCAATGATATGGATGCGATCTGGTATCGTGGCCATGCTGGCGCAGTTGCTCTGGACCCCAGCGGTGCCATCGCTGTTTGGACCCCTGAAAACGCGCTGGGCAATCCAGCCCGCCCGGCAGAACCGAACGAGGGTCACGCCCGTCTCGCGGCGGGCGGCGGCGTGGGCTATATTCGCGAGGTGAATGGTGGGTTCGTCGTTGATGCGGCCCTGGTCGACGCTGAACAGTTTTGCTGTGCTGTGCGCCTGACATCGCCGGAAGGTCAGGCGCGGACTTTGGTGACCCTGAATCCGCCCGACGGGGATAACTATCTGTTCCTATCCGAAAAAGACGGTCTGTTGGAATGGCGTGATGATGCCGGATCGGTCGAAGTGACCGTACCTTCACCGGGCGCGCAGATGTGGGTTTTGGTCGGTTATGATCATGGAAAACTTAGTCTGACCGCCGCCAAGCGCGGCGCGAAACTTCCCCCTTCTCAAACCAGCCCGGACGCGAGTGCCGGTTTGGCAACCGCGCTTTCCGGTGCCACTGATTTGTTCATCGGATGCAGATCGCACCGCAAGGGTATTTTGAAAACACTTGGCCATTCGGTGATCCACGACGTGCTGTTCTGGCTCGATACCGCCGGGACGACGCCTGCCGCGATGGACAAGATCACCCAAGCCTGCCGCTTTGTCGAAGCCCAAGAGGACGCGTTATGAGTTTCAGCAAACAGAACGCGCAAGGCGACAACATCTGCGTCATCTGGATTGATGACATGATCGACATCTTCACGTGGCGCAACGCCTTTGGCCTGACGATCAGCACCCCCAACATCGACCGTTTCATGGGCGAGGGCGTGCGTTTTGCCAATGCCTATGCCACCGTGCCGCTGTGCGCGCCTTGTCGCGCTGAACTGGCCACAGGGCTGTCGCCGTTTCGCACCGGTCTGGTCGATCTCAATCGGTTTTGGCGCGATATCCTGCCGCCCACCACAGGCTGGCAATTCGATCTGCGCCGCGCAGGTTTCCGGACCTTTACCACTGGCAAGGTCGACAGCAATTACAAACCCATGCCCGAAGAATACGCTCGCATCCTGTTCCACGAACAGCCCGAGGCGAAGGACGCAGGCCGGCGCAGCAACGTCAAGAAATACCTCGACAAGGGGCCGGGGATCGCAGGCGTCAATCACCCCAATGATGACGGGAGTCAGGACAGCAGGTTCTATGACAATATGGTGGCGCAAAATGCCATCGACTATCTGGGCCGCGCCGATCCCAAGCGCCGCCACCTGATCCAGCTTGGCTTCAAGCATCCGCATTACAACCTGCAATGCCCTGACCGGTTTTATCAGCAATATGACGTCGACAAAATCAACTGGCCCAGCACCGCCGCACCAGAGGACTATTTCGGGCCGCAAGAAGGCATGGCGGTCTACGAGGCCGCCTATATCACCAACGGCCCTTGGACACCCGAAAAGGCGGGCGATCAGGCGTGGCGCCAAGTTGTGCGCGCCTATTTCGCAGCGATCAGCCATGTGGATGCCGAAATTGGCCGGTTCATGGAGGCGCTTCGGAATTCTGAATTGGGGCAAAATACTACTGTGGTTTTGCTGTCGGACAACGGGTTTAACCTGGGCACCCATGACAGTTTCCACAAGATGAGCCAGTGGGACAGTGCTGCCCACGTCCCCCTTGGCATCTGGAGCGCGCGGATGGCGCAGGGCCGCGTGATCGATCTGCCGGTGTCTTTACACAATGTGCCCAAAACGATTATGGATCTGGCGGGGCTGCCGTACCGGCCTGACTGGACCTCGGGGCAAAGTTTGCTGGCCTTGGTGGATGAAAGTTTCGGGCAGTTCGACATCAAGAAATCGCCTGTAACCAGTGTTTTTGGCACGCTGTCGGTGCGATCCTCGGAACCCGATCTGAGCCGGTATAGATACTTTCGCTATCCCAACGGCGAAGAGCATATCTATGATCTGGTCGCTGACCCGGGCGAGACGACGAATATCGTCGCCGACGCCCCGCTGGACGCTTTGCGCGCCTGCATGGTGGATAACGCGCTTGAACTTGGTCTTGATCTGCGTGGGTTCGAGAACCCTCAGCGTGGCGTAAATGCGATGATGGCGCTGGATGGGTCCGTGGTGCTGGCAGGGGGCAATGCCGACAATGATTATTGGGCTTACGGGGCCAATGCCGAAAAGATCACCGAAGACGCTGATGGCGGAAATGACACGCTGTGGTACATGGCGGGCCCGGATGATTACGTGCTGCACATGCCCGCCTATATCGAGAATATCCGCATCGCCACGGTCGTCTCGCGCAAGGAACAAAACGCCAGCGAGGGTAAAGAGATCGCCATCGTTGCACATCCTGATACGCCGATGAATTTCGAGACCTCGGAACGTGTCGCTGTCAACGTCCATGGCAGTCGCGGTGCGGATGTCATGATCGGCGCGAAATACGCAGGGGCCACGTTTCATGGCGGCGCGGGCAACGACATCCTGATCGCAAAATCCGGCCGCGGCAAGGACGTGCACATCTTTTATGGCGGCGCGGGCAACGACACGCTTTATGGTGGCAATGGGCGCGATATCCTGGATGGCGGCGCAGGCGACGATGTCATTTGCGGCGGCGAGGGGCGCAGCAAGATTTATGGCGGTCCGGGTAACGATGACATCAGCGACGGGACGGGGGGATCGGAAATTCATACCGGACCGGGGCGCAATATCGTCCGCTCGGCCGGGGGGGATGACCACATTTATATCGGCAGCGGTCACAACACGATCGAGCCCGGCGAAGGTCAGGCGGTGTTCCATGTGGCTTACGGCGGCGTGACCCTGATCGCTGGGTGGAGCGATGATTACACGCTTGATCTGTCCGCTTGGCCAAATGAACCAGAAGTTCAGATCACCGGGAATGACCGCGCCAACATCCGTCTGGGCGTTTCGTTTATTCGGATTGATGGCCCCGTGTCCCAGAAGAAATTGCAATCCCAGATCACCCGGGGCTAAAGAAGTCCTCTCAGACCCAGTTGGAGAAAGACATGGCGCTTACGTTTGACCCAGATCGCCCTTTGGCGGGTGAAATTCGTGTGGTCGAGAACGCTTTGATCGTCCCTTGGGGCGAAGGCAAACGCCGTGCCATGGCACGCCCGGCCGGGGTGTTCGACGCGGATGGGGCGTTTTGCGAAGACGCGATGACGTGGCGCTCTAGCAGGCGGCCCACAACCGTCGAGCCTGATTTGCCCTCCGAGGCAGAGGTGGACCGCGAGGTTGCTGGCACGATGCTTTATGCGGGGCTTTCGTACGGGCATTTCGGCCACGCGTTGTGTGAATCGTTGGCGCGGCTTTGGGCGGTGGATGAGGTGACCGAACAGATTGATGCCATCGCCTTCATCCCCAAAAATCCAATCACTTGGCCCGAACGTAGCTTGGGGATGGTCAAGGTTATCACGGACCAACTCGGTGACATGCCCCGGATGACCGCGTTTGCCAAACCCACCCGTATCGAACGGCTGATCATCGCGCCGCAAGCATTCGGCGTTCACGATCTGATGTCAGGCAGTCCGGAATTTCGCGCTTTTACCGACCGCCGTCTACGCCAAAGGATCGAACCGGCCGGTCCCGACAAGATTTACATTTCGCGCAGCGCGCTGTTTCGCAAACGCGGGCGGTATTTGATGGAGGACTATATCGAGGCCAAGATGGAGGCCGAAGGCTATACTATTTTTCATCCGCAACAGCATGATTTGCAAACCCAACTGGCCACCTACAAGGCTGCGTCGATGATCGTATCCACCGACAATTCTGCGCTGCATCTGGCTGCGTTTGTGATTGATCCGTCCTGCAAGATAGCCATTCTTCTGCGCCGTCCCGGCAGGATCTTCGAAGACTTTCAGCGGCAGCTTAAGTGGTTCGCTGGTGTCACCCCCGACGTAGTTGATGCCTGCACGCGGTTCTGGTTCCGCGCCGGTGAAAAAATCCAGTATAACGAGGTCTATTCGCTGATCGATTTCAAGAAAACGGGACAGGCTTTGAAAGATGCGGGCATGATTGCTAACGCAGACTGGGAAAACCCGACGGACGTAGAAGTGGACGGGGCTGTCAAAACCCTGGAAGCAGATTCAGAGACGAAGTTCGACGAAATTTTTCTATGAAAATCGGCGTTGCCTAAATCGTTTATGCCTCTTATCGTTCGATAGTCGAACACTGTAGGTGTTTGTGTCCTTGGGAGGGGATCAATGCCATTTGCACCGTTGAACGAGACAATCACGCTTTCCGAACTCACCCGCGATCCCTATTCGATTTATGCGCGCCTGCGGGCAGAAAGCCCCGTGTTGCGGGTGAAATCTTTGGGGCGGACCTTGCTCACAAAGGCGGAAGATACCCGTGCCGTCAAAGGCAATTCTGCGCTGTTCAGCACAAATGACCCCAATACCCCCATGGAAAAGGCGTTCGAGGCACACACGCTGATGCGCAAGGACGGCGATGCCCATTTGCGTGAACGCATGGCGATGGTGCCGACGTTCTCGGCGCGCAACATCAAGACGATTTGGGTGCCGTCCTATGAACGCCATGCCAACGCCTATTTAGACCGGCTGCCGCGCGACGAGGTGATTGACCTGTTTCCGATGCTCGCGGGCCCACTTGCGGCGCGCATCCTCGCGGAAATGTTGGGGTTGCCCGATGCATCCGACGCGGACATGCAACATTGGTCGCAAGCGCTGATCGACGGGGCAGGGAACTTTGGCTGGGCAGATGAGCCGTTCGAACGCGTGGCCAAAGCAAACATTAAGATGAACGTAGAATTGGCCCGCATGGTTACGGTCCTTAAAGCCAACCCTGATCAGTCTGCTTTGTCGGTGATGATAAATGCAGAAGACCCAATCGAGATGAGCCAGATCGTTTCCAACATCAAAATCGCGATTGGCGGCGGCATCAACGAGCCACGTGATGCATTATTGACAATCCTTTACGGTCTGCTGACCAACCCCGACCAGCTTGAGCAAATGAAATCAACCGGTGATTGGGCTACGGCATTCGAGGAAGGGGTGCGCTGGGTCGCGCCCATTCAGGTCAGCTCGCGCGTGGCGATTGAAGACACCGAAATCAGAGGGTTCACGATTCCCAAGGGCGATGTGGTGATGACGGTGCAGGCTTCGGCCAACCACGATGAAGATGTCTATGAGGACGGGCATCTTTACAATGTGTTTCGTGAATCCACTGCGCATCAGTCGTTCGGGAATGGGGCGCATCATTGCATGGGCATCCATATCTCGCGCCACACGGTGGGCAAGGTGTTGTTGCCAATGCTGTTTGAACGGTTTCCCAATATGGAACTGGTCGATCCCGCCAGCGTCGTCTGGTCCGGGTTCGGATTTCGTGGCCCGTTAAACCTGCCCGTGCGTCTGAACTGACGCGGCGGGCAGGGCTGTTTTAGACGGTTACAGGGCGCAGGCCCAAAATCTCGCGGGCCTGTTGCCAGCTCGCGACGGGGCGTTCGTATTTTTCGCACAGATCAGCGGCGCGTTTGATCAGCGCGGCATTCGACGGGGCCAGCGTGTCGCGATCAAGGCGCACGTTGTCTTCCAACCCCGCGCGCGTATGACCGCCCGCCGCAATCGCCCATTCGTTCACCACGATCTGGTTGGGGCCGATCCCTGCCGCACACCACGCCGCGTCAGGTGCCCGCGCTTTGACCTGTTCGACATAGAAGTCAAACACCGTCTTGTCGGCAGGCATCGCGTTTTTCACGCCCATGACGAATTGCACATAAAGCCGTCCGAACAGCTTGCCATCCTTGTGGTGCTGGATGGCTTGCAGAATGTGGCTTAGGTCGAATGCTTCTACTTCAGGCACGACTTCATAGGTGCGCATTTCAGAGGCGAGCCACTCCACCAGGTCGGGAGCGTTCTCGTAGACACGCGTCGGAAAGTTGTTCGACCCAACTGACAGCGATGCCATGTCCGGGCGCAAGGACAACATGCCGCCGCGCGCCTTGCCCGCGCCGGAACGGCCACCGGTCGAAAACTGGATAATCATGCCGGGGCAATGCTTCTCAAGCCCTTCCTTGAGGGCGGCGAATTTCTCGGGGTCGGACGACGGCGTTTCATCGTCGTTGCGCACATGGGCGTGGCAGATGCTTGCCCCTGCCTCGAATGCCGCCTGCGTGCTCTCGACTTGTTCGTTGATCGAAATCGGCACATCAGGATTGGCGGCTTTGGTGGGTACGCTGCCGGTGATGGCAACACATAAAATACAAGGATCAGACATCTAGGAACACCGTTTCTTTCTCGCCCTGAAGATAAATATCAAAACGAAAGACGCCATCGCCGTCCTTCTGCGCGATCAGGGTCTGCACGCGGTTTTGATGTTCAAGCCGTATCAGCAGCGGGTCGGTGCTGTTGTCGGCGTCGGGGAAATACATGCGGGTTTGCAAGCCAATGTTGATCCCGCGCGCCACGATCCAAAAGCTGATATGCGGTGCCATCATCCGCCCGTCGGGAAAGGGCACAGCACCGGGGCGGATCGTGTCAAACGCCCATTCGCCAGTGTCATAATCCCCCGCCTTGCGCCCCCAGCCTGTAAAGTTAGGGTCAGCGGCCCCGCGTGGATCATTGCCCGGATAGATCCCATCGGCATCGGCCTGCCAAATCTCGACCATCGCATCCTTAAGCGGGGTGCCGGTACCATCATAGACGACGCCCTTGACCGTGATCCGTTCGCCACGGGTGTCGGCGTTGACCATCGTGTCGCCCAGATCATGGGGGTAAACGCCTGTAATATCGCAGAAATTCGGCACGCAGCCGATATGGACGTAAGGCCCTGCGGTCTGCGAGGGGCTTTCTTTCAGGTGGTTCAACTCTTGCATCAGTTACCCTCCTTGCGGTTTTCAAACATCGTCGACCGGCGTCCGCGCAGGACCATATCAAACTTATAGGCACGTGCGTCCATGGGAATGGTGTTTTCCATATCCAACGGTGCGATCAATTGCTCGATCGCCTCGCGGGACGGCACCGTTTCCACAATCGGGCATTTCCAGATCAGCGGGTCGCCTTCAAAATACATCTGGGTGATCAGCCGCTGCGCAAAGCCGCTGCCGAATAGCGAGAAATGGATATGCGCGGGCCGCCAGTCGTTGGTGCGGTTGGGCCAAGGGTACGCGCCCGGCTTGATCGTACGGAAACTATAGCCGCCCTGATCGTCGGTAATCGTGCGTCCGCAACCGCCAAAGTTGGGGTCCAGCGGTGCCAGATAGCCCTCTTTTTTGTGGCGATAGCGCCCGCCGGCATTGGCCTGCCAGAATTCCAGCAGCACACCGGGAATGCCACGTCCGTTTTGGTCGAGCACCCGACCATGCACAATAATTCGCTCGCCAATCGCCATCTCGCCTGTGGCGGCGTAATTCAGGATCAGGTCATTGTCTAAATCGCCCAAGATCTGATGGCCGAACACCGGCCCGGTTTGTTCGCTCAGCGTTGTGTTCATCGAGATCAGCGCTTTTTGCGGCGACCTGACCACACTGGTTTTATATGCTGGCGTCAGTGCAGGTGGCTGCCAACTGCGGTCTCGGTGAAAGAACGCACCATTCTGATCGCTCATAAGTCCTCCCCCATTTCCAGATAGGTCTGTTTGGCCAGCTTAAGCGCATGGTTCGCCTTTGGCACCCCCGCATAGATGGCAACATGCTGAAACGCCTCCATCACGTCGGTCTTGCTGGCTCCGGTATTGGCGGTGGCGCGGATATGCATGGGAATTTCCTCGAAATTGCCCGTGGCCGCCAGCAACGCCAGCGTCAACATCGACCGTTCACGGTGCGTAATGTTGTCACTCGCCCAAACCGTTCCCCAAGCCCCTTCGGTAATAAGGGTCTGAAACGGCTTGTCAAAATCAGTTTTTGCGGCTTCGGCTCTGTCTACATGGGTATCTCCAAGCACCCTTCGGCGGGTCTTCATTCCGGTCTCGTATGTGTCTGACATGCGACGCTCCCTTTCGCTTTGGCCCGCTTTTCCCATAACAGGATCGATAAAGATATTGAGAAGTCGAGCAATTTATATAACCTCATGGTTATGATAATCGATCCCCGGTTGCGCTTGCGCCATATTTCCACCTTTCTTGATATTGCCCAAGCCGGATCTATCGTGGCGGCGGCGGATCAGTTGGGTGTCAGCCAGCCTGCTGTCTCTAAAACCCTGCGCGAGCTTGAAAATATTATTGGTCAGCAGCTGTTTGACCGCACAGCGCGGCGGCTAAGCCTGAACAGGGCAGGGCAGGAGTTTCAGAAACTGGCAGGCTCTGCGATGGCGACGCTTGGGCACGCGACCCGACCAGGGATGGGACAGGCGCAAACGCGGCTTGCGATTGGCACGTTGCCCACAGCAGCAACAAGGCTTGTGCCAAGTGCTGCAGTCCGGTTCCGCGAGGACCATCCGCAATGTCTGGTCCGGGTCTCAACCGGGCCGAACTGGTTGCTGCTGTCGCAATTGCGCGAAGGGCGGCTTGATCTGGTCGTGGGGCGCATGGCCGAGGCCGACCGGATGGAGGGGCTTAGCTTTCGGCAGCTTTATACCGAAGATGTTGTCGCAGTGGTGCGCGCAGACCACCCGTGGGGCGACCGTCTTGAGGCGCGCGATCTAGAACGCTTTGCGTTGATCTTGCCGCCGCCCGGCGCTGTTATCGGCCCATTGGTGCGGTCCTATCTACGCAGTCTGGGCGCGGATGACATCGCCCCTGCGTTCGAAACGGTATCGCTTGCGTTCGGGCGGCAGGTTCTGCGTGAAACCGATGCCATCTGGTTCATTTCAAGGGGCGTGGTCGCCGAAGAGTTGGCGAACGGCAGCTTGCGCGCCGTGCCGTTGAACGCACCAATGATGGCAGGTCCGGTGGGCATAAGCCTGCGCGCCTCGGCCCCACAAAGCGCTGAACTTGCCGCGATGATCCGCGCCCTCCGGCATGCGGTTGGCGATTGACCGCAGATTGGCTTGCAGTGCGCGTCGCGTTGGCGATAGCCTACGAAATACCTTTGCCCCAACGAAAGACCGCGCCCATGTCCCGGACCCCCGATATTATCATTTTGAACGGTGCGCTGATCACCTTTGACCCCGCGACGACGGGTGCCAGCGCGCTTGCCATCGCGGACAACAAGATTGTTGCTTTGGGCACAGACGCCGAAATACGCGCGCTGGCGGGTTCGAAGACGCGCATCATTGACGCGGCAAACGCCACCGTTATGCCGGGTTTTATCGACAGCCATGTGCATGTGTTTTGCGGTTCGGTCGAGTTGGGATATCTTGATCTGCACGGCGTAGAGGGGATTGAGGCGCTGGGCGCTGCCGTGGCCCCTTATGCCGCCGCCAATCCCGATGACGCGGTCGTTTTTGCGGTGCAGGCTGATTACGCGATCTTGCATCCCGACAAGACACCAACGCGGCAAGACCTTGACCGGGTTTGCCCTGACCGCCCTTTTGCGATGTTTGCACCGGACCATCACACCGTTTGGGCGAACACCGCCGCCCTGAAACTGGCCGGTATTGAGCGTGGCGGCGATACTCCGGCGGGCTGCGAGATTGTGATGGGCAATGACGGTTTAGCCAGCGGGGAGCTGCGCGAACCCGGTGCCTATGCAGCAGTTCTCGCACTCACACGCCACGGCGGACGTGATTTGGCTGGCTTGATCTCTGGCAAGAACCCGGAACCGACCCCAAGCCCACAGGACCGCGCCCAAGACAAAGCGGCCCTTGCACGCGGCATGCAGCATTGCGCAGCACAAGGCATAACGGGCCTGCACTGCATGGATGGCAACTTTTATCAGCTCGAACTGCTTTCCGAGATGGAAGCCGAAGGCACTTTGCTGTGTCGCACTTCGATCCCTTTTCACCTAAGACCGGAAGATCCGCTTGATCGTTTATCAGAGGCCGCCGAGATGCACATGCGTTACGCGGGCGATATGGTATATTCCGGGACCGTCAAGATGTTCGTTGACGGGGTCATCGAAGGGCAAACGGCGCTGATGTTACAGCCATATCCCGGTACCGACGATACGCTAGGCGATCCGGTGTTTAGTGCCGATCATTTCAATGCGGCCTGCACGCGCATTGATGCGATGGGGCTGCAAATTGCGGTGCACGCCATTGGCGACGCTGGTGTGCAGCGCACGCTTGACGCCTATCAGGCTGCGCTCGAACACAACGGCAAGCGCGACAGCCGCCACCGGATAGAGCATCTTGAGACTGTGCATCCGGATGACATTGGACGTATCGCGGCTTTGGGGGCTGTGGCGTCGATCCAGCCGGGTCATGCGCCTTTTGGCGGCATCTTCCCTCCGACGGGCGTTGTGAAATATCTGCATGACCACCAAATCCCTACGGCTTATCCTTGGACCCAAATTCGCGACACCGGCGCGCCGGTGATCTTCAGCACCGATTGGCCCGTCATCGGGGTCGAGGTGATGACCAGTCTTAAAGCTGCAATGGCCCCGCTTGATCTGGGAACGCCTTGGGTCGATCAAACCCAAACCTTGATGCAGACGCTGGCCAGCTATACCCGCGATAATGCGTGGGTTGAATTTCGTGACCACCAAAAGGGCCGCCTTGCCGTGGGCCTGCTTGCGGATGTGGTCGTGCTGTCACATGACCTGACCAGTCTTGAACCGTCCCGGATTACCGACGCCTTTGCCCGCGTGACCATCTGCAACGGTCGCATCACGTTTGAGGCCCCATAAGGGCTGTTAATTCCAAATGGATCAAAATCCCGGGGGAGAGGCCGCTTCGCGGCCGTGGGGGCTGGCCCCCAAACCCGGCTCTATACTTGACAACAACCTCTATCTTCGACCTTTTACGACAAACAGAAAAAGGATGCCCCCGATGATGAAAACCCGCGCCGCAGTCGCCGTTGCCGCTGGCAAACCGCTTGAAATCATGGAGGTCAATCTTCAAGGCCCCCAAAAGGGCGAAGTCCTGATCGAGATCAAAGCCACCGGTCTGTGCCACACCGATGAATTCACCCGCTCGGGCGATGATCCCGAGGGTATCTTTCCCGCTATCCTGGGCCATGAGGGCGCGGGCGTTGTATTGGAAATCGGCGAAGGCGTTACCACGCTTGAGGTCGGCGATCACGTGATCCCGCTTTACACCCCGGAATGCCGCGAATGTGAATATTGCCTTTCCGGGAAAACCAACCTGTGTCAGGCGATCCGCGTGACCCAAGGCAAGGGCCTGCTGCCCGACGGCACCACGCGCTTTTCGATGATGGATGGCACGCCGATCCACCACTACATGGGGTGTTCGACCTTTGCGAACCACACCGTCATCCCTGAAATCGCCCTTGCCAAGGTGCGCAAAGACGCGCCCTTCGATAAAATCTGCTATATTGGCTGTGGCGTTACCACGGGCATCGGCGCTGTTATTAACACTGCCAAGGTGGAAATCGGCGCGCGCTGTGTGGTCTTCGGTTTGGGTGGCATCGGTCTGAACGTGATCCAGGGACTGCGCCTTGCCGGGGCTGATCAGATCGTCGGCGTTGATCTGAATGACGACAAGGAAGAAACCGGCCGCTATTTCGGTATGACCGATTTCGTGAACCCCAACAACGTTGAAGGCGACCTTGTGGCGCATCTGGTCGAGCTGACCAAGGGTGGCGCAGATTACACGTTTGACGCTACGGGGAATACCAAGGTCATGCGTCAGGCGCTGGAAGCGGCGCATAAAGGCTGGGGCGAAAGCATCATCATCGGTGTGGCCCCGGCAGGTGCTGAAATCTCGACCCGCCCTTTCCAACTGGTGACAGGTCGCGTCTGGCGCGGCACGGCCTTTGGCGGGGCCAAGGGGCGCACGGACGTGCCAAAGATCGTTGATTGGTACATGGACGGCAAGATCGAGATCGACCCGATGATCACCCACAAGCTGACCCTGGACGAGATTAATCACGGCTTCGACTTGATGCACCAAGGCAAGTCTATCCGCGCTGTCGTCGAATTCTGATCCCTCTTAACAGTGTGTTTGCAGGCACCGCGGCCAATTCTGGCGGCGGTGCCTTTCGTTTCTAAGGGCCCTCGCTTCGACGGATAAAGTTGACGCAAGGATAGCTTTTGCGTCTATTGGCAGTATCTTTACGTGCCGCGACCACGTGATACCTTGCCTTTGATAAGTCCGGGAGATTTTCAATGAAGCTGACCGTAAACGGCGAAACCCATGAGGTAGATGTCGAAGACGACATGCCGCTTTTGTGGGTTTTGCGCGATGAGCTGGGGATCACCGGGCCTAAATACGGCTGCGGCATCGCGCAATGCGGTGCCTGCACCGTTCATATGGACGGGATCGCCGTTCGGTCTTGTCAGCTGGCCGCAGGCGATGTTTCGGGCGACATTACAACCATCGAAGGGCTTGGTACGCCATCAGCGCTGCATGCGGTGCAAGAGGCATGGATCGACCTTCAGGTCGCCCAGTGCGGATATTGTCAGGCAGGCCAGATCATGCAGGCCGCATCGTTTCTTGATCTCAACCCCGATCCGACGGACGCCCAGATTGATGCGGCAATGAGCGGTAATTTATGTCGTTGCGGCAGCTACCCGCGCATCCGCACTGCGGTCAAGTCTGCATCGTCCAAGTTGAAAAGGGTCTGATATGGGACGTGTGAAAACCATCGCCCGACGCAGCTTTCTGATCGGGTCGGCCGCCATTGCGGGTGGGGTCGCCTTTGGCACCTATCTTTACAAGCGAGACGGGACCAACCCTTTGCTTGCAGATCTGAAAATGGGCGAAACCGCCATCACACCTTACGTAAAGATTGACGCGCAGGGCATCACTTTGATCACGCCGCGTGCAGATGTCGGGCAGGGGGCATGGTCGATGCAGGCGCATCTGATCGCCGAGGAACTGGACATTGATCCCGCCACCGCAACGCTGATCTCGGGGCCCGCAAGCGCAATCTACTATAACGGCGTTGTTGGCGCCGAATCGATGCCAATAGCGGCCACCTCGGATACGTTGCTGGCGCGAACCGGGCGCGGTGCTGCGGATGTCATGGGCAAGCTGATGGGGTTGCATATCACCGGCGGCTCCTCGACCGTGCCTGATCTTTACGACCGCTTGCGGATGGCAGGAGCTGTTGCGCGCGAAACCTTGATCCGCGCGGCAATGCAGCAAACGGGTTTGCCACGCAATCAGCTGAAGACCGAAAATGGTTGTGTGGTTTTACCAGACGGGCTTAAGATCGAATACCTTGATCTGGCCGTTCTGGCCGCTGATATCGAACCGGTCCAAGACGTTACCCTACGCGATCCGTCACAATGGCGCTATCTTACCAAGCCGCAAAAACGGACTGACATCGTCGCCAAATCGACCGGCACGCAAATCTACGGTATCGACATGGTGATGGACGGGATGGTTTACGCTACCACGCGCACAAACCCTGCTCTTGGAGGGGAACTGGTCGGTTTTGATGCAGAAGACGCGCGCAAGATGCGCGGTGTTCAGGCCGTGCTGCCGATCAACGGCGGCGTCGCGGTAGTGGCCGACAACACATGGCGGGCGTTTCAGGCCGCACAGGCAGTAACCTGCGATTGGGGACCATCGCCCTATATTGGCGATACGGCTGATCAGTTCGCCGCTGTCGCTGCATCCTTTAGCGATGATCACCAAGACAGCCAATTCAAGGACGATGGTGATGTGGTGGCAGCACTTGAGGGCGCTGATGTTATCGAGGCGGAATACCGCATCCCCTATCTTGCCCATGCCCCGCTTGAGCCGATGAGCGTGGTGGTCAAGATGACCGAAACGCGCCTTGATATCTGGACCGGCACACAAATCCCGCGCTTTGTGCAGGCCAATATGGCCAAGCTGACGGGCATGGATGCCGACAATATCCACGTTCATGTGTTGATGTCAGGCGGCAGCTTTGGTCGCCGTCTGGAAGACGACTATATTGGTCAAGCCGTCGAAATTGCGATGCAATTGCCTGATACCCCGATCAAGATGATCTGGCAGCGCGAAGAAGACTTTACCCATGATTTTCCCCGCCCGTTGGCCATGGCCCGCGCCAAGGGCATAATTAAAAACGGCGCTGTAGATGCCTTTGATCTGGCGATCGCGGCACCGTCAGTTGCTGAATCGTCGCTTGCCCGTTTGGGCCAGCCCGCCATCGGCCCGGATGTGGCGATTGTCGCAGGCGCGTGGGATCAGCCGTTCGATATTCCGAACTATCGTGTCACGGGCTTCCGCACACCTGCGATGGTTCCGATCAGCTCTTGGCGGTCGGTCGGGGCGTCGGGGAACGGTTTCATGCACGAAAGTTTCATGGATGAGATGTGCCATGCCGCTGGCGTCGATCCGCTAGCTGAACGGTTGCGCCTGTGCTGGCACGATCCTTCGCGCAAGGTACTGGAGGCCGTTGGCGAGATGTCTGGTTGGGGCAGCGATCTCGGCCCGAACCGGGGGCGCGGGCTGGCCTTTACGCTTGCCTTTGGGGTGCCCGTCGCCGAGGTGATCGAGGTTACAAATACGGACGACGGCATTCGTATCGACAAGGTCTTTGTTGCCGCCGACGTGGGCCGGGTTCTGGATCCGGTCAACTTCGAGGCGCAGGTGCAGGGCGGTGTGATCTTTGGATTGGGGCATGCGATGAATTGTGAACTGACCTACAAAGACGGTGTTGCGCAGCAAGAAAATTTTCACGCCTACGAGGGCATGCGCCTGTATCAAACGCCCGAAATCATCGTGCGCGGTCTTGAGAATGGTGAGAAGCTGCGCGGAATTGGCGAGCCAGCCGTGCCGCCTGCAGCTCCAGCGCTGGCAAACGCCATTTTTGCGGCCACTGGCAAACGCATCCGCGAATTGCCGTTGTCCAAATCGATAGACTTCGTATGAGGGCGCTGATCTTCGCCTTGGTCCCCGCCTTGATTACAGGCTTGTGTCTGGTCGGACCCGTCGCCGCACAGGACGCACCCAGCCGTGAAGACGGCCTTGCCGCGTGGGATGAAATCTTTGCGGTAACGTCGCATCCGCGCTGCACGAACTGCCATGTCGGTGATGCAGGTGTGCCGATGTGGAACGGGCTGACATACGGCATGGATGCGGTGCACGGCATGCATGTTCAGGCGGGTGAAAGTCGTGTCGGCGCTGAAACAATGGCCTGTCGCACCTGTCACATTTCGGCGCAATCGGACAACGCCACACCCCATGCCCCCCCGATGATAGACGACGCATGGCGGGTGCCCCCGACAGAGCTGGCATGGCTTGGCAAGACAAGCGGTGAGGTCTGCGCGCAATTGGCTGACCCCGACACCAACGACGGGTTCGCTGTGGAGGAGCTGGCCTCGCATCTTGAAACCTCGCCTTTTGTGGCTTGGGGGTTTGCACCTGGCGCGGATCGGGCTGAACCGCCGGGCACGCTTGATGACATGATCGTTGCGTTGAACCTATGGGCAGCGGCTGGTGCGCCGTGTGCGACTGATCGCTAGGCCACGCACGCCTAAAGCATCCCTACCGTCCAAAAAACCTTGACCTATCAGCACTGTGCTTGTTCGGTGGGCCATGGATATTTTGCACAGCACCCGCCCCGCCGCCGTTTCCGGTCTTGATGATGTTCCGATGCCGTCGATCGATGCAAAGGCCGCCCAAACCTTGATCGCACGCTGCCCCGTTGCAGCACAAACACCGCTTGTCCAAGCCGAGGCGTTGGCTGTTGAAGCTAGCGTTGCAGAATTATGGGTCAAGGATGAACGCGGGCGCATGGGGCTTGGCAGCTTCAAGGCCCTTGGGGCCGCCTATGTCATCGCTTGCGACAAGGAACGCGGCGATCATCGTGGACGAACCTATGTGACTGCCAGCGCTGGCAATCATGGTATGTCCGTCGCCGCGGGGGCGCAGGCGTTTGGGGCACACTCCGTCGTCTATATTGCCAATCCTGTCCCCGAAAGCTTTGCTAACCGTTTGGCCGACCAAGGCGCGCAAGTGGTCCGTGCAGGTGCAACCTACGAAGACAGCATGGCGGCGGCTTTGGCTGCGGCCGAAGCCAACGGCTGGGCACTTTTGTCGGACAGTTCATGGCCCGGATACACCGAACGCCCCCACCGTCTGATGGAGGGGTATTTGGTCCTGATGGCCGAGGCGATTGAACAGATGCCCTCCCCGCCCAGCCATATTTTCTTGCAAGCAGGTGTTGGGGGGCTGGCGGGTTCCTGCGCTGCTTTGGCACGGCAGGCTTGGGGCGATGGCCCACGCATTGTGGTCGTTGAACCGGATGCGGCCGCTGCCTTGTACGGATCGGTAAAGGCAGGCAAGCCAACAGAAAGCAGCGGACCTGTCAGCGATATGGGACGGCTTGATTGCAAGATGCCGTCGCTGATCGCGCTGAAAGGGCTGGCGCGGGACGCGGATGCTTTTGCGCTGATATCGGAAGGTGAAGGGCAGGCGGGCGCTGGCGCCGCGATGGTGGCGGGTCTCGGCTCAACCCCATCAGGTGCAGCGGGCATCGCAGGCTTGCTGGCGCTGTCGGATGCACAAAAATCGGATTTGGGGATCACGGCGGCATCGGTCATTTTGACGGTTCTCAGCGAAGGTCCGGCCAGTTGAACCGAGGGTTTGCGCAAACGGAATATGAGACGCGGCTGGCCCGCGCGCAAAAGATGATGGCAGCCCATGACCTGTCTGCCTTATTGCTGACGACCGAGGCTGAAATCCGCTATTTTACCGGCTTTTTGACACGCTTTTGGGAAAGCCCGTCGCGGCCATGGTATCTGGTTGTGCCTGCGTTTGGCAAACCGATTGCGGTGATCCCGTCGATCGGTGCCGCCTTGATGGCGCAGACATGGATCACCGATATTCGCAGCTGGCGCGCACCTGATCCGGTTGATGACGGGGTAAGCTTGTTGGCCGATACGCTTAACGAAGTGGCAGGCGTCGGGCGCATCGGCGTTCCTTCAGGGCGCGAGAGCTATCTGCGTGTCCCTCAGGCGGATTGGGGCTGGATCAAATCGGCAACAGCGGGGGAATTTGTGCCTGACCATGGCATCACGGCGCGGCTGCATGCGGTCAAGTCCGACGCTGAGATCGCCAAGGTTGAAACCGCCTGCGCCATCGCTGGTCGCGCCTTTGCGAGGGTGCCCGAAATCGCGGGCCAAGGGGTCGCCTTATCGACGGTATTTCGCGACTTTCAACGTTTGCTGCTACAAGAGGGTGCCGATTGGGTGCCTTATCTCGCGGGCGGTGCGGATCGCGATGGATATGGGGATGTGATCTCGCCCGCGGGCGATATTCCCTTGGCCAATGGCGATGTGCTGATGCTGGACACAGGTGCTGTTTTTGACGGTTATTTCTGCGATTTCGACCGGAATTTTGCGATTGGCCCACCGTCAGATATCGCAAGATCTGCTCATGCGCGGTTGACTGAGGCTGTGGATGCCGCCGCCGAGATTGCCCGCCCCGGTGCCACCGCAGCGCAGCTGTTTTGCGCCATGGACCAGATCGTCACCAACGGCGCGGGCGGATCGGATGCGGGGCGCTTGGGGCACGGTTTGGGGATGCAACTGACCGAAGGTTTGTCGCTGATCCTCGGCGATCATACCCCGCTGGTCCCCGGCATGATCCTCACACTTGAGCCGGGCATAGAGACGGCAGAGGGGCGCATCATGGTGCACGAGGAGGATGTGGTGATCACGCAAACCGGCTGCCGGTTTCTGAGCCCGCGCGCAGGCCCGGAAATGACGGTGATAACATGAGCTATCCTTACACGTCTGTTCCGAACCTTGCCCCTGCGCTTGGGCTGATTGTCCTGCAGCCAGATGAAACGCTTGAGGGCGAAATGCGTGTGATGTTGCCGCTTGAAACCGCCCTTTACGTCAGCCGGGTGCCAAGCGCGGACGCGGTGTCGTCAGAGACGCTTGCGACGATGGCTTTGCATTTGCAAGGCTCGGCGGCGTTATTTCCAAAAGCCGCGCAGTTCGCCAGCATCGGCTATGGCTGCACGTCGGGGTCTGCCGAAATCGGGTCGGACCGGATCGCGGGGTTTATCCGGGGCGGGGCCACCACCGCGCATGTAACAAACCCGCTGAGTGCCTTGATCGCGGCGTGCCAGCATTTGGGGATCGCCCGCCTTGCGTTGTTGTCACCCTATGTCGCAGAAGTGTCGGCAAAATTGCGCGATGCCCTAGCGGCGAGCGGGATCGAAACCCCCGTCTTCGGTAGTTTTGACGAGGCGGAGGAGGCCAAAGTTGTGCGCATCGACGGCCCCTCTATTATCGCTGCGGCGACCGATCTGGCGCATCAAGGTGGGGTGGACGCGATATTTCTAAGTTGTACGAACCTGCGCACCCTGTCGGTTATCGACGCGATTGAGGATGTGACTGGATTGCCTTGCCTGTCGAGCAATCAGGTTTTGGCCTGGCACATGGCGAACGCGGCGGGGATTGCGGCACAAATACCGGGCAGGTTAGGGCAGATTTGATAGGCGGCCCGCCCCGAGTTTTCTGGAGATTGTGAAAACCCACGGCGCGCTTTTTGAAAATTGACATAAGTTCATGCTATTGCTCCACTTGACGAAACCACAGTGGTGTCATACGTCGGGGCCGTGACGCGGGCGTTGTGTAATGGTTAAGACCTCAGTTTTCCAAACTGAAGATGAGGGTTCGATTCCCTCCGCCCGCTCCATCCCCCTTTTCGATAGTCGCTGACGATGCTTTGTCTGGTATTGTTTGCCGCAAGGCTATTCAGTGCTCGGGACTTGACCCCATGCGCCTTGCGGGCGATGACACGCACGTCTGCAAAGGAAAACATATGGCCCGATCGCCTTCACCCGCCCCCGCACAAGAAGAACGCGAAAAATCGCGGCAATTGGGGGCGCTGCGCGCGCTTGTCCCGTTTGTGTATCCTTACCGTGGCTTGATGATTGCGGCGATTTGCGCCTTGGTCATTACCGCGATGATCTCGCTTATGTTGCCGCTGGCTGTGCGCCGGGTGATTGATAACTTCGGCGGCGTCGAGGCATTGCTGGATCAGTACTTCGTCGGGGCCATGGCTGTTGCGGGGCTTTTGGCGATTGGCACCGGCCTGCGTTATGCGCTGGTTACCCGGTTGGGTGAACGGGTGGTTGCCGACATTCGCAAAGCCGTTTTTAACCGCGTCATCGGGATGAGCCCGGCGTTTTACGAACGGATCATGACGGGAGAGGTTTTAAGCCGGATCACGACAGACACGACCTTGATCTTGTCGGTGATCGGATCGTCCGTATCGATTGCCCTGCGCAATATCCTGATTTTCAGCGGTGGTCTGATCTTGATGCTGTTTACCTCGGCCAAGCTGACGGGGATGGTTTTGCTGCTTGTCCCTGCCGTCGTTATTCCAATTTTGGTGTTGGGCCGTAAGTTGCGGGTGATCAGCCGTGAAAATCAGGACTGGATTGCGGCCAGTTCAGGCAACGCTTCAGAAAGCCTGAGCGCGGTTCAGACCGTCCAAGCCTTTACACATGAGACAGCCAGTCGCGGGCAATTCGCGCAAATGACCGAAAGCTCGTACGACGCTGCGCGCCGCCGCATCCGGGTGCGTGCCGTGATGACGACAATCGTTATTTTTCTGGCCTTTGCGGGTGTGGTTGGTGTGTTGTGGATGGGTGCGCGCGATGTCCGCGCTGGCGACATGACCCCCGGTGCGCTGGTTCAGTTCGTCATTTATTCTGTCATGGTCGCAGGCGGCGTTGCCGCGCTGTCCGAGATTTGGGGCGAATTGCAACGCGCAGCCGGGGCGACCGAGCGGTTGGTCGAACTGCTGCAAACCCAAGACGAGGTGCTTGACCCTGAGACATTGACACCGCTGCCTAACCCGATTGCGGGGCGCATTGCATTTGAGGATGTGCAGTTTTCCTATCCCTCGCGCCCTTTGGTGCAGGCTTTGGATGGGGTAAACCTCGTGATTAATCCGGGTGAAACAGTTGCCTTTGTGGGCCCGTCCGGCGCTGGCAAGACCACCATCATCCAGTTGATCCTGCGGTTTTATGATCCTGCATCGGGCCGCATTACGCTGGACGGCGTGGACTTGCGCGAGGTGGCGCGCAATGATTTTCGCCGCGCGGTTGCGCTGGTCCCGCAGGATCCGGTGATCTTTGCTGCATCGGCACGCGAGAACATCCGCTTTGGTCGCCCCGATGCCACGGACGCTGAAATCGTCGCTGCCGCC
The DNA here is from genome assembly GCA_024636495.1 of Roseobacter sp. Lineage (GTDB taxonomy): Bacteria > Pseudomonadota > Alphaproteobacteria > Rhodobacterales > Rhodobacteraceae > Sulfitobacter. Next base: position 14,210 of record JAGXGZ010000059.1, on the reverse strand, counting down.
GAAGCCGCAGCAGCGCATATCTTTATCTCGGCCTTGCCAGAGGGCTATGACAGCTATCTGGGGGAACGCGGGGTCATGTTGTCTGGCGGCCAAAAACAGCGCATCGCAATTGCGCGCGCGATTTTGCGCGATGCGCCGGTTTTACTGTTGGACGAAGCCACCAGTGCGCTGGATGCAGAAAGCGAACGCGCTGTGCAGGCGGCGGTCGATAAACTAAGCGCGGACCGGACAACGTTGATCGTGGCGCACCGTTTGGCGACCGTGAAAAAGGCCGACCGCATCGTCGTGCTGGATGGAGGTCGGATTGTTGACACCGGCACCCATGACGAGCTGGTCGGCAAAGGCGGGCTTTATGCGCGCTTGGCCCGATTGCAGTTTACGGACGGGATTGCTGCGGAATAAAAATGCTTGTGAAGTTCTGCTTTAAGTGGACATAGTCACATGAATTTAAATCCAGAGGGAGAATAACATGGGTTTGTGGAGTTTCGTAAAAGGCGCCGGTAAGAAAGTTTTCGGCGGCGGCGATGAAAAAGAAGTCACAGGCGCAGCCCTGCAAGACGAGCTGAAAGAGCTGGGTCTTGATGCCGAAGGTCTGGACATCAAGGTTGATGGCGACAAAGTCACTGTATCGGGTAAGGCCGTCAGCCAGGAGATGAAGGAAAAAGTCATTCTGGCAGTGGGCAACGTTGAAGGCGTCGCGGCTGTTGAAGAAGACATTTCTGGCGGCGACGGCGACGGCACATTCCACACGGTGGAAAAGGGCGACACGCTTTGGGCAATCTCTGCCAAGACGCTTGGCAATGGCGCACGCTACGAAGAGATCTTTGAAGCCAACAAGCCAATGCTGACACATCCTGACAAGATCTATCCAGGCCAGATGCTTCGCATTCCGGCAAAGTAAGCCTGCGGCACTCTCATCCGTGAGGTGCGTTCATGATCCATCTAGAAAGAGCGGTAGATAATCTCTGCCGCTCTTTTCGGTTTTGAAGGGTCAATTTCAGGCTGACGCAACGTTCGTACCGTTTCAAATGCTTGCGAATTCTACATTTACCCATCATCTTCGCAGGCAGGGGAAAATGGATGCGGGAGAACCGCACCAAAAGGGAGGACGAATATGACATTTGCCGGCATCGAAGACCGAAATGCAATCGAGGCAGAAATGCCTTGGGCGGACCGTGACGTCGCGAAAACACTCTGGGGTCTGCTTGGCAATACGGCTGGCAAATTCCCGAACCATAATGCCATCAGCTACCAATTGCTGTCTGGGCCAAAAGATCACGCTGAAACGCTGACTTGGGGACAGTTACAAGGCCAGGTTGGCCGTGCTGCCAATCTGTTCCGCTCGCTTGGTGTCGGACCGAAAGATGTGGTCGCCTACGTTCTTCCCAATTGCAACGAGACGGTAATTACACTGCTCGGCGGTGCGGTCGCAGGGATCGCGAACCCGATCAACCCGCTGCTGGATGCCGAACAAATCGGGTCTATTCTGCGCGAAACGAATGCAAAGGTCGTGGTCACCTTGCGGCCATTCCCAAAGACGGATGTTGCCGAAAAGACTGCAGCCGCCGTGGCGTTGGCCCCGAACGTCAAGCATGTCCTCGAAGTTGATCTGTGCCGCTATCTGACCGCGCCAAAGTCCTGGATCGTGCCGCTGATCCGGCCCAAGCTCAAGACCACCAACCAGGCGGCCTATCACAACTTCAACACCGAAATTTCCAAGCAGCCAAGCAGCCTGTCGTTTGATGACTCGCAAGAAGACCGCGTGGCGTTCTATTTCCACACAGGTGGTACGACGGGGATGCCCAAGGTCGCGCAACACAAATACTCAGGTATGGTGTATAATGGTTGGATAGGTCACACGCTGCTTTACACCGAAGAGGACAACATCATGTGTCCTTTGCCGCTTTTCCACGTATTTGCCTGCCATGTGATCTTGATGGCGGCTGTGACGTCCGGGGCGCATGTGGTGTTTCCAACGCCGCAAGGCTACCGGGGCGAGGGGGTGTTCGACAACTTCTGGAAGTTGGTCGAACGCTGGAAGATTACGTTCATCATCACCGTACCCACAGCGATTTCCGCCAAGATGCAGCGGCCCATCAATGCTGACATTTCGACTGTAAAAACAGCGTTTTCTGGATCAGCCCCTTTACCGCTGGAACTTTTTCGGCGTTTCGAGGAAGCAACTGGCATCACTCTTGTCGAGGGTTACGGCCTGACAGAGGCGACCTGCCTTGTGTCTTGCAACCCCACGGACGGGCTTAAAAAGGTCGGCAGTATCGGTATTACGTTTCCCTACACCGACGTAAAAATCATGAAAAGCACCAATGACGGCCCGGTCGAAGCGGGTGTCGACGAAATTGGCGAGATTTGCATTTCCAACCCCGGCGTCTTTGCCGGCAACACCTATACAGAGGCCGACAAGAACAAGGACCTGTATTACTTTGACGAATATCTTCGCACCGGCGATCTGGGGCGTATCGATGCCGACAAATACCTGTGGATCACAGGCCGTGCCAAAGACCTGATCATCCGTGGCGGTCACAACATCGACCCTGCCGAGATCGAAGAGGCGCTTTTGGGTCACAACGCCGTTGCCTTTGCAGGTGCCATTGGCCAGCCGGATGCCCACGCAGGCGAAGTGCCTTGTGCCTTTGTTGAACTGGTCGGCGGCGCATCGGTCACCGAGCAGGAGTTGCTCGATTTCTGCAAGGAAAAGGTGCATGAACGCGCAGCGCAGCCCAAGCATATGACGATTATGCCAGAGCTGCCAAAGACAGCTGTGGGCAAAATCTTTAAGCCTGACCTGCGGAAAATGGCGATTACACGTATCTTTAACGAGGCATTGGAAGCGTCTGGATCGGCGGCCAAGGTCGTATCAGTGATCGACGATAAAAAGCGCGGATTGGTGGCGCAGGTTAAAATGAACGGTGCCGCTGACGCCGATGTGGGCGCCGTGCTGAACGTCTTTACCTTCGGCTGGGAGGATGCGTGAGCCAACCTGACTACAGCGTTCTGCTGGATGACGAAATCCGGGCGTATATCAAACGCTCCGACGGGTTTTATCCACCGGATGCAGTCGGGCTAACCATCGAAGACCAGCGCGCCGTCTACAACAAGATGTGCGCTGCTTTTCACCAAGGACACCCCTGTGGGGTTGAAACATGGGACGCACCATTTGGTGGCGTCCCATGTCGCTATTATCAGGTTAGGGCATCTGACGTCACGGTGGTCTATTACCACGGTGGCGGCTTTGTCGTGGGCGGGCTGGACAGCCACGATGACATCTGCGCCGAAATCTGCGCGCGCACTGGCTTTCGTGTCGTCTCGGTCGATTATGCACTGGCACCGAAAGTGACCTTTCCCGGCTGTTTTAACGATGCGTGGGCGGCGTTCAGCGCGATTGCAGCCGCCCATCCCGGTAACATCGTTCTGGCGGGTGACAGCGCAGGGGGCAACCTTGCAGCGGCGGTGGCCCATCATGCCCGTGGCAGGGCAGACGGGCGCATCACAGGCCAGGTTCTGATTTATCCGGGCCTCGGCGGCGATTGGGGGCAGGGCAGCTATGTTCGCCACGCCAACGCACCGCAATTGACCGTCGCAGATATGACGTTTTATCAGAACATACGCGCAGGCGGCACGCCGCCCAAGGGCGATCCGCGATATGCGCCGCTGCATGACACCGATTTTTCAGATCTGCCCCCAAGCGTTATACTGACCGCCGAATGCGATCCGCTTTCAAGCGACGGGCAGGCCTACCGCGACGCGATACTGGCCGCTGGCGGGCAGGCGCTTTGGGTTGAGGGGGCCGGATTGGTTCACGGCTGTTTGCGCGCACGCCGGATGTCGGCGCGGGCAGGGGCGTTCTTTGACGCCATTGTCTATGCGATTGCACAGCTTGGTGCCGGTGAATTTCCAGCTGGATAGGGCGCTAGCTAAGGAAAGACTTGGCTTTCATCGTCTCGGCAATGGGTGCGCCAAGCCTGCCAAGGATCGTCGGGGCAAGCTGGACCTGTTCGATGACCGTATCTTCGGATGGGCCTTGCGCATCACCAAAGTAATAAAGTGCCGTATCTTGTTGCAGCGCCCCGCGCCCGCCGTGATGCCCGCGCCCGTCCTGCCCGTGATCGGCGGTCACGATGACCTCATAGCCCATAGCGCGCCACTTGGGGATGAAGGGGGCCAGCATTTCATCCATTACGGCGCAGGCGTGATCCATTTCCTGACAGTCGTGGAAAAACCTGTGGCCCATGCTATCAAGCGTGCAGGTGTGCAGCATTCCATAGTTCAGGCCAAACCGACCGCAAAGATTGGTCAACGTGCCGAAAAGATCAACATCAGACGGGGTCATCTGGTTGATCAGGCCGTACCCGGTCATGGTATGGAACCGTCCGTGATTGATCGTGCTGCTTTGCGGTTCGTCGTATTCGATGTCACGCACGACATCAAAAGGGTGGCGATTGAAAAATTCGGACCAGAAAGAATGCGCCACGCCACCTGTCACACCGCCAGCCTCGCGCACCTGGGCAAAGACGTCTTTGTGTTTGAGCCGGAAGACATTGCCATTGCCGGTGCAGCCGTGTTCGGCCGGGGCGACACCTGTATGTATAGACGCATAGCAGGACGCGGAAATGGACGGCAGCACAGCGCGGTGTGTCCATACACGCGCGTCGCCGCTGTCGACCCAGCCTTCGAGATTGCCAAACAAGCGCCGAAAGTTGCGATATGGGACACCGTCCAGAATGATCAGCAGAAGTTTGTTATCCAAGGTTTTGTCCTACCAGTGCGGGGGCGCGGAAAATTCGAATTTTCCGGTCCGGATTTTGCAAAATCCGCCGCCCGTCAGTTTCCCGCACTTTCCATGCGGCGATGTTCGATGTTTTCTTCAAGCCAGCCAATTTTCATTTCCGGAACCGAGCTGAGCAGCAGATCGGTATAGGCGTCAAACGGCGGCGACAGCACCTGACTTTTGGGGCCATAGCGGACAACCTCGCCCTGATACATCACGGCGATACTGTCAGCGATAGCCCGCACCGTTGCCAGATCATGGGTGATAAACAGATAAGCGACGTCTTCGATTTTTTGAAGGTTCAACAAAAGCTTCAGAATGCCGTCTGCCACGAGGGGATCAAGTGCCGATGTAACCTCGTCGCAGATGATCAGTTTGGGCTTTGCCGCAAGGGCGCGCGCGATGCAGACACGTTGCTTTTGTCCCCCCGAAAGCTCTGCCGGATAGCGATCCTGAAAGCCGTCCCCCAGTTCAATCTCGTCCAGTAGTTCCTGAATGCGTTTCTGTTTCGCCTTGCCTTTAAGGCCAAAGTAAAACTCTAGCGGGCGACCGATAATCGTGCCGACCGTCTGGCGCGGGTTCATCGCCGTATCGGCCATTTGATAGATCATCTGCATCTCGCGCAGGTCTTCGATGGGCCGGGTCGCCAACGCTGGATTCAGCACGCGCCCGTCGAAAGTGATCGTTCCTTCACTGGGTGGCAGCAAACCGGTAATGACCCGTGCCAATGTCGATTTTCCGGAACCGGATTCGCCGACAACCGCCAGCGTTTGACCGGGATGGATTTCAACATTGATGTTTTTCAGAACATCGAAATTGGTGCCCTTGTAGCGCGCGGTCACGTTTTCAACGCGCAAGACAGGGTGATCAGTCGGTGTTTTTTCTTCGTGACGGATCGACCGGACAGATACCAGCGCCTGCGTGTACTCTTCTTGCGGGTTGTTGATGATCTGATCGACGGTGCCGTATTCGACCATATCGCCTTGTTGCAGCACCATGATGTGATCGCTGACCTGCGCGACCACCGCCAGATCGTGCGTGATGTACAAGGCGGCGACACCCGTGGCGGCAATTGCCTCTTTGATAGCGGCCAACACGTCGATTTGGGTGGTCACGTCCAGCGCCGTGGTCGGCTCGTCAAACACCACCAGATCGGGTTCGGGGCACAGCGCCAGTGCCGTCATGCAGCGTTGCAACTGGCCGCCCGACACCTGATGCGGATAGCGGTTTCCGATGGTTTCAGGCTCTGGCAGACCCAGACGGCGGAACAGATCGACAGCCCGCGCTTCTGCCTCCGATTTTGAAAACTTGTTCTGGAAGATCGCGGCCTCTGTGACCTGCTCCATAATCTTTTTGGCAGGGTTGAAAGACGCCGCGGCGGATTGCGAAACATAGGTGACTTCGGCCCCGCGCAGCCGTCGCAAGTTGCGCAGGTTTTCCTTGAGGATGTCGCGCCCATTGACCCAGACCTCACCGCCAGTGATCTCGACACCGCCACGCCCGTAGGCCATTGCTGCCAGACCGATGGTGGATTTGCCCGCACCGGATTCCCCGATCAGCCCCAGCACCTTGCCAGCCTCAAGGTCGAAATCCACGCCGTGCACAATCTTGATCGCGACGGGCTTTTCACCCGGCGGATAGGCCGTGGCCCCGATTTTGAGGCCGCGCACTTTGAGTAGCGGTTCGGTCATCCCCGGCCCCCTTTCAGCGATGTGGTGCGGGTCAGGATCCAGTCCGCAACAAGGTTGATCGAGATGCACAGCGTGGCAATCGCATAAGCCGGATAGAGCGCCGCCTGAATGCCGTAATTAATGCCTTCCTTGTTTTCCTTAACGATCCCGCCCCAGTCGGCCTGTGGCGGTTGAACGCCAAGCCCGAGGAACGACAACGTCGAGACAAAAAGCACCGCAAAAATAAAGCGCAGGCCCATTTCAGCAACCAAAGGCGACAGCGCATTTGGCAAGGTCTCGCGGAAGATGATCCACCCGATTTTCTCGCCGCGCAGGCGGGCGGCTTCGACATAGTCCATCACGGTGATGTCCACCGCGACGGCGCGGGCCAGACGGTAGACGCGCGTGCTGTCCAAAAGGCCCATCAGGATGATCAGGATCGGCACGGTGGTGGGCATGACAGACAGCACCACCAGCGCAAAGATCAAGGATGGAATCGACATGATCAGATCGACAAACCGCGACAATGTCTGATCGACCCACCCACCAGAGACAGCAGCGAAGAACCCCATGACGGAACCGAGGGTGAAGCTGAGGATCGTTGCTGCGGTGGCGATAAAGATCGTTGTGCGCCCGCCGTAGATCATCCGGCTTAGCAGATCGCGGCCAATGCTGTCGGTGCCAAGAAGGAATTCGGACGAGGACGGCTCCCAGACATCACCGACGATTTCGGCCATGCCGTAGGGGGCGAGAAGGGGAGCAAAGATCGCGATGAGGAAATAGAGACCCGTAAAAAACAGGCCGATCATGGCTGAAATAGGGATGTTCTTCATTTGGGATGCCTCAGCCGTGGATTGGCGAGGATGGAAACGATATCCGCTACAAGGTTCAGCCCGATATAAACGGCAGCAAAGATCAACCCGCAGGCCTGTACCACGGGCACATCGCGTTTACTGACGTGATCCACCAGATATTGCCCCATACCGGGATATGCAAAGACGACTTCGACCACCACGACGCCCACCACCAGGTAGGCAAGGTTCAGCATCACCACGTTGACGATTGGTGCGACGGCATTCGGGAAAGCGTGTTTGCGGATGATCTTGAGCATCCCCAGACCCTTGAGTTCAGCCGTCTCGATATAGGCCGATTGCATCACGTTCAGGATCGCGGCACGGGTCATGCGCATCATGTGCGCCAAAACCACGAGGGTCAGCACCATCACAGGGATCGCGATTGCGTTCAGTTTCTCGCCAAGGCTCATGCTGTCGTTGATGATCGCGACCGACGGAAACAGACGCCATTTGATAGCAACCCAATAGATCAGGATATAACCGATCATGAATTCCGGGATCGAAATTGTCGTCAGCGTAATAGCCGAGATCAGCTTGTCTGGTATGCGGTCTTTATAGCGTACCGCCAAAAGCCCAAGGAAGATTGCCAGCGGGACCGAAATGGCCGCCGCCCAGAAGGCTAGGAAAAGCGTGTTCTTCAAACGTCCGCCAAGGCTTTCTGCGATGTCGCGGCCATTGGTCAGCGCTGTGCCTAGATCACCTTGCAACACACCACCCAGCCACATGAAATAGCGGGTAACGGCGGGATCATTCAGGCCCAATTCGCGGCGCAGGTTTGCCAGCGCCTCGGGGGTGGCCGATTGGCCAAGGATGGATTGTGCCACGTCGCCGGGCAGGATCGAAGTGCCGACAAAAATCAGAATCGAGGCGGCGAAAAGCAATAGAAGGCCCAACGCTAAGCGTTGGGCGATCAGTTTCAGTATCGGGTGCATCTATGTGAACCCTTATGCGTCTTGCACCCAGCAGGTGATCGGCGCTTTGTTGTTCATCAATTCAGCGTTTGGATCTACTTTCCAACCGCCGATATTATTGGAAACGGCGTCAACAAAGTCGTTGAACATCGGCAGGATCACACCGCCTTCGTCGCGCAGCATGGTGCCCATCTGCGAGTAGATCGCCTTGCGTTTGGTTTGGTCCAATTCGGCCCGAGCCTCAAGCAGCATGGCATCGAATTCGGGGCGCTTCCAGCGGGTGTCGTTCCAGTCTGCGGTCGACAGATAGGCCGTGGAATACATCTGATCCTGCACGGCACGGCCACCCCAATAGGAGGCGCAGAAAGGCTGCTTGTTCCAGACTTCGGACCAGTAGCCGTCGTTTGGCTCGCGCTTGATTTCCAGCGGAATGCCGGCGGCTTTGGCTGTTTCCAGATAAAGCGATGCCGCATCTACAGCCCCGGCAAAGGCACCATCGGCGACACGCAACACGATCGGGCTGCCGTCATGGCCGGACTTCTCGTAATGCTCGCGGGCCTTTTCGATAGAGAATTCGCGTTGTTCGATGCTTTCGTCAAACAGCGGATAGGCAGCGTTGATGGGGAAGTCATTCCCGACCGACCCATAGCCGCGCAAAATTTTGTCCACCATTTCTTCGCGGTTGATCGCATATTTCAACGCCAGACGCAGATCGTTGTTTTCGAACGGTGCTGTGTCCACATGGGCGATGAAAACGTAATGGCCACGGCCAGACACGGATTTCACGCTGAGGTTTGGCGCGCGGTCCAGCAAGGACGCGACCTTGGGGTCGACGCGGTTGATCATCTGGACCTGACCCGATTGCAGCGCCGCCGTCCGGGCGGTTGCATCATTCAGCACCAACACTTCGTTATAATCGGTAAAACCGCGGTTCTCGGCATCCCAATAGTTTTCGTTTCGGGTAAAGCCGTGGCGCACGCCGGGCTCGTCTACCTCAAGCGTGTAGGGGCCTGTACCGATACCGGCACCTGGGTTATCGACGCCGCCACCGGGCTGGATCATCAGGTGGTAATCGGCCATCAGATAGGGAAGGTCAGCGTTGCCGACACCCAGTTCAACGATGAAGTTATCGCCATCCACGCGCATGCTTTCGATGCCGCGCATGATGCCCAAGGCTCCTGACTGGCTGTTTTCGTCCGAGTGGCGCTGCATGGTCATCAGCACATCTTCGGGTGTCATGTCCTTGCCGTTGTGGAACTGGATACCTTTGCGGACCTTGAATGCCCATGTCTTGGCGTCGGCTGACGCTTCAAAGCTTTCGGCCATGCGCGGCTCGATCGTTCCGTCAGCGCGGGTTTCGACCAGCGTTTCATAAAGATGACGGAGGTTGAACAGGGGCACCGAAGACGCCGTCAGGGCCGGGTCCAGCGAGTTGGTCGATTCACCGCCCGACGAGCCGACTTTGATAGAGCCGCCGCGTACCGGTGTGGCGTGGGCATCGGCGCGGGCCTCAGCGGCCAACATCGAATTGGCAACGGCAGCGGTAATGCCCAAGGCTGCAGCACGGCCAACAAATTCGCGTCGCGTCATTGTGCCTTTGACCACTTGGCCGGTCAGATGTTTCAGTTGATCATCCATGGATCATATCTCCCTGTTGGTGTTTGTTTTTGGCCCCTTGGGGGCATTTTTTATGAAATTTAGAGTTGCGCATTTCTTTTAGTGTCGCAAGGTCTAATACCCCACTCGGTGTGACGGCTTTATTACATGAAGTGTCGTTTAATACTATCCTCAAGGTCACGCGCGTAAATCAGCGCCCCGTCCTGATACGCTTCCAGCCGGGCAGTGAGGTGGAAATTTGTGGCATCCGACCACATTTTTGAGTGGGTTTCCGTGCGCAGCTTTGTCCCGTCGCGTTCCAACTCTTCGGTCCAGTGGCAGATGCCAGTCGCGCTTAGCGGGTCGTCGGGGTTGATGGTCCAGCGTTCGCGCGCGATCCCACCTGAGATCAGACCGTGATCGCTGTCGCGCACCATGCCAAAGTCATCTTCAATCACCAGCGTGACATTGCCGGTTGTCATGTCTGTTTCCTGCCGCCGGATATGGTTTTCCGCGCGCAATGTCTCGGTCTTCCAGGGCGCGGCTGCGGTCGGGGGCTGGAACTTGTATTCATCACCGCCCGTGGTCGGGCGTTGTGGCAAGGTAATCTGACCCGCTTCAAGCGTCAGGGACGCGGGGGCTGGCGACGGCCAGATCAACGGCCAATATGCGGTCGATATCGCGACGCGCAGCTTGTGCCCCTTGGGCACGCGGTAGGCGATGTGATCAAGGTCGAACGTGATCTTTTCGGGTGTATCAGGCGTCATCGATTTGGGGTCTTCGGCACTGTCGCGGTGGCACAGGTTCAACACACCATAGGTAATGCGCGTGCTTGCTCCGTCAGGGTGAACGTGGTTCAGCCGCACTGCAATTTGGCCCTGCGGTGTATCGCAACTCAGCCGCAACGTCAGGCGCGGTGCCCCGACGATGGACATATCTTGCGCCAAAGGGCCGGTGTCGAACGTCACCGACAGGGCATCATCATGGCGCTGATCACCGGGCATTTCAGGGCCAAGCCAGATCGCGCAATATTCGCCCGCATCGGCGCCACAATGGGCGGGGGATGCAACAAGAGCGTTCAGCGGTCCCGGCACCGGCCCCAACCCGTCCCCGGACAAGTGAAGCGTTTCGACGGGCAGATGGGATGTGGCCCCTTCGGCCTCGGTGATCCAGCGGCCAGGGCGTTCCAGAACCCATGCGGCAGGGCGCATGCCATCCATCAGGTAGGCGCGATAATCCGGGTCGTCTTCGACGCCGGTGTCGATGTTTTTTAGCCAGCGATCCCACCAGCGCAGCGCTTCTTGCAAGAAACCGATGCGTGGTTCGGGAATCGCAAAATGCGGATATTTGTGGACCCAAGGCCCGACAATTCCCTTGGCACCGGGCAAGGCCTCGACCAGTTGGGGCACGGCATTTTTATAGGCATCGCCCCAGCCGCCGACTGCCAGTACCTTAGCCTTGATAGTGCTGTAGTCTTCGATCACAGACCCCTGCTTCCAATAGGCATCGCGGGTCTGGTGGCGCAGCCAAAGCGAGGGCAAGAACGGTTCGGCCTCAAGCCTTTCCAGCCACATCTCGCGCCAGTCTGTGCGCAAGGCGGGGTCAGGCGCGCGGCTGGAATAGGCCCACATCGTCGCCCCCCAGCCCAGATTTTCGTTCAGCAGGCACCCGCCCTTGTAATGGATGTCGTCCGCAAAACGGTCCACGGTCGAACATAGCGTGATAACGGCCTTAAGCGGTTCTGGCCCTTGCGCCGCAACCTGCAATCCGTTGAACCCGCCCCAGCTGATCCCCATCATTCCGACACGCCCCGTGCACCAGGGTTGGGCGGCCAGCCAATTGATCACTTCGATACAGTCGGCCTGCTCGAGGGGGGTATATTCATCCTCCATCACGCCCTGACTGTCGCCGCTGCCCCGCATGTCAACCCTTACGCAGGCATATCCACGCTCTGCAAACCACGGATGGGTCAGCGCGTCGCGCGCCGTTGTCCCGTCACGTTTGCGGTAAGGAAGATACTCGAGAATGACAGGCACGGGGGCTTTGTCGGAATTCTTGGGCCGCCAGATCCGGGCTGACAGGCGGCAGCCGTCCGACAGGGTGATCCCAAGATCGGGGTCTTCGATCAGCGCAAGCGGGGTGTTTTGTGTGTTCGTCATGAGGTCAGCGTTGCCGCCCGCTTGCGCCTTGTCAACTAAATGCTCACGCCGAATGCAATGAACCGCAAGCGGCGCTAAGTAACGCGATTTCAATAGAGATTTAGGCTCTGAAGGCCAATCAGAACGTGTGCACTCTTTGCAGTGGAAACTGTTGCGCGCCTGCACCGCAAATATGGCAGCACTAAGACAGATTTAAATAATTCTTGGCTTTTCGCGCGGAATGATTGTAATTTCATCCTCAATAATAATGACCATACGATAATGTGGTTAATTCAGGCGGCCAGACGGACCGGTTTAACGGTGCGGTGGTCAATCAAAAAAAACCGGATGATCCGCATAGAACGGACATCGAGGTAGAGCGGTGGTAATATGAAGACGATAGATTTCGTCGTTCGCGATCAAGCGGGCGCATTGCAACGTGGTACTGTGGCCGATGGCGCAAAGTTTCACGTCATTCAGGCGCAATCCGGTCAAGAAATTTCTCTTAACCTGCGCCAGACGGATTTTCAGTCTCAGCAGCGGGCCGGCAACGATCTGGTGCTGACGCTGGCAGACGGATCAGTCATAACAATCGAAAATTATTTCAATCAGACAGGTTCCGCGAACCGTTTGTTCATCTCGTCTGATGGATATCTGAACGAGGTCGCTTTTGTCGAAGGCGATGGCGGCACGCTTTATGCGCAATACGGCCCGACAGAGCAGTGGGGCAAATGGAGCCCGTCTGACGACCTGATCTATCTTGGTCGCACCGATATGGTAACTGCCCCCACCGGCGTGATGCCCGGTGCAGATGGCGACGAAGTGTCGATGCTTGCGGCACCCTTGCTGGGTGCGGGGCTTTTGGGCGGTGGCGGCGCAGCCGCTGCGGCAGTAGTTGGTGGTGCGGCCGTTATCGGCGGTGTTGGCCTTGGTGGCGGTAACGGTGGCGGCGGCGGTGGTGGTGGTGGCTCGGTTGCGGCGCCCTTCGTAAACGAGCCTGAAAGCTCGGCCACAGTAGGCGGCGACGGCGCGGTAAAATCGGTCACGGTTACAGGCGGCGGCGAGCCGGGTTCTGATGTCATCGTGAAAATCGGCGACAAGGAAATCGAAACAACAATCGGCGACGATGGCAAATTCGAAGTTATCTTTGCTGGCGACGACTTCCCCGCTGACGGCCAGTACGAAGCTGTTGTCGAAGTCACCACAGGCGGGTCGACGACAACGCTGGATGGTCCGACTTTTATCATCGACACAACGCCGCCTGTTACAACTGTTTCGGAAGGTACCGAAAGCACCTCTGACTTCTTTAACGGCGAAAGTTTTCAGCAAGGCGTCAAGATCAATGGATCGGGCGAGGCTGGATCGACCATCGAGGTTACTGTCGGTGGCGTAATCCGCACCACGACAGTGGGTGGCGACGGCTCATGGTCTGTCACGTATGAAAACGGCACGTTGCAGGGTGGCGAATATCAATCTGAAGTGACGATCAAATCGACTGATCAATACGGCAACTCGACCACAACAACTGAAACGCTGGTTGTGGATACCATCGCGCCGACGGTCGTCGTTACCTCGGGTGCGCAAAGCTCGGGTGACAGTTTCAACAGTGCATCCTTTGGAAACGGTGTGACGCTGACCGGCACGGGCGAACCCGGTGCCAAGGTTGAACTGACCATTGGCGGCATTACCCGCACGACAACTGTCGGTGACAACGGGGCTTGGTCTGCCACATGGCAGTCCGGCACCTTGCAGGGCGGTGAATACATCGGTGACATTACAATTGTGACCAGCGATAAATACGGGAATGCGACGACAACCACAGAAAAGCTGGTCGTGGACACGGTCTCGGACGTGTCAGTTTCCAGCAGCACCGTCGAGGGCGACGGCATCATCAACGCGGCAGAGCGCAGCGATGGCGTAACCCTGACAGGGACAACGCAGCCTGGATCGACCGTTCAGGTCACATTCGGATCGGCAACATATGCCGCTACGGTTGATGCAAATGGCAATTGGTCCGCGAATTTCGCCGCCAATGAAATCCCTACTGGGGAAACAACAGCAACCGTCACCGCCGTTGCGCGCGATGCGGCAGGCAACAGCTCGACGGCGACAGGTCAGGTTGCGATTGATACGCTGGTCAACAACCTTGCATTTACCAACCAGGCAGGTGGTTCTGACGCGACAATCAACGCAGCCGAGGCTGCCCAAGGTGTTATCCTGACTGGCACAGTCGAGGCGGGTTCAACCGTTTCGGT
>JAGXGZ010000058.1 GCA_024636495.1 Roseobacter sp. | reverse complement strand
TCGGGCGACCCTGTGTCACCTTCTTTGGTTGCGAATTCTTTCATGACGCGTGCTTTTTCTTCTAGCGTAATCGACATCGGGGTCTCCTTTTCAAAAGGTTAAAGTGATGGCGCAGGCCGGGATGTCGTCCAGCACAGGCCCATGGAGCATCGAATGGTGATCTGAATCACCTAGCGATGGCAGCATATAGGAAAGATTGAAGCTTTTGGCAAAGAGTTATTTCTCAGATGTTCACTGAAACCTCTGCATCGGTTTTATACGGGTCACACCCAGGCAGATGTAAATGCCAGCCCCGCGGCAATGGCCGAGCTGAGTGGTACAATTGAAATATCGGCGGCGGTTACCGCATCGCTACTTTTGACATTAGCCACAATACTGCCATCCATACGGACGAATGTTTGATTTGGATTGTCCGGATCTGGATCAACAGTGATTTCAGGTTCTTGGCTATCCGCTTTGCTATCGTCCCAAACAAAAAGCAGACTGTCATTTTCGGCTTTATAATCTTCGATGATTGTAGCGTTTCCAGCGGTAATCCAATCACCAAAGATGATGTTGTCAGCGCCGTCACCTGCCGTAACCGTATCGTTTTGGCCAGCGACAATCGTATCGTCACCACCGCCGCCATTCAGAAAATCAGCACCATCTTCGTCCGTTATACCGATTGATTCCGGATCGTCCTCTACCCCGATGATCAGATCATCGCCCCAACCACCAAACAAGGCGTCTGCGCCACGCCCGCCTGTCAAGATATCGTTCCCAAGGCCGCCCATCAGCGCATCGTCACCATCGTCGCCAAACAAGGCATCATCCCCGGCAGACCCATTCAGCGAATCATTGCCGGAATCGCCCCTTAAAACATCGTTGTCATTGTGACCGGTAAGGTTGTCATCCTGGGTTCCGCCCTCAATTTCGTCACCACCGTCATTGCCATGAAGGTCATCATTGCCTGCCCCGCCGTTGACCGTATCATTGCCAGCATCGCCACGGGCGTAATCGTCGCCGTCGTTGCCATTGATCAGATCGTCGCCTGCACCGCCACCGATCTGGTCATCACCCGATGCCCCCTCAAGATAATCGGACTGATCGGTTCCGGAAATGATTTGACCCGCAATCCGACCAGTATCATCTATCAAAAGGTTGTCGTCATCGTCATCGTCGTCCGACCCGATATCGACAAAGGCCACGGCCCCAACTGCCATCAATCCCATTAAGCCGGCCAAAAACAACATTGCAGAATTCCACTCTAATTGACCCGCCCAAGACGCATCACCCAATAGAAACGATACGCCTTTTTCTCGGCTCAGGTCAAAACCATAAGTGGTTTTCAGTTAACACCAGCCTAATCTGACCATGGAATAGGCTGCTGGGCGTAAGCAATATATAGTGGATGTTTCGGATGCCCGGCTTTTGAGAGCCCAAGATGGTAAATCGGTGCCCGGTTTCCCCTAAGCAGTGCTTCGACCGCTATCCCACGATCCAGGTGGGCTCCATGTGTTCCCCAAGCGGCAATGACGCTGTCTGCCCACGCGGCTGCAAACGTCAGAACTGCGTCATTGTCAGGGCCTACGGGATCGATCGCTTTACGCATCAGGTTTGGGTTGGTTTCGCGCCATGCAAATATGTTGGTAACCTGAAACGCCCCGAACCCCAAAGCGCGCGCACGTCGTTCGCACCGCTCGACTGTGGGATCGTTCTGGACTTCGGTCGCTTTCGACGGATTCAGCATTACGAACACGACTTTTTTGCCCGACGAATCCCAGCTTCGCGTCAGGCTGTAGCGGTATTTCTCGCAGTCTGAATAAACGGCGGTCGAGTTCGCATCCCCATTGCTGTGATGTCTCGTGATCAAGGCTCTTGCGGAAGGTTGAATACACGTGAGGGATGCAGCTCTCCTGCCTTGAAACGGCCCACGGCAACAGCACGCCCCTCATAAGACGCCCATGCCTCGTCGCCATATTCCACGCCTGATGCGATGACCATGCCAGGATTGCCATTGCGCAGGCGGGCTGCCCCCTCTGGGGTTGCTTTGACCTCTGGTAAATCATGAAGGCCCTGCTCAAGGGGCAACAGATAGGCGTCAAGCGCCTCCGTCCGGGCCATCGCCTCGACTTGCTCCATCGTTAGGCCTTCGCTGGCCTCGAATGGACCTGACCAGATCCTGCGCAGATCACGCACATGCCCGAAGCACCCTAACTTTTGCCCCATATCGCGTGCAATAGATCTGACATAGCCCCCTTTGCCACAGACCATTTCAAGCGTCACATGGTCCGCATCCGGGCGGTCAATCAGCAGCAGGCTTTCAACCCAAAGCGGGCGCGCTGCCAGCTCCATTGTTTCGCCTTCGCGGGCAAGCTTGTAGGCCCGTTGCCCGTCTATCTTGACCGCCGAAAATTGAGGAGGGACCTGTTCGATATCGCCAATAAAGCCGGCCAAAGCGGCTTTGATCTCCTCATCATCGGGGCGAAGGTCGCTTGTTTCCAACACCTCGCCTTCGGCATCATCGGTGTTGGTTGACACGCCCAACCGGACCGTAAATTCATAAGCTTTGAGTGCGTCGGTTATGTAGGGAACAGTCTTTGTGGCCTCGCCCAATGCAATCGCCAAAACGCCGGTCGCTTCCGGGTCAAGCGTTCCGGCGTGGCCAGCCTTGTTCGCATTCAAAGCCCAACGAACCTTGTTAACCACGGTCGTCGAAGTTGGGCCGGCGGGTTTATCCACCACAAGCCAACCTGAAATATCCCGTCCCTTGCGTCTGCGCGCCATCTTTTGAACCTTATCTGATTTGGAGGTGTCCTATCAAATGCCAGACGCAAAAGCCCAGACCGAGTTGTTCCAAATGGTCTAAAATCCTCGCCGAAGGCATAAAAACTCTTCCTGTTCGGCCTTATTGGTCTTTAACGACGCCAATAATGGGTCCCAGCGGACTAAACCCCAGGTCATTGCGTGCCAAATCTGGTGCCCGCAGTCGAGAAATGTTGCCGTCGAAATATAAGGCGTTGGGCAAGTTCAGATGATCGCGAAAGAATGCTCCGAAATCATAAAAGTTCACCACCTGGTCTGAAATTGCAAAATACGCCCGCTTACCATCCTCGGACGTCCCCACACCGTTGCGGACGTATTTGGATGTGCCGTCTTTCAGAAACTTCGGGTGCAGTTTGCCATCAATAACCAGCATAGGTCCGGATTGTGTGGCGCTGGTGCAATCGGGTGCTTCGCGTAAAAACCGTTCGGTTTCCATCACATCGGCACGCGCCGGGCGCAGACATAGCACGCCGTTCGGAAGCAGGCCAAAGTTGCCCGGCCCGTCGCTGTTGATCACCCGCTGAAATTCTTTACCATTTTCCAGATAATACCCAACCGGCGCGCGGTCATCGTGGTACATGCCCGCGTTCATCGCAAAGCCCAAGCTCTTGCCTTGTGCTTTCAGCGCGTTTTGCAGCGTGTTGAAATAGCCAAACGGGCTGCCGTCAGGGGCATACAGAAACAGGGCTAGTTGGTCTGTTTTCAGATCAACTTCGCAAACGGTATAGCTAATATTTTTGAAGGTCTCGGCGCGACATGTCTCGGCGCTGGCTTTGCCGCTGGCCAGTCCCAGCAGCACTGCAAGGACCAGCAGGCGTGTCATATCTCTTCGGGGTCTGCGCCCGATGCGGCTGTGTCACGACGCACGGCGTCTTGGGCGAGCATGCGGCGGGTTTCGTCCATGCGGTCGAATGTCTCGTCTAGTTGAAACCGAAGATCGGGCGCAAATTTCAGCACTAGCTTTTTCGAAAGCTGACGCCGCAATTCGCCCTTGTTGCGCGCTAAAAGCTTCAGCACGTCCTCGCGTCCTTCGCCGCCCAAGGGCAGAACAAAGGCTGTTGCGATCTTAAGATCAGAGGACGCGCGCACTTCGCCCACCGTGATCGACAGTCGGTTGAGTTCCGGATCGTGGACATCGCCCCGCGCCAGAACATCTGACAAGGCGCGGCGAATGGTTTCGCCGACGCGCAGTTGCCGTTGAGTAGGGCCTGCGCCCTCGTGTGTCTTGTTCTTTGCCATAGGCTTCATCTAAGGGGTTGCTGAGGTTTTGCCAAGCGGATCGCGACACGCTAAACCACGCATGAAAAAGGAGCACAGCATGAGCGATACACCGGGTGTAACAATTACAGGGGCTTCGGGCCGTATGGGCCAGATGTTGATTGGGCAGGTTTCTGCCAATAACCGCGTTCGCTTGGTTGGCGCGATTGAACGTCCGGGGCACCCTTGGGTTGGTCAGGATGTAGGAATCGCCATGGGCGGTGGCGCTTTGGGCGTCATCGTCACAGACGACCCGCTAGAAGCAATTGCTCCTGCGCAAGCTGTGATCGACTTTACCGCACCCGAGGCCACATTGGAATTTGCAGCGCTCGCAGCGCAGGCCCGTGCGGTTCACGTGATCGGCACAACCGGAATGTCGGACGCCCAAATTTCCTCGCTAGAGCCTGCGGCACGCCACGCCGTGATCGTGCGCGCGGGCAACATGAGCCTGGGGGTCAACCTGTTGACACAACTGACAAAGCGGGTTGCGGCGGCCTTGGACGACGATTTTGATATCGAGATCATAGAGTCGCATCACAACCAGAAGGTCGATGCGCCCTCTGGCACCGCGCTGATGCTGGGCGAGGCTGCTGCCCAAGGGCGTGGGGTCGCGTTGGGCGATGTCTCTGACCGAGGCCGCGACGGCATCACGGGCGCTCGCAAGCGCGGCGATATCGGCTTTACCGCCATCCGCGGCGGCGACATCGTGGGCGAACACGATGTGCTGTTTGCGGCGGCAGGCGAGCGGATCATTTTGCGCCATATCGCGTCTGATCGGGCGGTCTTTGCGCGCGGGGCCATCAAGGCGGCGCTTTGGGGGCAGGGCCAAACACCGGGCCAATATGATATGCTGGATGTGTTGGGCCTGAACGACTGAAACCAAGATGGCAGGCGAACGCTTTTCTTGAGGCATAATGAAACTATTTTAACACGTAGGGCGTAGTTTCATTAAGCAACGAGACAGGAGTTCAAGATGAAAAAAGTGATTATCATTGCCTGCGCAAGCGTTTTAGCGATGTCTCAGGCTGCTTTTGCGGAATTTCAAAAAGTCGAAAGTCAGGCCGCTTTCGTGTCCGCGATCGATGGCAAAAAGCTAAAACGGCCTTTGGTTGAGCTGAGTGTGACCCCTGCTGGCGGTATTTCCGGAACCGGTGCCGTTTGGGAGATTTCCGGCAGTTGGTCTTGGAAAGACGGCTATTTTTGCCGAAGCCTTGAGTGGGGTGGAGATGATCTGGGCTACAATTGCCAAGAGGTCACTCTAAACGGCGGAAAAATTCGATTTACCTCTGACAAGGGTGCCGGGCAATCTGCTGATTTTACCTTGCGCTGACTGACGCCTCTATCTGACCCCTTCAATTAAGCATCTGTCTACCATCTAAAAATCTACAGCGATGCCTTTTTTCTCCCAATCTCCGTATCGCACGGGTTCGGGCCCTTCTCTGCCGCCTAGTTCGGGCGGCAAGTCTAGCTGACTTGCCTTTTTTCGCCGTTCCTCGGCCTCGGCCAAGGCCCGCATTGCTGCGGGCGGTAGATCTTGTGTGATCATCGGTTTTGGTCCGGGCGTGGGCTGCGGTGGCAGATCCGGTCCGGGTTCAGGGATCGGTTGGGGATCATGGGGGGGGCTGGGCATCGGTGGTTTGCCTGCTTCGGTCATCATCTCATCCTCTTGAGGCTACGGTCCCCTTGATATACGCCGGAACCAAGCTCAGACAACCCAAGCACCAAGTGAGAAAGCGTTTCGCATGTCAGATACCGGCGTTCAGGCCCGCAGAAGTGCGGTTTATCTTCTTGATATGATCCTTGAAGAAGAGAGCCTGATGTCCGAGCTGCTGGCCGCAGGTGCGCTGGAAAAGTTGCCCCCGGATGACCGCGCCCGTGCGCAACGCCTTGCACTTGATACTTTGCGCGGCATGGAACGCGCAGATCGGCTTTTGCAAAAGCACCTTTCCAAGAATCCACCCATGACAGTGCGCAATGTGCTGCGCGTCGGAACGATAGAGCTGTGCCAAGGCGGGGCTGCGCACGGCGTGGTGAATGCGATGGTTGAACTGGTGGGAAGCCACAAGAAGCTGGGACACCTCAAGGGGTTGACCAATGCGGTGCTGCGCAAAATTGCGACCGATGGACCAGAGGCCTGGGCCGCATTGCGATCCCCACGCCTGCCCAAATGGCTGCGTGGCCCGCTGTCTGAAGCATGGGGCGCTGATGCCATAGCCGCAATCGAGGCGGCTCATTTCGCAGGTGCGCCGCTTGATCTTAGCGCCAGAAAAGATCCTGCCGCGTTGGCCGAAGCTGTTGGTGGTATCGTCCTGCCCACCGGGTCGGTGCGTGTGGCAGACGCTGGTCAGGTCACGACCATGCCTGGCTTTGCCGAAGGCGACTGGTGGGTGCAGGACGCCGCCGCCGCTTTACCGGTTAAGATATTGGCCCCCCAAAAAGGCGAGGCTGTGCTGGATCTTTGTGCCGCACCGGGGGGTAAAACGATGCAATTGGCCGCTGCCGGCGCGCAGGTGACAGCCGTTGACAGCTCAAAGCCACGCATGCAGCGGGTGCGCGAAAACCTCGCCCGCGTCCATTTGCCTGCCAAGGTGGTCGTGGTCGATGCGCGGGAATTTGAAGGGCAGTTTGATGCCATTGTGCTTGATGCGCCTTGCTCTGCGACGGGAACGATCCGACGTCATCCCGACTTGCCCTATGCAAAAGACGGTTCCGAATTCGGTGATCTGATTGAACTGCAAGCCGAGCTGATTGACCATGCGTGGTCTTTGTTAAACCCCGGTGGCCGTTTGGTTTTTTGCACTTGTTCGTTGCTGCCTGACGAGGGCGAAGTGCAAGTAGACGAAGCGCTAGAGCGTCATTCAGACATGACCGTCGACAGAAGTGCGCTGGATATTCCCGGGGTTGATCCTGCGTGGATCAGTTCGGAAGGCGGGCTGCGTTTGCGACCGGACTATTGGCCCGACCTTGGCGGGATGGATGGTTTTTACATCGCCTGTTTGCGCAAATCGGGCTGAAGTAATCTTGAAAAAAGTTCAAGGTTGCGCTTTTTGCCAGCCAAAATGCGGTGACTTGGGCGCGATCTAAGAGTATGGTTTTCTAAACGCCACCAGAGCGTACAAGGGCAGCCGCATGATCAGTACAAGTTTTCACGCGCGAAAGACGCGTTTTTTGAACCGTTGGCATGCCCGTGCCGCAACCAGAACCCGTGCGCAGGCAAGGGGGTTCGTCTCGTCACCTGAGCCGCGCACCATCGGATCATTTGCACGTGGCAGGCAGCTGGTCGCTGGCAACCTTTTGTTTTCGGGCACCTTGATCCAGGCAACTGACGCGAATAATTTATGGGAAATCGCTGCACCTCACCAAGAGTTCGCGCAAGAACTACACGGGTTTGCATGGCTGGATGATTTGGCCGCCGTCGGGGACATCAAGGCGCGGAACACCGCGCAGCTCTGGCTGTGGGGGTGGATTGGTCAGTTCGGCAAAGGGCGCGGTATTGGCTGGACGCCAGATTTAACCGGACGGCGGCTGATCCGGTGGATCAATCATGCGCTTTTTGTGCTGCGCGGGACCGAACACGATCAAAGCGACGCATTCTATCGTTCTTTGGTCGAGCAGACGTCGTTTCTGTCGCGGCGCTGGCATGCCGCTGCCCCCGGCCTGCCGCGGTTTGAGGCTTTGACCGGGTTGATCTATGCGGGCCTTTCGCTGGAAGGCCAAGAAGCGTTGGCCGACCCGGCGATCAAAGCACTGGCGCGGGAGTGTGATGCCCAGATCGACGATCAAGGTGGCTTGCCCACCCGCAATCCCGAAGAGCTTTTGCAGGTGTTTACTCTGCTGACATGGGCCGCCGCCGCGCTAAGCGATGCAGGCCGTGGTACGCCAAAGGCGCATATGGCCGCGATCGAGCGGATTGCGCCGACCTTGCGCACCTTGCGGCACACAGACGGCGGACTTGCGCGCTTTCATGGCGGCGGGCGCGGGGCCGAGGGCTGGCTGGATCACGCGCTGTCGACGGCAAAGGTAAAGACCAAGCAACCCGATGGTTTGTCCATGGGCTATGCGCGGCTCTCTGCCGGACGGACAAGCGTGATCATTGATGCAAGTGTGCCTCCCGGTGGGGCCGAATCGGTTAATGCTCACGCGTCAACTCTGGCGTTTGAGTTGACATCGGGGCGTCGTCCTTTGGTGGTGAATTGTGGGTCAGGTGCTTCTTTTGGCGCAGCATGGCGGCGCGCTGGGCGGGCAACACCGTCGCATTCGGGGTTGTCGCTGGGCGGATATTCCAGCGCCCGGTTGACCGAGCCAGACCGCCACACCGGACAAGAAGCGCTGATAGACGGACCGACTTATGTTCCCGTCGAGATTGGTTCGGTCAGCGACGGGGCCCAGTTTCAAGGCGGCCATAACGGCTATGTTGCCGGATTTGGCCTGACACACGCTCGCACGATCGAGCTGACATTCGACGGACGCGCCATTGCGGGCGAAGACATGTTGTTGGCGATGGAAGATGTCGAAAAGCGCCAGTTTGACCGCGAGATGGACGCGCTAAAGCTAAAAGGCATTCCGTTCGAGATTCGGTTTCACCTTCACCCTGACGTGGATGCGACGCTTGATTTAGGGGGGGCCGCGATTTCGATGGCCCAAAAAAGCGGAGAAATTTGGGTGTTCAGGCACGATGGCACCCATAAACTATCATTGGAACCAAGCGTTTATCTGGAACGCAACCGCCTGAAACCGCGTGCGTCTTTGCAAATATTGCTGTCGGGACGTGCCATGACCCATGCCACGCGGGTCAGGTGGTCCTTGTCCAAAGCACAGGAAACTGCGATTGGCGTGCGGGATCTGTCGCTCGACGATCCCTATGATGACCAAGACTGACCCACAGACTGACCCAAGGAATCTGCCCCATGACCGATCTTTACCCCGTATCCCGCGCGCTTCTTTCCGTATCCGACAAGACCGGATTGGTCGAATTGGGGCATGCGCTGGCCGCGCATGGGGTCGAGCTGCTGAGCACGGGTGGCACAGCGAAGGCCCTTCGCGATGCTGGATTGGCGGTCAAGGACGTGGCAGACGTGACTGGCTTTCCCGAGATGATGAATGGTCGGGTGAAAACATTGCACCCTGTCGTGCACGGCGGATTGCTGGCTTTGCGCGATAATGATGAACACGTCGCTGCGATGAATGCGCATGATATCGGCGCGATTGATCTGGTGGTGGTGAACCTCTACCCGTTCGAGGAAACGGTCGCCAAGGGTGCGGAATACGCCGAAGTCATTGAGAATATTGATATCGGCGGGCCTGCGATGATCCGTTCTGCCGCCAAGAACCACGGCTTTGTGAATGTGATTGTTGACGTCGAAGACTATGCCGTGGTGATCGCTGAAATGCAGGCGAATGACGGTCAGACCAGCTATGCCCTGCGTCAGCGTCTTGCCCAAACGGCCTATGCACGCACTGCGGCTTACGACACCGCTGTAAGCACATGGATGGCGGCCCAAGTGGGCGGGACGCCACGTCGCCGCACAGTGGGGGGGACGCTGGCCCAAACACTGCGCTATGGTGAAAACCCGCATCAGTCGGCTGCGTTTTATACAGACGGGTCTAACCGTCCGGGCGTTGGAACGGCGACCCAACACCAAGGCAAGGAACTGTCTTACAACAACATCAACGATACCGACGCGGCCTATGAATTGGTCAGTGAATTTGACCCCTCCCAAGGCCCCGCCTGTGCGATCATCAAGCACGCCAACCCTTGTGGCGTAGCACATGGGACCTCGATGGTTGATGCCTACACACGGGCTTTTGACTGTGACCGCACCTCGGCTTTTGGCGGGATTATCGCGCTTAACCAGATGCTGGACGCTGAGACCGCTGAAGCGATCAGCGCCATTTTTACCGAAGTCGTGATCGCGCCGGGTGCGTCCGATGATGCCAAAGCGATCTTTGCCAAGAAAAAGAACCTGCGTTTGTTGACGACCGACGGACTGGCCGATCCGTCTGCCGCCGCCTTGGCGTTTCGTCAGGTGTCCGGCGGCTATCTGGTGCAAGACAAGGACGTGGGCCGGATCACGATGGACGACCTTAAGGTGGTGACCAAGCGCCAGCCGACAGATCAGGAATTGTCTGACATGATGTTCGCCTGGACTGTCGCCAAGCACGTCAAATCCAACGCAATCATCTACGTCAAGGATGGTGCCACCGTTGGTGTCGGTGCAGGACAAATGAGCCGCGTTGACAGTACGCGCATCGCGGCACGTAAAGCGCAGGATATGGCCGAAGCGATGGGCCTGCCCGCGCCGCTGACCCAGGGTTCTGTGGTCGCATCAGACGCGTTTTTCCCCTTCGCAGACGGGCTGATCACTGCCGCTCAGGCCGGGGCCACAGCGTTGATTCAGCCTGGTGGGTCGATGCGCGATGACGAAGTGATCGCCGCGGCGGACGAGGCCGGGCTTGCCATGGTCTTTACCGGCATGCGCCATTTCCGGCACTAGGTTTTGAAGGAATAGCAATGCGCATCATCTTCTGGGCTGGGTTTGCAGCTTTCATACTGGATCAACTTAGCAAATATATCGTGATACACGCGATGGAGCTGAGCCGCATTCGCAGCATTGATGTGTTGCCGCCCGTGATAAACTTTCGCTATGGCGAAAACCGGGGGATCAATTTTGGTCTGTTCGGCGATGGTTCAGAGGCAAGCCGGTGGATCTTGATCGTGCTGGCCTGCCTGATTTCGATCGGCGTTCTGGTGTGGGCGTCGCGCCACGCAATTGGGTTCTGGGCGAAAATCAGCACAGGCCTGTTGGTGGGCGGGGCGCTTGCGAATGTGGTCGACCGGCTGATTTATGGCTATGTCCTTGATTTTCTGAACATGTCTTGCTGTGGGATCAACAATCCGTTCGTTTTCAACATCGCTGACGTGTTTATTTTTGCAGGTGCGATCGGCTTGATTTTCTTTACCTCGGATCAGAAAACCGCCGGAGATAAGCGTGCTAAAAAAGGTCAGTGACATTTGCCGCCTGCCTGCGTTAGGTATGGGGTGATCTTTAGGAGACCCGTCATGCGCTTTGCCGCCGCCCTTTTTCTTATACCGCTTGCTTTAGCTGGCTGTGCCAATGATGGCCTGCGCGACATTCGCAGCACGGGAAATGGCCCTGACGAATTCATGGTCCAGCCGGTCAAGCCTCTTGAGCAACCGCAAAGCTATGCCAGCCTGCCGCCGCCCACGCCGGGACAAGCAAACCTGACAGACCGCTCTGCCATTGCCGAAGGGATTGCTGCATTTGGGGGACGTCCGCAGGCGAACGATGGCGGGATTTTGGCCAGCGATGCCGCTTTGGTCCAGCAGGCAAGCCGGCTTGGTGTGACGCCGGGCATTCGCCAGCAACTGTCCGAGACGGATGCAGAATTCCGCAAACGCAGGTCGCGCCTAACGCAGTTCAAGATTGTGCCGGTAGATCGCTATAACGAGGCGTATGACCGCCAGGCACTAGACCCCGACGCGGAAGCCGCCCGGTGGCGCAGTGCCGGCGCGCGCACACCGTCCGCGCCGCCCGCTCAATAGACATGCCCGCCTGCAAAGCCCGCTTTGTTGGTAAGTCAGCTTAATTACAAATCTGTTAAGTCCCTTGAACGTGTCGCAAGGTGGCGTACTTAAGGGTTCTCAGGACCCTGTTTAAAGGACGCGCCATGATCAGATCGCCGATTTTTGCCGCCATTGTATCGCTTTTGCTTCCCAGTTCCGTGGCTTTAGCTGCCGACAACGAGGCTGTCACGCATTTCACCTTGGATAACGGCATGGAGGTTGTGGTGGTCGAAGATCACCGCGCGCCGTCCGTTCAGCAAATGGTATGGTATCGTGCAGGATCCGCCGACGAGCCGAAAGGTTCTTCAGGGGTTGCACATTTCCTTGAGCACTTGCTGTTCAAAGCCACCGATAAAATGGAATCTGGCGAATTTTCAGCGACTGTTGCCAAAAACGGCGGGCGTGACAATGCGTTCACCAGCTACGACTATACTGCCTATTTCCAGCGCGTCGCTGCCGACCGTTTGGAATTGATGATGCAGATGGAATCCGACAGGATGAAAAACATCCGTCTGACACCCGAGAACATCGCAACCGAACGTGATGTGATCATCGAAGAGCGTAACCAGCGTACTGAAAATGACCCCGCTGCATTGTTTCGCGAACAGATGAGCGCCGCACAATATCTTAATCATCGCTACGGCACGCCCGTGATCGGCTGGATGCACGAGATGCGCGAGCTTGATTTGCAGGATGCGCTGGATTTTTACAGCCTGTATTATTCTCCGAACAATGCAATTTTGGTCGTGTCGGGTGATGTGCAGCCTGAAGATGTTCGCACACTGGCCGAGAAGTACTATGGTGCGATCCCCGCCAACCCGGACCTGCCAGCGCGTTTGCGTACCCAAGAACCGCCCCAGACCGCTGAACGACGCATGATTTTTCGCGATCCCCGTGTCGCGCAAGAGTATGTAAGCCGGTCCTATCTGGCGCAGGAACGTGATCCGGGGGACCAGAAAACCGCAGCCGCTTTGACCATGCTGGCCGAAATTTTGGGCGGTGGGACGACGTCCTATTTGGCTGAAAAGCTGCAATTTGATGCGCCTGTTGCAACCTATTCTGCTGCATTTTATCAAGCACAGGCGCTGGATGACACGACATTTAACCTTGTTGTCGTCCCGCAGCCCGGCGTGTCTTTGCAAGAATCAGAAGATGCTATGGACGCCGCCATCGCGGCCTTTATGACCGACGGCGTTGATCCTCAGCAGTTGGAGCGGATCAAAAATCAGGTCCGTGCCGAGCAGATATATTCGCGGGATAGCGCCGACAGCGTTGCAAACCGCTACGGTAGTGCGCTTGCCATCGGATTGACTGTCGAAGATGTGCAAGCGTGGCCCGATGTACTGGAAGCTGTGACAGCCGACGATATCATGCAGGCGGCCCGCGATGTGTTTAACCGTGAGGCATCTGTCACAGGTTGGCTGATGCGCGAAGAGGTGACCCAATGAGACTGATTTACGTACTTGCGATCGCGCTGCTTGCAGCATTGCCAGCCCGCGCTGATGTCAACATCCAAGAAGTTATATCCCCCGGCGGATTGAAAGCCTGGCTGGTTCAGGAATCCTCGATCCCGTTTGTAGCACTTGATGTGCGGTTCCGTGGCGGTGCGTCGCTTGAATCGGCCGATAAACGTGGTGCGATCAATCTGATGACCGCCTTATTGGAAGAGGGCGCGGGCGAAATGGATGCGCGTGCTTTTGCGCGGGCTTCCGAGGGGCTTGCCTCTAGTTTTCGGTTCAGCGTCGATGACGATGCGCTGGCTGTGTCGGCGCGTTTCTTGACGGAAAATCAGGACGCTTCGATTGCTTTGTTGAAAGAGGCGTTACAGAATCCGCGCTTTGATCAAGATGCGATTGATCGGGTGCGTGGGCAGGTACTTTCGGGCATCCGTTCAAGCGAGAAAGACCCAAACGACATTGCGCGCAAGACCATCGACCAGCTGATGTATGGGGATCATCCTTACGGGGCACCACGTAGTGGTTCGATTGAAACAGTGACCGCGCTGACCCGCGACGACCTGCTTGCCGCTCATGCTGGTGTTTTGGCGCGTGACCGCATTTTCATTGCAGCGGTTGGCGATATCACACCAGAGGCGCTTGGCAAATTGATGGATGAATTGCTGGGTGATCTGCCCGAAACTGGCGCGCCAATGCCACCTGTCGCAGATGTCACTATTCCGACTGGCGTGACGGTAGTTGATTTCCCAACGCCACAATCCGTCGCGATCCTTGCGCAAAAAGGGCTATCGCAAAAGGATGAGGATTGGTTCGCGGCCACAGTGATGAACCAAGTTTTGGGCGGCGGGTCGTTTGAAAGCCGCCTGATGGATGAAGTCCGCGAAAAGCGCGGCCTTACCTATGGCGTTTATTCTTATCTGGTGCCGATGGACTTGGCCGAGACTTACCAAGGGTCGGTTAGTTCTGCCAATGACCGCATCGCCGAATCGATCAGTGTGATCCGCGAGGAATGGGTCAAGATGGCTGACAGCGGTGTGACCCAGCAGGAGCTTGACGATGCCAAGACCTACATCACAGGCTCTTACCCGCTTCGGTTTGACGGCAATCAGCAGATCGCAAGTATTCTGGTGGGGATGCAGATGCTAGACCTGCCCATCGACTATATTCCAACGCGGAATGAAAAAGTCGAAGCTGTCACGTTGAGCGATGTTCAGCGCGTTGCAAGTGAACTTCTTGACCCCGAAGGCTTGGCGTTCGTCGTCGTCGGGCAGCCGGAAGGCCTTGAAACCACGGCATCTAATTAAGCGTTTTGCCGGACCTTTCGGGTCCGGCATGCCTTCGGCGAGGATATTTAAGAGCCAGAGAAAAGGGCTAGGTGCTATTCGCCGTAGGGTATCCAGATATTCTTGACGTCGGTTGACGCCTGAAGGAAGCTAATGCCTTGGCCATCACGAGAGTGCCAGTCGCGCGCATGCCCGTTGTTAACCCAAGTTCGCTTGAGGTTTTGCGCCGAGGCCTGTTCGATTATCTGGCTAAGCGACGCCGCGCCAAAGCACCACACCGCGCCAACGTCCATGTGTCGGGCAAGTGGTTCTGCGAGATCGGCATGCGGCCCCGTGAGGATGTTCACCACGCCCGCCGGGACGTCGGATGTTTCAAGCACCTGAATGAAATCAGTAGCAGACAACGGGAATGCTGAGCTGGCAGCCAGCACTATCCTGTTGCCCATTGCGATTGCCGGGGCCATGCAGGAAATCAAGCCCAGCAAAGGGGCCTCATCCGGACAAATCGCGCCGATAACCCCCACAGGCTCTTTCATTGCTAACGCTGCTGCGCGCATGGGAACGTTGTGGATCTGGCCATCATATTTGTCTGCCCAAGCCGCATAGGTGAACAGACGTTGAATGGCGGTCTCGACCTCTTTGGTGCCGGATTTTCTACCCTGCATATCATCAAGCCGCCCCGCGAACTCGGGTGCGCGGGCGGCAAGGTTTTCAGCAATGTAATACAAGATTTGCGCGCGCAGATGACCTGTTGTTGTGCTCCAGCCCTTGGCGGCATGGGCCGCCTCAACCGCGTTGCGCACGTCTTTGCGACCGGCAAGGGAGATGTGGCCCAAAAGATCACCGGTTTTGCCCCAAACAGCGGCGGACTGGCCCCCGTCAGGCCGCGCCTGTTTGCCCCCGATATAAAGCTTGGCCGTCCGGTCGATAGTGTCCGCCGGGTTGCCCTTTCCGGTCATGGCAGCGACGACTTTCAACGGTTTTTGGGGCGTTTTGGGTTTGGTATAGGCGCTTAAACCTTCCCAGCCGCCCTCGCGCCCAAAGCCGCTTTCGCGCACACCGCCAAAGCCGGCGGCAGCGTCCAGCATATTGGTGCCGTTGATCCAAACCACACCGGCAGCCAGCTTTGGGGCGATGTCGAGCGCGAGATTGATGTTTTCAGACCAAATCGTCGCCGCCAGACCGTAGCGTGTGTTATTGGCGATCGCGACAGCCTCTTCAGGGGTGCGGAACGTGGTCGAGACGAGGACCGGGCCAAATATTTCTTCCTGCATTAGTGTGTCCGCAGGGCTTAGGCCTGTGATCAGCGTGGGCGGGTAAAAACATCCGTCTTCGGGGATGTCACAGGGGCTGAAGACATCTCCGCTCGTGTTTGACGCGACCATCTGGGAAACGCGGCGCAACTGCACTGGGTCGACCAGCGCGCCTACGTCGATTGACTTGTCCAAGGGGTTTCCGACGCGCAATTTCTCCATCCGGATGCGCAGTTTAGCATAAAAGCGGTCGGCGACGGGCTCGTGGACCAACAGACGCGATCCAGCGCAGCAGACCTGTCCTTGGTTGAACCAGATCGCATCGACCAGCCCTTCAACGGCTGAATCCAGATCAGCGTCGTCAAACACGATATAGGGTGATTTCCCACCCAGCTCGAGGGTCAGGGCCTTGCCGCTACCGGCGGTCTGTTCGCGAATGTGCCGGCCGATTGCAGTTGACCCGGTAAACGCGATTTTGTCGACATTGGCGTTGACGATCATCTCGCCCACCGCGCCGTTACCGGTCACGATGTTCACAACACCTTTGGGTAGGCCAGCCTGACGGCACAGATCCGCGAACATCAAAGCGGTGAGGGAGGTATATTCAGCGGGTTTCAGCACAACCGTATTGCCCATGGCCAAAGCGGGGGCGACCTTCCAGGCAAGCATCAGAAGTGGAAAGTTCCATGGGATGATTTGCCCGCACACGCCTAGTGCTTCGGCATCGGGCAGTTCGCTTTCCATAAGCTGCGCCATGCCCGCGTGGTAATAGAAATGGCGCTGCGCCAGCGGCACATCAACGTCGCGCGACTCTCGGATTGGTTTGCCATTATCCAATGTCTCGAGCACTGCAAGCAGGCGGCTATGTTTTTGCAGCAACCTTGCAATGGCATACAGATATCTTGCGCGCGCGTGCCCGCCGATCTTTACCCATTTCGGCTGGGCCTTGCGCGCGGCGGTGACAGCGGCATCGACCTCGGCTTGAGACGCTTGGGTCAGGTTTGCCAGCACATTTCCATTTGCCGGGTTGCGGCTTTCGAAATCATCCCGAGGCTCGGTAAAAGCGCCGTCAATGAAATGCCCAAAGCGGCTGCCTTGATCGACCAGCCATGCCAATGCATCCCCGGCAGATTCCGGTGCCACCCCATAGTCCATGGTCTCGTAGATGTCGGAAACGCTCATGGCTTCACCCTTTTTCAAATACTCAAATTCGACGGCACCCGCGCACGCCTCAGCTTATGGCGTGGCGATAGCTTGCGGAATAGCTGCCGGTTACGTGATGCTCCAACTGCCGCTCGATATCGCCCAACAAAGACGATGCACCAAAGCGGAACAGATCGGGCCGCAACCAACGGTCGCCCAATTCTTCCTTGATCATCGCAAGATAGGTGATTGCATCTTTGGCCTTTGAAATCCCGCCTGCCGGTTTATAGCCGATCCGAATGCCGGTCCTGTCGTAATAATCGCGGATCGCACGGATCATCACCAGCGTAACGGGCAACGTGGCGTTCACGCTTTCCTTGCCGGTCGACGTCTTGATGAAATCGGCACCTGCCATCATGCAAACCAACGAAGCACGTCCGACATTGCGCAGGCTGCCCAATTCGCCGGTCGCAAGGATTGCCTTTACATGTGCCTCACCGCAAGCGGCCCTAAAGGCGCGCATTTCGTCGTAAAGGGCTTGCCAGTCGCCCGACAGGACATGACGGCGCGAGATAACGATGTCGATCTCGGCAGCCCCTGCCTCAACGCTCATTTCGATCTCGCGGATGCGCAGTTCAAGGGGGGATAATCCCGCCGGAAATCCGGTCGACACGGCTGCAATCGGGATGGACGTGCCCGCAAGGGCAGCTTTTGCAGGGGCAATCATCTCGTGATAGACACAAACGGCACCTACGGCGATGGGGGCCATGCCAAGCGCGTCCATCAGTTTTGGTGCCACGGGTTGGCGCGCTTTGGCGCACAGCCGCTGTACCCGGCGTGCCGTGTCATCGCCAGACAGGGTCGTCAAATCAATGCAGCTAATTGCGCGCAGCAGCCACGCGGCTTGATGCTCTTTCTTGACCGACCGACGCGCGGGCAAAGATGCGGCACGACGCTCAACAGCAGAGGTATTGACCTGCACTGCGCGAACCCAATCCATATCCAGTGGCATGCTGGGATTGCGCGCTTCGGTCACTTGCGGCAACTGGCTGTTTGCGATGTCTGTTCGGGGGGTCACATGCGTGGACATGAGCATCTTCCTGTCTGATCAGATGTGCAAATTGGCACTGTCTTTCGATATCTGGCAACCGCGGCGGCCTAGCTGCCACGGTAGGTGGAATACCCAAAGGGCGACAGCAGAAGTGGCACATGGTAATGCGCATCGGGATCGGAAATGCCAAAGCGCAGCGGGATCTGATCCAGAAACCGCGGCTGTTCCGGGGGCGTACCGACCGTGTCTAGATAGGCACCCGCCTCAAAGACCAGCTCGTAGGTGCCGGGGGTGAATTGGTCTTTTGGCAAGATCGGTTTGTCGGTGCGGCCATCCGTGTTCGTCATCATCCGGGCAAGGTGGCTCCGCTTGGTCCCTTCAATCCGATACAATGAAATCTCAAGCCCGCCTGCGGGTTGCCCGCGCGCCGTATCAAGGACATGGGTCGTCAGATAGCCGTCTGCCATGGTATTGTTCTTTCAAAAATTCTGCTCACCACAGGATAGTGGTGGCTCTTGTCGCGTCAATGGCTGTCATGTGCCTATGATTCGCTCTCGAATCGCTTTTTTCTGCAAGCCGATTCGTTTTTGCTTTGACCCGCGAATCATCCTTCGCCTATACGGATGAGACAAACCATCAGATGCGTCACTTGCCGCGATGCGCATAAATCTGGGATTTGTCCCAAGGGGATCAAAGTTTTCGTTTTCGAGCACGCCACATCAAGAGTGGTGTACCAAGGGACAGGGGTCGGCAGGACTGAACATGCAACGCATGGGCAGCGGCCCCTTCCACCTTAATGGGAACCACTTTTTTGGGTGGCTAACCCCAAAGTTTGCACGTTTCAGATCTGCCTGTTGTACTTTTTGCCAGAAGGGAGATTGCAATTGTGGACCCTAATGCTGCAATCTGCACGACGCTATTCAAAGGACATCTGAATGAACCGCTACCCTCGTGATTTTCAGGGCTACGGCCCCACACCGCCTGACGCCCAGTGGCCGGGTGGCGCGCGCATTGCAGTGCAGTTTGTGGTCAATTACGAAGAGGGCGGTGAAAACAACATCCTGCACGGGGATGCCGCATCCGAAGCCTTTCTGTCCGAGATCGTAGGCGCAGCCCCATGGCCCGGCCAGCGCCATTGGAATATGGAATCGATCTACGACTATGGCGCGCGGGCCGGGTTCTGGCGGTTGCACCGTTTGTTCACCGGCGCGGATATTCCGGTGACTGTCTACGGTGTCGCCAGTGCGCTGGCGCGGTCTCCTGAACAGGTTGAGGCGATGAAAGATGCGGAGTGGGAAATCGCCAGCCACGGTTTGAAATGGATCGACTACAAAGATCACAGTGCCGAAGCCGAAAGCGCTGATATCCAAGAGGCCATCCGGTTGCATACCGAGGTAGTGGGAACAGCGCCACGCGGCTGGTACACGGGCCGCAGTTCCATCAACACGGTTGCTTTGGCATCAGAAACCGGTGTTTTTGACTACATCTCGGATACATATGACGATGATCTGCCCTATTGGGTGCAGGTGGCCGATCGCGATCAGTTGATCATTCCCTATACGCTGGATTGCAACGACATGCGCTTTGCAACCCCTCAAGGTTTCAACTCGGGCGATCAGTTTTATGCCTATCTGCGTGATACATTTGATGCGCTTTATGCCGAAGGCGGCGCAGGCAACGCCAAGATGATGTCAGTCGGCCTGCATTGCCGTCTGGTAGGCCGTCCGGGCCGCATTCAGGCACTCAAACGCTTTATCGACTATATCAAGGGGTTCGAATGCGTCTGGACCCCGCGCCGCATCGACATTGCCGATCATTGGCGCACCACCCATCCGCCGATGCCAAAGCTGCGCATTGATCTGATGGACCGTGGCGGATTTGTCTCGAAATTCGGTGGGGTGTTCGAACACTCAGCCTGGATCGCCGAACGCGCGTTTGATCTGGAACTTGGCCCTGCCCATAACAGTGTCGCGGGTGTGCATAACGCGTTGGCGCGGATGTTCCGGTCCGCCAGCCATGCCGACCGGTTAGGTGTGCTGACCGCGCACCCCGATCTGGCGGGCAAGCTTGCCGCCGCCAAACGCCTCACGGCTGAAAGCACCGCCGAGCAGGGCAGCGCCGGTCTTGATGCGCTAACGGATCAAGAGCGTGCGCGCTTTACCGATCTGAACGCAGCTTACGTTGCCAAGCACGGCTTTCCCTTTATCATCGCCGTAAAGGACCACGACAAGACCAGTATCCTGCGCCATTTCGAAGCGCGGATCGCGAACGATACCAAGACCGAATTTGAAACCGCATGCGCGCAGGTCGAACGCATCGCGCGTCTGCGATTGGAGGCTATGCTATGAGCTATGCTTTCCCTCCCGGTGGCTTGCCGGACCAGTCGCAATCGCCTGAAAGTACAGCCGTTTTCACAGATGCCTATGCGGTGATCCCCGCATCAGTGCAGCGCGACATCGTCACCAGCTTTCTGCCGGACTGGTCCAACACACGTGTTTGGGTCTTGGCCCGCCCGCTTAGCGGTTTTGCCGAAACCTTTGCGCAATATGCGCTTGAATTGTCCCCCGGCGGCGGTAGCGCCATGCCAGAGCCTGACATGGATGCGCAGGCTGTACTTTTTGTGGCCCATGGAACAGCGCGTCTGACCATCGGACGAGATGCTTATGACCTGATCCCCGGGTCCTATGTCTATCTGCCGCCTTCAGCGGTTTGGACCCTGTGGAACTCTGCCGATGTGCCATGTGGTATTCACTGGATTCGCAAACGTTATGTGGCGGTAAAAGGCATGCAGCCGCCGCCGGCCGTTGTGACCCACGAAGCTCAGGTTCCGCTGTCGGCGATGCCTGACACCAACGGTGCATGGGCAACACAGCGCTTTATGGATCCGCTTGATCTGCGCCACGACATGCATGTGAACATCGTTACCTTTCAGCCGGGCGGCGTGATCCCTTTTGCTGAAACCCATGTGATGGAACATGGCTTGTACGTGCTTCAGGGCACAGCTGATTATTTGCTGAACCGCGATTGGGTTCCGGTGCAACCGGGTGATTTCATGTGGTTGCGCGCTTTTTGCCCACAGGCCTGTGTCGCCACCGGAACCGAGCCATTTCGATATCTTTTATACAAGGATGTGAACCGTCACATGCCGCTTGCCCTATGACCCGCCGTATTCTGGCATTGCAAATGACCCACGAAGCTTTCGCCCCTTTTGGCGATATTCTGGATGCCTCCGGCAGCCCGGACAAGATGATCAACGGCGGCTTATGTGGCAGGCATCATGATTTGGCGTCGCTTGACTTTGGCCCTCAGGGTCGCGCGGGGATCAGTATCTTTGATGCTCAGGCGCGCAGTTTACCCTACAGCTTGACGTTGCTCGAGCGGCATCCAGAAGGATCGCAAGCATTCATCCCGATGACCGCTGCCCCGTTTCTTGTGATCGTCGCGGCGGATGAGGATGGAAAACCCGGCCTGCCACATGCCTTTGTGACCGAACCGTACCAAGGCATCAACCTTCACCGAGGGACATGGCACGGCGTGCTTACACCTTTGGCAAATCCGGGGCTATTCGCGGTGGTTGATCGTATCGGATCAACGACCAACCTTGACGAACACGATATTGACCCGCCTTATATTATTTCGGCCTAAGGCCTAAAAAACGGACCGCGTCTAAATGCGGCCAGCCACCAACAAGGGACAGAACTATGACAAGTAACGCGATAGGAACGCCAGCTCAGCTGCGCGATCCAAACTATACCCCTGCGCTCAGCCGGGCCATTCCACTGGGGATCCAGCATGTTCTGGCGATGTTTGTATCGAATGTGACGCCAGCGATTATCGTTGCGGGGGCCGCTGGTTTTGGCTTTGGGTCGAACTCTCCTGACTTTCCCGAGCTGCTGTACCTGATCCAGATGTCGATGCTGTTTGCAGGGGTCGCAACCCTGCTGCAAACGATCACCATTGGCCCAATCGGTGCTGGCCTGCCCATCGTCCAGGGCACGTCGTTTGCGTTTATCCCGATCATGATCCCGCTCGTGGCGGGCAAAGGTATCGATGGCCTTGCGGCGCTCTTCGGCGGTATTGTCATCGGCGGCATCTTCCACGCCTTCCTCGGCGTTTTCATCGGTAAAATCCGTTTCGCCCTACCGCCACTGGTTACCGGCCTTGTGGTCACGATGATCGGTCTGGCACTGGTCAAAGTCGGCATTCAATACGCCGCCGGTGGCGTGCCCGCGATTGGTACGCCAGAATACGGCAGCCTGTTGAACTGGTCGGCTGCCCTGGTCGTGATCTTTGTCACCCTCGGCATCAAGTTCTTCACCAAAGGTATGCTGTCAATTTCCGCCGTTCTGATTGGCCTGATCGTGGGCTACATCTACGCGCTGGGCGTAGGCATGCTGACATTTGAGGCCATCGCTGGATCATGGAGCCGCTCTGCCGCTTTCGCCTTGCCAAACCCTTTCAAATACGGGTTCGAATTCTCAGCCGCCGCAATTATCGGCTTCTGCCTGATGGCTTTTATCTCGGCCATTGAAACTGTTGGCGACGTGTCCGGCATCACTAAAGGCGGCGCTGGCCGCGAGGCAACGGACAAGGAAATCCAAGGGGCTACCTACGCCGACGGCTTCGGAACCGCCATTGCAGGTGTATTCGGCGGGCTTCCCAACACCTCGTTCAGCCAAAACGTCGGCCTGATCGCTATGACGGGCGTCATGAGCCGCCATGTGGTGACCATCGGCGCAATCTTTCTGATCGTTTGCGGTCTCGTGCCCAAGGTCGGCGGCATCATCCGCACCATCCCGATCGAAGTCCTCGGGGGCGGTGTCATCGTGATGTTCGGCATGGTCGTCGCGGCAGGCATGTCGATGCTGTCAGACGTGGATTGGAATCGCCGTAATATGGTGATCTTCGCCATCTCGATCTCTATCGGCCTGGGCCTGCAACTTGAACCGGACGCGGTGCAACACTTGCCGGCAACGTTGAAGATCCTGATGACCAGCGGCCTGCTCCCCGCAGCGCTGATCGCGATTGTGCTCAACCTGCTTTTGCCCGAAGAACTGGCCGAAGAATCAACCGACGAAGTTTCGGGTGGCATGTCCGGCTCCTCAAAAGGCAAGCTGCCGCATAAATAATCCCACGCCAGAGAGGGTCTTGATCTTCTCTGGCTCTTAAATATCCCCGCCGGAGGCATCCGCCGCTTGACCCAAGCGCAGTCCCCCGGCGGCCCCATACCAAAGACTTAGGATTTCAACATGTACGACTTAGCCGCCATGGGCGCGTGGATCGAATTCGCCGTTCGCTGGGTGCATGTCATCACAGCCATCGCGTGGATCGGATCGTCGTTCTACTTCATCGCCCTCGATCTGGGCCTGCACCGCGACCGCAACCTGAAATCCGGTGCCGATGGCGAAGAATGGCAAGTGCACGGCGGCGGCTTTTACCACGTCCAAAAATACCTCGTCGCGCCTGCGGAGATGCCCGACGACCTGATCTGGTTCAAATGGGAAAGCTACGCCACATGGCTGTCGGGCTTCGCGCTGCTGATCCTTGTCTATTACCTTGGCGCAGAATTCTACCTTGTCGACCCTGCAATTGCAGACTTGGCGATATGGCAGGCGGTCGGCATCTCGATCCTGTCTCTGGCCTTTGGCTGGGTCGCCTATGATCTGATCTGCAAAAGCAAATTTGGCGATGACAACACCCGTCTGATGATCGGACTGTATGTGATCCTCGTGGCGATGGCCTATTTCTACTCTTCCGTGTTTTCAGGCCGTGCCGCGCTGCTGCATCTGGGGGCGTTCACGGCAACGATCATGTCTGCCAATGTGTTTTTCATCATCATGCCGAACCAGCGTATCGTGGTCGCTGACCTCAAGGCCGGACGCACGCCGGATGCGAAATATGGCAAGATTGCCAAACAGCGCAGCACTCATAACAACTATCTGACCCTGCCCGTTATCTTCCTGATGCTGTCGAACCACTATCCGCTGGCCTTTGCCTCTGAAATGAACTGGCTGATCGCGGCACTGGTGTTTTTGATGGGCGTGACGATCCGGCACTACTTCAACAGCCTGCATGCGCGCACAGGCAATCCCACTTGGACATGGCTGGCCACGGCGCTGCTGTTCATCACGATCATGTGGCTGTCCACCGCGCCGATGTTCCGCGCCGTTGAACCGGAACAAGCCACCGGACCAGCCCTGCGTTTCGCCCAAGCCGAAGGGTTTGACCAGGTCCACGACATCGTGCTGGGCCGGTGCAGCATGTGCCATGCGGCTGAACCCACGTGGGAC
The DNA here is from genome assembly GCA_024636495.1 of Roseobacter sp. Classification (GTDB taxonomy): domain Bacteria; phylum Pseudomonadota; class Alphaproteobacteria; order Rhodobacterales; family Rhodobacteraceae; genus Sulfitobacter. Next base: position 19,010 of record JAGXGZ010000058.1, on the reverse strand, counting down.
GGTATGCTTTGGCCGCCCAAAGGCGTGCGGCTGGAAACCGAACACCAGATCGCCATCGCCGCGAAACAAATCTACCTGCAATCGGGTCTGACCCATGCCATGCCGCCCGCGAACCTCAGCTATATGCGCCCCGAGGAACGTGCGCAGATCGTGGCGTGGTACAAGGCCGCAACAAACCCGTAGGGTGGGTGCCAACCCACGCCCACCCCTCCTATTGCCACTTTCAGAATCGCGGGTGTTTATGCTAGGGCTAGCGTCATGGCACATCCAAACCCCAATATAAGCGATACGCAGCCGGTGATCCGTCAGTTGGACGAATCCGCAATCAACCGCATTGCCGCTGGCGAAGTCGTTGAACGCCCGGCCTCCGCCGTCAAGGAACTGGTCGAAAACGCCATCGACGCAGGGGCGCGCCAGATTACGGTTGAATATGCCGATGGCGGCAAGACGCTGATCCGCGTAACTGACGATGGCTGCGGCATCCCCGCGGGTGATCTGGCGCTTGCCTTGTCACGCCACGCCACCTCGAAAATCGACGGGTCGGACCTGCTCAACATCCACACGTTCGGATTTCGCGGCGAGGCTTTGCCATCGCTGGGCGCCGTGGGCCGTTTGACCATTACCAGCCGCGTCGCGGGCCAAGACGGTGCGGAAATCACCGTGAACGGCGGCAAAACCGGCCCCGTGCGCCCCGCAGCGCTGAATGGTGGCACTATCGTCACCCTGCGCGACCTGTTTTTCGCCACGCCCGCGCGCCTGAAATTCCTGCGTACCGACCGGGCCGAGGCGCAGGCGATTGCCGACATCATCAAGCGCCTTGCAATGGCCGAGCCTTTCGTGCGCTTCACCCTGCGCGATGTTTCGGGCGAAGGGCCGGGCCGCGAGGTTTTCCGCGCCGAGGCAGAGCAGGGCGATATGTTTGCCGCCTTGCATGGCCGTTTGGCACAGGTCTTGGGGCGCGAATTCGCTGATAATTCCTTGCCCATTGATGCGCAGCGCGAGGGGTTGCACCTGACGGGTTTTGCGGCGCTGCCGACCTATTCGCGAGGCTCTGCGGTGGCGCAATATCTGTTCGTCAATGGCCGTCCCGTGCGCGACAAGCTGCTGGTCGGCGCGCTGCGGGGGGCTTATTTTGACTTGTTAAGCCGCGACCGCCATCCGGCGGCTGCACTGTTTCTGGATTGCGACCCGACTTTGGTCGATTTGAACGTGCACCCCGCCAAATCAGAGGTGCGGTTTCGCGACCCCGGCCTTGCCCGTGGTTTGATCGTCTCGGGCCTGCGTCATGCGCTGGCCGAGGCGGGGCACCGTGCGTCAACCACCGTCGCTGATGCCACGCTTGGGGCCATGCGCCCTGAACAGCCAGCCGGACGCATTTATCAGATGGACCGCCCCAGCCTTGGCGCGCGGACCGCCGCCTATCAGGCGCAGGCCCCCGGCTTTGCCGAAACGGCGGGCATGTGGGGCAGGGTGGAAACGCCCGATGCGCCTGTGGTCGACGCACCGCAGGAGGTCCCCGACTATCCGCTGGGCACGGCGCGGGGCCAGGTCCACGAAAACTACATCATCGCCCAGACCGCGACGGGGATGGTGATCGTCGATCAGCACGCCGCCCATGAACGGCTGGTCTATGAAAAACTCAAACGCCAGATGGCGGAAAACGGCGTTGCGGCGCAGGCGCTGTTGATCCCCGAGATTGTCGATTTGTCGGCATCGGATTGCGCGCGGCTGCTGGACGTTGCCGAGGAGCTGAGCAAACTAGGTCTGACGATTGAGCCATTTGGCGGCAGCGCCATCGCCGTGCGCGAAACCCCCGCGATCCTGGGCACCGTGGATGCCAAGGCGATGATCCTTGATATCCTCGATGAACTGGCCGACCAGAACGAGAGTAACACCGTCCAAGCCCGGATCGAAGCGATCTTGAGCCGCGTGGCCTGCCACGGTTCTATCCGGTCGGGTCGCTGGATGCGCGGCGAAGAGATGAACGCGCTTTTGCGCGAGATGGAGGCGACGCCCCATTCCGGCCAATGCAACCACGGGCGCCCCACCTATGTTGAGCTGAAGCTGAGCGATATTGAACGGCTGTTCGGGCGCACATGATCCAGATTGGCGGGCAAACCTATGCGCTTGAGGACCCGCGCGTTTTGATCTCGCTGGGGGTGGTGGCGCTGGTTTTGCTGGTGCTGATCTTGTTGATCATGGCGGTGCGTGCCGCTGGCAGATCGGCGCGGCTGGCGGAACCTTTGGCGCGTCAGATGCAGGTCTTGGGCGGGCATGTGCAGCAGCTTGGCATGGGGCAGGAACAGTTGCGCGGCGGCTTGCAAATGGTGTCGGACACGCAATCCAACGGCCAAGCGCAGATGATCCAAAGCATTGAGGCGCGCATGGCCCATGTGCAACAACAGATGCAGGACCGTCTGGCGGATAACGCGGCGCGCACGGCCCGCAATCTGGCCGAGATGCAGGAGCGTATGTCCGCGACGTTGCATGGATCGTCGAAACAGACCACCACCAGCTTGACCCAGCTCCAAGAACGGCTGGCCGCGATTGACCGCGCGCAGGATAATATCACGAAACTGTCCGGCGATGTGCTGTCGTTGCAAGACATCCTTAGCAACAAGCAAACGCGGGGCGCTTTTGGGGAAATCCAGCTGAACGACATCGTGTCCAAGGCCTTGCCGCGTGACAGCTATACGATGCAGGCGACCCTGTCGTCGGGCAAGCGCGCTGATTGTCTGATCCATCTGCCAAATCCGCCGGGCCCGATTGTGATCGATAGTAAATTCCCGCTTGAGGCCTACGAGGCCCTGCGCGCCGCCAAGACCGACTATGAAATAAAGGACGCCGCCCGCGCCATGCGGGTCGCCGTCAAAACCCATATCAACGCGATCAGCAGTAAGTATATTATCGAAGGCGAAACGGCAGACGGCGCGTTGATGTTCCTGCCCTCGGAAGCCGTCTATGCCGAGCTGCACGCCAATTTCCCAGAACTGGTCCGTGAAGGCTTTGCCGCGCGGGTCTGGATCGTGTCGCCCACTACTTGTATGGCGACGCTGAACACGATGCGCGCGATCCTCAAGGACGCACGGATGCGTGAACAGGCCGGTGCGATCCGCAAGACCCTCAAGCTTTTGCACCGCGACGTAGAGCTTGTGGTGGAACGGGTCGGCAAATTGAACACCCATTTCGGGCAAGCCCGCGCCGATCTTGAGGGGCTGGGCACCGCCGCCGAACGGGCGGGTAAGCGTGCGGCCAGCCTTGATAATTTCGATTTTGAAGAGGTCCCAGAGGCAGACGGCCCCGTCATTCCGCTTACCAAGCCAGTACAAAGCCGTTAGCGCGCCTGGTACGCGAAATGATGCACAAAGTCGCAGCCTGCAGAAAAAAGGGCTGCAACTCATTTACTTCTTTCCCCGTGTCTTATCCGTATTACATGCACTGAACCCAACCAATTGGAAGACAGCCACCTATGCCGTTTGAAGCCATTGATCCGCTACGAAACACCGCCGCACCTGGGGCTCGGAAGATTGCCGTCATAGGAGCGGGGATCTCGGGTATGGGGGCCGCGCATATGCTTGGGGATGATCACCGGGTCACGATTTTTGAGGCGGCGGCCCGCTTGGGCGGTCACGCGCGCACCAAGATGGCGGGGAAAAACGGCGACCAGCCTGTGGACACCGGCTTTATCGTCTTTAACTATGCCAACTATCCGCATCTGGCCGCGCTTTTCAAAGAGCTTGATGTGCCGGTCGTCAAATCCAACATGAGCTTTGGCGCGTCCATTGATGGGGGTCGGTTCGAATACGCACTGACCACGTTCGATTCGATCTTTGCGCAGCGCCGCAATCTGGTGAACCCCAAGTTCCTGCGGATGCTTAGCGACATTGTGCGGTTTAACAATACGGCTTTGAAAATCTCGCAAGACAGAACGCTGACCATCAGAGGGTTCTTGGATAAGTTAGGCGCGGGTGAGTATTTCCGGAAATATTATCTGGCCCCGTTGTCGGGTGCGATATGGTCCACGCCGGTGGAAAAGATCATGGATTTCCCCGCCTATTCAATGATCGATTTTTTCGAAAACCATGCCTTGCTTAGCCATACGGGCCAGCACCAGTGGTACACGGTCGAGGGCGGGTCTCAGGAATACGTCAAACGGCTTGAGGCGTCTTTAATTGCCAAGGGCGTCGATGTCCGGCTAAGTGCGGCTGTGCAATCCGTTCGCCGTACCGGCGTTGGCGTAGAGATTAAAACGGGCGGGGCGGATTGGGAAGCCTTTGATGAGGTCGTCTTTGCCAGCCATTCAGATGATACGCTGGCACTGCTGTCTGACCCAAGCCCGCAAGAGCAGTCTGCACTTGGTGCCGTGAAATATCAGCCGAACGAAATTGTTCTTCATGCAGACACCAACATCATGCCCAAGCGGCGCAAAACATGGGCGTCTTGGGTTTATTCCGAAGATAAGGGGCAGAAATCCGACCGGATTGATCTGACCTATTGGATGAACTCCCTACAACCCATCCCGATGGACGATCTTCATTTCGTAACGTTGAACACCAAACGTACGATCCGCGAAGAATTGATCTATGACAAGGTCACGCTGCGCCATCCTGTTTATGATATGGCTGCATTGGCGGCTCAGGAACAGGTGCGCGGATTTAATGGCACGAACAACACATGGTTTTGCGGGGCTTGGATGAAACACGGGTTTCATGAAGACGGCCTTTCCAGCGCTGTAGATGTCGTGCGCGGGATCAGAGGCGAGGCCAAGGTTTCTTTGGCGGCAGAGTGACGGATCGCGTCGACCATATCGCAGGTGTTACCTATCACGGGCGCAAAGGGGCGGTCGATAATGCCTTTCGATATTCGGTCGATTATGTGTTGGTCGATGCAGAAGTAACGCCCAAAACTCCGTCGTTGTTTTCACGCAACCGAGGCAATCTGACCTCTTTGCAAGACAGCGATCATGGCGGCGCAAAGCGTGCAGGGCGCGGTGCCGCGTGGGTGCGTGACGTGTTGGCGCAACATCAGATCACAGGTGTGGCCAAGGTCGAGTTGATGGCGCAGCCGCGGGTTTTAGGACATGTATTTAACCCGGTCAGCTTTTGGCTGTGTCGACGGGCAGATGGTGCATTAATTACGGTGATTGCCGAAGTTTCGAACACGTTCGGCGACAGACACAGCTATCTGTGCCACCATCCTGACCTGTCACAGATTAAGCCCGACGATCATCTGCATGCGACCAAGATTTTCCACGTCTCGCCGTTTCAGCCCGTTGAGGGAACTTATACGTTCCGGTTTGATATTCGGGATGACCGGGTTGGCATCTGGATTGACTACACCCAAGCCGAGGGCGGTCTTATCGCGACGCTGACGGGTAAACGCAGACCGCTGACCAATGCGGGTATCTTGCGATCACTCTTGCGCCGACCCTTTGGCGCGCGCCGTGTGCTGGCGTTGATCCATTGGCAAGCGCTCAAGCTTTGGTGGAAAGGCGGCGGGTATCGCCCGCGCCCTGAGCCGCCTGCTGACGAGGTTACGCGCGGATGAAGGCCGGGTCGCAGAGTCTTCCTGCCTATGCATTGTTTGCGGCCCTTTTGGCATCGGCTGGATTGCCGATTTATATCCACGCACCAAAATTCTTTGTAGACGAATACGGCGTGTCTTTGGCCGCTTTGGGGTCGGTCCTGTTCGGGTTGCGTTTGCTGGACGTCGTCCAAGACCCCTTGCTGGGTAGACTTTCCGAAAAGCTGAGAGATCATCGGGCGCTGGCGGTCGCAGTCGCTTGCGCGATCATGGCGGGCTCAATGTATGCCTTATTTGCAATCCCGCCGCTCGTGCCGCCACTGATCTGGTTTGCCCTGACCCTTACCGGCGTATTTTCGGCGTTCAGTTTTCTGACGATCTGCTTTTATGCGCAAGGCGTGGCCAAAGCGGACACGCTGCCCGGATCAGGGCATTTATCATTGGCCCGTTGGCGTGAAACCGGGGCCTTGCTGGGTGTATGCGTGGCCTCGGTCGCACCGGTGGCGTTCGGGTCTTTCATGGGCGCGCCCTTTTCCGGCTTTGCCATTGGATTTGTCGTGCTTGCCGTTGCATCGGTTTTCGCCATGCGTGGGGAATGGCGCAGCGTGGGCCTGCCAGAGGCGACAGGATTTGGCACGGTTTTGCGCGACCCCGTGGCGCGGCGGCTTTTGCTGATTGCCCTGCTAAATGCGGCCCCTGTGGCCGTGTCATCCACGCTGTTTCTTTTCTACGTTGAAAGTGCCTTGCAGGCCCCCGGCTGGGAAGGGCCGCTTTTACTGTTGTTCTTTTTGTCGGCAGCGCTTGCGGCTCCTTTCTGGGGATTGCTGGCTGAACGCTTTGGAACAAAGCAGGTTTTGCTTGGCGCTATGGTTCTGGCGATTTTCGCATTTGGCGGTGCGCTGTTTCTGGGGGCGGGCGATACGCTGCTTTTTGCAGTGGTCTGCGTAGGGTCCGGCGCAGCCCTTGGCGCAGATCTGACGCTGTTGCCGGCGATGTTTGCCACTCGGATGGCCAAGATTGCACCCTCCGCCGCCGAGGGTTTTGGGCTTTGGTCACTTGTGTCTAAGTTTACTCTTGCCTTCGCAGCAGTCACGCTACTTCCTACCTTGCAGCTGGCGGGATTTGATAGCGGTTCACCTTCCAACCCTCCTGTGGCAATCACAACCCTGACGTGGCTGTACGCTGGGCTTCCATGTGTGCTCAAACTGCTAGCGATCGCCTTGCTGGTTGGGACAAGAATGGAAAAGGACGAGACGTGATGGATTTCCTGTTTTTCTTTGTCGGGGCTTGTTTGGTCTTGGCTGCAGTTCTCTTGCGTCGGTTTACAGCTGCGTTTTCGGCACAGCAGCCCTCCGATTACACGGAAGACTACAGAATTCTCGATATGAAACAGGATCTGATGGGGGATATGATCTGCGAGGGGATCATCTTTGGGCCCCTTGGCCGGGTGACAAGCACCTTTGTCGCCAATTTTAACGTGGCTTGGGATGGCGATACCGCCCAGATAAACGAGCATTTTGTCTATGGTGACAATACGACCCAAGACAGGGTGTGGACAATAACCCTTAGCCCCGATGGCAGCTTTACGGCAACCGCACCCGATGTGCCGGGGGTTGGAAAGGGGCGGCAGTCGGGGGGCACGATCAGTATGCGTTATCCCATTAAACTGCCTGCAGATGTGGGGGGGCACACTTTGCAAACCGTTGATTGGATCTATCTCACTCCTGACGGGACGCTTATCAATCGCAGTCAGTTTCGTAAGTTTGGTATCAAGGTTGCCGAACTGGTCGCGACAATTCGGAAAAAGGACGCAGCATGAAACAGTGGCAGGATAAACGATATTGGCTGGTAGGGGCCAGCGCGGGTCTGGGCGAAGCGCTTGCGCACAAACTTAGCCGTGCCGGAGCCGAGGTCATCGTTTCTGCCCGTTCTGAGGATAAGTTGGCCAAGCTGGTCGATGAATTGCCTGGCAGAGCAAGCTATCAAACGATTGATGTTCAGGATATCGATAGCGTTAAAGAAGCCGTCGAGGCCGTGGGCGAGGTAGACGGCATTGTCTATCTAGCAGGCGTTTACTGGCCGTTTGGCGCCAAAGCATGGGAAGCTGAACATGCGACAGCCATGATCGACGTCAACCTGACCGGGCTTGTGCGTGTCTTGGGCGAAGTTGTCCCCGGGATGGTCAAGAAAGATGCGGGTCATATTGTGATAACGTCCAGCCTGACAGCATTCAGGGGCTTGCCACGATCCATCGGCTACACGGCATCAAAGGCTGGCACGATGTCCTTGGCGGAATGTATGTATGCAGATCTTCGCAAGACAGGTGTTCAGGTCCAGGTTATAAATCCGGGCTTCATCAAGACCCAGTTGACCGAAAAGAACGATTTCAAGATGCCCTTTCTGATGGAGCCGGAAGAGGCAGCTCAAGAGGTGTTCGATCACATGAACAGCGATGGCTTTAAGAAAAGCTTCCCCTTCGCCTTTTCGCTTTTCTTCAGACTGGCTCAGTTCCTGCCAGATGCCATTTATTACCGTATGTTCGGCTAGGCTGACGTTGATCCAAAAGCGTTGTCTTGCGAGGACACGACATGTTTTGTGGGTCTTTAGCTTCTCTGGCTCTTAAATATCCCCGCCGGAGGCATCTTTTTCTGGTGCTCCAGAAGTATGCGCCTCCGGCGGGGATATTTAAGAGCCAGAGAAGACATTCAGATCTTAGCTATGTGATCCTCAAAGAGCTTTTTTGCCCGACCCCAGACTGTGCTGTCTTGCTGCGCCAGCCCTTCAAGCGTGAAGAGGAGCTGCCCCGCATAATCTTGTGAGCTTTCAAGCGGAAGCATCGATGGCAAGTTATCGATTGCTGTCACATCCAGGGGTGGGTTTTCGTGCACGCGCAGTGCCGGCACTTCCCAGCTTGTGGCCGCGCTGTAGATCGGAATGGGGTTGAAGGGACTGTCTGGATCGCAAGCGATGTCGCCGATCACACGAAGATTCCTATCAGCCTCAAGTGCACCTTTTGGGACAAAAACGGGTGTGGTCGGGCCTGCAAGGATACAGTTGAAAAACAGTGTGTGTTCAAGGATTTCAGGAAAGGGACCGCCGCTGGCTGTTTCTGCCATGTCCCAGCCCGTGACTGGAATATCAAGACGTTTGCACAGATCCGACGCCCCTGTGCCAACACGGCCCAATGCACCGATAACAAGCGCCTTGAGGGTTTTTGTGTCGAGAGGGGCCAGTTCATCCGACAGCGCGTTTGTGAGTGCGTCTGCATTTGCGAAAGGGGTTATCGGGGCTGCGGTCTCGTTGCGCATTTGGGCCGCCCAGCATTTGACGGCAACGGCCGCTCCGGCGAACCCTGCCCAATAGCCAAACGCGGCAACGCGGCGGCCTGTGTCGTCGGTCAGATATTCCAGATCATAAAGGGTCCCGCCTCCAGCTTTGAAGCGCTGTAGAAGGATCTTTCCAGCGGACTGGTCTTTGTAGGCATGGCCGAACATGATGTGGCGCTGTTTTAGGGGCGTGCCATCGGAGGGCAGTTCTTTCAGGCCGAAGATGATCGCGTCGTCTGGCGCATCGGGCCAGCTAAATTGCGGCGCGATGGTGCAGCCTGCGTCTGCATAGGCCTGCGTTGGGATGACGCGGCTGTCCGAGGCCTCGACCGTGACGTTGAAACCTTTGGCCAGCAAGCTTGCTGCTCCGTCTGGTGTCAACCCGACGCGGGTTTCATTGGCGCGTTGTTCTGCGCGGACCCAAAGATGTGGTGCTGTCATAGCATGGCCTTTCCGCGGATGGTGTGCACACTGGCGCGTGTTTCCATCAGCGTCATGAAATTCTGGATTTTCGGGTAGTTGGAGACCTTTACGTTGTCACCTTCGAGCCAGTTGCAGACGACAAACAAATAGGGGTCGGCAATGCTGAAACGATCCCCTAAAACAAACGCGCCATGCAAAATCTGATCTTCCACATAGGTGGCGCAGCTTGCCATCGTCTGGGGCACTTTTGCCTGCATGTCCTCAAAGCTGGATTGCGTGTCGGCCCAACGGGATCCACGCATTTTATGGGCATGGGCGACATGCATGGTTGAGGCAAGATAATACATCGCGCTTCGCATGTGGGCAGCCTGTGCGGGGTCGGTTGGCACAAGGTTCGCACTCGGTGCAATGGCGGCGATATAGTCAAGTAGCGCACCGGTTTCCGTTAGAATTGTGCCATCCTCAAGGACCAGTGCGGGCACACGGCCTTTGGGGTTGATCGCCAGATAATCAGGCAAGGTTTGCTCGGCTAATTTGAAATCGACTTTGACGGCTTCAAAGGCAAGACCCGCTTCTTCAAGTGCGATGGCAACGGCAATCGAGATCGTGCCGGGCGCGTAGTAGAGTTTCAGCATGGTCAGACCTTTCAGATATGTGTTTGCGCGGCGCGCCGCTCGGTGGTGTCAAGATGTGGAACGGCATTGAAAAGCACCGGCGACCAGTGTCCGCCGATGGGGAACAGACGGTGCATCGAGGTGTTCATAATCGCCAGCGCCATACGCGACATTGCCGGTATGCCAAGCCCCATTGCCTGTGCCATGGCCATTGAGATCAGCCCGCCCGATGTCACCACAAGCGCCGGTCCCTGACCTTCGGCAATTTCTTCGAGGACCGATTGAATGCGACCTTCGAAGCTGGCGAATGTTTCTGGCGGGTTTTCCAGCCTGTCGCTTTTCCAGGTTTCAAAAACAAGGGGCAGATGCGCACTGAACCCGTGCTGATCTTGCGGGAAGGGAATGCCATGTTGCTGCTCAAGCAGCGTGGCTAAAGTGAAATATTCAAGTTCGTTCAGGCGGGCGTCGCGGATCGGGTCGAGGCCCGTTTTCATACCATCGGCGGTCTCGATGTGGCGGCGCAACGTGCCGGTATAAAGGCGCGTGTGATGGGTCTCGGAGTGGCGCAGGTGATCGCCCAGCCAGATGGCCTGCTGGTGGCCCAAAGGGCTAAGCATATCATAGCTGGCTTCGTCAGTGGCACCGGAATTGGCCTGGCCGTGACGGATGAGGGTGATGTGGGACATGGGCGCGCCTTTTGCTGGTGGTCCTTTGATAGGCAAGCGCCGCGCCGGTTGGAAGGGCGGGAGCCTTCGGCGAGGATATTTTTTAGCCAGAGAAGCAGGGGGGCGCGTATCGGAAACAGCCGTGGCGCAAAATCGGGGCGGTGTGTCGGGATTGTGACTGCCGCTGAACGAGATCGCTGATTAAGGTGGCGCAAAGACGTTTCAGGAGGATCCCCCATGGCCGACAAGATTTCATTCACGCTCGACGGCGAAAAGGTAGAGGCCGAAGCCGGGATGACCATCTGGGAAGTCGCAAACGGGCGCGGCCTGAAGATCCCGCATCTGTGTTACACGCCGGCACCCGGATATCGCCCGGATGGCAATTGCCGCGCCTGCATGGTTGAGATCGAGGGCGAGCGCACGCTGGCAGCGTCCTGTCTGCGCGAACCTGAAGCCGGTATGGTGGTGATCACCAATAATGCGCGTGCTGAAAATGCCCGCAAGATGGTGATGGAGCTGCTTTTAGCGGATCAGCCTGCGCGCGATGTTGCCCATGACAAGTCGAGCCATCTGTGGGATATGGCCGCGCTTGAGGGCGTCGAGGTCAGCCGCTTTCCGAAACTGGCGGAAGGGCGTATCCCGCTGCTGGATGACAGTCACGTGGCGATGCGGGTCAATCTGGATGCTTGTATTCAATGCAACCTGTGTGTGCGGGCCTGTCGTGAAGTTCAGGTCAATGACGTGATCGGCATGTCGGGCCGCGGGCATGACAGCTATCCGACATTCGATATGGCCGACCCGATGGGGGCGTCTACCTGTGTGGCGTGTGGCGAATGCGTGCAGGCCTGTCCCACGGGGGCGTTGATGGAGGCGACTGTCGTTGATGAGGATCAGGTCGGGGACCGGGCGGATTTTGACAGCGAAGTGGACAGCATTTGCCCGTTCTGTGGTGTGGGCTGTCAGGTGTCGCTCAAGGTTAAGGATGGCAAGATCAAGTATGTCGAGGGTATTAACGGGCCTGCCAATGAGGGGCGCCTTTGCGTCAAGGGACGCTTTGGTTTTGACTATATCCACCATCCGCACCGCCTGACCAAGCCGTTGATCCGCCGCGACGATGCGCCAGCCAAGGGGCTGAATGTTGATCCCGGTAATTGGTCCACGCATTTCCGCGAAGCGACTTGGGACGAGGCGCTGGATTTCGCAGCCGCTGGCATGAAGAAAATCGGCGGGACCGGAGTTGCCGGTTTCGGGTCTGCCAAATGCACCAACGAAGAGGCGTATTTGTTTCAGAAGATCATCCGTCAGGGCTTTGGTCATAACAACGTCGACCACTGCACGCGGCTGTGTCATGCGTCGTCAGTTGCAGCTTTGATGGAAAACGTAGGCTCGGGCGCTGTTACGGCGACGTTCAACCAGATCGAAAACGCCGATGTGGCGATTGTTATTGGCGCGAACCCCACCGAAAACCACCCCGTCGCGGCGACGTTTTTCAAGCAGTTCGCCAAACGCGGCGGCAAGCTGATCGTGATGGACCCGCGGGGTCAGGCGCTCAAGCGGCATTCCTCGCATATGTTGCAATTCCGGCCCGGTACGGATGTGGCGATGCTGAATGCGATCATGCATGTGATCGTCGAAGAAAAGCTGTATGATCAGCAATATATCGAGGCCTACACCGAGAATTGGGAAATCGAGAAAGCGCATCTGAAAACCTTTACGCCCGAGAAGATGGCAAAGGTTTGCGGGATTGATGCCGAGGTTCTGCGCGACGTCGCGCGGACCTTTGCGGGGGCCAATGCGGCGATGATTTTCTGGGGCATGGGCGTGTCGCAGCATATTCACGGCACGGATAACGCGCGTTGTCTGATTTCGCTTGCGTTGATGACAGGGCAGATTGGTCGGCCCGGCGCGGGGCTGCATCCGTTGCGCGGGCAAAACAACGTGCAAGGTGCGTCTGATGCGGGGCTGATCCCGATGTTTTTGCCGGATTATCAGCCCGTGTCGGATGACGGTGTGCGCGCGGCTTTTACCGAGGTTTGGAAAAGCGAAGATTTCAGCAGCAAGAAGGGCTTGACGGTGATCGAGATCATGGACGCGGTCCATGATGGCGACATCCGCAGCCTGTATGTGTTGGGTGAAAACCCTGCCATGTCGGATCCTGATGTTGAACACGCCCGTGATGCTTTGGCCAAGCTTGAGCATCTGGTCGTGCAGGATATTTTTCTGACCGAGACGGCAAATTTCGCAGATGTAATTTTGCCTGCCAGTGCCTTTGCCGAAAAATCCGGGACGGTGACCAACACGAACCGTCAGGTGCAGATGGGGCGTGCGGCCGTGGCCCCTCCGGGTGAGGCGAAAGAAGATTGGTGGATCGAGGTTGAGCTGGCCAAGCGGCTTGGGTTGGGGTGGTCTTATGCCGATCCGTCCGAGGTCTTTGCAGAGATGAAGCTGAACATGTCGTCGCTTAACAACATCACGTGGGATCGGCTTGAGACCGAAGGTGCAGTGACCTATCCATCGACCAGCCCGACCGATCCGGGACAGGCGATTGTGTTTGGCGATGGCTTCCCGCGGCAAGACGGGCGCGCACGGTTCACGCCTGCCAGCATTGTGGCACCCGATGATGTGCCCGATGAAGAGTATCCGATGATCTTGACCACGGGTCGACAGTTGGAGCATTGGCATACCGGGTCGATGACGCGCCGGTCGCATGTGCTAGATGGCTTAGAGCCTGAGGCCAACTGTTCGCTGCATCCGTCGACATTGCGCAAGCTTGGTGTGGCACCGGGCGACCATGTGCGCCTGTCCACCAAACGCGGTTCGATCGAGATTATGGCCCGTGAAGATCGTGCGGTGTCGCTTGACATGGTGTTCTTGCCTTTCGCCTATGTCGAGGCGGCGGCAAATATCCTGACGAACCCGGCTGTGGACCCCTATGGCAAAATTCCCGAGTTCAAGTTCTCTGCTGTGAAGGTGGAAGCGATGGCCGACGTTCTTGCTGCGGAATAAAGCCTGATCTTGTGGTGCGCCCTTTGGGCACATGCTATCCAATGCGGGAATGAGGGACGCTGTCCCTCAAACTCCCTGAGATATTTGAAAGCCAGAGAAAGGGAACGTAATGCAGATTGATGGAGCACGGTTTCTAGCGGATTTGCATAAGCTGCGCAGTTTCGGTGCGGCGGGCGTCGGGAAAGGTGTTGTGCGGCCTGCCTATAGCGCGCCTGATGTCACAGCGCGGGGCTGGTTGGCCAAGCAAATGACAGAGATTGGATTGCGGGTCGAGATTGACGCGATGGGCAATCTTTTTGGTCTTGCCGAAGGGCCGTCGATTTTGCTGGGGTCGCATTCCGACAGTCAGCCCGAAGGCGGATGGCTGGATGGGGCGCTGGGTGTGATCGCAGCGTTGGAAGTTGCGCGGGCCGCCAAAGAAGCAGGTGGACCGGCAGTATCGGTCGTTTCCTTTCAGGATGAAGAGGGCCGCTTTGGCGTGACAACAGGCAGCGCGGTTTGGTCTGGGCAATTGAGCTTGGCCGAGGCCGATGTTCTGGAGGATCATGGAGGGATCACTTTGGGAGATGCGCGGCAGGCCATGGCTGCAATGGTGACAGGCGACGCGGCATCTGATTTATTCACCGGCTTTATCGAAATGCATATCGAGCAGGGCCCGGCGCTGGATACCAGTGGCGACAAAATAGGTGTCGTCACCGATATCGTTGGTATCCGCGATATGAAGATCACCTTTGAAGGGGAACAAAACCACGCCGGGACGACGCCGATGCATTTGCGCCGGGATGCGTTTCAGGCGGTTTCTGCGTTCAACACGCTGTTGAATGACCGTTTGCGAAATGTGGTTACGCCGCAAACCGTGTGGACAATCGGCCATGTTTCTTTGCACCCCAATGCGTCGTCAATCGTGCCCGGCCGCGCCGTCTTTTCAATGCAGTGGCGTGACGCAGATACGGACCGTCTGGCGCGGATGGAAGCCATCATCCGCGAGACGGCCCAAGAGGTAGCACAAGCGCAGGGCATGGCGCTAAACTATGGCACGTTGCTGGGGTTGGAGCCTGTTGCGATGGATGCCCGACTGCGATCCGCGCTGGAAGCGGGAGCCGAGGCGGTCACTCCCGGCAAGTGGCGCAAGATGCCGTCGGGTGCATTACATGACGCTACCAATGTTGCGCGGCTTTTGCCGGTTGCCATGGTTTTCGTGCCGTCGATTGACGGGCTAAGTCACACGTTCGCCGAAGATACAGCCGAGGATGATCTGGTCGCTGGGGTTCAGGTCTTGGCGCACGCGGTCGGAGCTTTAGGCTCAGGTGCGTAGGTACCCGCGCCGCTCTGCGCGATTGCGGTGCTTGTCGGCCGCGCGCGATGCCTCTCGCAGATTGCCGAAACACTGCACGACTGCCTTTGGTCTGCCGCCAGCAGTGCCCCATTCGCGCAGCACGGACACTTCGCTAAACAGGTTCATCGCGATTTCGACGCGGTAAAAAAGCTGTCGCTGCGCGTGACTGGTACGGTAAAGAAGGCATTCAATCATGCCTTGAATCTATCGGGATTAGCGACCGGGGCGCAACGAAAAATTGCTAAGGGCGGGTGATTTAGGATGACGCCGGTTGGATTGAGTGAAATCCTGTTAACCAACATCAGGAGACTTGCGACATGACACCAACATCCGATCTGATCCGAAGCGACCATCCCGGCGGGGTGGTTTGCCTGACATTGAGCCATGCGCCGGTGAATGCGCTGTCTGCGGAGGGATTGCTGCAATTTTCAAAGATGATCCAGACGCTTGAGGCGGATCAGACGGTCCGTGCCATCGTCCTTGCGTCGCCCTTCAAGGTGTTTTCGGCAGGGCTTAACCTCAAGGAGGCGCAAAGCTTTGATTTGGCTGCACAGAATGCCATTGTCAAAGGGTTGAACGAGGGGTTTCTGGCGTTGTTTGCCTGTTCAAAGCCCACGGTCGTTGCGGTGAACGGGGCGGCAATTGCGGGCGGGTTGTTTTACGTGCTGGCGTCTGATTATCGCCTCGCAGTGCCCCGTGCGACCTTTGGGTTGGCCGAGGTTCGGGTGGGCGCGGATTTCCCACTCGGGCCACTTGAGATCGCGCGGGCGACTTTGTCGCCCAATGATCTGCGTCGCCTTATGCTGACGGGGCAACCGATGTCGGCAGAAGATGCCCGGACGTCAGGCATTGTAGACCGGATTGTAGACCCCGAGGCGCTGCTAGCCGAAGCGCTGGCTGAGGCCGCCAAGCTGGGGCAAATCCCGCCTGCAACCTTTGCATCCGTAAAGCAGCAGATCAGGGGAGATGCGATCGCTAAAATCAAGGCGGGTATCGCAGCGGGTGCAAATGCGCCGAACGGGGGGTGGTTCAATGATGAAACCATTCCGGCGATGCGGGCAATGCTGGGGGGTTAACCGACTGTTTTGCGCATCGTGATGCTGGTGGGGTGGTCATAGCCGGGATGTGCTGTGCGGGCGTGCTCGGTAAAGCCAAGCGCTTTGAACGTGGCGTGATTGTCCATGAGCTCGACGCGTGTTTGCAGTTCAAGCTGCGGCAGTCGCATTTCGCGAGCGCGGGCACTTGCATGGTCAATCAAGTGGCGCGCAAGGCCAAGACGTTGGTGGCTGGGGGCCACGCAGACCTTGCCCAAATACAGGCAACCCGGTTTTGGCGTCAGGATCATGCACGCAACAGTCGGAGTACCAAGACAACAGATTTCTGCCTTGGTGGCTGTTTGGCGCAACTCCTTGACGCTAACTTTGCCAAGCGAGCTGGGAGGGTCAATCCGCCCCTCCATATAGGCAAAACAGTCGCGCATCAGCGTCAGCACATCGTGGAGCGCGGGATCATCCGGGCCAAGCCGGATCGGCGTCAGGTCCATGAGACGTCTCCTAAAAAGATATAACCTGCGCCATAGATCGTCTTGATCAATTGCGGATTTTTGGGGTCTTCGCGCAGCTTTGTGCGCAGCCGCGAGATGCGCACATCCATTGCGCGGTCAAAGCTTTCTGACGCGACTCCGCCAAGGCTGCTTTGCATCTGGGCACGGCTGATCAGACGTTTGGGGGCTTCAAGAAACAGGCGCAGTACTTCGCCTTCTGCGTGGGAAAAGGTTGTCTCGACACCTGCGTCGTCCTCAAGGGCATACCGGTCGAAATGCGCCGTCCAACCGTTGAATTTTGCGATACTAGACGTTTGTGTCGCCGGCTTGGCGCTGCGCAGACGGGCGCGGATGCGGGCAACCACCTCGGTGGGATCGAAGGGTTTGATGATATAATCATCGGCCCCCAGTTCCAGCCCGGTGACGCGGTCCTGCACCTGTGCGCGGCCTGAAATGATGATGACGATGGCACCTTGTTCCAGCGCCAAGCGGTGAACCAGCGTCAGCCCGTCGGTGTCGGGCAGGGATAGATCCACAAGGCAGACATCGGGGGTGTGGGTGGCCAGTGCCGCCTCGAAGGCGCGGGCGCGGCCAAAGCTGAGCGTGTCGAAACCGGCCTCTTCCAACACCTCGGCCAATAGGGTGCGGATTTCGGGTTCGTCGTCCAGAATTGTGACAAGCGGCCGTTTCATTGGGCGGCCATCGATTTGGGGGTGATCAGAGCGGTAAGGTCCTGCGCGTCAAACGGTTTACGCAGCACGGGCGCGAGCGTCTGCGCCTTTAAGAACAGGGCGTCATCAGTGGGCAACGAGGTCATCAAGACCAGTGGCGGGGCATCTGCGCCCAGCCGCTCAGCCAGATCAAGGCCCGTGGCTTCGCCCACCAGTTGGATATCGGACAGGATCAGCGAGATGTCGGGCAGGTCGGCCAGCAGCGCCGTTGCCTCGTCCGCGCTGGCGGCTTCGATTACGGAATGGCCCAGTCCCATCAGCATGTCACGCACCAGCGCGCGCAGATCGTCGGCGTCCTCGACCAGCAGTACCAGGCCAGTTGTTGCAGGCACAGCGGCGCGGTAGGGCAGGCGCATCGTTACCTTTGCGCCTGTATCCGTGTTGGCCAGCCGCAGGTCGCCCCCGGCTGATTTTGCCATGTCATAGACCATCGGCAGGCCAAGCCCCGACCCCTCTGCGCCCTTGGTCGTAAAGAACGGTGCGAACCCATTTTCCAGCGCAGCAGCAGAAAATCCGGGTCCGGTATCTTGTAAGATGAACTCGATCCATGTGTCGTGCACCAGCCTGACATCTAGAGTGATGGTCCCGGCTGTTGCGCAGGCATCGCGGGCGTTCAGGATCAGGTTCAGCAGGGCATCTTGCACAAGGCCACTGTCCAGCAAGACAAGCTGGTCAGGCATGTGGTTGTTAAAGTGAAACGCAAGTGCTGCGGGAAGGGTTGGCCGCGCCAGCAAGCTAAGATCAGCAAGCATATTTCCAATGTCTGTGGCCGCAGGGCGCATGGTGCGTGCCCCGGTCATGTCTGCTATAGTGCTGAGCAGGGCACCCCCACGGCGGGCTGCAGCCAGGGTTCCTTCAATCAGGGGGGGCGCATTGATGGGCAGGCCGTCCAACCTTGCAAGTCGCGATTGTTGCCCAAGGATAATGGTCAGCAAGTTCGAGAAATCATGCGCAAGGCCAGATATCACCTGTGCGGCGGCTTCACGTCGTCGGGTTTGCTGCGAGGCCGTGCGGTTCTGGGTCTCTTCGGTCACATCCATCGACAGAATATAGACCCCACCGCCTGTATCAGGGGTAAAGGCGCCCCTGATGCGGCGCGCACTTGCTTCGTCTGTGAACTCAACAATCGATGGTTTCCCGGCGTAGGCCTTATCCAGGGCAGGAGTGATGCTGTCATGCGCCTGCGGGCCAAGGATATCGCGTATTTTGCGACCGATAAGATCGATAGGCCTGCCCGGCATCACGGCAGTCAGGCGCCGGTTTGAGTATGTATAGCGGCCGGAGGCATCCACATGGGCGATATGCGCGGGCATCATTTCGGTGGTCAGGCGTGTGCGGGCCTCTGACAGGGTCAATTGGCGCTTGGCTTCTTCCAATGCGGTGTTCATCGCGGCCAACTCGCGGTTGGTGGCGGAAAGTTTCTCGGCATGGGCGAGTACCTGACCGGACAAAGCGTCAGAGCGGGCGCGCAGAAGCGCCTCTTGCTGTTTGGTGCGTGAAATATCGGTATAGACGGTGACCCAGCCGCCTTGGGGCAGGGGCGACCCTTCAACAGAGATGGTGCGCCCGTTGGCGCGAGTCCGTTCCATATAATGCGGCTCGAAGGCGCGGGCCTGAACGACCCGTTCAGAGACAAAAGCGCCCACGTCTGACACATCGCCATATTCGCCAGCATTTGCCAAATGCGTAATGGTTTCCTGAAAGGCAGGGCAATCGCGTTTGGCTCATGTTGTTGCCAAGTCACTGAGAATGCTGCGTAAGAAGGTGGTGTCCCAGCCTGCCCGTTTGATTTTTATGGTGAGAGAGCCCTTGGATGTGTCTCGCCGCAGGACGTCGAGTGCGC
>JAGXGZ010000057.1 GCA_024636495.1 Roseobacter sp. | reverse complement strand
GCTTTGCGCCTCATGGGGGTGTTCCGAACCGGCGTAAACGCGCAGGTTGGTCATGATCTGGCGGCTCAGACGGTTGCCGGGCAGCATGCGCTTGACGGCTTGGGTCACGATACGCTCGGGGTGTGCACCCTCAAGAATGTCTGCCTTTGAGCGCTCTTTGATACCGCCGGGGTGGCCGGTGTGCCAATAGAACTTCTCTTCACGTTTCTTGCCGGTCATCTGGATTTTCTCGGCGTTGATCACGATGACGTTGTCGCCGCAATCCATGTGAGGTGTGAAGGAAGGCTTGTGTTTGCCACGCAGACGCATAGCAATGATCGATGCAAGACGGCCAAGGACAACGCCTTCAGCGTCGACGATGATCCATTTCTTGTCGATATCTGCCGGTGTTGCAGAAAAGGTTTTCATGGAGGGATTTCCCGTTAATGTGGTGAACGGGACCGAAATTCGAACCCCGCTATCTGATGGCTGCGTTATAAACACGCCCCATGTCGCGTCAAGGGCCGCATACCCCAATTATCCCTGCAATAACAGCACCTTACAAATTAGGTATCATAATACCCCATACCTTTACACGCTAATCTGTTCGGGCGGGCTATCCAGCAGACGGCGCAGGCGCTGCATCGCTGCTTCGAAGGACTGCAAACCGATATGGCCATTTACCGCGATGCGTACGGCATGGGGTGCACGCCCGTCGCGCAGGGCGAACTCATCGGCGGATTTGATTTGCACGCCCTGCTGCTCTGCCGCACGGCAAAAGGCAGCACTGCGCCAGCCGGATGGCAGCGTCAGCCACAAAAACGGGACATCGCGATCCCATTTCAGATCATAGCTGCCCAGAATATTCACTGCGACCTCGACATATTCACCGATCTTTTCGCGGACACGCTGGGCCGCCTCACGGGTGCGTGGATCAGACAGTACGATGCGGGTCAGTTCGGCCAAGGGCTGTGCAACGCCGAAAAAGCCGTATTCCGAAACACGGCGCAAATCGGCTGAACGGTGGGTCGGCGCGATGGCAAAGCCGATCCGCAAGGCCGGCGTCAGCGATTTTGAAATCGATGACACATGCCAGGCATGCTGTGGGGCAAGAACACGGTAGCTGGCCGCGCGGGGATTGCCGTTGCGATAGCAATCATCCTCGAGAATCTCCAGCCCGTTGCGTTCGGCCACCCGCACCAGTTCCTCGCGCCGCCACAGCGGCGTAAAGCCCCCCGTGGGGTTCTGAACCTCGGGCGTTGTGCAAAAAATCTGTGCACCGGACGCGCGGGCTGCGGCGTCAAGCGCGTCGGGGATAACCCCATGATCATCCATCTCGACCCCGACCACCTCGGCCCGGGCCAGTTCAGCGGCGCGGCGAAATCCCGCATAAGACAGATCCTCGACCAGCATCACGGGCTTGGGGCCGGACAGGACAGTCTGCAAAACAAGCGTGATCGCGCTTTGCCCCCCGTGCGCCAGAATAATATCCTGTTCGGTCAGGGGACCAAGCGGCACATCCGACAACCAGTCGACCACAGCTTCGCGCGCGCCCTTGTAGGCGTCGCGTGTGGGATAGTTCAGCATCCCTTGCGACGGGCCGTCTGCAATCTGGTGCAAGGCGGCGCGGATCAGCTTGACCTGTCCCTGATCGGGCATGCGCGGGCTTAGCAGGTTGACCGCATCGCTTTCGGGCAAAGGGTTGGTATGGGACCAGACATCATCTTCTGGCACACGCTTTGGCGCTGCCACGAAGGTGCCGCGCCCGACACCTGCAGTCAAAAGCCCCTCGTCCGTGAGGATGGAATAGGCCCGCGCCACCGTGCCCGGCGTGATCTTGAGCTGCCACGCCAGATCGCGCACAGGCGGCAGCTGGTCACCGACTGCCAGCATGCCGTCTTTAACGCCGTCGCGGATACTGGCGGCAACGGCCTTGTATTTAGGACCATGGTCTTGGGAAAGCGATGGTTGCCAAATTGTACCCATTACAATGTTTCCCTTTTCAAAATGTATTCATCTTTGTACCACTACATTACGGAAAACATTCACATTGTGTCAATACAATTCAGATATAGGAGATTCTCATGACACAGACCCTGACCCTTTCCACCGAAGCGGTGTCCATCCTCAACCAGCGCGGAACGCCCGCACTGGCGATTATTGCGGTCAAATTTGCGGTCTGCGTTACGAAAATGGCATCACGTCGCCGCACCCGCAAGGCCCTTGCAAATCTTGACACGTGGCAACTGCGCGACGTTGGACTGACACCAAGAGAGGCTCATGACGAGCAGATCAAGGTGTTCTGGAAAGCGTAACGTCCCTGTGGCGCCAACCAGACCTCTTCACTTGGGCCGGTACATACCGGCCCTTTTTTCAACCTGCGCTAAATTGTACCCCTAAAAATTCGATACATTCACTTTGGCGGAATGGCATAGGTCAAGGATGCGCGTGCCACCGGCGTATCCATGCCGTCGGAAAACACCAGTACGTCGCAAACTGACAGCAGTTTTCCAAGTTTCAGCAGCCGCGTTCGGGCGATCAGATCGACGCCAGCGGCAGGCTTGCGCATAAAATCAATCGAACAGTTTGTGGTCACGGCCAACGCCTTTGGCCCGATCCGCGCAAGTGTCATCAGATAGGCGCTGACATCGGCCAGTGCAAAGATCGAGGGGCCGGAAATTGTACCGCCCGGACGCAGATGCCGCTCCCCGACCAGCAGGCGCGTTGTCAGGTCGGTTTCGCTCACATGATCAATCGCAAAATCATCGGCGACCTGCTTGAACACATCTTTCATAAAAACCGCTAACGCATCGGCATCCATCATAATCGGCATACTTGTCCTCCCTCATCAGCCGCGGTTAGGCTCCTGCAAAATGGTGAGGAGAGCAAGATGACAATTCTGGAAGTCGAACATGACGCTGCGGTCGCACGGCTGACAATGAACGCGCCGGAACGGCTGAACGCGCTGTCGGACGAAATGCTGGAGGCTTTGCAGACCACACTCGACGAGATCGCGAACACGCCTTCGGTCCGGGTTGTCACCCTCGCCGGTCGCGGCAAGGCGTTTTGCGCGGGCCATGACCTTAAGCAGATGACCGCGTTGCGACAGGCCGAAGATGGCGGTGCCGCAGGTTTCAAGGATTTGTTTGAACGCTGCAGCCGTGTGATGGCGCGTATTCAGTCTATGCCACAGCCCGTCATCGCCCAAGTCCACGGGATCGCCACGGCAGCGGGTTGCCAACTGGTGGCAACCTGCGACATGGCCGTGGCCGCCCAAGGCACCCGTTTTGGCGTCAACGGTGTCAATATAGGTTTGTTTTGCTCTACCCCTATGGTGGCGCTTAGCCGCAATATCCCGCGCAAACAGGCGTTCGAAATGCTGACGACAGGCGATTTCATCGAGGCCACCCGCGCGCGCGAATTGGGCCTGGTAAATCGCGTCGTCGCTGAAGATCAGCTCGCACACGAAACCCAAGCTCTCGCTGAACAGGTCGCGGGCAAGCTGGCGGTTGCTGTCAAAATCGGCAAGCAGGCGTTTTATAACCAACTGCAAATGCCTGTTGATCAGGCCTATGCCTATACCGGTGACGTCATGGTCGACAACATGCTGCACCGAGACACCCAAGAAGGCATCAGTGCCTTTCTGGAAAAACGTGATCCGACATGGAAACAGTAGCCTAAAGTCACTGTTTCCAAACTTGAATGGATTGTTGAATATTATTTTCTGGCAATTCAGGCAGAAATGGGGCACAAATAAGACAAGGTAGATGTAGTTCAGTCGCCTTGATGATTTTGGGTCGCCGCCGGCGGAAGGTCCCTCCAGGTCAGCCTCTCACTGACCGACCGTTCCCGCAGCGGCGACCCCAAAAATCTGTCACTCCCTTCATTGTCATAAGTTGATGAGTGGTCATAAGCCGCAGGGTTTCGGCGTGGTATATGTTGCATAAGCGCGTCCCCTGCCCTACATCGCTGGCATGACGCAAACACTCCATATCATTGGCGGCGGAATGGCCGGATCAGAGGCCGCTTGGCAGGCCGCAAACGCTGGCATTCAGGTCGTACTGCACGAAATGCGCCCAAATGTTGGCACATTTGCGCATCAGACAGGACTTTTGGGCGAAATGGTCTGCTCGAATTCTTTCCGGTCGGATGACAGCGAACAAAATGCTGTTGGCTTGCTGCATTGGGAAATGCGCGCGGCCAACGGGCTGATCATGGCAACGGCAGAAAAACACCGTCTGCCCGCTGGGGGTGCGTTGGCCGTGGATCGCGACCCGTTTGCGCAATCCGTGACAGATGCGTTGATGGCGCACCCAAATATTTCTGTCGAATATGGCGAGATCACTGAATTGCCACGCACCGGTCATTGGATTATCGCGACGGGGCCGTTGACCTCTGGCACCTTGGCGCAAGCAATTGCGGCCGAGACTGGCGCAGAAGCGTTGGCATTCTTCGACGCCATCGCCCCGATCATTTATCACGAGAGCATCGACATGAGCAAAGCGTGGATGCAATCACGCTATGATAAAGGTGAAACCGAAGAAGAACGGACCGCCTATCTGAACTGCCCGATGTCCAAAGACCAGTACGAGGCGTTCATCGACGCGTTGCTTGCCGCTGATAAAACTGAATTCAAAGAAGGCGAAACCGCTGGCTATTTCGACGGCTGTTTGCCCATCGAGGTCATGGCCGAACGCGGTCGTGAAACGTTGCGCTTTGGTCCGATGAAACCGGTTGGTCTGACCAACGCGAACGAGCCTGAAAACAAACCCTATGCCGTTGTGCAGTTGCGCCGCGATAACAAGCTGGGTACGCTGTATAACATCGTCGGCTTCCAGACCAAAATGAAGTACGGCGCGCAAACCGAAGTGCTGAGGATGATACCGGGGCTTGAGAACGCATCGTTTGCGCGGCTTGGCGGCATTCATCGGAACACATTCCTGAACTCCCCCACGCTGTTGGACGAACAGATGCGCCTGCGCAGCCAACCCAATATTCGCTTTGCGGGCCAGATTACCGGTGTCGAAGGTTATGTTGAAAGCGCTGCGATGGGCCTGCTTGCGGGACGTTTAGCCGTAGCCGAGATTCGCTGCGAAGTGGCAACGCCGCCGCCCGCAACCACGGCAACCGGTGCGCTGATCACCCATATTACCGGTGGTGCAGAAGCAAAAACATTCCAGCCAATGAACGTCAATTTCGGCCTGTTTCCCCCGGTTGAAGGGTTGAAGGCAGGCCGTCGGGGCCGGAAGGACCGCTACAAAGCCTACACGGACCGCGCCAAGGAAGACTGGCAACTCTGGTTGAACGGCGCGCCTGTTCCTGCGTGAGCATTGGTAGATGACTTTTGTGACCCGATTTGCGCCTTCCCCGACAGGGCCTCTGCATTTGGGTCACGCCTATTCGGCGCTGATAGGGTATGACATGGCCCGCGCCGCTAAAGGACAGTTCCTGCTGAGGTTCGAAGACACTGATCTTGAACGCTGCAAGCCCGAGTATATCGACCAGATCATCGACGATCTTACTTGGCTTGGCATCGCATGGGACGCCGAACCTTTGCTGCAATCGGACCATTTAGGCTATTATAATCAAAGCGTTGAATGTCTTGTCGCGCTTGGGCTGACATACCCGTGCAAATGCAGCCGCAAAGATATCGCAGCAGCCTTGGCCGCCCCGCAAGAAGGTGTGGCGCACACGGTCTATCCGCAAATCTGCAAATCCCGCAAGATGGCGGCGCGCCATGCAGACGACGCATTGCGCCTGCACATGGACCGGGCTTGCGCCGCCCTGCCCGATACCGCGTCTGGGTTTGAAGAGTTGGGCCGGTGGAAAAAGGGTGTCTATCCGATCGACGAAGCAAGCCTGATTTCAGACGTCGGTGACATTGTAATCGGGCGCAAAGACATTCAAACGGCGGCCTATTTCCTGGCGTCGGCCCTAGACGACCAGCGCCAGGGGATCACCCATGTGGTGCGCGGGATTGATCTGTTTGACTTTACGCATGTGCAGGTTTTGCTGCTGCAACTGCTTGGGCACACACCGCCGCTTTATTATCACCACGATCTGATCCGTGATGAAAATGGGAAACGGCTTGCCAAACGGGATGATGCCCGCGCGATATCGCTTTACCGTCGCGAAGGGGCCACACCGCAGGATATTCGTTTGATGGTCGGCCTTTAGCGGGGCTCAAACCATCTTTTCCTGCGTTATGCGTTCAACGCCATCCTCGATAAGCGTGTAAAAGCAGGTCCTGCGCCCCGTGTGGCACGCGGCCCCCGTTTGGTTCACACGCACCAGTAAACAGTCGCGGTCACAGTCGATCCGCAATTCGACCAATTCCTGAATATGGCCACTGGTTTCGCCTTTGATCCAAAAAGACTGCCGCGAGCGGCTCCAATAGGTGACCCGCCCGGTCTCAAGAGTTTGGACAACCGCTTGTGCGTTCATCCAAGCCATCATCAACACCTCGCCGGTTTGGGCGTCTTGCGCGATGGCAGGAACAAGCCCGGCGTCATTGTATTTCAAAGTGCTGGGATCAAAATCCATGGCGTCACCTGTCATTTACTTTTTGCATCGTCCGTGTGTTGGCTTATGTAAGGGGAAGACGCGGAAAGGAACAGCCATGAGTGCCGAGACCGACTTGATCAAGCTTTATTCAGCCCGCATTCTTGGGCTTGCAGCCGATATTCCGCACTTGGGGCGTTTGGATCATCCCGATGCCACAGTAACACGGCGCTCTCCTTTGTGCGGATCGACCGTGACGGTTGATATCAAGGTTGCGGACGGCAAATTAGTTGATTTAGGTCAGGATGTTAAAGCTTGCGCTTTGGGTCAGGCAGCGGCGGCTGTCTCTGGTGGTGCTGCGATCGGCGCGACCCTTGTTCAGATCCAGACGGCCCGCGATCAGCTTAAGGCGATGTTAAAAGGCAAGGGTCCGGTGCCGGATGCCCCTTTTGACGGGTTCGAGGTGTTAACCCCCGCTGTGGACTACAAAAACCGCCACGCATCTATTTTGCTGACCATCGAAGCGCTGGCTGACGCGATGGCGCAGACCCAGACGCAGGATGTCGCGCAAGGCGGCTGACCCATATTTTCCTGAATAAACTTGCCGGAAAAAAACGCCGCACATCCAAAGGGATGGCGGCGCAAGTACGCGTTATTCGTGCAGGCTAGCTATTGATCTGGTACCAGAAGGGACGTTCCGGCAGTTTTAACCAAGGACAGGCAGTGTTGGTTAAACGCATAAAGTTTGGGACAGATGCGTGTGGTTAGATCAAAGCGACACAAAAATCGCAGGCAGAAGTCAGACAAAAGCGGGAAGATGCAGACCGACAACCAACATCACAACCAAGGCAGCCATCCCTGCGGCATCCTGCAAGATCGTATCCTGCGACCGCTTTGCAATGGCTTTGACTGTTTTATAAGTTGTCATCTGCGTGCTCCGTTTTCTGTTGCCTCTTTGTTCTCACTTAAAAAGCCTTCTGTAAAGAACTTTTTAAGAACATTTGCGAACAAAATGGAGCAAAAATCGTTAACCCACTGAAATTAAACGAATAGCTTCATCCTGCCGCATCAGCCAAAGCAACATGCGGGCGGCTTTTCCGCGCGCGCTTTCAAGGTCGGGATCCTCTGCCAGCAGCCGCCTTGCATCAGATTGCGCGATTTGCATTAACCCGGCCTGACGCTCAAGATCCGCGACACGAAACCGCGGTACGCCCGACTGTGCCGTACCAATCAGATCACCCGTGCCACGCATCTTCAGATCAGTTTCCGCAATGACAAAACCGTCTTCGGTTTCACGCAATACTTCCAGCCGTTGCCGTCCCGTCTCGGTCATCGGCGCTTGGTACATCAACAGACAGGTCGATGCCGCCTGCCCCCGCCCAACCCTGCCGCGCAGCTGATGCAGTTGGGCCAGACCGAAACTCTCGGCCCGTTCAATCACGATGATGCTGGCGTTAGGCACGTCAACGCCAACCTCAATAACCGTGGTGGCGACCAACACTTTTGTCTGGCCACTTTGAAAGGCACGCATCCCCGCGTCCTTTTCGGCAGGCGGCATCTGACCATGAACCAGCCCTACAACCCCCTCACCCAAGGCGGCGCGCAAACGCTTAAAGCGTTCCTCGGCAGCGATCAGATCGCTGACTTCGCTTTCTTCGACCAACGGGCAGACCCAATAACACTGTCGCCCCTCATTGATTGCGGCGCGCAGCCTGTCCACGACCTCGCCGATGCGGTCCGTACTGACAAGCGCCGTGCGGATCGGTTTGCGACCTGGTGGCTTTTCGTCCAAAATCGACACATCCATATCACCATACTGCGCCAAGGCCAGCGAACGCGGTATCGGTGTGGCGGTCATGACCAACACATCTGCAAGCCGGCCTTTCTGCCCCAACTCAAGCCTTTGGCGCACACCAAAGCGATGCTGTTCGTCGACC
Organism: Roseobacter sp.; assembly: GCA_024636495.1. Classification (GTDB taxonomy): domain Bacteria; phylum Pseudomonadota; class Alphaproteobacteria; order Rhodobacterales; family Rhodobacteraceae; genus Sulfitobacter. Next base: position 65,815 of record JAGXGZ010000057.1, on the reverse strand, counting down.
ACGGCCAAGCGTAGATCACCAAAGTTAACATCCGCTTGAAAGACGGCATGGGTGCCCACAAGAATTTGGATTGCCCCTGTTTCCAAGGCCGCAAGCTTGGCGCGACGCTCTGCTCCCTTGTCCCGCCCGGTCAAAATCTCAAGCACGACACCGGCCTTTTCGGCAAGGGGTTGCAGCCCTTCCAGATGTTGGCGGGCCAAAATTTCGGTGGGTGCCATCAAGACCCCCTGCCCCCCGGATTCGACCGCCGCCAACAGCGCCATGAAAGCGACCAGCGTTTTGCCCGCGCCGACATCCCCCTGCAAAAGCCTGTTCATCCGCTGTGGGCTGGCCATATCGCCTAGGATTTCCTTGATTGCACGGGTCTGCGCACCGGTGGGTTTGTAGGGCAATGCCCCCAGAACACGGGCTTGCAAGCGACCATCCGACCGGCTTAGTCTGCCCTTTTTGCGGCGCTCTTTGGCACGGGCCAACGCTAAAGTTAACTGATGCGCCATCAGTTCGTCATAAGCGAGCCGTTCGCGCGCGGGCGCTGTTGCCGAAACGTCCGCCATCGTTTTGGGATCATGTGCCGCACCAACGGCCACGTTGAAATCAGGCCAGCCGGCTTTGGCTTTCTGGCCCGGATCAATCCATTCTTCCATAACAGGCACCCGCGCCAGCGTCGCTCGGGTGGCTTTGTACATCAGTTTTTGCGTTATGCCGCTGGTCAGCGGATAGACCGGTTCAAACGCAGGGATTTGGTCTGCATCCTCTTGGGCGACCACAAAGTCAGGATGGACCATCTGCGCCATTCCATCAAAAAGCTCTACCCGACCAGATACGACCCGCCGCGCTCCTTGCGGGAGTTGGCGCTTCCAATAATCGCCACGCGCATGAAAAAACACCAGTTGAAACGAGGTCTGCGCATCCTCTACGTGAATGCGGTAGGCACCGGTTTTGGTACTTGGCGCGCGGTGTTCGCCCACGGTCACCGCAACAGTTACCGTGGCAGGCAAATTCGCGTCTTTGACACTGTCTTGCAGACGACGGTCAATCCCGGAATAAGGGAGCGTAAACAACAGGTCACGCGGTGCTTGAAGGCCTAATTGCACGAAATTCAGCGCTGTCTTGGGCCCCACGCCTTCGAGGGTTTCAAGGCCCGCAAACAAGGGAAAAAGGGCTTCGGGTCTTCCCGTCATAGGCCCGCGATCAGGTCGAGCCAGCCATCTTCGTCCAACGTCTCGATCCCAAGCTCGGCAGCCTTTTTCGCCTTGGAACCTGCCCCCGGTCCTGCCACCAAAATATCAGTCTTGGCACTGACCGAGCCTGACACTTTAGCGCCCAGCCGTTCTGCCCGTGCCTTAGCCTCGGCGCGGGTCATTTTTTCAAGCGTACCCGTAAAAACGACAGTTTTGCCAGCAACCGGAGAGCCTGCCGTGTCGGGGCGCGCGGCGTCCTGGATGTCCAACGCGGCGACAAGCCGGTCAATCGAAGCGCGCTCGGCGTCTTGGGCGAAACAATTGACCAAGGATTGCGCCATCACTGTGCCCACCCCATCAACACCGATCAGATCATCCCAGGCTGGTCCCTCATGGGCATGTGCCTGCCCCATCGCATCCTCAAACGCCGCCCAATTGCCAAAATGTTGCGCAACAAGGTTCGAGGCGGCCTCGCCCACATGGCGAATTCCAAGCGCGAAAATAAGCCGCGAAAGCGGTATTTTTCGTTTGTCCTCGATAGCCTGAAACAGTTTTTCCGCTGATTTCTCACCCCAGCCTTCACGGTTTTTAAGCTGCTGCATGCCTGAACCGTACCGCGCCTTGAGGGCGAAAATATCCGCAGGCTCTGCGATCCAGCCATCGCTATAGAACTGTTCAACCTGTTTGGCCCCTAGCCCGTCAATGTCAAAGGCCGCGCGTGACACGAAATGCTTCAACTTTTCAACGGCTTGCGCAGGGCAGATCAGCCCGCCAGAACACCGGCGCACAGCGTCGCCGTCCTCTCGGATCGCATCGCTGCCACATTCGGGGCAAACGGTCGGAAAGATATAGGGCTGTGCGGCCTCGGGTCGTTTTGAAAGATCGGTGTCCGCAATCTTGGGAATCACATCGCCGGCACGGTAAACCTGCACCCAATCGCCGATGCGGATGTCTTTCCCGTCGCGGATTTCCACACCTTTGCTGTCGAAACCTTTGATGTAATCCTCGTTATGCAAGGTTGCGTTCGAAACGACTACGCCGCCGACCGTGACCGGTTTCAACCGCGCCACAGGTGACAAGGCTCCGGTGCGCCCGACTTGGATCGTGATGTCCTCCAATGTTGTCCACGCCAGTTCTGCGGGAAACTTATGTGCGATCGCCCAACGCGGTGTCGTTGAACGAAACCCCAGCCGTCCCTGAAGGGCAAGATCGTTTGTCTTGTAAACGACACCGTCGATATCATAACCAAGCGTCGCGCGCTGCGCTTCTATCTGTTGGTAATGGGTAATCAGGTCTTGCGGCGTTTTGCAAATCCCTGTCAGCGGATTGACTGAAAAACCCAATGTTTCAAGACGTTTAATCGCCCCATATTGGGTATCCGAAAGGGCTTGCGACACCGCCCCCCAAGCATAAGCGAAAAACCTTAGCGGGCGCGCACGGGTGATTTCGGCGTCAAGCTGGCGCAGCGACCCCGCAGCGGCATTACGCGGATTTGCAAATAGCTTGCCCCCATTGGCGGTCTGCCGCGCGTTCAGAGCTTCGAAGTCGGCATGGCTCATATACACTTCGCCGCGCACCTCAAGCACGTCGGGCGCGCCGCTTAGCCGGTGGGGGATATCGGCGATCGTCTTTGCATTCGTCGTTACGTTTTCACCCACAGCGCCGTCGCCACGCGTGGCGGCTTGCACCAAAACCCCTTGTTCATAGCGCAAGGACAGCGACAATCCGTCGATCTTCGGCTCAGCCGTGTAGGCAAGTTCGGCGTCTTGTGGGATGCCCAGGTATTTTCTGATCCGTGCATCAAAATCAATAACGTCTTCGTCATCAAAAGCGTTAGAAAGCGACAGCATGGCCACGTCGTGTGTGACCTTCGAGAACCCGTCAGCCACGGTAGCGCCGACCCTCTCACTTGGGCTGTCATCGCGCTTGAGCTTAGGAAACTGCGCTTCGATTGCAGCATTGCGCAGCTTTAGGCGGTCAAACTCAGCGTCGCTGATCTGGGGCGCATCCTGTCCGTGATAGTCTGCATTGGCCTGGTTCAGCAAATCCGCAAGCTGCTCAAGCTCTGCGCGGGCCTGCGTTTCGGTCAAGTCTTGAATGGCGATATCTGAACTCAATGAACTGCCCCAGTTTGCTGTCACTACTGGGGGATAAATACGCAGGCATCCAAGGCAGGTCTAGCGATATCAACGCATGCCTGTCAAAGCCCCACAGCGATTTTTTCAGGTACTGCCATTGCAGATCGTTCCGGATCACGCAAAACATACCCCCGACCCCAAACCGTTTCGATGTAGTTTTCACCACCCGTCGCGACGCTTAACTTTTTGCGCAACTTGCAGATAAACACATCGATGATTTTGAGTTCCGGTTCATCCATGCCGCCATATAGATGGTTCAAGAACATTTCTTTCGTCAGCGTCGTCCCTTTCCGCAAACTCAGCAGCTCGAACATTTGGTATTCCTTACCCGTCAGGTGCACCGTTTTATCGTCAACAGTGACCGTTTTCGCGTCAAGGTTTACGGCGACCTGTCCGGTGTGAATGACCGATTGGGAATGACCTTTTGATCGCCGGATAATCGCATGAATACGTGCAACCAGTTCTTCGCGGTGGAACGGCTTGGTCAGATAATCATCAGCGCCAAAGCCAAATCCCTTGATCTTGCTTTCCGTGTCATCAGATCCCGACAAGATCAAGATCGGCGTTTCAATCCGACTTAAGCGTAGCTGACGCAAAACCTCGTGCCCGTTCATATCCGGCAAATCCAGATCAAGCAAGATTAGATCATAATCATAAAGCTTGGCCAGATCGATCCCCTCTTCACCCAAATCTGTCGCATAGGTGTTCAAATTGGCATGGGTCAGCATCATTTCGATACTTTTCGACGTTGTGGGATCGTCTTCTACTAGCAATACGCGCATTCAGCTACTCCGATTTTTTCCGATGACTATACCCTTTAACGTGAACAAAAACTCTTAACCACCCGTTAATGATGTACCACTAGATAAAAAGCAACCTAAAGTTGTCTGTATTTTTGAAGCGCTGTTGCGCGCAACGCCGCTTCACCGTGGTCCGACACGGCCCGAACCCACTCCATGAATTCCTCTTCACTGATATGATAGTGGTCCAGAACCTCTGCCTGCGTGATCAACCCATACACCACCCCGCGCACAAGAGCGGCCTTGCGGGACGCGACCCAGCGTCTGGTTTTGCGGTCCGGAAGGTCGGCATGGCTGAAAGTTGACCCATCAGGTAACGTAACGGCGCGCGGGCCGGCGACTTTTTTTAAATACATAATAACTCACCAACACTGATTAGACCTCAACTTTGGTGGCGCGGGCTTAAGGACAGATGAAGTGCCCCCTTGAGAATAGAGCGCATTTTCTTATATATCGCCTTAAACCTATCGGAGAATTACCATGCCTCTCGACCGCACCCTACCCTTGAACTCATTGGGTTTTGCCAAAGCGCCCGCTGATACGCGTGTTGTGGTCGCCATGTCGGGTGGGGTGGACAGTTCGGTTGTCGCGGCGATGTTGGCCGAGGAAGGCTATGATGTCGTGGGCGTGACACTACAGCTTTACGACCATGGTGCGGCGTTGGCGAAAAAGGGTGCGTGCTGCGCGGGCATCGACATCCACGATGCCCGAAGGGTGGCCGAAGACATGGGTTTTCCGCATTATGTCCTCGACTATGAGAACGTGTTCAAAGACGCGGTGATTGACGAATTCGCAGACAGCTATCTGGGCGGTGCCACGCCCGTGCCCTGCATCCGCTGCAATGAGCGGGTCAAATTCAAAGACCTTCTTGAAACGGCCAAAGACCTTGATGCAGATTGCATGGCGACGGGGCACTATATCCAACGCAAAATTGGTGATCACAGGGCTGAATTGCACTGCGCGGCCGATGCGAACCGCGACCAAAGTTACTTTCTGTTCTCGACCACGCCTGACCAGCTCGCGTATTTGCGGTTTCCTCTAGGGCATTTGCCCTCCAAGAACGATACGCGCGCGCTTGCAGAAAAATACGGCCTCAGCGTTGCCGATAAACCCGACAGCCAAGACATCTGTTTCGTGCCCAATGGCGACTATGCCGCAGTTATCCGCAAGCTGCGCCCCGAAGCTGCAAACCCCGGTGACATTGTCGATGCCAACGGCACGGTTCTGGCCCGTCATGAGGGGGTGATAAACTACACCATCGGCCAGCGCCGCGGGCTTGGCATCGGTGGCTTGGCCGATCCGCTTTATGTGGTGCGTCTTGATGCGGAAAAGGCCCAAGTGGTCGTGGGCCCGAAATCTATGCTTGCCACCCGCACTGTGCCGCTGCGCGAAATCAATTGGCTGGGCGACACCCCGCTGATGTCGAAATCCGAATGGCCGATCGCCGTCAAGGTCCGGTCGACCCGCCCACCCATCGACGCGATATTACGACCGATCAGCGATACCACTGCCGAGGTCGAACTGCTGGTCCCAGAGGAAGGCGTGTCGCCCGGGCAGGCTTGTGTCTTTTATGATCAAGACAGCTCGCGTATTTTCGGTGGCGGATGGATCCACAAAGGCTAAACTGCTTCCAAATGGATTTAAATTCCGGGGAGTTTGAGGGGCAGCGCCCCTCATTCCATCCATTAACCGGCGCGAATCCGATCCGAAACCGCGCGTGCGGCCCGCATCCCCGGCGCCTCACCACCCTGCCCCAACCGTTCCATGGTCAAAGCCATTGCGGCTTTTTGCGCATCGGGGGCCGCCAAGACGGCAGCTAAACCACCTGCGATTTGGTCGGCTTGGCAATCGGGGCCAAGAAACTCGGGCACAACTCGAGTCTCGGACACCAGATTAACCAAGGTGACCGTGTCTATCAGCGCCATTGCCTTGATCAATCTGAAGCTCAGCCAATGCATCCGGTATGCAATCACCATCGGGGTTGCCGCTGCCGCCAGTTCCAGCGACACTGTGCCCGAGGCTGCCAAGGCAAGGTCAGCTGCACGAAACGCCGCCCGCTTCTGGGCCTGCGCATCCCCGCGCGACAGGTCGCGCGGATCAAGGATGATCGGCTTCACACGCCAAGCCTTTGTTGCCGCAATCACATCATCGGCAACCGGGCCTGCCGCCGGAATGATCACGCGCAGATCTGGAACAACGGTTGCAAATCGCGCCACCGCATCCCCAAAGACATCTGCCAACTTTGCAACCTCAGACCGGCGTGACCCGGGCAAGACCATCAGCAATGGCGCGTCCCCGATGTCATGGGCTGTGCGAAAGGCCAGCGCCTCTGCCTCTGTTGCCACAGGTTCGGCCACCACGGGGTGGCCCACGAAATCACATGCCATGCCTTCGGCGCGCATCAGGGGCGGCTCGAACGGGAAAAGCGCCAGCACATGATCGATAAACCGCGCCATCTTTTTGGCGCGACCCGGACGCCACGCCCAGACCGTCGGTGCCACATAGTGAACCGTCCGAATGGCAGAGCGCGTCTTGACGCGTTTTGCCACCCGCAGCGAAAAATCAGGGCTGTCGATGGTGATCATCACATCAGGCTTTGCCGCGATTACCGCGTCGGCGGTTTCGTTGATGCGGGCCATCAACGCGCGGTATTTCGGCAATATTTCGGCGATCCCCATCACAGACAGTTCCGACATATCGAACCGGCTTTGCAGACCTTCGGCCGACATGTCACTGCCGCCAATCCCCTCAAACGTCACATTCGGGTGCAAGGCCTTTAGCCCCGCCATCAAGGCCCCTCCTAAACGATCCCCCGACGGCTCGCCTGCGACGATGAAGACCTTCATGCGCGTGCCTGCGCCCACAGCACCAGCCCCAGATCATCGGCAAGCGCTATGCAACGCTCTGCCTCAAGCAATAACACCTCGCCTGCTGCGATCACGATGCCCGCAAGCCCTGCGGCATGCGCCGCCTTCAAAGTTTCCGGTCCGATAGTGGGCATATCTACCAAGCGGCTTTGGTCGGTTTTTGGGCCTTTGAACAAAACCGCGCGCGCAGATTTCACCTGTGGCGGCAAGCTTGCCAGCACATGATCGGTGCCGCCGATCGCTTCGATGCCATAGACTTGACTGCGCCCCACGACACAGCATTGCCCCACATCCAAGGGCGCAAGTGTCGCGACCACTTGCGCTGCGCGCGCGGCGTCTATGCGCATTTGCGCGTCTGGTTCATAGGTCCCAAAAACCCCAGGCTTTGCCAGCAAATCCGGTGCCAGTTCATGCGCCGCCGTCACTTCGAATCCGGCCTGTTCGAAAATGTCGAGCAAAACGCGCAATGCACCGTCGTCACCAGCCGCCAATGCCTTTTGAAACTGGGGAACAAGCGGCAAGGTTTCGGGATCCAGTTTAGAGGGATCAAAGTTTGGTCGCGCCACGGCACCACAGAAACACACTTGTATAACGCCCTGTTTCTTAAGCTCTTTCAATAAAGAGCCCAATGTCTCCAACCGAAACGTTACATCTGCCTTCAGCCCATCGAGAACGATATTTTCGTACCCACAAACAAGCGGCATGACGGCCTGAGCCGCTGCCACCGTCTTGGGCAACCCGCCGCCCCCCGCAATCAACGCCAGCATCAACCCGGCGTCAGAAAATGGCGGCCGGTTTCGGCGGCAACGAAATCGACAATCTCGCGAACATAATCGCTACTGGTTTCCTCGCCCAGACGGTGGGCACGGTCATGGAACGTCCCCTCGCCCTGCGCCAGCATCTGAAAGGCGGCCCGCAGCGCCGTGATGTCACCGCGCGCAACGCCGCGCCGTTTCAGGCCAACAAGGTTCAACCCGTCCAACATGCCACGCGGACCTTGCACAAGACCGTAAGGAATGACGTCATTTGTGACCATGGTCACGGCACCGATGATGGCGCCGCGCCCGATGCGTACAAACTGGTGAATACCTGCAAGCCCCCCGATGATCACATCATCATCGATGATACAGTGCCCTGCCACAGCTGCACTGTTGGCCATGATCACGCGGTCGCCCAACATCGCATCATGTGCAATATGACAGCCCGCCATGAACAAACCGTCATCACCTACTTTCGTCAGCCCGCCCCCGCCTTCTGTCCCGCAGTTCATCGTGACATGTTCGCGAATGCGGTTGCGCTTGCCAATAACAAGCCTGCTGGCTTCGCCCTTGAATTTAAGGTCCTGAGGGATCTCTCCGATCACCGCGAAGGGGAAAATCACGGTGCCTTCGCCCACCTCGGTCTGCCCGGTAACAACGGCATGGGATTTCACGATCACATCGGCGTGCAAAACAACCTGTGCGCCGATGATGCAAAACGGCCCGATAGTGGCTGACGGATCAATCTGCGCGCCGTCCTCAACCACAGCACTTGGGTGAATATGGCCCATCAGGACAGGTCCATCATCGCGGTAAACTCAGCCTCTGCCGCCATCTCGCCTTCGACAGACGCCACACCAGCAAAGCGCCAGACCTTGCCGCCCGGTTTGCCGCGCAACGTGGTCAATTCCATCCGCAGCACATCACCAGGGACAACTTTACGGCGAAATTTGCATTTATCGATAGCCATGAAATAGACCTTCATATCTTTATCGGCCATCTCGAGGGTCACACCCACCATGACGGCGGCTGTTTGCGCCATCGCCTCGACGATGGTCACGCCGGGCATGATCGGCATTCCGGGAAAATGGCCCTGAAAATGCGGCTCGTTCATGGTCACGTTCTTGATCCCGACCGCGCTTTGGGTCCCTTGGATGTCAATCACCTTATCAACCAGCAAAAACGGGTAGCGGTGCGGAATGATCCGCTGGATCATCTGGATGTCAGCGCTTGGCAGGGTTTCGGTCATTGGGGATCCTGTCTTTTGAAAACTACATCTGGCTATCAATATTGATGGCGTTGGGCAAGCGCGCGACCTAGTTTTTGCCACTTCCAACGGCACCGTCCAGCCGTGTGATCGCCTCATTTGTGATGTCGATCGCATTTGCACTTACAAAGACCGACCGCCGTTCAAGAATGACGGCGGCACCAGCATCGCGCATCAATTTTTCCAAAACTGGACCGGCAGCATTCAGAAATATATCGCGTTCCTGATCGACAAGATCATTCAACGCCTGCGTTTTTATCGCCTGAGTACGCCGGATTTGTTGAACTTTTTCGTCAAACCTCTCTGCCAAGGTCCGGAAGTCTTCGGGGTCAAGCGTTGCGCGATCACGGGTCAGCTTTTCCTCTTCGGCCCCAAGATCTGTTTCGATCTTGCGGTTTTCAGCTGACAATTCTGTGCTTTTCGCTTCGATCTCGGCAGCGACACGCAGGCCAAATGCGCTTTCGCTGAAAACGCGGTCTGAATCGATTGTCAGGATCGGGCTTTGGACGATAGGGCGTTCGACCGCACCTTGTTGTACCTGTTGCGAAAACCCCGGCCCTGTCAAAAATGACAGAACGGGGAGGATCACGATAGCAAGCCTATGCAAACGCATGGGTGGTTCAGAAATTTGTTCTAAGAGTGACTTCGAACTTCTGCTCTTTGTCGAAAGTTTCTTTTTTCAAGGCCTTCGACACGTTGAACTGCAACGGACCAACGGGTGTGTCCCAGAACAAAGAAACACCAATCACATGGCGGAAGGATCCAGATTCACCGAAAATTGTTCCCGGTGCGGCGACTGCAGTGTTCACGTTTGACAGATCCCAAAGGTTGCCCACATCATAGAACAACCCGCCTGAGATCCCGTATTCTTCGGGCAAACCGACCGGGAATTCAGCCTCAAAGCGCGCTGCAACATAATAATTCCCGCCTAAAGGATCATTAACCCCTGCCGCAATCTCGCGTGGGCCAATACCGCCCGGCTCAAATCCGCGCAGGACCGACGGGCTTAGCAAAAAGCGGTCACCGACCCGGCTGTTGCCACCGCTCCACGCAAGGGCACCACCCTCGAGTGTGGCGCGCAACGTTATTTCCTCGTTGTAGATGCGCTTTTCACCGATGACTTTGGCAGAGGTCTTAACAAACTTTGAATCGCCCCCAAGACCCGAGAAATCCTGACTGAACTGGAACAGCAGCCCCGCCGTCGGATCAAGGCCCGTGCGGCGTGTGTCATAGCTGAATGTGTACCCGACAGAGGATGATACTTGCGACCCGCGAGAGATGTCATCCGTAACAACAGCCCCGTTGGCCGCCCCTGGTCGCGCGATCATCTCGAAGTCGTCATAGGTATATCTAAGCTGCAGGCGGCCATTTTCGCTGACCGGGAAAGCCAGACTTGGCGAAATGTTCAGACGTGTTGAATCAAAACTGGAGAATGACGAGTCTGTTTCTGCATAGTCGAGGTTCAGGCCAAAGGCCACGTCACGACCCAAAAGGCTTGGCTCGACAAAGGTAAGCCCGTAGCGACGTGCATCCGACGCGGTGCTGAGCGACAAAGTCACCGACTGACCACGGCCCAAAAAGTTCTTTTCGGCAAAGTTGATCGCGACACCGATACCGTCGCTTGACGAGAACGACCCACCAAAGCTTAGCGATCCGGTTGGCTTTTCTTCGACATTCACATCGACGACGACCTGCTCGGGGGTGGACCCTTCGCGTGCATTAACTTCTGCCGTCTCAAAATAGCCCATGGCGCGAATCCGCTCTGCGCTGGCACGAATTTCGCGCGGGTTAAACGGGTCGCCCTCGACGCTGTCGAACTGGCGGCGCACGACCTGATCCAGCGTTGTGGTGTTGCCTTCAATGTCGATGCGTTCAACAAAAACGCGCGGTCCGCGTGTGATGCGGTATTCGACATCCAGCGTAAGCTCGCGTTCGTTTCGGGTGATCACAGGCTCGACGCGCATGAAATCAACGCCATCACGGATCGCCTGACGCTCCATCCGCGCGATATCTGCCTCGACCAATGAAGGGGAATAAACGCCGCCCGCTTTTGTCTTGATAATGTTTTGATACGTCTGCGCGTCAACACCGTTGATTGTCGACGAAACCGTCAGCTGGCCAAACTTGAACTGCTGACCCTCTTGGACGTTGAACTGCACAAAATAGCCGTCACGTTCTTGCGTCAGCTGGGCATTCACGGCGGACACGCGCATGTCGATGTAGCCCCGCGAGGTATAGAAATCGCGCAACAACTGCTGATCAAGGTCGGTCCGATCTGCAACAAAGGTGTCGCGCTTAACCAGAATGCGGAACAGACCTGCCTGCTTGGTCCCCAAGACACGGCGCAGACGGCGGTCGGAATAAACGCGGTTTCCAACAAAGCTCAGGCGTTCAATTTCAACATTATCGCCTTCGAAAATTTCAAACACCAGATCGACGCGGTTCTGGCTGCGCTTGATCACTTTGGGCTGAACACGGGCAGAAATGCGGCCGTCATTGCTATATGCTTCTGCAATCGCATTGGCGTCTTTTTCAGCCTGCGTTGGGTTAAAGACACGGCGAGCATCGGATCCGATGATTTCCGACAGAACCTCGTCTTTGATGCGGGCGTTGCCTTCAAAGCTGATGCGGTTGATCGTCGGAAATTCAACAACGGTGATAACGAGGGTGCCGCCGCGCGGTTCAATTGCAACAGATTCGAACAATCCGCTGGCCTGAAGGCTTTGATAGGCGTCGTTCAACTGCCCGCCCGACACACCACGGCCGCGCACGATTCCTGCCCGGCTTAACACGGCGCTGTCACCGATGCGTTCGTTGCCATTGATCTGAATTGTACTGAAATTATAATCCTGCGCCTGTGCCATCGCCCCAGGAACAAGCCAAGCAACTGATATCATTGCGCAAAATGAAACCCCGCGCAGTGATTTTGCGAACGGCGACATACCCGAAATATCAGTGGATTTGCTCCACTTGTTATTAAGCCTCATTATTCACACCCGCTATTTAATCTATTTTGTTCCTGCCTAGACAAATTAACGCGTGTTGTCAAAACCAAGAAGCCGTCGAGACCCCTATATAAGGGTCTCAAACGGCCAATGTGCTCATCATGAAGTATAATAGGGCTTGGATCAGAGAGATCCGATGTAGGCCCCTGCGCCCAATGCGAACGCCAAAGCGCCCAAATACAGGCCCCGATCCCAGTTCAGGTCAACCAAAAGGCTTAAGCCGCGATAGCCGGTTTTCATCGATTGCATGTCAAACTCCGTCGTTCATTTGATACGTCTTTATAGATCAAATGCGGCGGAGTTTTGACGGATTATGTCAACAATGGGGCAGCGCGGGATTTTACGCGCTTACGGGCAAAAAAGATCGTTCCCAAGGGCGAACACCATAAGCCCAAGGATCATGGTCAGGCCAACCGCCATCAAGATCCTTAGCGCACCGTCGCTGGGCGGTTTTCCGGTGACCGCCTCGTAGGCGTAAAACACGAGATGTCCCCCGTCTAAGGCAGGGATCGGAAACAGGTTCAACAATCCTACTGCCGTAGACAGGACTGCGATAAAGTAGATGAACGATTGCGCGCCCTGCGATGCCATCGCGCCCGAAGTTTGTGCGATGCCGACCGGGCCGGATAGATTGCAGGTGCTGATATTGCCAACAATCATGTGCTTGAGACCGGATATCGACCCTTCGATAATGCGGCCCGTGTTAGCGACCCCACCCCAAAGCGCTTGGAAAAACCCCGGAGACGTCGTTGCCGGTTCAAAGGCCGTGCCACCCGAAATACCGATGCGGGTTTGCGACTTAAACCCGCCATCGGGCTGAGGTTCGTCAATGATTTTGGGGCGCATGGTAAATTCAAGTGTCTCGCCCGCGCGCCACACCGTTAACAGCAAGGCACGCCCCTCGGACGCCTCAACAAAATCCTTAAGCTGCTTGAACGCAAAAATCGGGGCACCGTCGACGCCGGTGATCACATCGCCCACCCTCAATCCCGCTTCATAGGCGGCCGATTGCGGCATGACCTGATTTACCAATGTCGGCATAAGATACGGACCGGGCACGACAATTTGCTGACCATCGCGCAACACATCGTAGTCAAGAGGCTGGCCCAAAGGCAGTGCATCAAACGCGTCTGAATAGGCCTGCGGGTCTTCGGATGACGGAATCGGCACACCCGCTACCGCAAGGATCTCATCGCCCGGCTGCAGTTCAGACCCTTCAAAGGGCAATGCGCGTATTTCGCCCACGGTCAACGGATCCTTGGCAACGCCGACCTGCAACGCAACGACGGTAAAGATAATAATCGACATGGCAAAGTTGAACGCCGGACCGGCAGCAACAGTGGCCGCACGCGCCCACAAAGGCGCGCCGTGCATCGTGCTGCGCAGGCGCACCGGATCGGCCTGCGCCTCTTCCATCGCCGTTTCGTCCTTGCCAGATGCGGCATTGGCATCGCCCGCGAATTTCACATAACCGCCAAAGGGAAGTGCGGCGATCTGCCAAACGGTGCCGCGTTTATCCACACGGCTGTAAAGGACCGGACCGAACCCAAGCGAAAAGACATCGGCATGAATGCCTGACCACCGTCCAACGATATAGTGACCGTATTCATGGATCGCGACAATCACCGACAGCGCAATCACAAATGCCAACAACGTCCAGATCAGGCCGCTAAACTGCGGTATCAGTGCAAAAATGTCCAAAACGTTACCCTGCCCTTTTTTTACTTACGGCTTTTGCCGTCTGTCTTGCCAGATGGTCCACATGGGCAACGTTATCAAGGGTCATGGTGACATCAATAAGGCCAGCATCGGCATTTAGCTGCTCCAACGTGTCCTCGACCACCTGCGCCATCTGTGGAAACCGCAACTGACCTGCGATAAATCCATCCAGTGCTATCTCTTTTGCAGCGTTGAAAACCGCGCCCGCCATGCCGCCGCGTTCCATAACGTCACGTGCCAGTCGCAGCGCGGGCCAACGGGCCTCGTCGGGGGCGCGAAATTCGAAACTGCCGATCTTGGCCAGATCCAACCGCTCTACCGGCAATGGCTTGCGGTGCGGATGGTGCAAGGCATAACCGATGGCATGGCGCATGTCGGGCGGACCGATATGGGCCATCAATGCGCCGTCATTAAACCCAACCAGCGCGTGGATCATCGACTGCGGGTGCACCAACACCTCGATCTGTTTGGGGTAAACGCCGAAAAACTCACGCGTTTCAATGACTTCCATGGCTTTGTTAAACATGGACGCTGAATCAATGGTGATGCGCTGACCCATGTCCCAATTTGGATGGTTCGATGCCTGCTCAAGCGTGGCTTCGGCCAGATCTTCAAGCGGCCAGTCACGAAACGCGCCGCCACTTGCGGTGATGATAATCCGCTCAACAGCCGCCATATCCTCGCCGATAAGCGCTTGAAACACAGCGGAATGTTCACTGTCGACTGGCAGGATTGCGGCACCGTGGGTCCGTGCCGTTTCAAGCATCAGCTTGCCTGCGCAAACCAGAGATTCCTTGTTGGCAAGGGCAAGCGTGGCCCCTTGTTTCAGCGCCTCGATCCCCGGTGCAAGCCCCGCCGCACCGACAATCGCCGACATTATCCAATCAGCCGGGCGTGTGGCGGCTTCGCGGATCGCGTCCGCTCCAGCTGCGGCTGCAATCCCGCTGCCCTTTAGCGCGTCCCGCAAATCCTCAAGCCGGTCGTCGCGCGCGGTGATCGCGATGTCAGCACCCAGGCGGCGCGCATCATCTGCAAGCTGGGCGATATTTCCCGCCCCCGTCAGCGCCACCACGTCATAGGCGTCGGGCGCGCGCGCGATCAGATCAATGGTGTTTTGCCCGATAGAGCCCGTGGCCCCGAATATGCTGACCCGCCGCATCTTGGGAGATCAGTTAAGCGTCGGCGTGATGGTCAGGAACTGGCCAATCAGCAACAAAAACAGGGCTGCGCCCAACATACCGTCGAAACGGTCCAGCAATCCGCCATGGCCGGGAATAAGGTTCGAGCTGTCTTTCGCCCCGACCTTCCGTTTCATCCCGGATTCGGCGATATCACCCATTTGCGAGGCCATCGACACCGCAATCGACACACCGACCAACTGCATCCCGACACCAGTGTTGATCGAGAAAACCAGCCCGACAAGGGCAGCGCCGATCCATCCGGCGACCGTGCCAGACCATGTTTTCTTGGGGCTGACGCGGGGCCAGAATTTTGGCCCCCCAAGGGCGCGCCCCGCAAAATATCCCACGACATCCGTAACCACGACCACCAGTACCAGCCACATCATCCAGCCAAAGCCATAGCCGTCGCGCACCTGAGCCAAGCCAAAGCCTGCCACGAGGATCATCACCGTAAACACCATGAAAATCGTGCGGTTCTTTTCCAGCTGCCCAAAGCCCACGAGTGCTGGCGCCAGCAGAACGGGCAAGGCAAACCCGACCGGCAAATACATCGCCGCTAAGGTCGCGCCCCCCACCAGCAACCCCATCGGCGTCTTCAGACGCGACGTTTCGGGATCCAGCATCCCGACAAGTTCCCACGCCATCAATCCGCAAATCACCGCGACCATGACATGGAAAATGTGCCCGCCCAAAAAGATGCCGACCAAACCGATCACAACCATTGCAGCGGCTGACCCCAATCGGGCCGCCAGATCAGACCATCGTTCCGAATTTTCTGTCATGGTGCCCCTCCCAATGTGCCGATCATGTCGTGACGGCACCAAATCGGCGATCCCTGCACCCGAACGATGCGCAAAGCTGGCCAAACTCCTCTTTCGAGAAATCGGGCCAGAGTGTGTCGATAAATTCATATTCAGCATAGGCCGATTGCCACAGCAGGAAGTTGGAAATCCGCGCTTCGCCGCTGGTGCGGATCACCAGATCAGGGTCAGGCAAAACATAGGTATCCAGATAGCGGGGCAGCGTTTCCTCGTCCACATCATTGGGATCCAGCAAGCCTGACGCAACATCATGGGCCAGACGCTGCGTCGCGCGGGCAACCTCGTCCCTGCCGCCATAGTTTAACGCAATCGTCAAATGGACGCGGGTGTTGGTTTCTGTTTCACGCTCAAGCTCGTTCATCAGCTTGATCAGCTTGGCATCCAGCCTGACCCGGTCCCCGATAAAGCGCACCCGCACGCCTTTGGCCTTTAACGCCTTGGTTTCTTTCGAGATATAACGCCGAAACAGGCTCATCAACCCGGCCACCTCGACCTGCGTCCGCTTCCAGTTCTCGGTCGAGAACGCAAAGATGGTCAGGTATTCCACGCCGAAATGGGGGCACGCTTCGACGATCTCACGGACCCGCTTGGCCCCGGCGTGATGCCCGAAAAGACGGGGGCGCCCGCGCTGCGTGGCCCACCGCCCATTGCCATCCATGATAATCGCCACATGACGCGGCGCGCCCGGCACGGTCTCTGAGGTGGGATGGGGCGACGAGGGCATCAAGCTTCCTTTTATGAACAGATCAGGGCGGAAACGGCCTTAGACCTGCATGATCTCGGCTTGTTTCGTCTCGAGCTGAACATCGATCATCGCGATGTATTTATTTGTCATCTCCTGAACCTCGCCTTCCCAGACTTTTTGGTCATCCTCGGACATGCCGTCGGCTTTGGCCTTTTTGATCTGGTCCATGCCGTCCCGGCGAATATTGCGGATCGAGACGCGGGCATTTTCGCTGTATTGGCCAGCAACTTTGGTCAACTGGGTGCGGCGTTCTTCGTTCAGCTCGGGGATCGGCAGCATGATGATCGTGCCGTTCAGCTGCGGGTTAATGCCCAAACCGGATTCGCGGATCGCTTTTTCAACCTTGCTTACCAAGGCCTTGTCCCAAACGTTGATCGTGACCATGCGCGGCTCTGGCACGTTGACTGTGCCGACCTGGTTGATCGGCGTTTTCGTACCGTACGCATCGACCATCACAGGTTCCAGCATGGATGCCGACGCGCGGCCTGTGCGCAATGACGCAATCGCGCCGTCCATGCGCCGTTGAAGGTCGTCGGTATCCAACATAAAATCGTCTGACATGATGTCCCCGGTCGTTTTGTATCTGTTTAAATTTCGTTCGATATAGCTGCATCGCGCCCCTCTTGTATAGAGAGCGCATCATGAACCCAGTGGGCAGCCCTAGCCCTGAACCCGCGTGTAAGTGCCTTGGCCAGCCAGAATGCCGCGGAAACCGCCCGGCTCGTCTAGTGAAAACACGATGATCGGCAGGTTGTTGTCGCGCGCCAAAGCAATGGCAGATGCGTCCATCACGCCCAGTCGTTTTTGCAGCACATCGTCATAGCTCACGGTGTCATACCGCTTGGCGTCGTCATGCTTGGCCGGGTCTTTGTCATAGACGCCGTCCACTTTGGTGCCTTTGAAAATCGCCTCGCAGGCCATTTCATTGGCGCGCAATGTCGCGGCAGTGTCCGTGGTGAAATACGGGTTCCCCGTCCCGGCAGCAAAAATGCAAACGCGCTTTTTCTCAAGGTGGCGCACGGCGCGGCGGCGGATATACGGCTCTGCGACCTCGTTCATTGTGATCGCGGAAATCACACGGGTGTGGATATCCAGCTCCTCCAGTGCCGATTGCATTGCCAGCGCGTTCATCACCGTGGCCAGCATGCCCATGTAATCCGCCGTCGTACGCTCCATCCCTTGGGCACTGCCTTGCAGGCCGCGAAAGATGTTGCCGCCGCCGATGACCATGCAAATCTCGACGCCCAGATCGTGAACAGATTTGACCTCGCGGGCGATGCGTTGAACGGTCGGTGGATGCAGCCCGTACCCCTGATCGCCCATCAATGCCTCGCCCGAAATCTTTAACATCACCCGTTTGAATGTCACTTTGGGCAGGGTATCGGTCATAGGGGCACCTTTCAGAGGTGAAGGAGGGGTTTTCTTTGCGCTGCAAAATGTCGCAAATAGCCAGAAGGTTCAATGCTCCGTTAAAGGTCAGCGCAAAGAAATGCCACATCCCAGTTACATCTGTGCGGCTTCCGTCGTCGCCCGCGTCGACCCCGAGGCCCCTGTGCTGATCGCGGGGCCGACAGCGTCAGGCAAATCTGCGCTGGCTTTGGCCATTGCACAAGCGCAAGGCGGCGTGATCGTTAATGCCGATGCCAGTCAGGTCTATGACTGTTGGCGGGTGATCTCGGCGCGGCCATCGGAAGCTGAAGAAATACTGGTCCCGCACATGCTCTATGGGCATGTGCCTGCCGGTGCCCCCTACTCTGTCGGGCACTGGCTGCGCGAGGTCGAGGCCGTGTTGGCGCAGGGCCACAGGCCTATAATTGTGGGGGGCACGGGGCTGTACTTTATGGCGTTGACGCAAGGACTTGCCGATGTCCCCGCCATCCCTGACGCGGTGCGCAAGGCAGCCCATGCCCTGTCGTCAGATCAGATGATTGCAGCGCTTGATGCCAACACCGCGCAGCGCATTGACCTGAACAACCCGATGCGGGTGCAGCGCGCGTGGCAGGTGCTGACGTCGACAGGCCGTGGCTTGGCCGAATGGCAAGACAACACACCGCCGCCGATTTTGGCGCTAAACAGATGCACGGCCATCGCAGTGGACGCAGACAAGGACTGGCTGAACGCACGCATCATTCGCCGGTTTGACCAGATGTTGGATCAGGGTGCCCTGACCGAAGTAGAAGCGGTGCGCCCCGGATATGATCCGGACTTGCCCGCGCAACGCGCCATTGGCGTGCCCGAACTTATCGGATATCTCGAAGGGGCTACAACATTAGAAAACGCGCGGGAAAACGCGATCATTTCCACCCGTCAGTATGCCAAGAGGCAACGCACATGGTTGCGCAAAAATACCGCCGACTGGCTGAAATATGCGCCTGCGGCGGAATCTTGAGCATTTCACAAATGTGACTTTCCTTTATTATTCGTCTCGACCATGCTGGGATTGCTTTAACTTTAGCGATGTAGCGCGCAAATGAATTATCATACCGTCCAGATCATGACTTTGGCCCAGCTGTCGCAGGGAAAAGACTGGCGTATGTCACTTTTGCATGATCGCCCGTCGCATCTGCTGATCTGGATCACACGCGGTCAGGGCCTTTTGCAGCTTGATGGCCAGCGCCGCGGCCTTGGGGCGCATAATGCAGTTTTTATACCCGCAAGATCCCTGTTTGCCCTGGATCTGGGCCGGCAGGGTTTTGGTCAGGTGGTCGTTATTCCAGACGGCACCCCCCTGCGTCTGCCCCAGTCGCCGCGCCATCTGAGGATCCGCGACGTGCAGGTCCAGACCGAACTTACCGGCATGATCGAGGCCGCTCAGCGCGAACAACAAGCGCCAAGGCCGCTGTCAAACGATGCACTTGAGGCGCATGTCGCGTTGATGTCGGTCTGGCTGCGCCGCCAGATCATGCAGGATGAACACATTCCCGACCGCCGAAATGCAGGCGCGCGGCTGAGCGCGCGGTTTTGCCAGATGGTTTCCGAAAGATTTGCCACAGGTGCTCCCATGGCAACCTATGCCGAGGTGCTGGATGTGACACCAACCCATCTGACCCGCGCGGTCAAGGCAGCAACAGGAAAAACGGCCGCCGACATTTTGACAGAGCGTGTGGTCTTCGAGGCCCGCGATCTGCTGGCCACGACCGATCACTCCGCCCAAAGCATCGCACGCCATCTGGGGTTCGGGTCCGCCGCCTATTTCACCCGCTTCGTGCAGCAACACACGGGCTTTGCCCCCAGTAAGCTGCGCCCAGCCAAACCCGAACCCGCCAGATCCTAAGCGCATGCCCCAGCGGTCATGTCGCGAACAGAACGGGTTTATGTCGCGTTTAATCTGAAAATCGGGGCAAGCCGACATTGACGTTTCTATGGTTCTTGTGCCTCATAGTCGGAATGAACAAAGACACCAGCGCGATATTGGATAAACAGATCAACGCGTAAAGAGTGTCGAGGGAGACTGCTGCAAGCATATTTGGCGCAAGATCAAATAGCAGGCGGCATAGATAATCTAGTCGGGCCAATGTGCCCAAAAATAAGGTCGGTCTCACCAGGTCCGCCACGCAACAGGGATATTCCATGGGAATTTTCATTCTTCGCCGCCTGGGCGTGATGCTACTGACAGCGCTTTGCCTGACATTTATCGTTTTCTGGCTGACCAATCTTTACCCCAACCTTGAAAAACTGGCCAAAACCCAAGGCAATTTTCGCATGTCGGACGAGGCCGTCGCCAGCTATCTGGAAAACCGTGGCTATCTTCAACCAACCCCGATCAAATTTGGTCAATGGTTGGGTGTCGCACCGGGTTGGGTGACCGAAGCTGCCGATGGGAAGGTCACGGGGCGGTGTTTTTCCAGCGACACGCCGGTTGATGCGCGCCCGACATTTTGCGGTATTTTGCAAGGGGATTGGGGATTTTCGACAGTTTTCAAGGAAGATGTCGGCCCTACTGTCCTGACCCGATTGGCGCTGACCGGCAAGCTGATGCTGTGCGTTTTGCTGTTGATGGTGCCTTCGGCTTTGATCGTCGGGGTGTTGGCAGGGATGCGCGAAGGGTCGCGGCTGGACCGTTCGCTGTCGACCTTTTCAATCGCCACGACCGCCACGCCTGAATATGTCTCGGGCGTGATTTTTATCGCTGTGCTGGCGTCGTCACGCTTTGGGCTGTCGCCTTGGCTTGCCGAAATGGGATGGATCGATAGCAAAACCTTGTTTCTGGGCTCTGCCACCTCCGCAATGGAGAACGCGACCTTTTGGAACTTCTTTTTGCCGGTGCTGACCATTTCGCTTTACGGGATGGGCTATATCGCGCGGATGACGCGCGCATCGATGACCGAAGTGATGACGGCGCAATACATCCGCACCGCCCGCCTGAAAGGCGTCAAGTTCAGCGATATTGTGTTGAAACATGCCCTGCGCAACGCGCTGATAGCACCCTTTACGGTGATCATGCTGCAAATCCCATGGCTGCTGAACGGCGTGGTCATCGTGGAAACGTTGTTCAATTACAAAGGCTTCGGCTGGCTTTTGGTTCAGGCCGCGGCCAATAACGATATTGAGCTGTTGCTGGCCGTCTCTGTCGTTTCTGTCATCGTGGTTCTGGCCACACAGCTGATATCCGACATCGGCTATGTGTTTTTGAACCCTCGCATTCGCATCACGTAAAGAAAGGGCAAGGACATGGAAGCTTTGACATGGACAGGCTCGATGGGTTGGTTGAACCCGGTACTGGGGTTGGCTGTTGGCGTTATGGTGCTGGCCTATGCGGTGCAAATTCTGGTGTCTTTCGTTCCAAGCGCCGGAGTGCGCACGATTGGATCGGGTGGCATTGCTGCCGCAAATCAGGGGCTTTCCGGGCTTTTGGGTCGCGCTGGCAGCTACGCGTTTCTGGCGGCGCTGATGATTGTTGTGGTCTATCTGCTGGCCGGGATCGTGATGGGGCCTGCTGCGGGTATTTTCGGCGGCCTTGCTCAGCAACTTTTGCCGGTCTGGATTGCGCTGGCCGTCCTTTTTGTCGTGTCGCTCAAATTCAAGCGCAGCCTTGGCCTGTATGGCAAGCTTTTTGACAGCACAGTGGGCATGATCGGCTTTGGACTGGTGATGTTCTGGGTATTTACTGGCGTCTTTGGCGGTGTCTTCGACATGCTGATAACCCATGACAGCCTAAGCCAGGTCTCGGGTATGAAGAACAAACTGCCGGGCACCCCCCTTGCACGGGCAGAGCCTGAAGAGTTTCAGTGGTTCTTGCTGGGCGGCGACAACCTTGCCCGCGATGTGTACAGCCGGTTGGTAAAGGGATCGTGGGTCGTGGTGCAGATTGCACCGATGGCCACGCTGTTCGCGTTTATGGTAGGCATCACGCTGGGACTGCCTGCGGGATATTACGGCGGCAAGCTGGATGTGTTCCTGAGCTTTCTTGCCAACCTGATCCTCGCCTTTCCGGTGATCTTGCTATTTTATCTGCTGGTCACCCCCGAGATCGTACTGACCGGCATCCCCAATTATATGGCTTTGGTTTTGTTCATCTTTCCGTTGGTCTTTCTTGCTGTATTGCTCAACTCGCGCTTCTACACCCAGCCGTCGCTGCGCACGCCGTTGCTGATTATCGTTCTGGGAATCGCGGGCTGGCTTTACCTTTCGCTTGTCTCGACGGATGGCGCGATTGTCGATGCACCGACCTACCGTATCCCCGGCTTGCCCGCTTTTGTCGATCTGTTCGACATTGACCCCGGCGTCTTGGTGGTGTTCGTGTCGGTCGTGTTCGTGAACGCCCCCACGGTGTTTCGGATCGTGCGGGGGCTCGCGCTTGACATCAAGACCCGCGACTACGTCGCAGCCGCGCAGACCCGTGGCGAGGGTCCTTGGTATATCATGCTGTGGGAAATTCTACCAAACGCGCGTGGGCCACTGATCGTCGATTTCTGTCTGCGGATTGGGTATACGACCATCCTTCTGGGAACATTGGGATTCTTCGGGCTTGGGCTGGAATCGGAAAGCCCTGATTGGGGTACGACGATCAACGCGGGGCGGCGTTTGCTATCGCTGTATCCGCATGCCGCGATTGCACCGGCGGTGGCTTTGCTAAGCCTTGTTTTGGGGCTGAACCTATTGGCTGACGGTTTGCGCGAGGAAAGTTTACGCGATTGATTTGAGGGTGGAACCGGGGGCCAGCCCCCGGACCCCCGGGATTTTGAACCATTTGGAAGCAGGTTTCGCGATCATCTGGTTAAGGGAGACGGACCATGGCGACGCAGACATATGACGGCCCGATATTGGAGATCGACAAACTGTCGATTTCGTTTTTCACGCGGCTGCGGGAAATTCCTGCGGTGATGGATTTCTCGGTCTCGGTCAAACCCGGCGAAGCGGTGGGACTGGTCGGCGAATCCGGTTGCGGCAAATCAACAGTGGCGCTTGGGGTCATGCAAGACCTTGGCGTGAATGGGCAGGTCGTTGGAGGATCGATCAAGTTCAAAGGCCGCGATCTGGCGCAGATGAGCGATGAAGAGCTGCGCGACATTCGCGGCAGCCAAATCGCGATGATCTACCAGGAGCCTATGGCGTCGCTGAACCCCGCCATGAAGATCGGGCGCCAGTTGATGGAAGTGCCGATGATCCATTCGGGCATGTCCGAAGCCCAAGCGCGCGCGCGCGCCTTGCAGCTGATGACAGATGTCAAACTGCCCGATCCAGAACGCATCCTAAGGGCCTATCCGCATCAACTGTCAGGCGGCCAGCAGCAGCGCATCGTCATTGCTATGGCCCTGATGTCAGAACCTGCCTTGTTGATATTGGACGAGCCGACGACCGCGTTGGACGTCACGGTCGAAGCCGCCGTGGTCGAGCTGGTCAAAGATCTGGGTAAGAAATACGGCACCTCGATGCTGTTTATCTCGCACAACCTTGGACTGGTGCTTGAAACATGCGACCGGATTTGCGTGATGTATTCCGGAGAGGCCGTGGAGCGCGGATCAATCGAGGATGTGTTTGACGAGATGCAGCACCCTTATACGCAAGCGCTTTTCCGGTCGATCCCATTGCCCGGTGCCGATAAGAATGCGCGCCCTTTGATTGCCATTCCCGGCAATTTCCCCCTGCCCCATGAGCGGCCAGACGGTTGTAACTTTGGCCCGCGCTGCGACTATTTCGAAGCGGGGCGCTGCGATCAGGGCAGCATCATGATGGAAGACGTGCCCGGCAATGAGCGCCATGCGACGCGCTGTCTGAAGTTCAAGGAGATCGACTGGAAAGCGCCACTTGAACTGGCTGACGTCAAAACCAAGGGCGAGATTGGCGAGGTTGTTCTGAAAATGGACAAGCTCAAGAAATACTACGAAGTTGCTGCGAATTCGATGTTTGGGGGATCGGCGACCAAAGTTGTTAAAGCCAACGAAGAGCTGAGCTTTGAGGCGCGCGAATCCGAAACTTTGGCCATCGTTGGCGAATCCGGTTGCGGTAAATCGACCTTTGCCAAGGTATTGATGGGGCTTGAAACTGCGACCTCTGGCCAGGTTCTGCTGGATGGCAAGGACATTGGCGGGGTCCCCATCGAGGATCGCACGACGCAGAATGTCGCTGACATACAGATGGTTTTCCAAAACCCCTTTGATACGCTGAACCCGTCGATGACCGTGGGTCGGCAGATCATCCGGGCGCTTGAGATTTTCAAGATCGGCAAGAACGAAAAAGAGCGCCGGGTGCGCATGTTGGAACTGCTTGATCTGGTGAAACTGCCTCGCGAGTTTGCGGACCGGATGCCTCGGCAATTGTCCGGCGGTCAAAAGCAGCGGGTCGGGATCGCGCGCGCCTTTGCGGGGGATGCGCGGATTGTCGTTGCGGATGAACCTGTGTCAGCGTTGGATGTGTCGGTGCAGGCCGCGGTGACCGATCTGTTGATGGAAATCCAACGCGAACAAAAGACGACGCTGTTGTTCATCAGCCACGATCTGAGCATCGTGCGCTATTTGGCGGACCGCGTCATGGTGATGTATCTGGGCCATGTGGTCGAACTGGGGACCACCGATCAGGTCTTCTCGCCGCCCTATCACCCCTACACCGAAGCGCTGCTGTCGGCGGTGCCCATCGCAGACACGCGCGTGAAGAAAAAGCATATCGTGCTGGAGGGCGACGTTCCATCAGCCATGAACCCGCCGCCCGGTTGCCCCTTCCAGACCAGATGTCGTTGGAAGCCGCAGGTCGACGGCAATCTTTGCGAAACCAAAGTACCGCCCCTGCGCAGCGTTGCCGACGGTCATCAGGTGAAATGTCACCTTACGGATGCGCAGCTTTCCACGATGGAACCCGTGATCGAAATTAACGTAGCCGCTGAGTAATTTGATAATAAAAGGAAAAGGCGTTCTGAAATTGGAGCACTTTTTATATCAGATCATAGACCCGCAATCACCTTGACGTAATTCTTGGTCTCGTTGAAGGGTGGAATGCCGCCGTATTTCTTCACCGCACCCGGACCTGCGTTATACGCTGCAAGGGCCAGCTTCCAGGTGCCGAAAGCGCGGTATTGCATCATCAAATAGCGCGCACCGCCGTCAAGATTCTGATAGGGATCTGCCGGATCGACGCGCAGCGCGCGGGCGGTGTCTGGCATCAACTGCGCCAGCCCCAACGCGCCTTTGTGTGATTTCGCCGATGCGTTCCAGCCACTTTCCTGCTGAACCAGACGCAGGAACAAATCTTCTGGAACCGCGTGGCGGCGCGCAGCCTCGCGGGCCATACCGTGATATTCGCCTTTATATTTACCATTATATTTCGGCACATCCCACTTCGTGGGTGCAGCCACCCGTGGCGGCTGCAAACGAACGGATGCGGCATATTGCTTGGACGCGCGCGTATCGAGCAGCTTTTTTTGCGAGGCAAACAGTTTGGACCGGCTTTTGGAGGAAAAGACTTCGGCAGAAACGGGGCCTGCCAATAATCCCGCACAGCATAGCGCCGTGATCATCAGTTTTTTCATGAAGCCCCCAGAATGCCGTCGGATTTATTGGAACATAGCAAAGTCGCGGTGCTCTGCCACCCTTTATTCGACATCCAAGATGAACTGATCGGGGATAAACCGGTTCGCAACCTTGTTTCATGCAGACTGCGCTCGGTATAACGTCACTCAACGCAGGGACCTGAACAGATTCGCACGGTCCTTCAAATTGCATAGCAGACAGGGGGCATGATGGCCGGCTCAGTGAATAAAGTGATCCTTATTGGCAATCTGGGGCGCGATCCCGAGGTACGCTCTTTTCAGAATGGCGGGAAAGTGTGCAACCTGCGCATTGCAACTTCCGAGACGTGGAAAGACCGCAATAGTGGCGAGCGCCGCGAGAAAACCGAGTGGCATACCGTGGCGATTTTTCAGGAAGGGCTGGTCCGTATTGCGGAGCAGTACCTGAAAAAGGGATCCAAAGTGTATATCGAGGGCCAATTGCAGACCCGCAAGTGGCAAGATCAATCTGGCGCAGATCGCTACAGCACCGAAGTGGTCCTTCAGGGGTTTGGCGGCACGCTAACCATGCTGGATGGACGTGACGGCGGCGGGTCTGGTGGTGGTGGTGGTTACGATAGCGGCCCATCTGATCCGGGCGGCTACGGCGGCGGCTATGATTCCGGCCCATCTGGTAGTGGTGGCAGCGGTGGCGGCGGCGGTGGTAACAGCGGTGGCGGTTCGTCGCGCGATCTAGATGACGAAATCCCGTTCTGATTTAAGTCTAACCAGACACCCGAACAGTGAAGGGACTGCCTGACGGTGGCCCCTTTTTTTAAACGTTATCAGGGCCGGTCTCAGGTAGTATCGCTGATACACTGACGTGGAAATCCCTCTCATAGCAAAGCCCAAATAGAAAAAGCCCTTTGAAACAAAGGGCTTTTATTTCGCAATAGCGCTTGGCTTGGCTTAAACGTCAGACTCGTCTGTGTCGGCCGTTATGACTCTGGGCTTGTCCGACGGTGTTACCTGACGCACTTTCACGCGCATCATTTTACCGTTGCCCAAATCCTTTTCGTTCACGACTTTGAATTTGCCCATAGGCAGCAGGTTCAATTCGCGATTGTCGCCCAACGCTTCGCCCAACACTTCCAGCATCGCCTCGACCACCGGCTTGGCGTCTTTCTTCTTGATGCCAGACCGCTCGACCACGGCGTCGATGAGTTCTTTTTTGCGCATAACCGGGCCTATGATGACAGAACGCGGGCCGTCCGGATTTGATGTTTTCGGATCGCTGATGTCCGATGATGACACAGCCGCGACCGATTTGTTGGCCTGGACATTGGGTGCCAAGGCTGGCTTTGCTTGAACCGACTTGGGCTTTGTTGATTTGACCGTACTGCTCATAGAACTAATCTCCGCCTTTTTTGCTAGGTTTGGAGTTTATTACCATAAAATTGGGTCACATGCTAGAAATCCTTGGGGTAGGCCGCTTTTTTGACACTAGATTTAGGGGTTTTTGATCGCCTCGCACGCAAAAGGCCGCCCCGATCAAGGGCAGCCTTTTTTCGATTAAACCAAGTCCGGTCAGTGCGCTGTGGCGCTGTCCCCCGCTGGTGACTTTTTGGCCAATGCCGCTGCTGCGGCATCTTCGGCATCCTGATCCCATTCAATGGCTTCGGGTTGGCGAACCAACGCGTGCTTTAACACCTCAGACACGTGCTTGACCGGGATGATCTTCAGCCCTGCCTTCACGTTGTCCGGGATGTCCGGCAGGTCTTTTTCGTTTTCTTCCGGGATCAAAACAGTGGTAATTCCGCCCCGCAAAGCCGCCAACAGCTTTTCTTTCAGCCCACCGATCGGCATCGCATTCCCACGCAACGACACTTCGCCCGTCATGGCGATGTCACGCCGGACCGGAATTTGTGTCAGCACCGAAACAATCGACGTCACCATCGCCAGACCGGCAGACGGACCATCCTTGGGCGTCGCACCATCGGGCACGTGTACGTGGATATCGATCGTGTCGAACTTTGGCGGTTTAACCCCGATCTTGGGACTGATCGAGCGCACATAGCTGCTGGCTGCATCGATGGATTCCTTCATCACATCGCCCAGCTTACCTGTGGTCTTCATCCGACCCTTCCCCGGCAGCCGCAACGCTTCGATCTGCAACAGCTCACCCCCGACCGACGTATACGCCAACCCAGTGACCACCCCGATCTGGTCTTCAAGTTCAGCCAACCCGTAGCGATGCTTTTTAACGCCAAGGAAATCCTCGATGTTGTCGGCATTCACCGTGATGCTTTCGACCTCTTTCTTGACGATCTTTGTCAATGATTTGCGCGCGACCTTGGCAATCTCGCGCTCAAGGTTCCGCACACCGGCTTCGCGGGTGTAGTACCGGATCATGCTGGTCAAGGCGCTGTCTTCAATGGCAAATTCCTTTGCCTTCAGACCGTGGTTCTTGATCTGCTTTTGCACAAGGTGCTGTTTTGCAATCTCGCGCTTTTCGTCCTCGGTATAGCCAGACAGCGGAATAATCTCCATCCGGTCAAGCAAAGGACCCGGCATGTTGTAACTGTTCGATGTGGTCAGGAACATCACGTTCGACAAATCGTATTCCACCTCAAGATAGTGGTCCACGAAGGTCGAGTTTTGTTCCGGATCCAGCACCTCAAGCATCGCCGACGCGGGATCACCCCGAAAGTCCTGCCCCATCTTGTCGATTTCATCGAGCAAGATCAGCGGGTTATTCGTCTTCGCCTTTTTCAACGCCTGAATGATCTTACCGGGCATGGAGCCGATATAGGTCCGACGGTGGCCGCGGATCTCGGATTCGTCACGCACGCCCCCCAGCGAGATGCGAATAAACTCGCGACCCGTTGCCTTGGCCACAGATTTACCCAAGCTTGTCTTACCCACGCCCGGAGGGCCGACAAGGCACATGATCGGGCCTTTCAGCTTGCTTGAGCGTTGCTGCACGGCAAGATATTCAACGATCCGTTCTTTTACCTTATCAAGACCGTAGTGGTCGTCATCCAGCACCTTCTGGGCCTTTACCAGATCCTTCTTGGTTCGCGATTTCACGTTCCACGGGATCGACAGAATCCAGTCAAGATAGTTCCGCACGACTGTCGCCTCGGCAGACATAGGCGACATGTTCTTGAGCTTTTTCAGCTCGGCGTCGACCTTTTCCTTCGCTTCCTTGCTCAGCTTGGTTTTCGCAATGCGCGCCTCAAGCTCGGCGACTTCGTTCTTGCCATCCTCGCCATCGCCCAGTTCTGTCTGAATGGCCTTCA
The DNA here is from genome assembly GCA_024636495.1 of Roseobacter sp. Classification (GTDB taxonomy): domain Bacteria; phylum Pseudomonadota; class Alphaproteobacteria; order Rhodobacterales; family Rhodobacteraceae; genus Sulfitobacter. The sequence continues at coordinate 37,111 of JAGXGZ010000057.1, read as the reverse complement.
TTTGCTCATTCAGATAGTACTCGCGCTGTGTCTTCTCCATTTGGGATTTCACGCGGGTTTTGATCTTTTTCTCGACCTGCAAAACAGACATTTCGCCTTGCATCAGGCCGTAAACCTTCTCGAGCCGCTCTGAGACGGACAATGTTTCCAGCAAGTCCTGCTTTTGTTCGACTTCGATGCCCAGATGACCCGCGACCAAATCTGCCAGACGCGCAGGTTCTGTCGCTTCAGCGACGGCGGTCAGCGCTTCTTCGGGTATGTTTTTCTTGACCTTGGCATAGCGTTCAAATTCTTCCGCTACGGTCTTGATCAACGCCTGGGTCGTGGTTTCGTCACCGGGAATTTCGGTCAGATATTCGGCTTTCGCCTCAAAGAAACTATCGTTTTCAAGGTACTGGGTAATCCGGACCCGCGCCTGACCTTCGACAAGCACCTTGACGGTGCCATCGGGCAATTTCAGCAGTTGCAGGACGTTGGCCAAAACACCGGTCTTGAAAATACCGTCAGCATCAGGGTCGTCGATACCGGGATCGACCTGGCTCGACAGCAAAATCTGCTTATCGTCCGCCATCACTTCTTCCAGTGCGCGCACGGATTTTTCGCGACCGACAAAAAGCGGGACGATCATATGGGGGAACACCACGATATCGCGCAAAGGCAAAACCGGGTAGGACGCGTTCAGAGGCTCTAACATGCTCTTTTCCTTATACTGCAAGACAACACTGGCCCCTATCATAGGCGACCGATCGGTCATCTCCTGTTCTGAGTAGGATATTTGGGGACCCTACCCGCCTGTTTCAATCCCCTTTGACTGTCGGGGCTGTTTTACTGCTTTTGAGAGGTAGAATGAACCGCGACGGGCCAACAGACAAGCGCAGATCTGTTAAATAGCGCCCAAAATTCTTTATAGATTTTGTGTTTTCCGGCCCCCGCACGGCAAGGGCCGGAAAAGCGGCGTGATCAAACGGTGGCTTCTTCCAGAAATGGATAGTCAATGTAGCCTTTTGAGCCACCACCATAATACGTGTCTGAATCGCCTTTATTCAGCGGCGCGTCATGCTCAAGCCGTTTGGCAAGATCGGGGTTGGCAATGTAGGGGCGGCCAAAGGCGATCAATTCTGCTTTCCCGTCGTCCACCATCTTGATCGCAAGGGCGCGGTCATAGCCGTTGTTGCCCATATAGATGCCGTCAAACAGCTTGCGCAACGTCTCGAGACTCTCGCCCTCGTCCAGTTCACGCGAACCGCCGGTGGCCCCTTCGACCATGTGCAGGTAGGCCAAACCGAATTTATTCAGCTCTTTCACCACATATTCAAAGGTTTCCTGCGGGTTGTCATCGCTTACGTCATTGGCGGGCGAAAAGGGTGACAGGCGCAGACCGACATGGGCACCATCCCAAGCATTTGTCACGGCCTCAAGCACCTCAAGCAGCAGACGGGCGCGGTTTTCGACCGATCCGCCGTACTGGTCATCGCGTTTGTTGGTCTTGGTTTTAAGGAACTGGTCCAGCAGATATCCGTTGGCCCCGTGCACCTCGACCCCGTCAAAACCGGCCTTTTTGGCCATCTTGGTCGCGTGGACATAATCCTGGATCAACCGCGGGATTTCACTGGTCTCGAGCGCGCGCGGCTCAGACGTCGGCTCGAACCCGTTGGCGGTGAATGTTTTCATATCCGCCTTGAGTGCCGAAGGCGCTACAGGCTGCTGTCCGTCCGGCTGCAACGAGGTGTGGCTGATCCGGCCTACATGCCAAAGCTGCACGACGATCTTGCCGCCGGCCTTGTGCACGGCATCAGTGACTTTCTTCCAAGCTGCGACCTGACCCTCGGTATAGATGCCGGGCGTCGCCAGATATCCTTTGCCCTCGGGGCTGATTTGCGTGGCTTCGGTGATGATAAAACCGGCACCGGCGCGTTGGGTGTAATATTCAACATGCATGTCACCGACTTCATCAGTGTCATTGTCTGCGCGGTTTCGCGTCAACGGGGCCATGACGATGCGGTTTTTCGCCTCGATGGCGCCAACGGTAAGCGGGGAGAATAGCGTATCTGACATTTGGATGTCCTTTCTTCTTTGTTTCTTGTTCGGGTCAATTATGAACAAGACGCACCGCTACAAGGATTGGTTCACCGATTTATTTTTCGCCTCGCTGGTTGACGTTCTAAAGCGGCTCTATATCGCCCTGCGCCCGGCGGGCATGAAAATCATCCTGCCATGCCGCAAACGCGCCAGAGCCAATCGCCGCGCGCATACCGGCCATGATTTCCTGGTAGTAATGCAGGTTGTGCCAGGTCAACAGCATACCGCTGATCATCTCTTGGCTGCGAAAGACGTGATGCAGATACGCGCGGCTGTAGTTCGAGCAGGCCGGACAAGTGCAGTCTTCGTCCAGCGGGCGCGGATCATCGGCATGGCGCGCGTTCTTGATGTTGACCACGCCGTTGCGGGTGAACACCTGCCCTGTGCGCCCCGAGCGCGAAGGCAAAACGCAATCCATCATGTCGATGCCGCGCGCGACGGCCCCCACGATATCATCAGGCTTTCCCACGCCCATCAGGTAACGGGGCCGGTCCACAGGCAGCATGTCGGTGGCGTAATCGAGGCAGCCGAACATTGCCTCCTGCCCCTCGCCCACAGCCAGACCGCCAACTGCGTAGCCATCAAACCCGTTTTCGATCAAAGCCTTGGCGCTTTCCTCGCGGAAATCCTGCTCGAGCCCGCCTTGCTGGATCCCGAAAAGCGCATGGCCCGGCCGGTCGCCAAAGGCCTCGCGGCTGCGCGCGGCCCACCGCATCGACAGGCGCATCGATTCCGCGATGCGGTCGCGGTCGGCAGGCAATGCGGGGCATTCGTCGAAACACATCACGATGTCAGAGCCAAGCAGCTTTTGGATCTCCATCGACCGTTCGGGCGTCAGCTCGTGCTTGGACCCGTCGATGTGGCTTTTGAAAGTCACGCCTTTTTCCGTCAACTTGCGCAAATCGGCAAGGCTCATCACCTGAAAACCACCCGAGTCCGTAAGGATCGGCTTGTCCCAGTTCATAAACTTGTGCAGGCCGCCCAAACGGTCGATCCGTTCGGCCGTGGGGCGCAGCATCAGATGGTAGGTGTTGCCCAGCAGGATATCCGCACCTGTCGCGGCCACGCTTTCAGGCAGCATCGCCTTGACGGTCGCCGCCGTGCCCACAGGCATGAACGCCGGAGTGCGAATATCACCCCGAGGGGTGTGGATGACGCCCGTGCGGGCGGAGCCGTCTTGGGCCTGAAGATCAAACGAGAATTTTTCCATGACAGCCGCTATAGGACGTCGCGCACAGGCGTGCAATCGCGATGCGGTGCGCGGGATGGACATGGGATGGCCAAAGCATAGGTCGTTTGTGCGGCGCAATTATTCAAACAGGGGTACTTTGAAACTTCACAGTTCAGTGATTATATCTTTTGCAACAAACCGGATGACTGTCTGGGATACCCCCACGCAGCGCCCGCCCCCTGAAAGGATCACGGCCGTGCCCATCGAAGAGGTTATACTCGATATCTTGCAAAGCAACTTGCCGCTGGTTTTGCTTGCAATTCTGCTGGTCATTCTGGTGGTCAAAGGCGTCAAGATCGTGCCGCAGTCCGAACAGCATGTGGTGGAACGCTTTGGCCGTTTGCGGTCTGTGATGGGGCCGGGCATCAACATGATCGTGCCTTTCATCGACAAGATCGCCCATAAGATTTCTATTCTTGAGCGTCAGTTGCCGACGGCAAGCCAAGACGCGATTACCCGCGATAACGTGCTTGTTCAGGTGGATACATCAGTATTCTACCGCATCATCGAGCCTGAAAAAACCGTCTACCGCATCCGCGATATCGATTCCGCCATTGCCACCACAGTCGCGGGCATCGTGCGCGCCGAGATCGGCAAGATGGATCTGGACGAGGTGCAGTCGAACCGGACGTCCCTGATCAGCACGATCAAGCTGCTGGTAGAGGACGCCGTCGATAACTGGGGCATAGAAGTCACCCGCGCCGAGATTTTGGATGTGAATCTGGATGCGGCCACCCGCGCCGCCATGATGCAACAATTGAACGCGGAACGTGCGCGCCGCGCTCAAGTGACCGAAGCCGAAGGGAAGAAACGCGCGGTCGAACTGGCCGCCGATGCAGAGCTTTATGCGTCAGAGCAGACCGCCAAAGCGCGCCGCGTGCTGGCAGATGCCGAAGCCTATGCAACGCAGGTCGTGGCCACGGCCATTGGCGAAAACGGCCTTGAGGCCGCGCAGTACCAGATCGCACTAAAGCAGGTTGAGGCGCTGAATGCTCTTGGTGCAGGTGCAGGCAACCAGACAATTGTTGTACCCGCGCAAGCGCTTGAAGCTTTCGGAGATGCCTTTAAGTTGTTGAAAGGGCGCGGTTGATGTGGGCTGATTATCTCACGCTGTGGTGGATCTGGATCTCGGTCGCCCTGATATTGGGCCTGATCGAGGTCATGCTGCCCGGCAACATCTTTTTGGGCTTCGCGCTTGGCGCATTGGCGATGGTGCCCGTGGTTCTGGCGCTTCCGGGTGTCGGTACATCCTTGTTGATCGCCATATTCGCGGGGCTTTCGCTGGCTGCGTGGATTGTTTTGCGGGTTATTTTTCGCAAACAATCCAGCGGTGCCCGGATCGTGAAACGCGATATTAACGAAGGTTAGGTCACGTGGGGCTGACATCCGGGGCGCTACCCCGGACCCCGGGATTTATTCCCATTTGGAAGCACCGCTTGGCGCCTTGAGAAGCGTTGGGTGACCTGATAGGCCGCAGCATGATTTTAGCGGTGGCGGAGTGATGGGTATGGATGAACTGAATTTCGGCTGGGAAGAATGGATCGCCTTGCCCAACTTGGGTCTGCCTGCCATCAAAGCCAAGATCGACACCGGTGCCAAGACGTCCTGCCTGCATGCCCATGATATAGAGGTATTTGGCCCCGATTCCAAACCCAAGGTCCGGTTCAACGTGCATCCTGTCGCGGGCAACGAGGACATTGTGATCACCTGCTCGGCCCCGATCATCGACCGGCGCGAGGTGACATCGTCAAATGGCGAATCCGAATTGCGCTATGTGATCTCGACCAATCTGGATGTTGCGGGCCAAAGCTGGCCTATCGACATCACCCTGACAAACCGTGCCAGCATGACCAGCCGGATGCTTTTGGGCCGTCAGGCGCTGACCGATCACATCACGATCTCGGCAACCGAAAAGCGCCTTCAGCCCGACCTGAGCTATGACGTCTACCACTCTGCCGATGTGCGCCACAAAGCGCCCAAGCGTGCGCTGCGGATCGCTGTGCTAAGCCGGGAAGCCGAGAATTATTCCACAAGGCGGCTGGTCGAAGTTGGCGAAACGCGCGGCCATACGGTCGAGGTGATCGATACCACGCGCTGCTACATGGCGATCAACGCCATGGCCCCAGAGGTTCATTATGACGGCAAGCGACTGCCCCGCTATGACGCCGTGATCCCGCGTATCGGCGCGTCGATCACACCCTACGGTTGTGCCGTGATCCGCCAGTTCGAGACGATTGGCACCTATTGCGTCAACGGGTCCGCAGGCATTCTGGCAAGCCGCGACAAATTGCACGCCCATCAGGTTCTGGCCTCGAAGAAGATCGGTATGCCGACGACCGCATTTGCCGCCTCGCCGAAAGATACATCGAACCTGATGGCGCTTGTGGGCACCGCACCGCTAATTGTGAAACTGCTGGAATCGACCCAAGGCAAGGGCGTCGTTTTGGCAGAGACCAAAAAGGCAGCCGAATCCGTGATCGATGCTTTCCGCGGCCTCAAGGCGAATTTTCTGGTTCAGGATTTCGTCAAGGAAGCGGCTGGCGAGGATATTCGCTGCCTTGTGATTGATGGCAAGGTGGTGGCCGCGATGAAGCGGACGGGGGCTGACGGCGATTTCAGATCAAACCTGCACCGCGGTGGATCGGCACAGGTGGTCCGGATCACCAAACTCGAACGCGACACTGCGTTGCGCGCCGCGCGGGCATTCGGGCTGGGCAAGGCCGGCGTGGACCTTCTGCGCTCGGACAGCGGGCCAAAGGTGCTTGAGGTAAATTCTTCCCCCGGATTCGAGGGCATTGAAAAGGCGACCGGCAAGGATATCGTCGGCATGCTTTATGATATGGTCGAAGCACGCGCAAAACCGCAGCCAGTGCGTAAACGTAAATCATGACAGTTTCCCAGTTCCTCTGGACGATGGGCGGGCTAATCCCTATATAAAGGGTCAGGAAATGAAGCGAGGCACCTGATGACCGACAGCACCCAACCCCTGGAAGGCACGCCTTTGATCGCGCCCTCCTCCACTGATCATCCGCTATACGAACAGGTTGTTGACGCGTGCAGGACCGTGTACGACCCTGAAATTCCGGTCAATATTTACGAGCTGGGCCTGATCTATACCATTGATATCAATGAGCAAAGCGGAGTGAACATCAAGATGTCACTGACCGCGCCCGGCTGCCCTGTTGCAGGCGAAATGCCTGGTTGGGTCGCGGATGCTGTCGAACCTTTGGCCGGCGTCAAGACTGTGGATGTCGAACTTGTTTGGGAGCCGCCTTGGGGCATGGATATGATGTCGGACGAAGCGCGTCTGGAACTGGGCTTTATGTAAGCGCTGCGCGGGTGCGTAAATAAATTCTGACACACACGCTTGAGAACAATTGACGAAACGCCTATCTTTCTTTCAACAGGAGTATCTATCATGTTCGCGATCCCGGGTAAGCAAGCCGTTACAATCACCCCAAAAGCCGCCTTGCAGATCAGCAAGCTGATGACCTCGGCGGGCCATGCAGGACTGCGTATCGGCATCAAGAAGGGTGGTTGCGCGGGCATGGAATACACCATGGATTACGTGAACGAACCGGACGCCAATGACGAAGTCGTAGAGCAAGATGGCGCGCGGGTGCTGATTGCACCGATGGCTCAGATGTTCCTGTTCGGGACGGAAATTGATTACGAAACATCCTTGCTGGAATCCGGTTTCAAGTTTCGTAACCCCAACGTGACCGAAGCTTGCGGTTGCGGCGAATCCATCAAATTTGGCTGATCGCCTTTAGCAATCTTGCCCAAACCAAACGCGCCCAACCGTTGCCTCAATCAAATGCGACTGCTATCCCTCTGAAAACATTACTCAGGGGATACCTTTATGCGCCGGAACCTAGCCGCTGGTAACTGGAAAATGAATGGCACGGCTGCGGCCCTGTCTGAACTGGATAAACTGGCCACGTATCTGTCTCCTGATGATGCCGAGACGGTGATTTGCCCGCCTGCGCACCTTCTTTTTTCAGCCTGCGAAAAGATGCGGGGGACCGGAATTGCGATTGGGGCCCAAGATTGTCACAGCGCGGCCTCTGGTGCTTTCACTGGCGATATATCTGCCGCGATGATCGCTGAAACCGGTGCGACTTACGTCATCCTCGGCCATTCAGAACGCCGCGATGCGCATGCCGAAACAGATAGCGACGTCGCACAAAAGGTACGGGCGGCATGGGGCGCTAGCCTGACCGCAATCTTGTGCATCGGCGAAAGCGGTGTGGACCGCGAGGCTGGCAATGCGCTTGATATCATCCAGAAGCAATTGGCGGGATCTGTGCCAGAAGGTGCCACCGGTGCCAATTTGGTCATCGCCTACGAGCCGATCTGGGCGATCGGCACTGGCAAAGTCCCTACCCTTGCGCAGATCGTCGAGGCGCATGATTTTATCCGCGCGCACTTGATCAGCCGCTTTGGACAGACCGAAGGCGACGCAATCCGACTGCTTTATGGTGGCTCGGTCAAACCGGACAATGCCGCTGAAATCTTCACGGCTGAAAATGTCGATGGCGCGCTGGTGGGCGGCGCCAGCCTTAAGGCCGATGATTTTGCCCCCATCATCAAGGCCTTGCCACAGGCCTGATCTTCATTTTGCAAGATAAACTCACTGCACCACAATAGCAAAAGGGCGGCACGTCGATCTGACATGCCGCCCTTTTTTGTCTGTTTCTTTGCAGATCGCTAGCGGATCAAAACCTCCGGCCCCATCATCATCGTCGGCAACCATGTCGAAATGATCGGGATGTAGGTGATCATGATCAGGAACACGAACAACACGGCGGTGAAAGGAAGTGCTGCTTTGACCACATTCATCATCGGCATGTTGGCCACGCCCGAGGTCACGAACAGGTTCAGACCCACAGGCGGCGTGATCATCCCGATCTCCATGTTGACGACCATGATGATGCCCAGATGGATCGGGTCAATCCCCAGCTCCATTGCGATGGGGAATACCAGCGGTGCGACGATAATCAACAGGCCCGACGGTTCCATGAACTGACCGCCGATCAGCAAGATTACGTTGACGATGATCAGGAAAATGATCGGTCCAAAGCCTGCATCCAGCATGACTGCAGAAATCTGCTGCGGGATCTGCTCGTCGGTCAGAACATGTTTCAGGATCAACGCGTTGGCGATGATGAACATCAGCGTGACGGTCAGCTTGCCTGCCTCGAACAAGGTATCGCGCACATCGCGGTGAAAGAACACCGTAACGATGGCCATGGGTTTGCGCAGCAGCGACAGGTTGTCGCCGTCGCCTTTTACATGCAGCGGCCCCATGTCGCGATAGACGAAACAGGCGATCAAAAACGCATAGACAGCGGCCACAGCGGCGGCTTCGGTCGGCGTAAAGATACCGCCATAGATGCCGCCCAGAATGATCACGATCAGCATCAGGCCCCAGCCCGCTTCGCGCCCCGAGGCAAACACCTCGCCCCAGCCGCGCCATTCGCCTTGGGGTAGTTTCTTGACCCGCGCCATGATGTAGATGGTCAGCATCAGCATGAAACCGGCCATCAGACCCGGGATCACACCGGCAAGGAACATCCGGCCCACCGACACATCCGTAGCCGATGCATAGACCACCATCACGATAGACGGCGGGATCAGGATGCCCAGCGTCCCTGCGTTGGCGATCACGCCTGCGGCGAATTCCTTGGTATAGCCGGTTTCGCGCATCCCTGCGATCACGATGGAACCGATGGCTACAACTGTGGCGGGTGATGATCCCGACAGCGCTGCGAACATCATACAGGCAAACACGCCTGCAATCGCCAAACCGCCGGGGAAATGCCCGACCAGTGCGATGGAGAACCGGATGATCCGTTTGGCCACACCACCCGTCGACATAAAGCTAGAGGCAAGCACGAAGAACGGAATCGCCAGCAGCGTGTAATGCCCCGCCATCGCCTGAAAGAACGTCTGCGCGATGGATGCGAGCGACGAATCCGACAAGACCAGCAAAAAGATAATTGACGAGAACCCAAGGCTGACCGCAATCGGCACGCCCAGCAGCATCAAGCCCACGATCATGGTAAATAGAACAAGAACTTCCATGCGCTTAATTCCCCGCGTTCATGTGTTTAACGGCCTCGATATCGTCTTCGGCCTCGTGGCTGACGATCAGACTGGTCGATGCGCCCGTAAACACCCGCACGCCCGCTTGGACAAAGCGGAACAACAGCAGCGCCACGCCAAAGGGCAACATCGCATAGGGAATAAAGCGCGGCAGTTTTTCGTAGGTTTCACCCTGGTTCATGATCGGCTCGATAAAACGCAGCCATTCGGGCATCGGCATGTCGACCGTGGCGTACCATGCCTGATCGCGGCTGTTTTCAAATCCGGTCGGGAACCAACGGCCCGATGTGGCGTCCAGCCCTGCGAACGGTGCCCAGTAGTCCCACGCGCCCTTCATCAACAAGACGGCGTAAAAAATACAAATGGCAGCAGAAACCAGCGCCAGCACTCTGCGCCTTGGCGATGAGAAAAGGTTAACAACCGCGTCGACCCCAAGATGCGCAGTCACTTTGACCGCATAGCTCATCCCGAAAAGCACCAGCCACGCGAACAAAAACGTGACCGCTTCAAGCCCCCAGATCAGGCCGGTGTTAAAGCCATAGCGCAAAAGTACGTTGATAAATGTGATGACCGTCATCAGGCCCAAGATCACGGCAATCGCCGTTTCCTCGAACTCGTGCACGATCCGGCCAAGGGCCGAGGTAGGCTGATATCCAGATGACATGAGACACTCCGCTTGCATGCAGAAAAAGAGGCAGGTGCGCGGGCAAAAACCCGTCTGCCAAATTAAAAAATGTCCCGCCCTTCATGGGGCGGGACATCCAATAGATCGACTTAGTGCTTGGCGTTGATCGCTTGCGCCGCGTCGATGTTTTCCTGGCCCACATCTGCTGTGAATTCGGTCCAGACGGGCATCATCGCGTCAACCCAAACCTGACGCGCATCTGCGTCAAGCTCGATGATGGTCGTGCCTGCATCCAGAATTGCCTGACGTGCTTCGGCATCAACGTCGCCAACTGCAGCGTTGCGCGTGGTTGTGACTTCTTCCAGAATAGTCGCCAGTTGCGTGCGCACATCTTCTGGCAGGCCATTCCACCAGTCAGTGGATGTCACGACCATATAGTCCAGAACACCGTGGTTGGTTTCGGTTACACCGTCCTGCACTTCAAAGAACTTCTGGCCGTAGATGTTGGACCATGTGTTTTCCTGACCGTCGACAACGCCGGTTTGCAGCGCGCCGTATACTTCGGAAAACGCCATTGGCTGTGGCGATACGCCGATGGCATCCATCTGCGCCTTGATCACATCAGACGCCTGAACGCGGAACTTCAGACCGTTTGCATCTGCGGGCACGTTCAAGGGCTTGTTGGCAGACATCTGCTTCATGCCGTTGTGCCAGAATTGCAGACCAGACAAACCGCGACGCTCCATCGAAGCTTTCATCGCCTGACCGGTGTCGGAGTTTTGGAATTCATCAACTGCTTCGATGTTCTTGAACATGAACGGAAGATCGAAAATGCGGAATTGCTTGGTGAACTGCTCGAATTTCGACAGCGAAGGTGCGGCCAATTGAACATCGCCTTGCAGCATCGCTTCGAGAACCTGATCATCGTTGTACAATGTCGAGTTCGGGAAGATTTCCATACAAGCCTTGCCGTTCATCTCTGCGTTCACACGCTCGGCCAGCAAGGTTGCTGCGATGCCTTTAGGGTGCTTGTCGGTGTTGGTGACGTGGCTGAACTTGATCAGGATTTCGCCATCTTCGCACGACGCCGCAACGGCGCCAGCGCTCACGGAAAGGGTCAGCGCAACGGCTGCTGTTGTCATAAATTTCATGTGATGTCTCCTCCCAGAGAACTAGTATTAAGGTCTCGGCAATCGGAACTCCGACCGCGATTGGCGCAGTAAAGCGATAAACCGCCGATCTCACAAGCCTGTGACTCCCCCCGACGCCCTATGCGAAAAAGCGCTTTGCCTGCCGTGGGTTAGCGGATTTTTGCCGAACTGAGATTTTGTGGCACCAACAGGGTTGTGCGAAAAACCGCACAGATAGCTCCTGCGCAGTGCAAGAATCCGCACAAGGCTTAGGCGCGATAATCCTCTGCCCGAATCCCGTAGCGGGTCAGCTTGTCGTAGAAGGTTTTGCGCGGCAACCGCAGGGCTTTGGCCGCGGTGCTCGCCTGCCCCCCGGCCCGCCTGAGGGCTGCACGCAACAAGGTTTGTTCGACCTGCGCCATTTGTTCTGCAAGGCCAAGCTGCGCATCGGACCCTGCATCCTCGGCCACGCCCATGACAAAACGCATGGCCGCCGACATCAGGGCACGTGCATTGCCAGGCCAGTCGCGCGCCAACAAACCCGCAATAATCTGCGGGGTCACCTCGGGTGCGTTCAGGCCGGATTGCTCGGCCGCCTGATCGACGTAGCGGCGGAACAAATCCGGGATATCCTCTGGCCGCTCTGCAAGGGACGGAATAGGCACCGGCATCACCTCGAGCCGGTAATAAAGATCGGCGTGGAAACGCCCCTCGCCGACCAGCGCTGACAAATCCTGCGTGCTGCCCGCAATCAGGCGCACATCGGCGGCATTTTCCAGCGCTTCGATCAGGCTCAGCTGGGTTTGGGCGGGCAGATGGGTGACCTCGTCCAGAAACAGGCTGCCCCCTGCTGCGGCCAGTAAAGCGTCGCTTAGATCGCTCACGCTCAGCCCTTCGCCCGCACGTTTCACAAAAGGCGCTTTCGAGCGTTGCGAGGACAGGTGGATCACTTCTGCAACCTTCGAGATGCCCGACCCATACGGCCCTGTCACCAAGACTTCTGCATCGGTGCGCGCCGCCCGCCGCACTTTGGCGCGCAGGGTTTCAGCCAGATCGGACGTGCCAAAAATAAGCCGCGCAGCAGGGTCGCCTTTTTCAACCAGCCGTAACAGTCGCCGGTTATCCAAGACCAGTGCACGGGTTTTCAACGCGCGTTCGATCACCGCCAATAGCGATGCGGGCGCGCAGGGCTTTTCCAGAAAATCGAACGCGCCGCGTTCCATGGCCCGCACAGCCATCGGGATGTCCCCCTCGCCCGTCAATAAAATTACCGGCAAGTCAGGGTCTTGCGCACGGGCATAGTCCAACAGGTGAAACCCGTCGCGCCCCGGCATCCGCATGTCCGACAGGATAATCCCCTCAAACCCCGCCGTAATTCTGTCTTTGGCTGCGACAAAAGAACCGGCGGCGATCACGGCGACATCTGCCAACTCCAGTGTCTGGCTCAGCGCCTCGCGCACCGGCGCATCATCATCGACCAGCAATACCATTCTGCTCATGCTGCATCTTCCACATCTTCTGCGCGCTCAAGCCGGACCGTGAACATGGCCCCGCCCCCGTCCAGATTGCTGCCCCGTATTTGTCCACCAAAGCTTTGGACGATACCATAGCTGATGGACAGACCCAGCCCCATGCCGCTGGCCCCGCCGACGGATTTGGTGGTGTAGAACGGATCGAACACCTTGTCGGGCATTTCAATTCCCGGCCCTGTGTCCCTGAACCGAACCGACACGCCATCAGCTTGGTCAATGTCAATCGTCAACCGCCTGATCTTGCCCCCCGTCATGGCATCTGCGGCGTTGGAAATGAGATTTACAAACACCTGCGCCAGCCGCACTTCGCCCCCGCGCACCCAAACCGGGCCTTGGGGGTCGCGGTAAACCAAGGTGACGTCGGCATCGCGCAAATACCCTTCCGTCAGCTCAACCGCGCTGGCGATGACACGGGTCAGATCCACGCGGGTTTGTGGCACGCTTTCCTGACGGGCAAAGGCGCGCAGGTTCTGGATGATCCGCGCCATCCGCTCCGCCATTTCGGAAATCCGCGTCAGGTTCTCGTTCGCCCGCTCGGGCTTGTCTCGGGCCATGAACTGCGTGGCGTTTTCGGCGAAAGACCGGATTGCCATCAAAGGCTGGTTCAGCTCATGACTGATCCCTGCCGACATTTGCCCCAAGGCCGACAGCTTGCCCGCCTGCACCAGATCGGATTGCGCGCGGCGCAAGGCGGCCTGAGCCTCCTCGCGCTCGGCAGCCTCGCGGCGCAATTCGGTGTTGCTGGTGTTCAGGGCGGCGGTGCGTTTGGACACCTGCCGTTCCAGCTTTAGGTTCGCCTGCGTCAGGGTCCTGCGCCGTTCAGTCGCCAAAAACAGCAGCGCCCCAAAAGCCAGACACAGCGCGGCCACCGCCGCTGCCTGCGCCAAGGCCAAACGGCGGGCGGGGGCGACATCCAGTAACACTTCACCCGTCAGGCCCACCACCAAAAGCGGCTTGGTCAGATGCAGCGCCTCATCGGGCAGATACGGCCCCCACCCCATCCGCCAGATCTCGTGATCCTTGACATAGCGGGCTTCGAAATCCAGCGCAGTACCGTCTGCGCGGATCAGCCCCGGCTCGCCCAGGGGTCTTTGCCAAAACAACATCTCAGAGCGGTTTGCGATCTGCACGACGCCAGCGTCATCCGTGAAAAATGCCGCCGGATTGCTGCCGCGCCAGTCATAGTCGATGCCGTTCAGATCGGTCGAGACGATGACCGCCCCTTGCACCTGACCCGCGCCGTCAAACACCGGGGCCGCATGAAAAAACGCCCTGTCTGTCAGGGGCAGGCTTGGGCCGTGACCCCAACCAAGCGCGCCGCGCAGGGCACGGCGCACGAAAGGCTGATCGATCAAAACCGCCCCCGGCGCAGTTTGCGGCGAGGCCAGAACCCGCGCGCCACGGTCCACCACCTGCACGTCAAGCGCCGCCGATTTATCCGCCACGTCCTGCAAGAAATCGCGCGCTGCACCCGGGATTTGATCCCGCAGGATTTCATGCACCTGCGGATGGTCCGCCAAAAACACCGCCAGATCGCGGTAGCGTTGCAATTGCCCCACAAGACGGTCACTGGCCAAGGACAAATCGGCCTCGCCGCGCGCCCCGAGTTGATCCAGCCCTTGCAGATATGCATAGCGCCAGATCCCGGCAGCAAGGGCCGCAACGGTTGTCAAAAATATCAGCCATGTCGCGATGCGGCGACCTAATCCGGTGTTCATGCTGGTAATTTGCACCGCCCCGCTTGCAAAGACCAGAGCGGGCGGTATTCCTGCGCGTATGAAAACCTTTCTCCAATCCCCGCGAGACCCCGAGTTTGTGCAAAATCCCTATGCGGCCTATGCCCGTGCTCGCGCAATCGGGCCGGTGGTCTATTGGGAAGACTACGGCATGCTGGCGGCGTTTGACGCGGCGACCGTTCAGGCCTTGTTGCGCGACCGCCGCTTGGGGCGCGAAATTCCCGCCGATCAACGCCAGCCAGTCCCTGCGCATCTGACGGATTTTCACGCGGTCGATCAACATTCCATGCTCGAGCTTGAGCCGCCGACCCACACGCGCCTGCGCGGTCTGGTGCTGCGCGCCTTTACCTCGCGGCGGATCGCAGCGCTGGCCCTCGAGATCGAAGCGATCGCCGCCGAGCTGCTGACCGCCCTGCCCAAGGGGCCGTTCGACCTGATCCCCGCTTTTTGCACGCAGCTGCCCGTGCGCATCATTGCGCGGCTTTTGGGGGTGCCCGAAGACATGTGGCCGGATCTTTTGCGCTGGTCGAACGCCATGGTGGCGATCTATCAAGTTGGCCGCACCCGCAAGATTGAGGACGCCGCAAACGCGGCTGCCGCCGATTTCACCGCGTTTCTGCGCGGGTATGTGGACCTGCGTCGCCAAGACCCCCGCGATGATCTGATCACCCAACTGATCGCCGCCGAGCAGGATGGCGAACGGCTAAGCACCGACGCGCTTATCGGGACCTGCATCTTGCTGCTGAACGCAGGCCACGAGGCTACGGTGCATGCGCTTGGCAACGGGGTGGCCTGTTTGCTTGGCCATGACACGCCTGCGGATGCTTTTGCGGCTGACAGGATTGCTGCCACGGTAGAGGAAATCCTGCGCTACGATCCGCCGCTGCATGTGTTCGAACGCTTTGCCTATGAGGACATCGATCTAGGCGGTATCCCCTTGGCAAAAGGCAAGAAAATTGCCTTGGTATTGGGCGCTGCGGGGCGTGACCCTGCGGTATATCCCGACCCTGATCGGTTTGATCCAACGCGCGCCGCGACACCCCACGCGGCCTTTGGGGGCGGTTTGCACTTCTGCGTCGGCGCCCCGCTGGCACGTCTGGAAATGCAGATCGGCCTGCGCGCCCTGATTGCGCATGCGCCAAAGCTGCGCCTGACGCAGCCTCCGCGCTTTGCCGACAGCTATCATTTCCACAAACTCGACCGGCTGATGGTTGAATGCTAGACAGGCATCACAGTGGCAGCATCGTGGTCGATTTGATCTCTTCCATCGACAAAAGCGCTGTCACGTTGTGCACCCGTACCTCTGAGATCAGCGCCTGATAGAACGCATCATAGGCGCGGGCATTCTTGACCCGAACCTTTAAAATATAGTCGATATCGCCCGCCAATCGGTGCGCTTCTTGCACCTCGGGGCGGTCTTGCAGTGCCTTAAGAAAGTTCGCTTGCCAGTCAGCCTCGTGTTCCGAAGTACGGATCAGGACGAAGAAACACGCCTCGAACCCCAAGGCCTCGGCATCCAGAACGACCGTGTGCTGGCCGATCACACCTGCCTCGCGTAATTTGCGAATCCGGTTCCAAACGGGCGTCTTGGAACTGCCCACTTCACGGGCAATATCGTCCAATGACTGGCTTGCATCGCGTTGAAGCTGCGCCAAAATCTTCCGATCTACCTCGTCTATCCGAACGTCCATTCTGCCTATCCTTTGGTTTGTGGTCTGGTGTTCTAAGTTGCCTGCCAATTAGAACGAATGTTCTTATATGTTCAGACATCTAGCGTCTTATCGGAATTATTTCCTATATATACCCTAAGGCAAGCGCAAGGACAGCATCATGGATCACTTCCCTATCTTTCTTTCGACCAAAGGACAGCGCATCGTATTGTCAGGCGGCGGCGACGCTGCCTTGGCCAAGCTGCGCTTGTTGATGAAAACCCAAGCCAAGATCAGCGTTTATGCAACCGACCCCGCGCCCGAGCTGGTGCAATGGGCCGACGCGCGTCGCATCACGCTGCACACCCGCGCGCTGCGCCTTGGGGATGTTCTGTGCGCCAAACTGTTCTATGCCGCCGACGAAGACGCGGTCGAGGACGCCCGCACCGCCGCGATTGCCCGCGCCGAAGGGGCGCTGGTTAACATTGTCGATAACCTGCATGACAGCGCCTTTATCACCCCCGCCATCGTGGACCGCGATCCCGTCACCATTGCCATCGGCACCGAAGGGGCGGCCCCCGTGCTGGCCCGCGCGATCAAGGCCGATCTTGAAGAACGCCTGCCCGCGACACTGGGGTCACTGGCGCGCATCGGCAAAGGGTTTCGCAAGATGGCAGACGCCCTGCCCTTTGGCCGTCCGCGCCGCGATTTCTGGCGTGACTACTACTTCAACGCAGGCCCCCGCGTGGTGGCTGACGGCGAAACGGCTGTTGAGGCCGCACTTGATGATTTGCTGAACGATCATTTATCGCGCGCCGCGCGCCCCGGTCACATCGCCTTTGTTGGCGGTGGCCCCGGCGATCCGGAACTGCTGACGCTCAAGGCCCGCCGCGCCTTGGACGAGGCTGATGTGGTGATTTACGACCGCTTGATCAGCCCCGAGATCCTCGAGCTGGCCCGCCGCGAGGCGCTGATGATCGACGTCGGCAAAGAAGGCTTTGGCCCGTCGACATCGCAACAGACGATCAACGATCTGCTGGTGGAACATGCCAGCGGCGGTGCGCAGGTCGTACGCCTGAAATCAGGTGATGCCACCGTGTTCGGTCGTCTGGACGAAGAAATCGATGCCGTCGATGCCCATAACATCGGCTGGCATATCGTGCCGGGGATCACATCGGCCTCTGCTGCTGTCGCGGCCATCGGTCAAAGCCTGACCAAGCGCGACCGCAATGCGTCGGTCCGGTTCCTGACCGGCCACGACATGAAAGGGTTCGCCGATCATGATTGGGCTGCCCTTGCCCGTCCGGGCGAAGTCGCCGCGATCTATATGGGCAAGAAATCCGCCCGCTTTATCCAGGGTCGCCTGATCATGCACGGCGCTGACCGCAACACGCCTGTAACCGTGATCGAAAACGCCTCGCGGCCCGAACAGCGCATTCTGGAAACCACGCTGGACCGTCTGCCCGCCGATTTGATGGACGCCGAAATGAACGGCCCCGCGCTTACCTTCTATGGCCTTGCCCCCCGCGCGGCAGCATTGGCCTCAACAGAAATTCTGCAAGAGGAGATGGCATAATGGCCAAGCCCTTTACCCCCAAAGTTGTCACCGCTAACGCCCTGCTTGAGGGCGATGTGATCTATCAAACCGCCACCGGCTGGACCCGCGATCTGGCTAAGGCCGAGGTTTTGACCGACGAAGCCGACGCAGACCTGCGCATGATTGACGCGAGCCAGCAAATCGACCTGGTCGTCGGCGTCTATCTGGCCGATGTCGACCCCGATCCGGTGCCGCAGCCCGTCCATTTCCGCGAGGCGTTCCGCGCCAAAGGCCCGTCAAACTATGCCCACGGCAAACAGGAGACCCTGTAATGTACAGCTATACCGAATTCGACGACGCCTTTCTGGCCGAACGCAACGCCCAATTCCGCGCGCAGGTTGAACGCCGGATCGACGGCTCGCTGACCGAGGATGAATTCAAGCCGCTGCGCCTGATGAACGGCCTCTATCTGCAACTGCACGCCTATATGCTGCGCGTGGCGATCCCGTATGGCACGCTCAACGGCGCACAGATGCACAAGCTGGCAGATATCGCTGAAAAGTGGGACAAGGGCTATGGCCATTTTACCACGCGCCAGAACATCCAGTATAACTGGCCGAAACTGCGCGATGTGCCCGATATGCTGGATGCCTTGGCCGAAGTGAACATGCATGCAATCCAGACCTCGGGGAATACGATCCGCAACGTCACGGCTGACCATTTCGCAGGTGCTGCCGCAGACGAGGTCGCGGACCCCCGCCCCGTGGCCGAGTTGATCCGCCAATGGTCCACCGATCACCCCGAATTCCAGTTCCTGCCGCGCAAGTTCAAGGTCGCCGTGTCGGGTGCCGCGCATGACCGTGCGGTGATCAAAGCCCATGACATCGGCTTGCAAATTGTCGAACAAGACGGCGTGCTTGGCTTTCAGGTCATCGTTGGCGGTGGCCTTGGCCGGACGCCGATGATCGGCAAGGTGCTCTATGATTTCGTCGCAAGCGAAGACCTGCTGCCCACGCTCGAGGCCATCGTGTCGGTCTATAACCTGCTGGGACGCCGCGATAACAAGTATAAAGCGCGCATCAAGATCACGGTGCATGAAAACGGCATCGAAGATATCCGCACCCGCGTCGACGAACGTTATGCGCTGATCCGCCCTCAGTTCACAGGCGTGGACCAACAGATGCTGGCCCGGATCGAGGCGGATTTCGCCAAACCGACGTTCAAAACCGCTCCGCTGGACGCCTATGCCGCAGCCTATGACAGTGATCCCATCTTTCGCAGCTGGGCCGACACCAATCTGTCGGACCACCACGCGCCGGGCTATGCCATCGTGTCGATCAGCCTCAAGGCCCATGGTGCCACGCCGGGCGACGCCACCTCGCAACAAATGCATGTGATGGCGGATCTGGCGGCGACCTACGGCCATGACGAGCTGCGCATCAGCCACGAGCAGAACGTGATCTTGCCCCATGTCCACCGCAGCGATCTTCCCGCGCTTCATGCCGCGTTGAAAAACGTAGGGCTGGCCACCGCCAACATCGGCCTGATCAGCGATATCATTGCCTGCCCCGGCATGGATTACTGCGCGCTGGCGACCGCCCGCTCGATCCCGATCGCGCAGGAAATCGCGACCCGCTTTGACGAGCTGAAGCTGGAGCACGAAGTCGGCCCGCTCAAGATCAAGATCTCGGGCTGCATCAACGCCTGTGGTCACCATCATGTGGGCCATATCGGCATCCTTGGCCTCGACCGTGCTGGCGTCGAAAACTACCAGATCACCCTTGGTGGTGACGGCAGTGAAGACGCCGCGATTGGCGAACGCGCAGGCCCGGGCTTTGCTGCAGACGAGATCATTCCTGCGGTTGAACGGCTGGTTTTCGGCTACCTTGATCTACGCCAAGATCCATCCGAGACATTTCTGCAAACCTACCGCCGCCTCGGGTTGGCCCCCTTCAAGGCTGCCCTTTATCCGGAAGCCCGTGCCAATGCCGCGTGATACTCTCATTCCAAATGGACAAAAAATCCTCCCCGAAGGGCCGGACCGCGTCACAGTACTGACCGCGCAAGTTGACGCGCTGAACGACGGTCTGCGGCATCACAGCGCCGGTGACGTTCTGCGCGCAGCCATTGCGAATGTCCCAAACCTTGCACTCGTTTCCAGCTTTGGCGCGGAATCCGTAGCGTTGCTGCACGTGGCGGCAATGGTGAAGCGCGATCTTCCGGTGCTTTTCATCGACACGGAAATGCTTTTCGCCGAAACGCTGGTCTATCAACAAGACCTCAGCGAACGGTTGGGCCTGCGCAACGTGCAGATCATCCGGGCCGCGGACACCCTCGAAAAAGACCCGGACGGCACATTGCATCAGCGCGACCCCGACGCCTGCTGTGCGTTTCGCAAGACCGTACCGCTGCAAAACGCATTGCAGGGCTTTGATGGCTGGATCACGGGGCGCAAGCGCTTCCAGTCCGGCACCCGGGCGTCCTTGCCATTTTTCGAGGTCGAGACCCCGCCAAATGCGCCCGCGCGCATCAAGGTAAACCCCCTTGCCCATTGGCAAGCCAGCGACGTCGCCGACTATATCGCCGAGAACCGCCTGCCGCGCCATCCTTTGGTCGCGCAGGGCTATCCAAGCATCGGCTGCGCACCCTGCACATCCAAGGTCAAGCCCGGCGAAGACCCCCGCGCAGGGCGTTGGCGCGACACACAAAAAGAAGAATGCGGCATCCATTTTGTCGACGGCAAGATGGTGCGAACAGGAGCAACAACATGACCCAGCTTATCAATGACAAGGGCTTTGTCGCAGAGCATTGGACACAGGGGTATAGCCCTTTGGACACTGCAAATGACGCCGAGGCGCTGGATGTCCCGTCGGACGCGCAGATCAACGATATCCCCCTGTGCGGCGCGTTGAAAATGATCCGCATCGATTTTCCAAGCTCGGCTGACGGGCGCGGCTTTACCATTGCGCGCGGGCTGCGTTTGCGCGGATACACCGGGCGGCTGCGTGCCCATGGCCATGTGCTGGCTGATCAATATGCAATGGCGCGACGCGCAGGGTTTGACGAAGTCGAAATTCCTGATGATCTGGCCGCCCGTCAGCCGCAAGACCAGTGGCTGGCCCGTGCAAATTGGCAGGCGCATGACTATCAGTCGCGGTTGCGCGGCTAAAAGCAGCTTTTCCTGCCCCCCATCTTGCCCCTATACAAAGGACGGCGGGCGGTTGCCTGCCGATGAAATTATGACCGAGCAGACAACAGTGACCCAGACAGACGCCCGCCCCGTACCCACCCTGCCCGATGCGCAGACTGTTATTTCCGTAAAGCATTGGACCGACAGGCTGTTTTCCTTTCGGGTCACGCGGCCTGCGTCTTTGCGGTTTCGGTCAGGTGAATTCGTGATGATCGGCCTGATGGGTGATCCTGATCCAAAAACCGGCAAGCAAAAGCCGCTGTTGCGCGCCTATTCTATCGCCTCTCCGTCCTGGGACGACGCGCTGGAGTTTTACTCGATCAAGGTTCAGGACGGGCCGCTCACATCGAAACTGCAACATATCCAGCCCGGCGATGAGATCATTCTGCGCCCCAAGCCGGTGGGCACGCTGGTCCATGATGCCTTGCTGCCGGGTAAGCGGTTGTGGCTGTTTGCCACCGGCACCGGCTTTGCCCCGTTTGCGTCCTTGCTGCGCGATCCAGAGACATACGAGAAATTTGACGAGATCGTCATGACCCACACGGTGCGCGATGTGGCAGAACTGGAATATGGCCGCCAGCTGATCGAAAACCTGGCCAAAGACGACATGATGGAGGAATTGCTGGGCGCTGAAAACCTGGCCAAGATCCGCTATTATCCGACCACCACCCGCGAGCAGAGCCCGAAAATGGGTCGGATCACCAATCTGCTGCAAGACGGCACGGTGTTCCGCGATCTGGGCATTGATGGCATTCACCCCGAAACGGACCGGGGTATGGTCTGCGGCAGCCTGGATTTCAATAAGGACATCAAAGAGGTTCTTGAGGGGTTCGGGCTTGAGGAAGGGGCCAACTCGGACCCCAAGCATTACGTCGTTGAAAAGGCCTTTGTCGGCTAAGGTCTATCGGGTTTCAGACATTAAAAAACCGCGCCCTCTTGCGAAGGCGCGGTTTTGTTTTGTCTTGTGACTGATCTTGATCAGAGGTTCAGCGCAGTGCGTACACGGGCAAGGATCGACTGCAACGCTTCCGGGTTGTCGCTGGCAGACGCCAAACCACGCTTGAACAAGGTCTTCTGCATGTCTGGCAGGGACGACTCGTCGATCATGGCCTGAACCTTTTCAAGGTCGAAGCCCTCAACGGTGGTCAGCTCTTCGGGTGACGCGTCAGCCATCGCTACGGTGGTATCGGTTTGCGCTGTCACAACGGGCGCTTCCACATTTGCCTCGGCCTGCTCGGTTGCATTCATTGCGCTTCCTTGGACAGCGTCAGTCGCTTCGGTTGCCATGTTGCTCATTGTGTCCGCGGCCTCGGCTGCGGTGTCCTCAACGGCTGTGGCGGCGTCAGATGCGGCCTCGGTGGTTGCATCCATTGCTGCGGTCGCTGTCTCGGACGCGGCAGTCGCGGCGTCAGATGCCGCTTCAGAAGTTGCGTCCATTGCGGTGGTGGCTGTCTCGGAAGCTACGGTGGCGGCGTCAGATGCGGCATCCGCTGTGGCGTCTGCTGCGTCGTTTGCTGTTTCGGTCATCGCGTCAACCGCGCCGGATGCGGTGTCTGACGCGGCTGTTGCGGCCTCGGAGACGGCATCCGTGGCAGCGGAGGCGGCTTCGGCTGTGGCATCAACGGCTTCGGCGACAGCACCTTCTGTCGCTTCAACTGCATCACCGACTGCCGCCGTTGCACTTTCAAGCGCCTCGGGTGCGTTCACGGCATCAGCGGCTTCAGTCGCCATTTCTTGGACGGACTGGCCGGAATACAGCATGTATCCCCCGATTGCGATCACAGCCGCAACGATAATCCAGATGAGGTTTTTCATAATATTTAGGTCCTTTTGAACGTGAACAATTTCGTGATGCACTTATCTTACGTGCTCATAAAACTCCAGATGCGCTGTGGAAATACCAGTTACAAGGTTGAAACGACAATTTTTGGCCCAAAACATCCCATTTTGCGGCTTGAAGAAGGGCACGGGCAGGTCTACCTTCTAACTTCGAGATTCCAGAACAATCAAAGGACGTTCATCATCGCTCGCAGACCACATAACGCGCCGCCACAAAGAGACACGGGCCCGCGCATTAACGAGAATATCCGCTCTAACGAAATTCGCCTGATCGGTGCAGACGGCGAAAACGCCGGTGTTGTGACACCGGAACGCGCCATGGAAATGGCTAGTGAAGCCGGGCTTGATCTGGTCGAAATTTCGCCAAATGCCAATCCTCCTGTGTGCAAGATCATGGATTTCGGCAAATTCAAATACGAGACGCAAAAGCGCGAAGCCGAAGCGCGCAAAAAGCAAAAGATCATCGAGATCAAAGAGGTCAAGTTCAGACCGAACACAGATACCAATGACTATCAGGTCAAAATGCGTAACGTGTTCAAGTTCCTGGACAATGGCGACAAGGTAAAGATCACGCTGCGCTTCCGGGGCCGCGAGATGGCACACCAGAATTTGGGCCGCGAGCTGCTTGAGCGGGTGTCTGAGGACACCAAAGAAGTGGGCCGCGTCGAGAACTTTCCGAAGATGGAAGGCCGCCAGATGGTGATGTTGATCGGCCCGATGCCAAACAAATAAAGGCCTAGCGCCCTTTGCACCCAAGACACACAAACGCCCCCGCGATCAGATCGCAGGGGCGTTTTTCGTTTTCCCAAAGCAAGCTTGTTACTGAAGCAAGCTGGTAATATTGCGCACCACGGCCCGACGGTTTGCAGGCTCGTCTGCTGTCGTTGGGACTTTCAGGGCGCTTTCACCGTAGCCTTGTGTGATCAGGTTTGCCGGCGGCACGTTGAAATACTCGGTCAGTGCCAATGCAACGGTTTCAGCACGACGGTCAGACAGCGCCAGATTATAGCCGGCATTACCAACAGCATCCGTATGCCCTTCGACCAAGATCACCGTGCGCGGATCGTTGCGGATCGCATCGCTGATTGCTGTGCCGATTTTGGCCAATGCGCGTGCCTGTTCAGGCTGGATCGCGGACGAGCCACTTGCAAAACGCACGGCGTCCAATTCAACCTCGGGAGCAAGGGCGCGGACCTGTCTGATGTCGCGCACCTGACGCAAGGAGAACCGCTGGGCCTGCTCGCCCCGAAGTTGTGTCTCCAACGACCGACGCAGCGCCTCTTCGTTTTGCTGGCTGGCAAGCGCGTTCCTTTGCTCGACACGCGGCAGTTCACTGACCACGACGCGTTGTTCGACTTGTGTGTCGTCAAACAGCACGTACTCATTGCCCTGCGCGTCAACGTTGATCCGGCGCAAGACAGTGCCGTCGCGGCCCAGAATGGTGACGACTTGGCTGCCATCAGGCTTTGTCACCGTGGTGCGCGCAGACCCATCGTTAAATGTTTCGCGGCGCACTTCATCGCCCGCTTGACGCACCAAGGCATCATCGTCTTTCAACACACGCAAACCGCCGTTGGGATCTTCCACGACAAGACGGTCCCCAGAATTGCTCACGACTTTGGACCCGTTCTTAAGAACAGCACCAACCGCTACAGCGCCAAGTCCCAGCAGCAACGCTTTTTCAAACTTGCTCAGGCCCTTGTCTTCTTGGGGGGCCGCTGCGACCGCGGCCTGCCCTGTGACTTTCGTATCAAACTCTTCATCAGACCTGCGGGTTTGTTCGGCAGTCACCTCTTCCGTTTCGACCTGTGCCTCTGCTGTACCACTGTCGGCAGCAGCAGCGGAGTCGGCGGCAGCAGCAGCCTCGGCTGCACGCTGCTCCTGACGCAGTTCTTCGGCTTCCTGCTGTGCAGCAAGGTCAGCTGCGATCTGTTCTTCGGTCTGTGGCGCTTCGGTTGGCGCAGCTTCTGCTTGCGCTGTGGGCGCAGCTTCTGGTTGCGCCTCGGGCTTAGCCGTAGTCTCGGCTGTGGCTTCAGTCTGCTCGGTTGGTGCTGGCTCTACTACTGTTTCCGCTTGGGCTGCGGGCGCTGGCTCTGCCTGCGCTTCGGATGTGGGTGCCGCTTCGGCTTGCTCTGCTGCTGGTGCAGGGTCCGCCGCGGGTGCGGCCTCTTGCGCTGCAGCAGCCTGATCGGCTGCAGCTTTGGCTTCGGCGTCAGCAGCGATTTGAGCGGCAATTGCTTCCTCATTGGCAGCAGCATCAGCCGCAGCCTGCGCATCCGCGGCAGCTTGCGCATCAGCCCCAGCCTGCGCATCCGCGGCAGCCTGAGCATCCACCGCGGCCTGAGCATCCGCAGCAGCCTGAGCATCTACCGCAGCCTGAGCATCCGCAGCGGCGTTGGCTTCGGTGGACCCCGACCCAATCACGGGCACATCAACGGGCGAAATTGCCTCGACAGCTCCGGCCACCCCAGATTGCGCCAACTCGTTCAGTTGTTCTGCGGTCGCAACTTCGGTCCCGTCAGGCAGGACGCAGGGAAACACAGTTTCTGTCCCTTGGGCTGCACATGCAGCAGCAGAGGATTGGGCAAACCCGCCCGTGGGCAATGCCAGCGCGACGCACATGGTCAATGAAGTCGTAGATTTCAGAAGTTTAAACATTTCATGTCCTTACGGTATTTTGTTAGAACGCCGTTCGGGCAGCGCTTTACACCAAACACATAGAAGCGTCATTCGTTCCAGCGACACAAATACCAGACGGCGGAAAGCCGCCTTTGGTCTCCCAAAGACGGCTACAAGATCCGTTAAGCCCAGCGAAATCAGCTGATCGCAGCCACGGCGCGCTTTGTCATTATGCCTGTCAGATGCGCGCGATAATCGCCCGACCCGTGCAGATCGCTGATCATACTGCTCCCGTCGATTTTCAATCCGGCAACGGCATCTGCGCTAAAGTTAGACGACAGCGCTTCTTCTGCTTCGGTCCAGCGGAAAACACCGTTCTCGGACGCACCTGTGACAGCGACCCGCACACCGTCGCTGAACTTGGCGACAAAGACGGCGACCAGCGGAAACCGCGAAGCAGGCTGGATGAACTTTTCGTAATGCGCTTTTTCCGGCACGGGAAACTTCACTTCGGTGACAATTTCACCCTCTTCGAGGGCTGTCGCAAACATGCCCAGAAAATAGTCGTCCGCCGCAATTTCGCGCTTGTTCGTCACCACGGTAGCTGCACTGGCAAGAACTGCAGCAGGATAACAGGCCGACGGATCGTTGTTGGCAACCGATCCACCGATAGTGCCACGGTTGCGCACTGCCGGATCACCGATCCGTGCGGCCAGGCCAGCAAGTGCAGGATACTGGTCCTTCACTTCACGCGCAACGGCGGCATGGACCGTGCCCCCGCCGATGCAAACGCGACCGTCATCGTCGGTGCAAACCCCCTGCATCTCGTCGATACCCTTGAGCGACACCAAGACAGACGGCATCGCAAGCCGTGCCTTAAGTGTCGGGATCAAGGTCTGCCCACCGCTCATCGGTTGCGCTTCATCCCGCCCCAAAGCCTTGACCGCATCCGCGATGCTCGTGGGCTTTTCCACATCAAAATTATACATCTTCCGTCCTTTCGATCAGGTCAGCGGGCGCATTTAAGACCGGGCATCCCTGCTTCCAAATGGTTTAAAATCCCGGGGGTGCGGGGGCTGGCCCCCGCTCCCGTCCTCTCAAATCAGCTATTCATCGCCGCCCAGACACGCGCTGGCGTCACGGGCATATCGATGTGACCCACATCCTTACCGCCCGACCGCATCGCATCTAACACTGCGTTCACTACCGCAGGCGGAGACCCAATCGCCCCAGCCTCACCACAGCCTTTCACGCCCAAGGGGTTGTGCGTGCAGGGCGTCTGGCAGGAATGATCAACCGTATAAAACGGAAGATCGCTGGCGCGCGGCATCGCGTAATCCATGTAAGATGCGCTTAGCAGCTGTCCGTCGCTGTCATAGGAACAGTTTTCCATCAGCGCCTGACCGATGCCTTGTGCCAAACCGCCATGAACCTGACCGGTGACGATCATCGGGTTAACGATGTTGCCAAAGTCATCCGCCGCCGAGAACCGCTCGATGGTGACCTGACCGGTTTCCGGGTCAAGCTCGACCTCGCAAGCATAGGCACCTGACGGATAGGTAAAGTTCGACGGATCGTAGAACGCCGTCTCTTCCAGACCTGGCTCGATGTCTTCCAGCGGATAGTTATGCGGCACATAAGCCGCGAGTGTTACATCACCCCAAGCCACTGATTTATCTGTGCCCGCTACGGTGAACGCGCCGTCTTTCAGCTCGATATCGCCCTCGGACGCCTCTAGAAGGTGCGACGCGATCTTTTTCGCCTTGGCGATGATTTTTTCCGTCGCACGCACCATGGCCGACCCACCAACAGCCAAAGACCGAGACCCGTAAGTCCCCATCCCCATCGGCGAATTTGCCGTGTCGCCATGCACGATTTCAATCATGTGCTCGGGGATGCCGATCATCTCGGCGATCACCTGAGGGAACGCGGTCTCATGACCCTGCCCGTGGCTGTGCGAACCGGTCATCACAACCAATCCGCCGGTCGCATTCACCCGCACGGTGGCGGATTCGTACAAACCCGCCCGCGCGCCCAACTGGCCCACAAGGTTCGACGGCGCAATGCCGCAAGCCTCGATATAGCAGTTCACGCCGAAGCCGCGTAGCTTGCCTTTGGCCTCGGATTCCTTGCGACGGGCTGCAAAGCCTGCGATGTCCGCGATTTCCTCGAGCTTGTCCATCGTCGCCACGTAGTCACCGGTGTCATATTCCACCGCCACAGGCGTGGCATAGGGGAATTCCATGATGAAGTTCTGACGGCGCAGGGCAATCGGATCAACGCCCAGCTCGTGTGCGCACTTATCAACCAAACGTTCCAACTGATAGGTCGCCTCGGGGCGGCCCGCGCCGCGATAGGCGTCGACCGGAACGGTGTTGGTGAACACGGCCTTGACGTTCACATAGATCAGCGGCGTCTTGTAGTTGCCCGCCATCAAGGTGCCGTGCAGCCATGTGGGCACGCTTGGCGCGAAGGTGGACAAATAAGCACCCATATTCGCGTAAGTATCTGTGCGCAAAGCGGTAAAGTTGTTGTCCTTATCCAAAGCCATCTGAATTTTGGTCACGTGGTCTCGGCCGTGGGCGTCCGACATGAACGCCTCGGAGCGGCTTGATGTCCACTTGACCGGCCGGTTGCAGGCTTTGGCGGCGAAAGTACAGAACGCCTCTTCCTGATAGTGGAAGATTTTCGTGCCGAAACCGCCGCCCACATCGGGGGCGACAACGCGCAACTTGTGTTCTGGGATACCCAGAACAAACGCGCCCATCAACAGGCGGATGACGTGCGGGTTTTGCGAGGTGGTATAAAGCGTGTGATCGCCGGTGCCACGGGCATAATCGCCGACAGCAACCCGTGGTTCCATCGGGTTGGCAACCAGACGGTTGTTAACCAGTTCCAGCGTGGTGACATGGTGGGCTTCCTCGAAAGCTTTGTCGACAGCACCCTTGTTTTCCTCAACGAACCCCCAGTCGTAGCACAGGTTCGATGTCAGATCGTCATGGACCTTGGGCGCGCCTTCTTTAACGGCGTCCTTCATGTTGATCACGGCGGGAAGATCGGTGATGTCCACCACAATCGCCTCGGCGGCATCGCGGGCCTCGGCCAAGCTTTCGGCCACAACAGCCGCAATCGGTTCGCCCACATGGCGCACCTTGCCGTGGGCCAGAACGGGGTGGCGGGGTTCCTGCATGACTTCGCCGTGCTTGTCCGTCACCTGCCAGCCGCATGGGATCGAGCCTACAGCTTCGAAATCAGCACCAGTGAAAATCTTGACGACGCCGGGCATGCTTTCCGCTGCCGATGTGTCCACTGAATTCAGGACCCCATGCGCGATATCCGAGCGCAGAAAGAACACATAGGCCTGTCCGCGCAGGTTGATATCGTCGGTGTAGTTGCCTTCGCCGGTCAAAAACCGGATGTCTTCGCGCCGCTTGCTGCTGGCACCAATTCCGCCATCCTTTGGCATATTAATTCCTCCCTATGGGGTGCTGCGTTTCGCGCACCGTCGCATTTGTTGGTTTTGTTTTTTGTGGTGCCACCCGCACATGGGATACACCTTGTCTTGCGGTGTGCGTCTGCTCCCGACCCGATCAGGGCCCCAGACGCACCGCCTTAAATCACTCTGCCGCCAGTGCGCTGACGTCCTGACCGGATGCGGCCATGATCGCTTTGACGATATTGTGGTAGCCGGTGCAGCGGCAGATGTTACCGTCCAGATAATGGCGCACTTCGGCTTCGGTTGGCTTGGGGTTGTCCTTCAGCAGGGCTGAGGCGGACATGACCATGCCCGGCGTGCAAAAACCGCACTGAAGCCCGTGATGGTCCTGAAATGCTTGCTGGATCACATTCAACGATCCGTCTGCGTTGGCAACTGACTCGATCGTCTTGACGTCTGCGCCGTCTGCCTCGATTGCCAGCATCGTACAGGCTTTGACCGCTTCGCCGTTCACATGCACCACACACGCGCCGCACTGGCTGGTATCACACCCGATATGCGTGCCGGTCAGCCCGAGGTCTTCGCGCAAGAACGATGCCAGAAGCGTGCGGCCTTCCACGTCGCCAGACGCGGCCTTGCCGTTCACGGTCATTTTGACCTGTGTCATAGATATCCTCCCTAAGGTATTCTTGATCCTGTTGGAGAGAGTTAAGCATGTCACCGAGCCATTGAGAACCGAAATTTTTCGTGAGCTAAGGAAGTTGCATAATATTGCGCGAAAATTAGCGGATATTACCCGGCTATGACCTAACCGCGGCGGGGCTGCGGGCGTGTCGCAATCTCCTTGAGCAGCCCGCCCACGCCCATGCCTGCGATGTCACGCGGGGTGACGCTGATGCCGCAAATGACCCGCGACAATACCCAATCAGCCCCGTTCAGCGCTGCTGATCGTGCGCAACCAGGCAGGCCGATGACGTGTTTAGCGCCCAGATTGCCAAGAAACAGCAGATTGCCTGGATCAACGGGCATCCCGAACCGCGCCACCTGCCCGCCCGCTTCACGCAATGCCGAAGGTGCCACATCGTCGATGTCCGAGGTGGCAGACCCGGTGAGGATCAGAATCAGGGCCGTGTCGGCAGCCGTGATCGCGTCGCGCAACGCAGAGGTCTGATGCGGCACCATGACCACTTTTGTCAAAGCGACATTCAGGGCGGTCAACCGGTCCGCGATGGCCTCGCGACCCTTATCCCCTGCCCCGCGCTCGATTTCGGTGATGATCAACGTGGCGTCAGGCAGCTGAGGGTCCGCCAGACGGATCGCACCGCGCCCGGCTGCGCAGGCGCGGGTCAGGTCGGCCTGATCCACGGCATAGGAAATGATCTTGATGGTCGCCACCATGCCGCCCGATGTCATCTGCTGGAATGGCGGCACGGTGGCCAGCGTGATCATGGGGTGCACGCTATTGACGGCTTCCAGCGCGTTGACATCCAGCTCGGCGACCCCGGGCCCATCGGCCAGCAGATTGACGCGTCCGGTAAAGGGTTTCGTCTGGCTTAGATGGGGATGATCGGCCAACAATGCTTGGGCCAATTGCGCAGCGGCGGTGTTTTCGTCCACATCCCCCGCCGCCAGTTGCGCGACGGTAATTTCAGCGACCCCGGCCGCCAAAAGCTGGTCGATGTGGGTGTGGTCAAGGTGCAGCCCCTTGCGCAGACGGCCTTTGGGCAGCGCCACGGAATGGGCCAAAAGCGCGCCGCCTGCGTCTTTTGTCGGGACCTTGCCGAATTTCACGGTTTTCTCAGGCTTTGTACCATCTGCGCCAAGATCGACACTGCAATCTCGGGCGGGCCGGAGGCACCGATGTCCAGCCCGACCGGGGCCGCGATCCGGGCGATATCGTCGGCGGTAAATCCCGCCGCTTCCAACCGCTCGACCCGCGACGCATGGGTTCGTTTCGATCCCAACGCACCAATGTAGAACGCATCGGATCGTAGTGCGATGTGCAGCGCGGGGTCGTCCAATTTGGGGTCATGGGTCAGCAACACCACAGCGCTGCGGGTATCGACGCCCACCTGCGTCATCGCCGCGTCGGGCCAATCGTTGATCACATTGGCCTCGGGAAACCGCGCTTGCGAGCCGAACGCTTCGCGCGGGTCGATCACGACCACGTCAAATCCTGCGATCTGTGCCATGGGCACCAAGGCCTGCGCGATATGAACGGCCCCCACGATCACCAGCCGCAAGGGCGGGTTGTGGATCGCCACAAAGGTATCACCATCCTCCTCGACGCCGGAGCGGTCCATGCGAAACCGTGTGTCATAGCCTTGCGTGACCAGCTCTGCTGACCCACCACTCAGCGACACCCGATACCCCACGGGCTGGCGTGCCGCGCGCGCCTTGACCAGATCCGACAGGATATCAAAGGGCATGCCCTTTTCCCCGATGGGTTCCACCAGCACGCGGATTTTGCCACCGCAGGCCAGACCCACGGCAAAAGCGTCGCCATCGCTGACGCCGTATTCCAGCACCCGCGCGTTGCCATCTTCAAGCGCCTCAAGCGCCTCGATCACCACAGCCCCTTCGACGCATCCGCCCGAAACCGAGCCTTGCATCTCGCCATCGCCTGAAATCGCCAACTGTGCCCCGACACGACGCGGGGCGGATCCCCATGTCTCGATTACGGTGGCCAATGCGGCTCCGCGTCCGGCCTGCGCCCATGCATAGGCGCGCTCTGGTGCGTCCTCAAAGATGTCCATGGTGGTGTTCCCCTTTGTGTCCGGTGCTAGTACTTACAGGTTTATGTAGTGCGTCGGCGGCACGCGCTCAATGAGATAACTTGCACGCCGACGCCTGCACTACTACATCTTGGCCAAACCAGAGTGAACGGAGCCGCACCATGCCCATGCAAGCCAGCGATATCGAAGACCTTCTGCGCGAAACATTTCCCGATGCCAAAATAGAGGTGCAAGGCAATGACGGTGTGCACATGTCAGCCATGGTCATCGACGAAAGCTTTCGCGGCAAGAACCGTGTGCAACAACAGCGTGCCGTTTATGCGGCCCTCAAGGGCAAGATGGACGGATCAAGCGGTGAACTGCATGCGCTGGCCCTGACCACCAAGGCACCGGATTGATCCCATGGACCTAAGCCTTGTGGTGATCCTAAGCGTTTTGGTACTGATCGTGGCGGTGCTGCGCGGCTTGCAAGCCCTGCGCCACACGCGCGGAACCGAACGTGGATCAACCCCCGGCAAGGGCTTTCACGAGATCGAGACAACCTATCACTCTGGCGGTGGCGGCGGCGGTCACCAGACCACCTACCGCATCCCCAAAGACCCGCAAGAATACGCCAAACGCTTTATACCAAAGGACAAATCAAAATGACCGACGCAGCGACACAAATCAAAGAGACCATCACCGCCAACGACGTTGTGCTGTTTATGAAGGGCACGAAATCCATGCCGCAATGCGGATTCTCAAGCCGCGTGGCGGGCGTGCTGAACTATATGGAAGTCGAATTTGCCGACGTGAATGTGCTGGCAGACGAAGAGCTGCGCCAAGGCATCAAGGATTTCTCGGATTGGCCGACAGTCCCCCAGCTTTACGTCAAAGGCGAATTCGTCGGCGGCTGTGACATCATCACTGAAATGACCATGTCGGGCGAGTTGGACGCGCTGTTCACCGAGCATGGTGTGAAATTCGACAAAGACGCCGCCGAAAAGATCCGCGAAGCCAACGTCTGATTTTTATCAAAGGGCTGGCATGCGCGGCGCGCTGGCCCTTTGATCCCTCGCAGTGCGCGCGACCAACCCGGTGCCTTTGCGTTGCAAGACGGGGCCCACGACCCCGTGATGACCCTGCGCACTGCCAAAATCTGTCTTTTTTTATTTATTTAGTGGCCCCTGTTTCGGGCCCTTGAACGCGCGCCCCCAAGATCCCCATCTGTGGTGCGGGCGCGCGGGGTGCCTTGGAGTTTTTGTTTTGGATTATGTCTATGTTGCGGTCGGGCTGGTTTGCCTGTTTTTGGGTGGTGAAGCGCTGGTGCGGGGCAGTGTCGGCATTGCACAACGCCTGTCGATGTCGCCACTTCTGATCGGCTTGACAGTCGTAGGGTTTGGCACCTCGACGCCAGAACTGCTGGTGTCGGTCAATGCCGCGTGGCGCGGTGTCCCGGATATTGCAATCGGCAACATCGTGGGATCAAACATCGCGAATATTCTGCTGATCATGGGGATTACAGCGCTGGTATGGCCGATCCGTATTTCGGGTGCGACTTTGCGGCGGGACACGGGCGTGATGATCGCAGCAGCCTTGGCCCTCGTGCCGATATTTCTGTTCGGAGAGATCGGCAGGCTTGCAGGTACGTCATTACTGGTCGGGCTGATTGCATATCTGGGCTGGGCCTATCTGCGCCCCGGCGATACGTCAGACGATCTGCCGTCTGACGACACAGTACCGTCCTCAATCGTGGCGATCCTTTGGGTGCTGGCGGGGTTCGTCGCATTGATTTTCGGGGCACGGTTTTTAGTCGACGGGGCGGTTTCAATCGCGCGCGGTGTCGGCTTGTCAGAGGCATTTATCGGGCTGACCATCGTTGCCATCGGAACGTCCTTGCCCGAATTGGCCACCTCTGTCGTGGCGGCCATGCGGCGTCAGTCCGAGATTGCCATCGGCAATGTCATCGGGTCCAACATCTTTAACGTGCTGGGCATTTTGGGGATCACAGCCGTGATCAAGCCAATCCCGGTAGCCGACCGATTTCTTGCGTTCGATCTGCCCGTGATGGTCGCAGTTTCGCTGCTGGTTACTGTGCTTTTGCTAAAAATGCCCGTGATCGGTCGTGCCGTTGGGCTAGCGTTTTTGGGTGGATATGGCGCGTATATCTGGCTTGCGCAGGGATGATCACAAAGCGGTAAACGCCCGCGGCTAGGGTTAAGGGCGCCGCCGCCTACCCCGCCACCTTATCCTCGATCTCTTGCGCCAGCGCTTCGGCGCGGGCAGCCATTTCGGCCAGACCGTCATTCACCGATTGCGGGATTATCGGCACTTCGATGCGTTCAGGTTCGACCACCACGTTGCGCAGGCCAGACAATTCGGCCTCGCGCTCTGCCAATTCGGCGCGTAGTTCGGTGATTTTATCTTCGACGCTGGCGGTTTTGTCAGCCAGCAACAGGCCTGCCATCAACAGCATCCGCGCCTCTGGCATCCGGCCAACCTGATCGGACAGCACCTGTGCCTCGTCATCCAGCATCTTGGCTGCGGCGTGCAGATAGCTTTCTTCGCCCTCTTGGCAGGAAACTTCAAACTGGCGACCGCCGATGGAAATGGTGATTTCGGGCATCAGGCGTTCTCCTGCGCGGCGGCAACAAGGGGGGTCAGTGCGGACAAGATTGCATCGGTTTCTGCAATGTCGGCGGCGCGGGCGGCGCGCAGGGCGTCAAGTTCGGCCAACATTGCCTTGTTGATCAGATGCGGATCCCCGACGCCTTCTTGGTTGGCGGCGCGCAGGGCGGCACATGCTTCGGACAGTTTCGCATTTGCGCGGCGCACCCGCTGCAATTCGACATCCAGCTTTGCCATCCGGCTTTGGGCATCTGCGGCCTGCGCCAATTGTGCTTGGGCCGCGTCCAGTTTTGCCTGCACATCCCCCGTTTCAGTATCAAGCCGTTGCTTGAGCGTTTTCACGCGTTCTGTCAGCTGTGCGTTGGCAAGGCGTTCATCCTCAAGCTCTTGCGACAGGTCGGGGCCGTCTTCTTTGGTGACCGCCAGTTTTTCAAGCCCGCGCGAGGCGCGTTCCATGGCGGCCAGGATACGGCCTTGCAATTCGTCTATGTCACTCATCGCCTGTGTCCCTCGCAAATCGTTTTTCGCAGTTTGCCAAGCATCGAATCGCTGGTCAACGCTCATGACCATCATCCTACCTAAACCCTGCACGAATTACTGCCCCTTTAAGAACAACGCCTTGGGCCATGCTGTTGATGCGGCTTTGGGACGGGGTGCGCTTGCACTTGATCTTTGCGGGGTGGCTGGTATTGATCCGGCAAAACAACCTCTCGCCCTTATAAGGAAGCTGCACCGTGGATCTAAACGCCCTTGCGAAAGCAAATCCCGAGCATTGGTCCAAAGCGACCGCCATTCGCGCCTTGACCCTGGACGCAGTCGCTGCGGCCAATTCGGGCCACTCGGGGATGCCGATGGGCATGGCAGACGTCGCCACGGTATTGTTTGAAAAGCATCTCAAGTTTGACGCAGCCAACCCGCTGTGGCCTGACCGCGACCGTTTTATTCTGTCTGCGGGCCACGGATCGATGCTTATCTATGCGCTGCTGCACTTGGTCGGCGACGTGCAATTTCCGATCGAAGAACTAAAGAACTTCCGCCAGATGGGTGCGCGTACCGCAGGCCACCCCGAAAACTTTCTGGCCGACGCGATTGAGACGACAACCGGGCCTTTGGGGCAAGGCATCGCCAATTCCGTGGGCTTTGCGATGGCCGAAGAAATCCAGCGCGCGCATTACGGCAAGAAGATCGTCGATCACTATACCTATGTGATCGCTGGCGACGGTTGCCTGATGGAAGGTGTCAGCCACGAGGCAATCGCCCTTGCAGGACGTCACAAGCTGAGCAAACTGATTGTGATGTGGGACAATAACAATATCACCATCGACGGGCCAGTGACCCTGTCCGACACCGTTGATCAGGTCGCGCGTTTCAAGGCAGCAGGTTGGCATGTGATTGAGATCGACGGCCATAACCCCGCCGAAATCGACGCCGCCCTGACCGAGGCGCGCGCATCCGATCTGCCCTCGATGATCGCCTGCAAGACGCATATCGCGCTTGGCCACGCAGCACAGGACACCTCAAAAGGGCACGGTGCGCTGACCGATGCCGACCAGATGGCACAAGCGAAAGCGGCTTACGGTTGGACAACCGACATTTTCGAGGTCCCTGCCGATGTTAAATCTGCGTGGGAAGCGATTGGCGCACGCGGTGCCGCAGACCGCAAAGCATGGGCCGAGCGTTTCGACGCCATGTCACGCAACAAGCGCGAAGAATTCAACCGTGCCCTGGCAGGCGATGCACCCAAAAAGCTGAGTGCAACGGTCAAGGCGT
This sequence comes from Roseobacter sp., assembly GCA_024636495.1. Lineage (GTDB taxonomy): Bacteria > Pseudomonadota > Alphaproteobacteria > Rhodobacterales > Rhodobacteraceae > Sulfitobacter. The sequence goes on along the minus strand of JAGXGZ010000057.1, from coordinate 1,288 downwards.
TTAAAAAGCAGATGTCGGAAAGCGCACCCAAGCTGGCCACACGGTCCAGCAGCGAAAAGACGCTTGAAGTGTTGAACCCGCTGTTCAGCGAGACGGTTGGCGGCTCTGCCGATCTGACCGGGTCGAACAACACCAAGACGGCGGATCTGGGCGTATTTGACACCGATAACCGGGGCGGTCGCTATGTCTATTGGGGCATCCGCGAACATGGCATGTCGTCTGCGATGAACGGCATGGCGCTGCATGGCGGGATCCGTCCTTACGGCGGCACGTTCATGTGTTTCACCGATTATGCGCGCCCCGCGATGCGTTTGGCCGCGTTGATGAAAGTGCCAACGGTGTTTGTGATGACCCACGACAGCATCGGTCTGGGCGAAGACGGCCCGACGCACCAACCGGTCGAGCATCTGTCGATTTCGCGTGCAACACCAAACACTTACGTCTTCCGCCCCGCCGACACGGTAGAAACAGCCGAAGCGTGGGAAATTGCGCTGACCTCGAAAGACACACCATCTGTGATGTCGCTGACCCGTCAGGGCCTGCCGACCGTACGCCTTGAGCACAAAAACAAGAACCTCACAGAACAGGGTGCTTACGTTCTGGCCGATGCCGATGGCAAACGTCAGGTCATCCTGATCGCCACCGGCTCCGAAGTCGAAATCGCGCTGAAAGCCCGCGATATCCTGCAAGCCGAGGGCATCGGCACCCGCGTTGTCTCCATGCCCTGCATGGAGCTGTTCGCCGCCCAAGACGAAGGATATCGTCGCAAGGTTCTGCCCGCAGGCCCCGTGCGCGTGGGCGTCGAAGCCGCTGTGCGCCAAGGCTGGGACCGTTGGCTTACCGGAGAGCGTGGCAAATGGAACAAGGCCGATTTCGTCGGCATGGACCGTTTCGGTGCCTCTGCCCCCGCAGAAGAGCTGTTCGAGAAGTTCGGCATCACAGCCCAGAACGTCGCCGACAAAGCCAAGGCGCTGCTGTAACCCAGTTCCGCGTTCAGAGATTAATAAAGGGGGCCGCGATGGCCCCCTTTTACGTTTTCAGATGGTGTTGGATCAGACCGCCGCGGGGTCTTTCTTTTTGCGGCTGAACACGGCGCGCCACAGCGGGGTGACGATTTTCTCGCCCACCGGGATCAGGATCAGGCCTAATACCAACCTGCATTGATCAGAACTCTTGAGCCCATTTTCGGTTTCCGATGGAGGCAATGCGGTCGGGCTGCGCGATCAGCTTGTTCCAAGCGTCACAGCAATGATCAAGGACGTCGTCATAGGAATCGAAGATGTGGTTT
>JAGXGZ010000056.1 GCA_024636495.1 Roseobacter sp. | reverse complement strand
TGTAGGGGCGTGACTGTTCAGCAGCTTCCTGCGCGCGGCGAAGTTTCGCCGCGGCAACCATTTGCATGGCTTTCGTGATCTTGCGGGTGTTTTTCACCGACGCGATCCGTGTTTTTAGGTCCTTGAGGTTTGGCATGTGCCCTCCCTCCCTTAAGCGAAGTCAGCGGCGAAAGATTCGATGGCAGCTTTGATCTTGTCTTCCAACTCATCCTTCACCTTGCGATCGTTTTCGGTGATGTCTTTCATCAGATCGGCATGTTTGCTGCGCAGATGCGCCAGCAGACCTGCTTCAAAGCGACCGACCTGCTTGACGTCGATCTTGTCAAGGAAACCCTTTGTACCCGCGTAGATAACGCAGACGATTTCTGCGTTGGTCAGCGGCGAATACTGTGGCTGCTTCATCAATTCTGTCAAACGTGCACCACGGGCCAGCAACTGCTGGGTGGACGCGTCAAGGTCGGAACCGAACTGAGCAAAGGCCGCCATTTCGCGGTACTGAGCCAAGGACAACTTTACCGGACCAGCAACCGAAGACATCGCTTTGGTCTGAGCAGAAGACCCAACGCGTGATACTGACAGACCAGTGTTCACAGCAGGGCGGATGCCTTGATAGAACAATTCGGTTTCCAAGAAGATCTGACCATCGGTGATCGAAATCACGTTTGTCGGAATAAACGCCGAAACGTCGCCACCTTGGGTTTCAATGATCGGCAGAGCCGTCAAAGAGCCGTTACCAGCCGCATCGCCCAATTTTGCGGAACGCTCAAGCAACCGCGAGTGAAGATAGAAAACGTCGCCAGGATAAGCTTCGCGGCCGGGTGGACGACGCAGCAAAAGCGACATCTGACGGTAAGACACGGCCTGCTTGGACAAGTCATCATAAACGATCAGCGCGTGACGGCCATTGTCACGGAAAAATTCCGCCATGGCTGTCGCAGAATAAGGTGCAAGGTACTGCATCGGTGCAGGCTCGGACGCAGTGGCGGCAACGACGATGGAATAGTCAATCGCGCCAGTTTCTTCGAGCTTTTTAACCAGCTGCGCAACAGTCGACCGCTTTTGGCCAATCGCGACATACACGCAGTACATCTTTTTGCTTTCATCGTCGCCTGCGGCGTCGTTGATCTGCTGCTGGTTCAGGATCGCGTCCAAAGCCACGGCTGTTTTGCCGGTCTGACGGTCACCAATGATCAATTCGCGCTGGCCACGGCCAACGGGGATCATCGCATCAACAGACTTGAGGCCTGTCGCCATCGGCTCGTGAACCGATTTACGTGGGATAATACCGGGTGCTTTGACGTCAGCGAGGCCACGCTCGGTGGATTCGATCGGGCCTTTGCCGTCGATTGGGTTGCCAAGACCGTCTACAACACGACCCAGCAGACCATTACCGATTGGCACGTCCACGATCGAGTTGGTGCGCTTGACGGTATCGCCTTCTTTGATGTCACGGTCAGACCCAAAGATAACCACACCGACGTTGTCGGTCTCAAGGTTCAGGGCCATACCCATGATGCCACCGGGGAATTCGACCATCTCGCCAGCCTGGACGTTGTCCAGACCGTAAACGCGAGCGATACCATCGCCGACGGACAGAACGCGGCCAACTTCGGCGACTTCTGCTTCTTGACCAAAGTTTTTGATCTGGTCCTTAAGGATCGCAGAAATTTCTGCAGCTTGGATACCCATTTATCCGACCTCTTTCATTGCATTCTGGAGGGAATTGAGCTTCGAGCGGATCGACGTATCGATCATCTTAGAGCCCACTTTGACGATAAGACCGCCGATGAGAGTGTCATCAACGGTCGCATTCAACGTTACTTTTTTGCCCGTGCTCGCAGCAAGCGACTTGGACAAACTGTCAGATTGCGCCTTCGTCAGCGCCTTGGCAGAAACCACATCAGCAGTGACTTCACCTTTTTCCACCGCGATAATCTCGCGTAGGTTCTGGATCAGCTGGGGCATCACGAACAAGCGGCGCTTGTTTGCCATCAGCTCCAGCGTTTTGCACATTGTATCAGACAGGCCCATCTTCTTGGCGATGGCGCTGATAGAGGATGCCTGCTGTTCGCGCGTGTAGATTGGCGAATGGATCAGGTCCCGGAAATCTTCGCTGTCAGCCAGAGAGGCTTGCAGCGCATCAAGATCTTTTTCAATCTGTGGCAGGGATTTGGCTTCGGAGGCCAGTTCATACACGGCAGTCGCATAGCGGTTCGCGATACCTGTAGAGATCGATGCTGTTTCGGACACGTCCATCCTCTCGTACGTCAGTGCCGGATATGCGAATAACTCGCGTCACCGGGGTGTTGGCGCGGCTTGAATTAACCCAAGACGTCTAAATCAGGGCCGATGTAGCAGACAGGTTTGCGCCCCGCAACACAGTATAGTGAGGTTCCGACATGAAACCGCCCCTTAATTCTTAACTGAGCGTTGATCTGCGACGCTTTGACCCGAATTTGGAATTACTCTTCGAAGAATGCGCATCCTTTCAGCAATAGAAAACGATTCTTACTTGATCAGGCCCAATCTCATGCAGGTTTGGCGGTTGCGGCCCCAACGCCTTCCAACACCCGGATCGGTCTGCGCGCCGCTTTTCGGGCAACTTTCCCCTTTGGCGGATAGACCAGTTTTGTCACCTCAAGCATGAAAGCGCCACCAGCCATCATTGTCGGCACATGCCGCCCGACTTTCTCGAACAGTTTGCCCGACCGCATCCACACGCGCCGCGTAGATGGCATTTGGTAAAGCGCACCCAATTGGCGTTCCGGCAAAAACTGATGTTTGCGCAGCTGTGTCTCAAGCTGTCCCGGTGAGTAAGGTCGCCCATAACCAAAAGGTGTGATGTCGCGCCGCGCCCAAAAACCAGCCCGGTTGGGCACGATAAACAACGCCCTGCCCCCCGGCCCAAGCACGCGCCAACATTCCTCAAGCAGATCGCCCTGCCTGTCCGATGTCTCTAGCCCGTGCATCAAAACCAGCTTGTCCACATGCCCGGTTTCAATCGGCCACAATGTTTCTTCGGTCAGGACAGATGTGTTTTCCATGCCTGCGGGCCATGGCATCACGCCTTGTGGACCGGGCATCAGGGTCATCACCCTGCGCGCATCAGCCAGATAGGGCCGCAACAAGGGGGCTGCGAACCCAAAGCCGACAACCGTCTGGCCTTTCGCCTCTGGCCACAGCTCAAGCATGCGGCTGCGCAATGACAACTGTGCCGCCCGCCCAAGCGCGCTGCGATAATAGAAATTGCGCAGGTCTTGCACATCCAGATGCATGGGGCTTGGCCTTTGATTGCTGACGTGTTGCGATGATAGACCAAACATCCGCTGCGAAAAAGGGACATGACCGGCGCACAAACCGATTTGCCGTGGGCAGGTCAGCGCGCTAACTTGAAATTAAGATCTTCATTCTGACAGGAGCCCATTCATGCCATTCGATCTCGTGACCATCCCTTGCCTGTCGGACAATTATGCTTTTTTGCTGCGCGACCAAGACAGCGGCGCAGTTGCATTAATTGACGTGCCCGAAGCCGGCACAATTTCAGCAAAGTTGAAAGAACTTGACTGGACGCTGACAGACATCTGGCTGACCCATCACCACGATGACCATATTCAAGGCGTGGCTGATCTGACTGCAAACCACCCTGCCCGCATCTACGGTGCCAAAGCGGATGCGCACCGTCTTCCCGCGCTGGACAATGCCTTGGTAGAGGGAGAAACCTTTAAGTTTGGGGGACATGATGTGCAAATTCTGGATGTTTCCGGCCACACAGTAGGCCACATTGCATTTTACGTGCCAGCCGCCAAAACCGTCTTTACCGCTGACAGCCTGATGGCGCTTGGCTGCGGTCGATTATTTGAAGGCACTGCTGCGCAAATGTGGGAAAGCATGCAAAAGCTGATGAAGCTGCCCCCAGAGACAATTGTTTGTTCAGGCCATGAATACACACAATCCAACGCAAAATTCGCGCTTACGGTTGATCCAAAGAATGATGCGCTTATATCTCGTTCAAGAGAGATTGATCAGGCTCGTAAAGACAACAAGCCGACAGTTCCCTCGACGCTATCATTGGAACTTCAAACCAATCCGTTCCTGCGCCCTGCCGATCCCGGTATCCGCGCACAACTTGGGATGGAAAACGCCACCGACACTCAGGTGTTTGCCGAAATCCGTGCCCGTAAAGACAGCTTCTGAGCGGCACAATCATGGTCAAAATCTGCTGTTCACAAGAAATGTGACATCAATATTGCAGAAAAGCCTTGAAGCTTTGCCATGATCAACCAAACTCTAATACTATGAGGCCATGTTCGGCAGCGGCGCGCCCTATACCGGGACACCGAACCGACACAGATCGAAAAGGAGCACGCACGTGCCTTCATTCTCGTCTACACTAGAACAAGCAATTCATTCCGCCTTGGCGCTTGCCAATGCGCGCAAACATGAATTCGCAACGCTCGAACATTTATTGCTGGCCCTCATTGATGAACCAGACGCGGTTCAAGTGATGAAAGCCTGCTCTGTCAATATGTCCGAATTGCGCGACACTCTCGTCGAATTCGTTGACGAAGACCTGAGTAACCTGGTCACCGACATTGATGGATCAGAAGCGGTGCCAACGGCAGCCTTCCAGCGCGTTATCCAGCGCGCGGCGATCCACGTTCAATCGTCTGGCCGGACCGAAGTGACTGGCGCAAATGTGCTGGTCGCCATCTTTGCAGAGCGTGAAAGTAATGCGGCGTATTTTCTGCAAGAACAGGACATGACCCGCTATGATGCAGTCAATTTCATCGCCCACGGTGTCGCCAAAGACCCCGCGTTCGGTGAACCCCGCTCTGTCTCGGGCGCGCCCGAGCACGAGGAAGAAACCCAAGGTGTAACCGAGGGTGACAAAAAAGAATCTGCGCTGGCGAAATACTGCGTCGATTTGAATGCCAAATCCCGCGAAGGCGACATTGATCCGCTGATCGGACGCGACCAAGAGGTAGAGCGTTGCATTCAGGTACTGTGCCGCCGCCGCAAGAATAACCCGCTGTTGGTGGGTGATCCCGGTGTTGGTAAAACCGCAATCGCCGAAGGGCTTGCGCGCAAGATCGTTGCTGGCGAAACACCCGAGGTGCTGTCGAAGACAACGATCTATTCGCTCGATATGGGTGCTTTGCTGGCTGGAACGCGCTATCGCGGTGATTTCGAAGAACGGCTGAAAGCTGTCGTGACCGAATTGGAACAGCACGAGGATGCCGTTCTTTTCATCGACGAAATCCACACCGTTATAGGTGCCGGTGCGACATCTGGCGGCGCGATGGATGCGTCCAACCTGCTGAAACCCGCACTTGCGGGCGGGAAACTGCGCACCATGGGGTCAACAACCTACAAGGAATTCCGCCAGCACTTCGAAAAAGACCGCGCCCTTGCGCGGCGTTTCCAGAAAATCGACGTGAACGAGCCATCGGTTGAAGATGCGGTGAAAATCTTGCGGGGGATTAAACCCTATTTCGAGGATCACCACTCGGTCAAATATACCGCTGACGCGATCCGTACATCCGTTGAATTGGCGCACCGCTATATCAACGATCGCAAATTGCCTGACTCGGCGATTGACGTGATCGACGAGGCAGGTGCCGCTCAGCACCTGTTGGCTGCCTCAAAACGTCGTAAGACAATCGGCACCAAAGAAGTCGAGGCGGTCGTCGCGAAAATAGCACGTATTCCGGCCAAGAATGTGTCGAAAGACGATGTTATCGTGCTTAAGGATCTGGAAGCGTCGCTTAAGCGGGTTGTGTTTGGTCAAGATGCAGCAATCGACGCGCTTGCCTCGGCGATCAAGCTTGCACGGGCGGGTCTGCGCGAGCCTGAAAAGCCCATTGGTAACTATCTGTTCGCAGGTCCGACCGGTGTAGGCAAAACCGAAGTTGCGAAACAACTTGCTGATACGCTGGGCGTAAAACTGCTTCGGTTCGATATGTCGGAGTACATGGAGAAACACGCCGTATCACGTCTGATCGGTGCCCCTCCCGGTTATGTGGGATTTGATCAGGGTGGGATGCTGACCGACGGCGTAGATCAAGACCCCCATTGCGTGTTGCTTCTTGATGAAATGGAAAAGGCGCATCCGGATGTCTACAACATTCTGTTGCAGGTTATGGATCACGGCAAGCTGACTGACCATAATGGCCGGACAGTAGATTTCCGCAACGTCGTGTTGATCATGACATCGAACGCGGGCGCATCCGAGCAGGCGAAAGAGGCGATCGGCTTTGGCCGTGACCGTCGCACCGGCGAGGATACAGCCGCGATTGAACGGACGTTTACGCCTGAATTCCGCAACCGTCTGGACGCCGTCATCAGCTTTGGCGCTTTGCCGAAAGCGGTGATCATGCAGGTCGTAGAAAAATTTGTGCTACAACTCGAAGCGCAATTGATGGACCGGAATGTCACGATCGAACTGTCTACGAAAGCCGCCGAATGGTTGGCCGACAAAGGCTACGACGCAAAAATGGGGGCGCGTCCTTTGGGTCGCGTCATCCAAGAGTACATCAAAAAGCCACTGGCCGAAGAATTGTTGTTCGGCAAGCTGGCCAAAGGTGGCGTGGTCAAGGTTGGTGTCAAAAAGGGTGAGCTGGATATCACGGTGGTGAGTTCGGAAAACCTCAAGTTGACGGGCAACAAGCCTCCTTTGCTGACCGCCGAATGAAGCTAACCGGTGCGGCATTTGTCCTCGCCCTGCCCTTTGCCAGCCCCGCGCTGGCAGAGGGTTTTTTACTTTCCCCTCCCATTGATTGCGATCTGACATCGGACTGCTACATCCAGCAGTATGTCGACACCGATCCGTCGTCCGCAGCATCGGACTTTACCTGTTCCACATTGACCTACAATGGTCACAAGGGAACAGACTTCGCCCTGACTAACAGGGCCGAAATCCAAAACAACATTCGCGTTCTTGCCAGCGCTGCCGGTCAGGTCAAAGGCGTGCGCGACGGCATGGATGACACCGGATATTCCGAAGAAACCGCCGATTCCATTGAAGGGCGCGAATGTGGCAACGGGGTCTTGATTGATCACGGCGACGGTTGGGAAACCCAATATTGCCACCTCAAAAACGGATCGATCATCGTAAAATCAGGCCAGCAGGTTTGGGAAGGGCAAGAACTTGGCTTTGTCGGCCAGTCTGGCAAAGCGGCTTTTCCGCATGTGCATCTGTCGGTGCGCAAAGATGGTAAAGTTGTCGATCCGTTTGACCCTGACGGTAAAACCGTTTGCGCTACAGCAGGTGACAGCAGCCTATGGAAAGACCTCCCAGATTATCGCGCAGGTGGGTTGATTGGAGCGGGGTTTTCCGAATCTGTACCGGCGTTTAATGATATCAAAGCGGGCACCGCAAACGCGGAAACACTGCTCCCAGATGCGCCTGCAATGGTGATTTGGGGCTATTTGTTTGGCAGCCAGCCAGAGGATATTATCGCTCTTTCAATTTATGGCCCTGACGGTCTGGTAATCGAAGATGATGTGACCCTGACGAAGGCGCAGGCGCAGTCCTTCCGCGCGATTGGTAAAAAACGTCGTGGCAAAAACTGGATGTCAGGCGAGTATAAGGGCACCGTTACAATGATCCGCGGACCGCAGATCATCAGCCAGAAAACCATCCTTATGATGGTTGAATGATATTACTTCTCGGTAAACTTTAACTCAATCCGGCGGTTCTGCGCCCGCGCAGATTCTGAATTTCCTGTGGCGATTGGTTGATATTGCCCAAACCCATTGGCGGCCAGCCGGTCAGGCGAGATACCCAGAAAGTTGATCATATACTTAACAACGGACAAGGCACGCGCTTGGCTTAGTTCCCAGTTATCCTCGAACTCACCCAACCCCGAAAGCGGTTGGTTGTCTGTATGCCCGTCGACACGGATCACCCAGTCAATCTCGGGCGGGATATCTGCAGCAACATTGCGCAAAATTCCCGCAACCTTCGAGATTTCGGTGCGACCGTCATCCGACAATGTTGCAGCACCCGGCGGGAACAACACCTCAGATGAGAACACGAACCGATCCCCTTCGATACGCACGCCAGCCTGATTGCCCAGCAGATCGCGCAGCCTTCCAAAGAACTCTGACCGATATTGCTCAAGGTTCTTGGTCTCGGCTTCAAGCCGTTTGCGCTCGGCGGCCTCCAACTCGGCGCGGCGCCTTTCCTCGGCGGCGACACGGGCCAGGGCTGTGTTTAAGTCGGACCCAAGAGACTGTAATTGCACCTCTTTCGCCGCATCACGCGACACGGCATCATCCAGTAAAGACTGCAATTCACCTAACTGCCCCCGCAACGCGGCGACCTGCTGGTTCAACAGTTCCGTCTGGCGCTGCGCTGCGGCGCTTATTTGCTCTTCGCCCGCCAATGCAGACCGTGCGGCGGCCAGCAATACAGCCTGCTTTTGGGCATCGCTCATCTGATCTTGAGCCTGCTCAATCGCAGCAAGTCTGGCGGCCTCAACGGTATCAAGCTGCGCATCCAGTTCTGCCCGTGCGGCACGTGCAGCAGCCAGCAGTGTCAAAGTATTTTCCGCCTCCTTGCGTTGCGCTTCAAGCGCCAAGGTCATCGCGGTCAGTTCAGCACCCGCGTCTTGCAGCCTTGCACGCAGAAGCTCGGCCGCGGCGGCCTCGGCCAAGCGTGCCCTCTCTGCCTCTGATAGTTCTGCCTGCGATGTTTCTGCGGCAAGAGCCAATTCCGCCTGCACATCCGCGTTGCGCGCACGCAGATCGGCAACAAGCGCGTTCAACGCATCACGCCGTGCCGCCGCAAGTCTGGCAACTTCGGCTTGGGCATCTGTCTCGCTCCGGGCTTGGGCCAACGCAAGGTTCAAAGCCTCTTGCGCGCTCAACAGGTCGGCCTGTTCGCCTTCAAGCGATGCAACACGATTTTGGGCGTCATCCCTTTGCGACAGCAAGGTGGCCACTTGTGCTTCGAAACTGGTTATCTGTGATTGCGCCTGCGTAAGCTGTGCCGCCTGCGCCTCTCCCGCAGCGGTCAGAGATGCAATCAGGGCGGCTTGCTCAGCCGCCTGATCGCGTGCGCTGGTCAGCGACGTGTTCAACGCGCCGACCTGCACCTCAAGCTCAGCGTTCGTCTGACGCTCCATCCCAAGCGCCTGAGCCAGTGCGGCAACCTCGCCCGACAGGGAATTCAATTCGTCCTCTTGGCCGCTGATTTGCTGGGTCTGAACGGCCTGAAGCACCATGAAAATGGTCAGCACGAACATTAACACCAGCAGAAGGCCCGTCATCGCATCGACAAAGCCGGGCCAGATAGACGATTGAAACCGTGATCCTGAGCGTCGGGAAAGCGCCATACCTAGCTGCCCTCGGGCGCAGGTTTTTCAGGGGTCCGCATGCGGCGCGGCTCGGACGGGCGCGAGGCGGACAATGCCTTTGCCAGAAGCGAGATGTCCTTGCGCAATTCAGCCATGGTTTCCTGCCGTCCCGCCGAAATTTCCTCAAGAATCCGCAACAATTGAACGTCGATCGACCGCAGGCGCATCCGGCTTTCGGCATCGACCTGATCGTCGTTGTCCTGACCTTCGAGCACGGCAATCATACGCTCCTGGCCTTTTGCGATCCGGTCTAGCGCGTCATTTGACGCTTCCGCCTCTGCATTGCGTGTTATCATCGCCTCGACTGCGACGGCCAACGTGCCAAGGCGGTCGTTCAGTCCCGTTTGGCTCTCGGCAGATTGGCTGATCAATTGTCTAAGCGTCTCCATCTGGTCAGTCATGTGATCCAACACACCAGCGACCGCGCCTTGATCCGAAGTGCCTTCTTCGCCAGCAGAAAATCCGACACGGGTGATCGAGCTAAGCCAGTCTTCGAGCTCTTGATAAAAGCGGTTCTGGCCGTGTCCTGCAAAGAGTTCCAACAGGCCGACAACCAGTGATCCGGCCAGACCCAACAGCGATGACCCGAACGCCACCCCCATACCCCCAAGCTGCGCTTCCAACCCTGTCATAAGGCGGGCAAACATGTCCGTACTGCCATCACCCTCTTGCGGGGCAAGGCTGCGGATCGTTTCCACAACGGCGGGAACGGTCGTCGCAAGACCATAGAATGTGCCTAAAAGGCCAAGGAAAATCAGCATGTTCACGATGTACCGCGTCATTTCGCGTGCTTCATCGATGCGTGTAGACACTGAATCGAGGATCGACCGTGACGACGACGCATTCACCTGCATCCGCGCGCCGCGCGTGCGCAGCAACGCCGCAAGCGGTGCCAGAAGCTGCGGTGCAACCGTGTCAGTATTAGACGCATCCGAGGCGAAATTTTCAATCCAGCGCACAGAGCCGATCAATTGGATCACCTGATAAAAACAGGCGATCACACCGATAAAGAACACGAAAATGATCACGCCGTTCAAATAGGGATTTGCCGCAAAAATAGGCAGCACACTAGGAAGTGCCAAAAACGCACCGATCCCTGTCAGCCCAAGGGCGATCAGCATCAGGGTAATTTGCCGCACCGGCTGGGAAAACTGTGGTTTAGACTCGCTGTCTGACTGCGCCATGCCTCATCGTTCCTGACACTTTTGTGCTTCTATTCGCGCAGCTTACACCCAAGTTCGGCAAATATGCCAAGGATTTATACACAAAGTGTCTTCACACGGTCGTGCAGCCACTCTAGCGAGGGGTCGTGCAATCCAATTTCAGACAGGTGGCTGGCGGTGTTAAACAAATATTCAGTATTGGGGCCCATACCGCCAACGGCAGTGGCAATAATCTGCGCCTGATCTTCCAGTGGCAATCCACCGCAGTATTGATCGTGATCTGCGTCAATCACATACACCAGCGCTGTAATCGTGCGACCGTCCGCCAGATGAACCTCAAGATTCTTTTCGACATATGCCGATGAAATCAATTCGCGTTCGCGTAGATACTTAAGTGTTTGTGCTTCAAGTCCCGGCGTCACGCGCAGTGCTATCCCGTCGCAGGCGGTGCCAGTCGCAGCATCCAGCGCCAGCACCAGACCGGGCTTGTCGACTGTGCCGCGATGATGGATGGACCGCATGCAAAAAGATCGCGCATAGCCCGGAAGGCGGCCAATCACGCTTTCCGCCACGTCAAATCCCGGTTTCCACAACAAACTGCCGTAGCCGAACACCCACATTTCCATCACTCTGGTCCTTTATCTCCTGCTTGGATAATGCAGGTCTGTCTGGTGCGTTAAAAAGGTTTTGCCCATTATGTTCAAGCTGATCGGAGTTTTCGTCGTTTTGGCGATTTTGTGGTGTGGGTGGTGGGCTTTTGCCTCGGCGGCGATGCAACGCGGAATCGCAACTTGGCTTGAGGCACGCCGCGCTTTGGGGTGGCAGGCCGATGTCGGCACCATTGAAAAGCTGGGCTTTCCCTTGCGGCTGCATACTCAGGTCACTGATCTTGCGTTGGCGGACCCACAGTCCGGGGCGGCTGTGAGCCTGGACACGCTAAACATTTCCGCGCCCACCTATTGGCCCGGATATGTAACCGTTACTTTACCACAGACGCCGATCACGCTGGCAAACGCGCAGGTGCGCGCTGTCGTTGCGGCACCAGATGCTAGCTCCGATCTTCGTTTGCGGCCCGGTCCGTCCCTTGGGTTGGAAAGCCTTGGGCTGAAAAGCGCAGCGTGGTCTGTGGATACCGCGTTGGGTGGCCTTGTGGGTGCCGATACACTTGATCTTACGATGATCCAGCAGACCTCGGCCAGCCCCACCTATGATATCAAACTTGAGGCAGACGATCTGACGCCAGGTGCTATCACCCGCGGGTTTCTGGGCCTGCCCGCTGATTGGCCCTTGGCATTTGACACGTTCGCCGCTGACCTGACTGTGACGTTCGACCGCATCTGGGATCGACGCGCGTTGGGGCGGACACGCCCGCAACCGCGCATGATCGACCTGAGACAGGCACTTGTTATCTGGGGCGACGTGGAGATTCTGGCCACGGGAAATATAGCTGTGAACCTGGAAGGCCTTGCCACGGGTACCGTCTCGATCAAGGCTGAAAATTGGCGCGCAATTCTGGATATGGTTGAAAACGCTGGCTATTTACCACCCAACATGCGCCCTCAAGCCGAACAAATGTTGACGGGATTGGCGCAGATGACGGGAAACACGACAAGGTTAGATCTGACGCTTAGCCTTAAGGAAGGGCGCATGTCGATGGGATTTATCCCGCTTGGCCGCGCGCCTCGGATCATTTTGCGCTAGCTTTAGCGGCAGTATGGTCCACTGCGATGCCGGGCTGTATCAAAATGAAAGTGGTCTTGATGATAAGCGTCTGAATTCGGGCCCAAGACGGTTCCGAACGGACCACAAGCGCCCTTGTGAACCCGCTTGAGGGGCTGACTGCTGGAAGGTGCTTTCCACCCATTCAACACAGTAACCTCGGCCCCATTTTCAAGCTGAAACCCCGATATATCAATCGCGCGGCCCCGCCCATGTTCCGAGATTTTGCCCCCTGGCACATTATTGCGGGGTCGACAGGAATAATGTGCCGCAACCCTAAGGCCGCGCAGGCCGCCCTGATCGGCAAAACCAGGCTTTGCCGAGGTTTCAATCCATTTTTTCAATGCCTTGGCTGTAACGCAATCCATCACCGCAGCCTGACTGAGCCTGACACCCGCGACCGATTGCACCTGAACAGCATCGTCCACGCCGCACCCTTGCAGCTTTGGTTTTACCCGGCCAATTACTGTGCCTTGAATGGACGCGTCCCCGCAAACCGCACCTTTGGCCAAAAGATCCCGCTGGGTTTTTGCCGCGTCTTCAAGTTTTCGACTGCGCAAAATGGGCCGCAGTGACGCAGATGGCCCTTCCTCGCGTTTGGCAGCCATTTCGCCGGCATCACTGCGCGGCGTTGGCGTGATACTGCCCGATGGTTCAAGAACCAGTCTATGAGCACGCGGTGTCGGCCTTAGGGAGGTTTGCGGCCCTGCAAAGGCGGCACCCGAAAGCAATATCCCTATCAGCGCCAGACGGATCATTTCTTGCCGGTTTGACGTCCGAAGTTGGGCGCGTCTGTATCTTGGCCTGCCTCGATAATGCTGCGGCGTATGGCACGGGTCCGGGTGAAATAGGCATGCAAGTGGTCGCCGTCACCTGTCCGAATGGCGCGCTGCAAGGCGAACAACTCTTCGGTAAATCGGCCCAAAATCTCAAGCGTTGCGTCCTTGTTGGTCAGGAAAACGTCGCGCCACATGGTCGGATCACTGGCTGCGATACGCGTGAAATCGCGAAATCCTGCTGCCGAATATTTGATTACTTCGCTGTCGGTTACACGGCGCAGATCATCGGCGACACCTACCATGGTATAGGCAATCAGATGCGGCGCGTGGCTGGTCACGGCCAAGACCAGATCGTGGTGCTCGGCGTCCATTTCCTCGACATTTGCTCCCAGCCCTTCCCAAAGATGACGCAACCGCGAGATCGCATCCGCATCGGTTTCAGGGACCGGCACCAGCAAGCACCAACGGTTATCAAAAAGCTCGGCAAAGCCGCTGCGCGGGCCTGAATGTTCGGTACCCGCAAGCGGATGGGCAGGAATAAAGTGCACGTTATCTGGCAGCAAAGGGCCAACCTGCGCGATCACATCCGCCTTGACGGACCCGACATCGGTCACGGTACATCCCGGCTTGAGATAACCTGCAATTTCAGCGGCAACCGATCCCATGACACCGACAGGCACACAAAGCACAATCAGATCAGCATCTTCGACAGCTTTCGAAATTGAATCGCAGACCTCGTCACACAGACCGATTTCGCGGGCGGTGTCGCGGGTTTCAGCGCTGCGCGCGAACCCGGACACCGTGCCCGCCAGCCCTGCGCGCCGCATTCCCCAGAACATCGAAGACGCAATCAGACCTAGCCCGATCAGGGCGACTTTTTCATAGATCACAGCCATATCAATCGCCTTTGAACTGCCGGATCGCATGAACGACACGGCGACAGGCGCTCTCGTCACCGACCGTAATGCGCAGACAGGTGGGCAGCTTGTATCCCGCAACGCGCCGCACGATCAGCCCTTGCGTCTTGAGGTATTCATCACAGGCCTCTGCCTCCTTTTGCGACTTGAAACGCGCTAGGATAAAGTTGGCGCAAGACACATCAGATGGCACCCCGATTTCCGCCAAGGCATCCGCCATCCAACCGCGCCAACGGGCATTTTCGACCCGACAGTGATCCGCATAGGCCACGTCTTTTATAGCCGCTTCTGCTGCACTCAGTCCGGCCTGCGACACGTTAAAGGGCCCACGCACACGGTTCAGTACGTCAATAATATGCGCAGGGGCATAGCCCCAGCCGACCCGCAGGCCGCCAAGGCCATAAAGCTTGGAGAATGTACGCGTCATCACAACATTGTCGTGCGCATCGACCAACGCGGCACCGCCATCATAGCCTTCGACATATTCGGCATAGGCCCCGTCAAGAACCAAAATCGCCTGCTTGGGGATACCATTGGCCAACCGCTCAATCTCGCTTAGGCCGATCATCGTGCTGGTTGGGTTGTTCGGGTTGGCGATGAATACCAGCCGCGTCTTGTCTGTGCAGCCTGCCAGCAAAGCATCCACATCCGTAACCCGTTCGTTTTCCTTGACCTCAACCGGGGTGGCACCATTGGCCAGCGCTGAAATACGGTACATACCAAAGCCGTGTTCGGTGTGCAGCACCTCGGTCCCCTCGCCTGAATAGGCTTGGCACAAAAACGCGATAATCTCGTCCGATCCGGTCCCGCAAATGATACGTTCGGCATCTAGGCCGTGCACATCGGCAATCGCGCGCCGCAGGCGACTATGATCGGATGACGGGTATCGATGCAAATCGTAGGACGCATCGCGAAACGCCTTGATCGCAGCGTCGGACGGCCCCAACGGATTTTCGTTCGAGCTTAGCTTGATCACGTTCTCAAGCCCGTCGACATGGGATGCGCCGCCTTGATATAGCGCGATTTCCATGATGCCGGATTGGGGGCGAATTGCGGTTGTCATCTGTAATGTCTCCTGTCGGCCGGACCTTAGCGGCGTGCCACGGCCAGCGCCACTGTGATCTTGCACCCTTTGTCACATCAAGCAGGCCAGAACGAAAAGGGGCCGCGCTGGAGTGTCCGGCGCGGCCCCTTCGGCATCTGGTGTGCGAGGAACCTTAGTTCTTCGCGTAGAATTCGACCACGAGGTTTGGTTCCATCATGACAGGGTAAGGCACATCGCCCAACGCCGGGGTGCGCACAAATGTCGCTGTCATTTTGGAGTGGTCGGCATCGATGTAGTCAGGCACGTCACGCTCGGCCAGTTGTGTGGCTTCTAGCAAGGCTGCCATCTGCTTGGAACGGTCACGTACTTCGATCACGTCGCCTTCTTTCACGCGGTAGGAAGGGATGTTTACCTTCTTGCCGTTAACCTTGACGTGGCCGTGGTTCACGAACTGGCGTGCAGCAAATACGGTTGCTACGAATTTGGCACGGTACACGACCGCGTCCAAACGACGCTCGAGCAGACCAATCAGGTTTTCACCTGTATCGCCTTTTACACGCTCGGCTTCGCCATAGATGCGGCGGAACTGCTTTTCGGTCAGGTCGCCGTAGTAGCCCTTGAGCTTCTGCTTGGCGCGCAGCTGAATACCGAAATCGGAAATCTTGCCTTTGCGGCGCTGACCGTGCTGGCCGGGGCCATATTCACGACGGTTTACTGGTGACTTTGGACGGCCCCAGATGTTTTCGCCCATGCGGCGGTCAATTTTGTGCTTGGCAGCGGTGCGTTTGGTCACGGCTGTTCTCCTTCATAAGGCCCACGCGGGCGGTAAAGGGCGTTGTCCTCTGGCATTAAGCCCGACAGGGTTCCGCTTGCACGGTCCACCAACACCAATGAAGCACCGCTTATACGAGCGTGACGGCGGGTGTCAATGCGGGAATCCCTAACGAGGGATGAATGTGAGCGGTGGTCCGAAAACCTTCGCTTCCCGACCCAATTACCAAAGCGCAGGCTTGTTTAGGGCGTCGACGCAACGCGACGGACCGATTAACTGCGGAACTGCTTTTGAGTAAGCGATTGTGCCAACCATCCATGTGGTTGGCTTAGTTCTAGGGGGGCTTGAGCGACGGCTTGCGTAATTTGCGCGGATCCGGTTTTGCAATAATACGTTGGGTCCCCGTAGGTCAGCACAACATCAATGCCAGCCTTGCGCAACGCGCCCAAACCGTAAGAGATCAGCTTTTGCCCGAGACCCTGTTTCTGCCAATCCGGCTTGACCGCAACCGGAGGGAGAATGAAAACGTCTTTTTTGTCCTGATCGTAAGTCATCCTTGAAAACAGGATGCAACCGACACGCACCTGCGCCAAAAACCCCGACAACACGAACAAGTCATCTTTCGGCGTCGCCTTCATCAGATTTATCACAAGCTCCCCAATCAGCGCGCCCTACTCTGCCCCCTCTGAGGCTGTGAAGGTGGTGGCGAAAAGATCGGAAATCTCTTGCTTGCAGCCAGTATAAACAGAAGAAAACTCATGAGATCGCCCCGTTCCAACGGTCGTTTCCCCGTCATTCAAAGGTCATGCCTTGCGATGTGTCGCAGATCAACGTGGCATGACGGCGTCGCATAAAGGCGCTACATATTGCCTCAATTTGACGCGCACACAGGGGCACGAAGTTTTAAACGTTGTTTAAATAAAACATTCGTTTATCAAGATGCCGAGTAAAAAATTAAGAAAAGCAGGCATATGAAGCAGACCCCCGAAGCGTTTGGTCAAACCACGGGCGCAATTCCGGCGCGCGACTGGATCAAAGTGTTGTCCGACTACCGTGACCCCGATGCAGCAAGAAGCACGTTCGAGCTGGTCGTCACCCTGGTGCCGTTCGTGGCATTGTGGTCGTTGGCGTGGGTTTCGCTGTCGATAAACCCTTGGCTCACTCTTGCGATTTCAGTCTGCAACGCAGCCTTTTTGTTGCGTCTGTTCGCGATCCAGCATGACTGCGGACATTATGCTTTTTATGCGAACCGGTCTCTCAGCGACTGGCTGGGCAGAGCAATAGGCGTGCTGACACTAACACCTTATGACGTCTGGAAACGATCGCACGCCATGCACCACGGCACGTCTGGCAACCTTACGCGTCGTGGCATTGGTGACATCGACACCTTTACCGTTGCTGAGTATCGCGCCCTGACACCCATGCGACGCCTGCTCTACCGGCTTTACCGCCATCCGCTTGTTTTGTTCGGTCTTGCACCGCTCTATTTGTTCTTTGTTCAGCAACGCATTCCTTTGGGGCTGACAAAGCACGCAAGATACTGGGTTAGTGCAATGTGCACGAATGCAGCGATTCTTTTGGCGCTAACAGTCGTCTTCTATTTTGGCGGCATCAAACCGATCTTGCTCATTTTTCTGCCAACCACGCTTTTGGCAGCTACCGCCGGGGTTTGGCTGTTTTACGTCCAACACCAATTCGAGACGACGTTGTGGGATGCTGACCCCGACTGGGACATTCACGAGGCCGCATTGAACGGCAGTTCGCATTACAAGTTGCCCGCACCTCTGCAATGGTTAAGCGCAAATATCGGCATCCACCACGTGCACCACTTGTACAGCCGCATCCCGTTTTACCGCCTGCCCGACGTACTGCGTGATCACAAAGCGCTTGCTCAGATCAATACGCTGACGCTTAGGGAAAGCTTTGCCAACGCGCGCCTGCATCTGTGGGATGAAAGCAGTAAAAGATTGCTCTCCTTTGCTCAGGCAAAGAAGGCGAAGTAACCAAGGCAAGATCGCTTAACCTTGTGGCTTGGTCATACCCGCCACAACGTCATGCCGATGGCAGCTTACAAGATGATCATTGACCATTCCGACCGCCTCCATAAACGCATAGACGATTGTTGGACCACAAAACTTGAAGCCCTGCTTTTTGAGGTCTTTGGATATTTGCGTCGAGAGAGCGGTTGACGGTGGCACCTCAGCCTGAGTGGCAAAGCGGTTCTGAAGCGGGGCACCCCCTACGTAATTCCACAAATAGCGATCAAACCCCTCGCGTGCCTCGATCTGCTGCCACACCCGTGCGTTTGTTATCGTCGCCTCGATTTTGCCGCGATGACGGATAATGCCCGGGTTTTGCAGCAAGGTTTCAACCTCAGCGTCCCCCCATGTCGCGATTATGTCGGGGTCAAACCCGGCAAAAGCCTCGCGAAAGTTCTCTCGCTTTTTAAGGATTGTGATCCAGCTTAGACCTGCCTGAAAGCCGTCCAGGATCAGCTTTTCCCAAAGCGCGCGACTGTCAAATTCTGGAACGCCCCAGTCTGTATCGTGATAATCCAGATAAATCTGTTCAGGCCCGGCCCAATCGCAGCGCTGCATCTATGCCCTTTCGAAGCCCGCGTTAAGGCGTGCTTGGTTTGTCTCAAAATGATTACTCATTGGAAGTTTAACCTGCTCTTATCAAAAGATCATGCATTAACGCCGGGCACCTCCTCACAAGAAGAAGCCCTACCGTGAAAGAGCATTCCAAACACCGCTTCGCCGATCTGCCCGAAGGTGGCGAAAACCCTTTGAACTATGCTGTTGCACAACGCGATCGGTCCACAATTGCCATGGTGCAAGATGCCATAGCCCACAAGCAAACGCTGATGGCATATCAACCCGTCCTGCGGGATCTGCAGGGTCAAAAAACAGCATTTCACGAGGGGCTGATCCGGGTCCTTGATCCCACAGGTCGGGTGATACCCGCGCGCGACTTCATGAATGTTGTTGAAAACACCCAACTTGGTCGGGAAATCGATGTGGTGTCATTGCGTGCAGGCCTGATGGCGCTCAATGACAATCCCGAACTGCGTTTATCGATCAACATGTCGGCGCGCTCGATAGGGTTCAAAGCCTGGACAACAATGCTTAACCGATGGCTGGGCCGGGATGCCACAATCGGTGAACGCCTGATTCTCGAGATCAGCGAACAGTCCGCCATGATGATGCCTGAGCTTGTGTCGAGTTTCATGGAGCAGTTTCAAGACAAAGGGGTGTGCTTTGCACTGGATAACTTCGGCTCGGGCTATACCGCAATCCGCTATTTCAAGGACCTGTACTTTGACATGTTAAAGATCGACGGACAGTTCACCCGCGGGATCGCAAAAAATCCAGACAACCGTGCATTGGTCGCCGTTATGGTATCGATTGCCAATAATTTTGATATGGTGACAGTCGCAGAACAGGTTGAAAACCCCGAAGATTCAAAAGTGCTGGCCAGTCTGGGCGTCGATTGCCAGCAAGGGTTCCTGTTTGGCGGACCAACGACCCGGCCCTATTGGGCAGTCAAATCGGAACAGCGCAAATCAGGATAGATCGCATGCCGTGATTGCCGCGTCTGCCTCAATGCGATATGTCCGGTTCCCAGAGGGCTAAGGGATCGTGGACGTTTGCGATAAAGACACCTTGGTCAGAAAATTGAGGGAATGAACTATGACCAATGTTGTCATCGCGTCCGCAGCACGCACGGCAGTGGGCAGCTTTAACGGATCTTTTGTGAACACACCCGCCCATGATTTGGGTGCCGCAGTCCTGAAAGAAATCGTAGCACGCGCCGGTATAGATGCGTCCGAAGTATCGGAAACAATTCTTGGTCAAGTCTTGACCGCCGCGCAGGGTCAGAACCCTGCGCGCCAGGCTCATATCAACGCCGGTCTTCCTATCGAATCAGCCGCTTGGTCTATCAATCAGGTTTGCGGTTCCGGTTTGCGGGCGGTCGCATTGGCCGCACAGCACATCCAGCTTGGTGATGCAGACATCGTTGCCGCAGGCGGCCAAGAAAACATGTCCATGAGCCCCCATGCACAGAACCTGCGTGCAGGTCAGAAAATGGGTGATTTGCAATTTATCGACACCATGATCAAAGACGGTTTGTGGGATGCATTCCACGGCTATCACATGGGGCAAACCGCTGAAAACGTCGCCGAAAAATGGCAGATCGGACGTGAGGCACAGGACGAATTCGCCGTCGGATCCCAAAACAAGGCCGAAGCCGCGCAGAAGGCCGGTAAATTCGCAGACGAGATCGTGGCCTTTACCGTCAAGACCCGCAAGGGCGAGACGGTTGTAGATAGCGATGAATACATCCGCCACGGTGCCACCATGGAAGCGATGCAAAAGCTGCGCCCTGCATTCACCAAAGATGGATCCGTGACCGCTGCAAATGCGTCGGGTCTGAACGACGGTGCCGCAGGTGCCTTGCTGATGTCGGCAAATAACGCCGAAAAGCACGGCATTACACCGTTGGCGCGCATTGCGTCCTACGCAACCGTAGGTCTCGACCCGACAATCATGGGCGCAGGCCCGATCTATGCCTCGCGCAGAGCGCTTGAAAAAGCCGGCTGGAAGCCAGAAGACCTTGATCTGGTTGAGGCAAACGAAGCCTTCGCAGCGCAAGCATGTGCCGTGAACAAAGAAATGGGCTGGGACCCTGCAATCGTTAACGTCAATGGCGGTGCGATCGCGATTGGTCACCCGATCGGTGCCTCTGGCGCGCGAATCTTGAATACTCTGTTGTTCGAAATGCAGCGGCGTGGTGCGAAAAAGGGCCTTGCGACCCTTTGCATTGGCGGCGGAATGGGCGTTGCCATGTGTCTTGAACGTCCGTAATCGAAACGGCATGGCGCGCTTTGGCGCGCCATGCCCTGATATCTAAAAACATTTTCGAAAACTCTCCCTAAACAGTTGCAAACCCCAATTCTGGTGCCTATCAATTTCAAACGTAATAAAATTGCGCAGCAGTTATGTGAAACGTAATAACGTTGCCTAAAGGGAGAGGATCACCATGTCACGTGTCGCACTTGTGACCGGAGGGAGCCGAGGAATCGGCGCCGCCATTTCAACAGCACTTAAAGAAGCAGGCTATACCGTCGCCGCCACCTATGCGGGCAATGATGAAGCTGCGAAAAGCTTTACGGATAGCACGGGCATAAAAACCTACAAATGGAACGTAGGAAGTTACGAGGAATCCAAAGCTGGCATTGAAAAGGTCGAATCAGACCTGGGCCCCATCGAAGTTGTCGTAGCAAACGCTGGTATTACCCGCGACGCGCCATTCCATAAAATGACGCCTGAACAGTGGCACGAGGTGATCGACACCAATTTGACAGGTGTTTTCAACACCGTTCATCCGATCTGGCCGGGCATGCGCGAACGAAAATTTGGCCGGATTGTCGTCATAAGCTCGATCAACGGGCAAAAAGGGCAGTTCGCGCAAGTGAACTATGCAGCAACCAAAGCGGGCGACATCGGCATCATTAAATCCTTGGCCCAAGAAGGCGCGCGCGCTGGCATCACGGCAAACGCGATTTGCCCCGGCTATATTGGCACCGATATGGTGATGGCGGTGCCGGAAAAGGTGCGAGAGTCCATTATTGCCCAGATTCCAGCAGGCCGTTTAGGCGAACCAGAAGAAATCGCCCGCGCCGTTGTCTTTTTGGTTGCCGACGACGCGTCCTTTATCAACGGCTCGACAATTACGGCAAACGGCGGGCAATATTTCGTCTAACGTCATACGATTTCATTAGCTAAAGGGCCGGTGCAGTGATGCGCCGGCCCTTTGGTATTCTATGTATTTTGATTGTCACTCTCTGCGGTGCCAAATAGCCACCCCCAGAATTCGGTTGCGGCACGTGCCCGCGCACGGTGCGCTTCCTCCATTGCGTTTCGAGCATTCGGGTTTGTAGTTGCTTCAAACATTTTAAAACTCCATCTATCAAGTATTTCTGATCTGTGTCTAAAATGGGTCATATAAAGATAGCTCGCAAACGAGACTTTCTGCTCTTCACATAAGTAAAACTGAACCGATATGTCTGATAGATTGCCGCCACTAACTGCCCTGCGTGCCTTTGAAGCCGCCGCGAGACATTTGTCTTTCGCTTTGGCAGCGGCAGAATTAAACGTGACGCCTGCTGCCCTAAGCTTTCAGATCAAATCACTCGAGGCGCACTTTGGCGCGCCCTTGTTCCGCCGCTTGAACCGCGCGGTAGAACTGACCGAGGCAGGAAGCGCCCTTGCGCCCGGTGCGACGGATGGGTTTCGAACCCTCGCGGCCGCGTGGCGCACAGCACAGCGCACCCAGGACCATCAGTCTTTGACCGTCACAGCTGGCCCTGCGTTTACCGCTAAATGGTTGGCACCGCGTTTGTTCGAATTCGCACAGGCTCACCCCGAGATTGAACTGCGCTTTTCTGCGTCGCTGAGGGTCATGGACTTTGCCCGAGATAATATCGATGTCGCAATTCGTTTTGCAAAGCAGGTCGATCCTGACTTGTTCACCCTTCCCTTGGCCGAGGAATGGGTTACGCCCGTGATGACCCCAGCCATGGCCAAGCAGTTTCCCACACCACAAAGCTTGCGCGATGCGCCTTTGATCGTAGACGATTCAATTGCGTTTATATATCCACCGTCAGATTGGAACGCGTGGTTAGCCGCAATGAATATTGCGGCGCCCGCTTCTTTTGGTCCACGCTTTTCACAAGCCGATCATGCAACGGATGCAGCGCTCGCGGGTGCAGGCGTGGTTTTGGGACGCCGGGCGCTGGTTCTGAAATACCTTGCCGAGGGGCAGTTGGTCGCCCCGTATGAGTTCGCACTTGCCACGGGTGCCCGGTTTTGGTTCTTGTGCCCCAAGGCGGCGCAGGACCGGCCACAGATTGTTGCATTCAGGGATTGGATCATGCGCGAAATCAGCAAAACCTCTGCTGTCACTGACAGGATCACGATTATCGCAAAGCATGACGCGTGACGCGGCGCAGTGCGACCTATGTCGGTTTTATCGCAGTTCTTTTGTGGTCATTGCTGGCTTTGTTCACGGTAGGAACAGCGCCTACGCCACCTTTCTTATTGAATACGCTGTGTTTTTCCATCGGTGGTCTGTTGGGCCTGATTTGGTGCTTGGCAACCGGCACGCTTGGCACGCTGCGAAAAGTGCCGCTACGCATCTATCTTTTTGGTACACTTGGGCTTTTTGGCTATCACGCTTTGTATTTTTCAGCGTTGCGCTTGGCCCCCGCCGCCGAGGCCGGCTTGATCGCCTACCTTTGGCCCCTACTTATCGTTGTCTTCTCGGGGTTGTTGCCCGGAGAGCGTCTACGCAAAGGCCACATTGCTGGCGCTGCCTTGGGATTCGCAGGCGCTGCGCTGATCATCTCAAACGGGGCGGGCAACTTTCAGGCGCAATACGTTCCCGGGTATCTGTTGGCGCTGTGCTGTGCGCTGACCTGGTCTGGCTATTCTTTGCTGTCGCGGCGCGTGGGCACGGCGCCCACCGCCAGCGTTGTCGTTTTCTGTCTGGGAACGGCTGTTCTTTCGCTTCCTTTGCATTTGTTTTTTGAACAAACCACTTTGCCTAGCACAGCAGTCGGATGGGCAAGCATCGCAGGGCTTGGCTTGGGGCCTGTCGGTTTGGCATTTTATGTTTGGGATATCGGGGTGAAACAGGGCGATATACAGATGCTTGGCACCAGTTCTTATCTGGCCCCCCTGCTATCGACGCTTATTTTGGTAATATCGGGCGTAACACCCGCAAAGCCCGTGCTGTTTTGGGCTGCAATTCTAATCACTGGCGGCGCCCTTTGTGCGGCGCGCGCCAGCTATTCAAAGTCTGGCCTAACGATTAAGCGGACAGTCGGGTAATCTCTTCTTTCAGACGAAGTTTTTCTTTCTTCATCGTCGCAACCTTCATATCGTCGATACCGGGTGCGCGCTGCGCCTGCTCTACAGCGTCACTCATTGCCGTATGTTTCCGTTTCAAAGCTTCCAGATGCGCGTCAAATGCCACTTCAGTCTCCTTTTTCAATGTTACGTATTCTTAGTGAAACACGAAATATTTGACCTGTCACGCGGCAGTGCAGCAAAACTAATGACAAGTTGAAATATCGGCAGGTTGATGCCTAAAACCTCAGCGCAGCGCCGTCTCGCAAAACGGCGCGGATCGCGGGGACATAGCTATCGCCATCCGCCAGATGAACGTCCCCCTCGTGCATCACCAAAGGCGCGCAAAGCCGAAAGGCCCCCCGACCACTTTTGCGCGCCCGCAAGATCACCAATTCCGCCGCGCGACCACTCCGCGGTGCAATTGGCAACACCTCGATGCTACCCATATCGTGGGGCAAGGCGAGGATCAGATCAGGCAACCGTTCGGCCCGGTGGATGAAATGCGCCTGGCCCTTCGGGGCAAGTCGTTTGGCCGCGATTTCTACCCACTTAGCCAGCGGAGTTTGTTCGCCCATGGCTGTTTCGCGCGCGTTGTCTTGCGACGCGATTGACGCGCCGCGATCAAAGTAGGGCGGGTTCGCCAGCACATGGTCAAATTGTCGCTGTCGCAGGGCAAGCGGCATGTCGGCAAGATCGGCCTCGACCACTTCAAACGACGCATTGTTGCGCCGTGCGAGATCGACATAAGCGGGCTGTACCTCAACCCCCGTCAGGGACAAGCCTGCAACCCGCGCGCCCAAGCAAAGCGAGGCTGCCCCGGCGCCACAGCCCAGTTCAAGGACCCGCTGCCCGGCCTGCGCGGGAACAGTTGCAGCCAACAAAACAGGGTCGACCCCCGCCCTGTAGCCCTTGCGCGGCTGCCACAAATGCAGCTTGCCACCCAAGAAGGCATCGCATGTCAGATCATCGGGGGGAAATACCTGCACGGGGTCAATCGGGCAGTCCGGTAGGGATATCATTGTCCCGCAGTACGCGCAGTGCGGCTGTGTGATTATCCTCGTGCACCATCAATCTGCGGGGGAAAATTCCGATGCCACCTTCAAGCACGCTCATATTTACGTCCAATGGAAAGCAGTCTATATCCTCGCCCTGAAGAAGGGCGCTGGCAAAAGCGATGATCGTCGGGTCAGTGGTGCGCAAAAGTTCCTTCATAACAGAGATGTAAGGGCAATCACCTGTGATTGTCGAGCCTTACAAACGGGGTCAGGTTGATGAATAGCGACGCTCGGCAAAAGCCGCATGACAAGATGGCCAGCTTTCTTGCCGCCGACATGACGGCCGTGAATGATCTGATCCGCGACCGTATGGCGTCTGAACATGCCCCCCGAATCCCCGAGGTGACAGCCCATCTGGTCGAAGCAGGCGGCAAGCGCTTGCGGCCTATGCTGACGCTCGCTGCTGCGCGTATCTGCGGCTATGAAGGGCCGTATCATGTGCATCTGGCTGCAACGGTAGAATTCATTCACACAGCGACGCTGCTGCATGACGATGTGGTTGATGAAAGCGGGCAGCGGCGGGGACGGCCGACGGCAAACCTGCTGTGGGACAACAAGTCATCCGTACTGGTTGGCGACTATCTGTTCGCGCGCAGTTTCCAGTTGATGACAGAAACCAACAACATGCGCGTTTTGGCAATTTTATCCAATGCCTCCGCCACCATCGCAGAGGGTGAAGTGCTGCAACTGACCGCAGCGCAAAACCTTGCGACTGATGAAGCGATCTATCTAAAGGTTGTGCGCGGCAAGACAGCAGCGCTGTTTTCTGCTGCAACCGAAGTGGGCGGCGTGATTGCGGGCGCGCCGACGGCACAAATCAAAGCACTGTACGATTATGGCGATGCGTTGGGCGTAGCGTTTCAGATTGTGGATGATCTGCTTGATTATCAAGGGGATACTCAGGCCACAGGCAAGAACATCGGTGACGATTTTCGCGAACGCAAGCTAACCTTGCCTGTCATCAAAGCGGTGGCCCTTGCCGATGCTGAAGAGCGTGCGTTTTGGACACGCACGATTGAAAAGGGCCGCCAAGAGGACGGTGACCTTGACCATGCGCTAGGTCTTTTGAAAAAGCATGGCACTTTGTCAGCGACCAAGACCGACGCGCTGGCGTGGGCGGAGCGTGCGAAAATTGCCCTCGATGCGCTTCCCGATCACGAGCTGCGCGATATGCTGAGGGATCTGGCCGATTATGTCGTGGCGCGGATCAGCTAAGCACCTGACCTGCGGCCACCCACCAGTCGGGGTTAGCGCGATCAATGCGTGCGGCGGCGCGTTCAGCCAAGGCTTCGGTCTCGTATAAGCCGAAGCAGGTGGCCCCAGACCCCGACATACGCGCCAACAGCGCGTCTTGCAGCGCAGTCAGGCAACCCGCAATCTTAGGTACGACTTCCAAGGCTGGCTGTTCCAGATCGTTGCGTTGCGTGGCCAGCCAGGCGGCAAACGCGGGCGCTGTGTCAAATGCAGGAATGTCGTTGGGCATCGGATCGTTCAACTTGGATTTCAGGCGCTTGAAAACCTCTGGCGTTGCGGCAGAGACATTGGGGTTCACCAGGACCAACCAGCACGGCGGCAATGGGCCTACCGGTGCCAAAACCTCGCCGACACCGCTCATCCGTTGGGGGTCATCGTGCAGGCATACCGGCACATCCGCCCCCAGCACGGCCACATCATCGGGAATCGGCAGCCCCCAGTGTTCGCTTAGTACCCTCAACGCCGTTGCCGCATCTGCGGATCCCCCGCCGATGCCTGCCTGGGCCGGTAGCACCTTGGTCAGATGCAACCGCGCACCGCGACCCACATCGCCATCCAGCAATCGTGCCGCCCGTACCACAAGGTTGCGCCCGTCCAACGGGGCTGCGTTGGCGTAAGGACCATCGATAAACAGCTCTAGCTGATCAGAGGGCGTGACGCCAAGTGTGTCACCGACACTAACCCGCACCACCAAGCTGTCCAGCAAATGATAGCCATCGCTACGTTGCCCTGTGACGTGCAGTGTCAGGTTCACTTTGGCCCATGCTGGTACTGACCGTGCCAACCCAAGCGCCGCGCCGTTGGTCCGCATCAGTCAGCTGTTACCTTCGTCAACGGGTCCGCACCCTCTTCGCTCAGCACGGCATCAAGACCTATTTCAAGCTTGCGGCGCATCCGGTCCGGGTCAGCTTCGCTTTCTGCGTCATCAGGATCGACAAAGGATAACGCCCGGCGCCATTGAAATTCGGCCTCGCGCTCGCGGCCCACAGCCCAATACACATCGCCCAGATGATCATTCACGACCGGGTCCACGGCAACAAGTTCAACCGCGCGTTCCATCTGCGAAACGGCCTCTTGGTAGCGGCCAAGCCGATATAAGACCCATCCAAGCGAATCCACAATATAGCCAGAATTCGGGCTTGCCGCGACTGCACGCTCGATCATGTTCAGCGCTTCATCAAGGTTACGACCCTGTTCGACAAGCGAATACCCCAGATAGTTCAGGACCTGCGGCTGATCGGGATTGATCGCAAGGGCGGCGCGGAAATCTGTCTCTGCGCTGTCCAGATCGCCGCTGCGTTCTTCCGAAATGCCGCGCGCATAAAACAAGACCCACCGCTGCGGGTTGGTTTCAGACGTCAGCTCTAGCGCGCGATCATAGGACGAAATCGCCGTCTCAAATTTTTCTTCCGACCGCAACGCATCCCCCAAAGCCGAATGAACCGAAGCCAGATCACCGTGACTGCGTGTCAGCTGTTGCAGCACTTCAATTGCCTGCTCGGGTCGGTCGGCCCGCCGCAAAGCCGCTGCGCGCCCCAATTCAGCCGCATGGTAGGCTGGGTCATCAGCGGGGACCGTTGCCAGTTCCTCAATTGCCAGATCATACTGTCCCAAAGTTTCCAACAGATCAGCGGTCAACAGCAATGTGTCGATGTGATCAGGGTTCAGAAACCGTGCGATCTGTGCATAGAGCAGGACATAGTAATCGCCTGCAGATTCACTGCGCAGCACAGCCGCAAAGGTAAAGAACACCTCGGAAATGCCGGCCTTGGCGTCCGGGGTCTGGGTAAATCGAATGGGATCTTCGCCCTGAAGCGTTTCGACAAGCGCGTCGAGTTCAGGATCGGTCGCATCGCCAAAGCTGGACTTTAGCAGCGCAAGGGCTTGTTCCTTGCGATCCAGCTGACCTAGAATTTCAGCACGCGCAATCACGCCCCGGCGTGTCTGCCCGGCGGATCCAACTGCGTTTGACGCGAAAATCGCCTCTGCCCCTTCGAAATCACCGACCGATGCCAGCGCCAACGCCTTGTGATACATGACAAAGCCCTGCATTCCGGCCTCTTGGCTCAGGCTATCAAATTCTGCAATTGCAAGGGTCATGTCCCCCTTGCCGACATAAGCCCACGCTTTGACCAAACCATCAACCCAAGGACCAATACCGCCGTCATCACCGGCTTGCGCCAACAGCCCATCATAATCTTCGGCCTGCGCCAACCCGGCCGTTGTGGCCAGATAGGCAACCTGCGAGCGTTGGTTATTTGCCGCCAGCACCCTCGCCAGTGGCAAGGCTTTGGCAACATCGCCCAATGACAGGTATGACAATACCGTGCTTTCCAGCAATTCAGGGTTCATTGAATCCCGTGCAAGGGCTTGGGCGTAATATTTTGCCGCTTCGGCAAAATCACTGCGCACCGCCGCATGTCGCCCTGCAAGATACGCCCCTGATATGGATTGCGCAGTAACGGGCGCAGCCGTGGACAGCCCAAGGGCAATCACGCTGGCGGAAAACAACAGGTTACGGATCATACTCGGACGCCTTATCTTATTTTCGGATACGCTATCAGGTTCACCCCCAAGCGCAATGCCACCGCACTCGCAAAGCACGCACCCGTGAGCAACAATTTGCCCTGTCCCAAACGCAGAAAAGGCGCGCCAAGGCACGCCTTTTCACCTTCAACGATGCTTAGGAAGTTACATATTGGGATAGTTCGGGCCGTCTCCACCTTGCGGTGTTGTCCATGTGATATTCTTTGACGGGTCTTTGATATCGCAGGTTTTGCAATGCACACAGTTTTGAAAGTTGATGACAAAACGTGTGTCTTTGCCGGCTTCTTCCACAAATTCATATACGCCAGCAGGGCAATAACGTGCCGAGGGGCCTGCGTATTCCTTGAGGTTTACCTCTACCGGAATGGACGCGTCTTTCAGCCTAAGATGCGCGGGCTGGTTTTCTTCGTGGTTGGTAAACGAGAATGCCACGTTGGTCAGACGATCAAAGCTGAGCTTGCCGTCAGGCTTTGGATAGTCGATCTTTTTGTGCTTGCTGGCCTTTTCCGTCGCGTCTGCATCGGATTTCCCGTGTGGAAGGGTGCCCAAAATCGAAAAGCCCAGCGTGTTGGTCCACATATCGAACCCGCCGATCGCCAAGGACGCCGTCAGGCCGTATTTGCTCCAGAGTGGCTTGACGTTGCGCACTTTGCTTAGGTCTTTGCCAATCGGACCTTTGCGCACTTCCACTTCGTAGTCGCTGAGCTCGTCCCCAGCACGACCCGATTGGATCGCTGCATATGCGGCTTCGGCCGCCGCCTTGCCAGACAGCATCGCATTGTGGTTGCCCTTGATGCGCGGCACGTTGACCATGCCAACCGAACAACCCAGCAAGGCCACGCCGGGCGCGACCATCTTGGGCATCGATTGAAATCCGCCTTCGGTGATTGCGCGCGCGCCATAGGCAACGCGCTTGCCGCCTTTCAGCAGCTCGGCAACCATCGGGTGATGCTTGAAGCGCTGGAATTCCATATAGGGGAAAACATGCGGGTTTTTATAGCCCAAGTGGACCACAAAGCCGACATAGACCTGATTGTTTTCGATGTGATAGATGAACGACCCACCACCCGCATTCTTGTTCAGCGGCCAGCCCATTGTGTGGGTAACGGTGCCTTCCTTGTGCTTGGCTGGATCGATCTCCCAGATCTCTTTCATGCCAAGGCCGTATTTCTGCGGCTGCTTGCCTTTATCAAGCTCGTATTTTTCGATGACCTGCTTGGACAAGCTGCCGCGCACACCCTCGGACAGGAAAACGTACTTGCCATGCAATTCCATGCCCGGCTCATAGCTGTCGCCTTTGGTGCCATCAGGATTGATGCCGAATTCACCGGCAACCACGCCTTTGATCTCGCCGTTATCGCCGTAGACCAGTTCGGAACACGCCATGCCTGGGAAAATCTCGACGCCCAGTTCTTCGGCCTGCTCGGCCATCCAGCGGCAAAGGTTTGCCATAGATACGATGTAATTGCCGTGATTGCTCATCAACGGGGGCATGGGGAAGTTTGGCACACGGATCTGGCCCGCCTCGCCCAACATGTAAAAGTTGTCTTCCTTGACCTTCACCTTGACCGGTGCGCCCTTTTCCTTCCAGTCAGGCATCAACGCGTCCAGACCGACCGGGTCCAGAACGGCACCGGACAGGATATGCGCGCCCACTTCTGACCCTTTTTCCAAAACGACCACGTTGCAATCGGCATCTAGCTGCTTCAAGCGGATCGCAGCAGACAGGCCAGCAGGACCAGCACCGACGATAACGACGTCGTATTCCATTGCTTCACGTTCAATTTCGGCCATCTGGGGCTCCTCTTCGGGCAGGAAATGGGTTTGGATTTGGCTAAACCAGCGCGGCCAGCTTTGCAATCGCGACACCGCGTAAAATAAATGGCCGCGACAGTATGCTTTGGCTCAGCTGACTATTTAGCAAGAATATTGCGCAACGCAAATCAGGCCACAGGGTTGTGATCGGCAGTTTTACGCGGGTCGGTGGTGGGTTTCAAACCAAGCCCCCCGAGAATGGCAGACCGCCGTACGCATCGCTGCGGTTTGGCGCGGCGCAGCGCACTCGCCTCTTGCAATCAAGGTCCAGTTTAGGTCAGGTAAGGTCCAACCCAAATCGGTTGCACCTTCGGACCCCGTTCGAGGCTGCGACCCACATCGCGTGGATACACCCATGGAAAAAATCCCGATGACCCGCGCCGGTCACACTGCTTTGGAAACCGAACTAAAGCTTCTTAAGACGGTAGAGCGCCCTGCGATTATCCGCGCGATTGCAGAAGCACGCGAACATGGGGATCTGTCCGAGAACGCCGAATATCATTCCGCCAAGGAAAAGCAGTCCTTCATCGAGGGGCGCGTGAAGGAACTTGAAGGCGCTATTTCGCTTGCAGATGTAATTGATCCGTCAAAAATGTCTGGTGCCATCAAATTCGGTGCAAAGGTCACTTTGGTCGATGAAGACACGGACGAGGAAAAGACCTATCAGATCGTTGGCGAATACGAGGCGAATATTGAAAAAGGTCTGCTTAACATCAAATCCCCTATTGCACGCGCGCTGATTGGCAAAGAAGAGGGTGATAGCGTGGCCGTTCGGACACCGGGGGGCGATAAATCCTATGAGGTTCTCAAGATCATCTACGCCTAATCCAGGAATTTTGGCATGAACGATCGCGCGCCATCCAAAGCCACAAGAACCGATGCGCCCCGGCAACCCGCGCGGTCGACCCCTTTTGGCGTGTATTCGCGACCGAACGACAAGGGGATTTCAAACATTGAAATTATCGCCATTTCACTAAGCGCGGTTTGGCTTTTGGCGTCTGCCGTCTTTTTTTTGCTACAACCCTCTGACCCGAACCCTGATACGACAGATCGCGGGCTGCGGTTCTTGATGACCATGCTTGCCATTTTCATGCCCGTTGCGATGATCTGGGTTGCGGCGACGGCAGCGCGTGCCAGCCGCGTCATGCGCGAAGAAAGCAAGCGCTTGCAGGCGGCCATTGACGCGATCCGCCAAGCATACATCGCCCAGCAGCAAGGCCAGACGTTCGACATGGATTCGTCGGTCAGCCGCAAGCTGGACGAAATTGCAGCCGCCGCGCGCAAGACCGAAACCACGCTGGCCACCTTTCAGACCCGACGCGATGCGGCACCGCGCGCCGCCGCCCCCAAAGTCGCAGTCGCGTCATCCGACGATCAGCCCACCCTCGCGTTGGGCACACAGGCGGGCGACATGTCGCCGCCGCTGTCGCATGATGATTTTATCCGTGCTTTGAATTTCCCCGAAACGGCCGAAGATTCCGAAGGGTTCGCCGCCCTGCGCAAGGCGCTGAAAGACCGCAATGCCTCGCAACTGGTGCAAGCGTCGCAAGATGTTCTGACCCTTCTAAGCCACGATGGCATCTACATGGACGACCTGCGCCCAGACCGCGCCCGCCCCGAAGTTTGGCGCGAATTTGCGCAAGGTGCACGGGGCCGGACAATCGCAGCCCTTGGTGGCATCCGGGATAGGTCGTCGTTGGCGTTGACCAACTCGCGCATGAAGCAAGACCCGATATTTCGCGATGCGGCCCACCACTTTTTACGCCGCTTTGACCGCGCATTTGCCGGGTTCGAGGCGCAAGCCTCTGACGGCGAAATATCGGCGCTTGCCGAAACCCGCACCGCCCGCGCATTTATGTTGCTGGGGCGTGTTGCCGGAACATTTGACTAAGCTTGCCGTGGTCAGCCACCAAGCTGTGTGCGCATGGCTTGGTAAACGACTGCCGTGGCGACATTTGCCAAGTTTAGGGACCGAACACGCGTATCAAGCATCGGCAGGCTAAAAAGACGATCCGGCATCTCATCCAGGATCGCAGCGGGCAGGCCTTTGGATTCACACCCAAAAACAAGATAAGCGTCTGGCTGATACTCAGGGTCATACAAGGTTTGGGTGCCGTGTTCCTCGAAGAAGTACAAGTGATCGCGGGGGGGGCGGCGATCTGACAGAAAGCTTTCCCAGCTGTCATATTCCGCAAGCCGAACATGCTTCCAATAGTCCGTCCCGGCCCGCCGCACCGACTTTTCGTCAAGCGAAAACCCGTACGGTTTGATCAGGATCAGCTCAAGGTTCAGGGCGACACATGTCCGCCCGATGGCCCCTGTATTGTAAGGAATTTCGGGTGTGACCAACACCATTTTCATGCAGGGTTCGGACATAGGATAAACGGGCTTTCTAAGTTTAGGACGCAGATTTGGCCCAGTGCTAGGCGGTGTTAGCCCAATTGGCGCGTCTGTACCAACGCCAACTTTGCGCACCTACAAAGCCCATCCCAGCCCTTTGGTCGCTTATGATCCGCTCTATCGGACCCCGAACGATCCAAAGGGAATGAACCGCACCAGATCACCGGGCTGCACATGAACAGCAGCGTCGGGCAGTTCCACCAACCCCTCAGCCCAGCTTAGGCCGCTGATCCGGCCCGATCCTTCGGATGCGAACACGTCGACCTTGCCGTCGCGCATTCGGGCGCGCAAATATTCCCGCCGCCCCGGCTTTTTGCGCTTTTCAAACGCTGCGGGCACGTCAAAACCTTGAGGGGATAACCAATTTTGCCCGGCCATCACCGCAAGCGCGGGACGTGCAAAAATCAACGTGCAAACCATCGCCGCAACCGGATTGCCCGGCAAGCCAAAGATCGGCATCCCCTGCCACATTCCCAACGCCAAAGGTCGGCCCGGTTTGACCGCAATCCGCCACAGCGACAGGGCACACGCCTCGTCCAGCAAGCCTGATACGTGATCCTCGTCCCCCGCAGACGCGCCGCCGCTGGTCAGGATCGCATCAACGACACCGTTTGCGCTGTCCAGTTTGGCGCGCAAGGCAGTGCGGTCGTCGCCGACATGGCCCAGATCAACGGCGATGTGGCCGAATTGCGCGATCAGCCCTAAAAGCATAGGGCGGTTTGCATCAAATATCTGGCCGTCTGCTGCTGTTTCCCCCGCCTGTACGATCTCATCCCCGGTAGAAATGACGCCGACCCGCAATTGCGTGCGGACGGAAATTAAGGGCAGCCCTGTTGCCGCCATAAGCGCCAGATCTGCGGCTGTAACCTGACGCCCCGCTTGCGCGATGACTTGCCCCTGCGCAACATCCTCCCCCGCCTTTCTGGTATTCGCGCCTTGCTTGATCGGACCGTTAAAACAAACCGTCCCATCCAAAACTTCTACGTCTTCTTGTAAGACGACAGTGTCGACACCAGCAGGCAAGGCTGCCCCTGTGAGTATTCGAATGGCGTGGCCATCAGGCACGACGCCCGGCGCATCACCAGCCGCAGCCCGGCCTTGAGACAAGGGCAACACATGCTGCCCCGCACCGCGCCCGCCCGCAAAACCGTAGCCATCCACGGCTGTATTTGGCAGCGGCGGGTTTGCGCGGTTTGCGATTGCATCCCGTGCCACGATCCGACCCAAAGCAGACCCGAGCGGCACATCTTGCGTGCCTGTCACCGCGCTCATTCGGTCACGCAGCCTCGACAATGCCTCGTCCACCGGGGTCCAGTGAACGCCCGGTGGCAATGCAAAGCAATCGTTGCGCAAGGGGAGCGCGCCTTTCAATTGATCCTCAAAGCCCAGCCCGAAAATCCAGCCCTCTTCGGGTGCCGTTACATCCAAAATCTTGGTCAATGCGTCGGGGCGCAGCGCGCTCATCTGGCGGGCGACTTCGCTGACCTGCCAAGCGTCCTTGATCATGCCATCCGGTGCGCCAGACACCGTCAGAGACGGCCAGATTTCGACAAAAGCTACCGGAGTCTCTAATCTCTGAAAGGGCCAAACAGACACCTGCCCTGCAAAATGCTTGCGCAGTCGCGACAAAACCGGAAGGCCCATAAACGTTTGTGATCCGACCGCACCTGCGCCTGCCATCTGCCAGCAAGTAAACGCCCCTTTTGCTTGGGTTTCTGCCTGGCGCTTGTCTGGGAACGGGTTCTGATAATCGGCCTTGGTGCGCGGCAAACCGGGGATGTCGCGGTTGGGCAGACCGTTTGCCCAAAACGGGCCTTTGCCGTCGCCAAGCGCAAGGTTCAATTCACCTGCCAGATCAAAGCGGTTATTTGCCTTGGCCGTGTCTTCGACGCGCGCCTCGAACCAATCCCACAGGGCGAACGGATCGCAATCGCCGGTCACGACCTCGGCAAATCCTGCCGGATAGCCAAAGGGGAAATCAAACCCGATCAGGGTGCGCCGACCTGCGGTCAACTCGGCCTCGATCAAGGTGGCAAGCCAGGTTTCAGCCGCATCCCGGTTGCGCAGATAAACCGCAGGTTCGGCAAAACCCATGCGCGACACAGCGGCCCAGATCGCATCCTTGCGCGGCTTTAGCCCTGTGTCATTGCCCCCCGACCAATCCACTACCACAATCGTATCGAAAGACGTCACAAGCCAACCTCGGCCAGAATAAAGTCAGCAATAGCTACCGTGTCGTTCAGATCGAGAACCGGACGGTCCAGCGTCATCTCCGTGTCACTAGCCACGGCACGGATCGTCGGATCACCGGGCGCGATCAAGGCGTTCCCCGTCTGGGCGCGGTGCGCTTCGACCTTGGGGTGGGCATCGCGTTTATAGCCTTCGATCAGCACCAGATCGACCGGCGACAACCGTGTCAGCAGCGCCTCGAGCGATGGCTCGTCCTCGTCGCGCAGCTCGTGCATCAGGGCAAAGCGATTTCGTGAGGCCAGCAGAACCTCGCGCGCGCCTGCGATGCGGTGGCGATGGCTGTCCTTGCCTTCGTGATCCACATCAAAGCTGTGATGGGCGTGTTTGACTGTCGAAACCGAAATGCCGCGGCCCGTGATCTCGGTCACCAGACGTTCCATCAAACCTGTCTTACCGGCGTTCTTCCAGCCGACGACACCGTAAACCCTCATAGCATGTCTTCCGCGATTTTCAGGTCTGCGGGCGTATTGATGTTGAAAAATGCCTGCTCTAGGGGAAATAACGCTTCGCGACCGCCGTGGGATTGGGTCCACAACACGACCTTGCGCAATCCGCTCTGCAAGGCGGCACGCAGATCGTCGCGCAACGCAACTGGCCAAAGCCCGAAGGTCGGATGCCGCGCGGAGCCGCGTTCAGCGTCAGGAGTAGCGGCAAGGACCAGCGGGTGGTCCATCCCCTCGCTGGCCAACAGCAGCTGCGGGACCAGATCACCGGGGAAAAACGGTGTGTCTGCGGCGGCAGTCACGATGGTTTCCGCACCTTGCGAAGCCGCCCAGTCCAGCCCTGCAAGCACCCCTGCCAAAGGCCCCGCAAACCCGTCGATGCTATCACCCAGCACAGGCAATTTCAGCGCCTCGAACCGCGCCGGATCACCATTCGCGTTCAAGGCCAAGCCAGCCACCTGAGGCGACAGACGCTCGATCACATGGCCCAAGATCGTCTGGCCGCCCAAGGTCAACATCCCCTTGTCGCCGCCGCCCATGCGGGTCGCTTGCCCACCTGCCAATATCACGCCCAAAGGTTGTTTCATACCGACCCCTTTCGGCCTGCGCGTTTGGGTTCATCCATGATCTGATCGGGGTCTGCATCTCGGATCAGACGGTCTTCGCCGGCAAGACAGATGAAACGTTTGCCTTTCATGCGACCAATGAGCGTGAGCCCCACTTGGTTGGCAATTTCGACCCCCCAAGCGGTAAAGCCCGACCGCGAAGCCAGCACCGGAATGCCCATCATGGCGGTCTTGATCACCATCTCGGACGTCAGCCGCCCGGTTGTGTATAAAATCTTGTCATCCGCACCTACGCCTTCGGACAGCATCCAGCCTGCGATCTTGTCGACGGCGTTGTGACGCCCGACATCTTCCACGTAAACCAAGGGTTTGTCGCCTTGACACAAGACTGTCCCGTGGATTGCACCAGCCTCAAGATACAGGCTGGGGGTACGATTGATCTGAGCGCTCAGACTGTAAAGCCATGAGGTCTGCACAGGCGTTGCAGGCAAAGTCACGCCTTCCAACCCTTCCATCATATCGCCGAAAACCGTGCCCACAGCGCAGCCGCTGGTACGGGTTTTCTTGCGCATCTTGTCTTCGTAATCTGTCTTGCGTGCAGTGCGCACCACCACGACCTCTAGGTCTTCATCATAGTCTACGCGGGTGATCTCTTCGCCATCCCTAAGCATGCCCTGGTTGCGCAAAAACCCAAGCGCCAGATATTCAGGATAGTCGCCAATGGTCATCGCCGTCACGATTTCCTGCGCATTCAGAAAGATTGTCAGCGGGCGTTCTTCGACCACATTGATCGTGATTTCAGCGCCAGTATGATCACGGCCCACAACCGCACGGGTCAGGCGCGGCAGCCCCGGTTGCGGGGCGATCAGATAGGCGTTGGTGTCAGTTTTTACAGACAATTGCATCCCCTTCGGACGACAGCTAAGGATATGCCCGTAACCTAGGGATAACGCATGGCCACCACCACCACGAAATCGGCTTTTCGGAAGGGCCTTGTCGACGCAGCACCGTTTGTTCTGGTGATTATCCCCTTTTCGACCCTGTTTGGCATTCTTGCAACCGAAGCAGGGCTGAACGTATTCGAGACACTCGCATTTTCGGTCGTCGTTATTGCAGGGGCAGCTCAGTTTACCGCTTTGCAGCTGATGCAGGAACACGCACCCACCGCGATCGTTTTGGCATCGGCGCTGGCGGTAAATCTGCGCATGGCGATGTATTCGGCATCCTTGACCCCCTATATTGGCGCAGCCCCTTTGTGGCAACGCGCGCTGGCGGCCTATGTGACGGTGGATCAATCCTATGTCTGTGCCATGGCGCAATACGAGAAAGAGCCGGACATGACGATCCGCGAACGGATGTCGTATTTCTTTGGCTGCGTGACACCGATTATCCCGCTTTGGTACCTTTTCACGCTGGTTGGCGCGTTGTTGGGCACGCAAATCCCGGACAGTTGGGCCTTGGACTTTGCGCTTCCCATTACGTTTCTGGCGATGATCGCGCCGATGTTTCGTACACCCGCACATATCGTTGCGGCTGTGGTTGCGTCAGTCGCAGCTTTGGCAACCGCGGGCGTGCCCTATTCGCTGGGTCTGATTTTGGCGGGAATGGCAGGGATGATCGCAGGCGCGCAGACCGAACTTTGGGTCGAGCGTCGCGCAGATAGGGCCGCGTCATGATCGACAAGGGCACCCTTTGGTTTGTTATCATCGGCCTTGGTATCGGCAGCTTTGGGTTGCGTTTTGTCTTTACCGGCTTGGTCGGTGACCGCGAAATGCCTGCCTGGCTGTTGCGGCACCTGCGCTATACCGCAGTCGCCATTCTGCCTGCGCTGGTCGCACCGCAGGTGCTGGCCCCCGCAGCGACAGGCGGACAATTTGATCCCGCACGGTTTACCGCAGCGATTGTTGCCCTCGCTGTCGGGGTGATCACCAAGAACGTTTTGCTCGCGATTATCAGTGGGGCAGCCACGCTTTATGGATTGCTTTGGCTACTCGGATAATTGGGTCAATTGAGCAGTCTGGACCGCGTCAATCACATCACCTTCGTCGTTTTCATAGTATTTCGTCGTGGTGACATTGGGCAGCGCCTCGAACTGTTCCATCAACTTTGCAGGGTAGAAAGTTGTGTTGATGGCTTGGAAACCCGGCACCTCTGACAGCAAAGACGACGTGGCGTTCGCGCAAAACGCACTGGCAACCTGTCCGTTGGACATGACCAATTTCAATATCTGCTCGGCCTGCGCATCCGTGAGCGTCACAGTCTGGCTGACCACATGGAACGTGCTGCGGGCATGGGCGGATTTGTAAGACTGCACCCATGCGGGCGACATCCCGTACAAGACATCCCCCTTTTCCACGACCCGTGGGTCACGAAATGATCCAGCAGGGTCAAAGATGACTTGCTGCGATCCGTTGACCAACAAGGCAGAGTGCCCGCCGCCGCCAGAGCGGTTGTTGATCATTGTCATCAAGGTGACTGATTTCGGACCCGGCACCGTGACGGCCGCAGCTGCAGCCTCCGCGAAGGAATTGTCCGAGCCCGGCTCGTTTGCGCAAGCCGCAAGCAAACCTACGCAGGCCAATGCCATCCAAATACGCATGATAAAGTCCTGTCAGATAAGTTTGAAGCGTTAGCGTGCGAAGATCGCCATAAATACCAGAATGCCGATGATCACGATCGCCGACCATTTGACCCAATTCATGAAGCTGTCAAAGGTCTTTTCCTGAGACGACGTATCCATAGAGCCGTGTTCGTGTTTGGCCATTTGCGCAATCCTTTGTCTTGGTGTTCGTTCAAATTCAATCAGGTGGTTACTGTATTCGCGCACCCGTGTCACGATGTGATAGGACACGATCTTATGTGTTTTTTGCCTGCGTCTTGGCTGCATCAGCCTCGATGTCTTCGAACAGACGAAACCCGATGCGATTCGCGGGGGCTTCGCCTGTGGTCTTGGGCAGTGCCCTTAGCGCTACATTCAGCTGGCTGACATGCTGGACCAACTGCATGCGCGCGCCTGCGCTGTCGACACCGTAGAACGTTATTATGTCGGGGTCAAAATACCCCATTCCCTGAATCCGAAGCACCCCGGCATCGCCACCTGCAAAGCCCATCGCAACCTCATGATCCCCGTCCAGCTGTTCTTCGAAGTTCTTGAGATAGAGCACAACGCGCTCATAGGCCCATTGTGCGGGCGATTTTCTGGCAGCCGGCGTATTGGACAAACCCTTGGGCATCGTTTGATCCGCTGCGTTTGGCCGCGCAGGATCGGCGTGAACCTCGTGCAGGCGCGGTAACGCATCGCCCTCGACAGCTTCGGCGGCGGTTTTTATTTTACCGTCCATTGCGCTAGCCCTTTGCCTGATACACCCAAGCCCCATCGTCGGCGCGCAAGACACGGGTGGCAAGGCCTTCCTGATAAAGATGACTTAGATGTGCGACAGCCTCGACCAGCGCCAAACCATATTCGCCTTCGCCGATCTTGCGCTTGAACAGGGTCGGAAAACACTCTGACGCTGATTTTGGCGTGTCGATAAACTTGATCAACCGCTTCAGTGCGCCATGATGATTGTCGATCAATTGCCGCATCCGGGTGGGAAGCCCGGTAAACGGCAGCTTGTGCCCCCCCAAGACCAAGTGGTCCTCGCGGCCCATCGGGGCAAGCCGCTCGCATGCCTCGAGCCATTCGCCAATCGGATCGGCCATCGGTTCGGTCGCGTAAACCCCGACATTGGGGCTGATGGACGACAATATCTGA
This sequence comes from Roseobacter sp., assembly GCA_024636495.1. GTDB lineage: Bacteria > Pseudomonadota > Alphaproteobacteria > Rhodobacterales > Rhodobacteraceae > Sulfitobacter. The sequence continues at coordinate 69,304 of JAGXGZ010000056.1, read as the reverse complement.
TCGCCTGCGATGACTAGATTATCGTCCCTGCTCCAAAAGGTCGCGTGTTCTGGGGCGTGGCCGTTGCCCATGTGCACATCGAAAACGCGGCCTCCGATGGTGATCTGATCGCCTTGCTTAATGCGCGTAAACCCCAGCGGCAGGGGATCGACGATGTCTGCAAAGTTGAACGGGCGCTCGGCCGCACGTTTATCGTAAATTTCGCGGTCCATACCGGACAGCCTGTAAAACGCCAATGTCTCGCTGGCGGGGGTTTCCTGCGCGTCCAGCGTCAGCATCCGCGCCGTCAGCCAAGCGGTACGTGTCGTGACCAGTTCAGCCCCGTGTTCCGTCTGAAACCAGCCCGCCAGTCCGATGTGATCAGGGTGATGATGGGTAACAACGACGCGCGAAACCGGCTTGTCTCCCAAAGGACCAGCCAACAAATCTGTCCAGATCGCCTTGGTCTTTTTTGACGAAAACCCGGTGTCGATGATGGTCCAGCTATCGCCTTCGTCGAACGCATAGACGTTGACGTGATCCAGTTTCATCGGCAACGGCAAGCGCAGCCACAAAACACCTGTGGCGACCTCGATTGCTTCATCCGGACCGGGGGGTGTGTCCCAAGGGTAGCGCAAGCCAACGGCCGTTTGAACAGTCATCAGGCAGCCAGTTCATCTGTGGTGAGCGTAAACAGATCGTCAGCACCCGCCTGCGCGTGCACCAGCAAACCCGCATGTTCAGGAAGCAACCGCAGAATATAGAATCGCGCCAGCTTTTCATGGGCACCTCCCTTGTCGGCCAAGGCAGCCTTGAGGTGCAAATGCCCGCCCAAGACCCGCGCGAACGCCTTAAGGTAAGGGACAGCGCCGGCAAACCGGGTATCCATATCAGTCTGGGCGACAAACCACTCTGTCGCCTCGCGCAGCGTCTCGTTGGCCTGCCAGACGGCATCGGCCATGTTGGGAAAAGCGTCGCGCGCCGCTTCGGCGTGGGTTTCGATCTCGTCCATCAAACGGGTCGCAGCATCGCCCCCGTCCATCATTTTGCGCGCAACCAGATCCATCGCCTGAATGCCATTTGTTCCCTCGTAAATTGCTGTCACACGGACATCGCGGCAATATTGCGCAGCGCCCGTTTCTTCGATCACGCCCATACCGCCATGCACCTGCACGCCCATCTCGGACACGGCGATGCCAGTATCGGTACCAAAAGCTTTGGCAATTGGCGTTAGGAATGCGGCGCGGGATTTCCACTCGGCCTCTCCTGTGGCGTTGGTCATATCGATGGCCACGGCACAGCTTAGGGCGATGGCACGGGCTGCGAATGTCTCCGCCTTCATTGTCATCAGCATCCGGCGTACGTCGGCGTGGTCAACAATGGTGCCTGATCCGTTCGGCCTGATGTTTTTGCCCTGCTTGCGGTCAAGCGCATAGGACAGCGCATGTTGATACGCGCCTTCGGCGACACCGACGCCCTGCTCCCCCACACCCAGACGCGCATTGTTCATCATCGTGAACATCGCCGCCATGCCACCTTGTTCAGGGCCAACCAACCAGCCGACGGCTTTGTCATATTGCATCACGCAGGTGGGCGAGCCGTGCAGGCCCATCTTATGCTCTAAGCTGACAACCTGAAGCGTATTTCTGGCACCCAGACTGCCGTCTTCCTTGGGCAGAAACTTTGGCACCAGAAACAAACTTATCCCCTTGGTTCCCGCAGGGGCATCCGGCAAACGTGCCAGCACCAGATGGCAGACGTTCTCGGCGAAATCATTGTCGCCCCAGCTGATATAGATTTTCTGGCCTGAAATGTTGAATGTGCCGTCGCCGTTGTCTTCTGCCTTGGAGGACAAAGCGCCCACATCCGACCCCGCCTGCGGCTCTGTCAGGTTCATCGTGCCGGTCCATTCACCGCTGATCAGTTTGGGCAGATATATTTCCTTGATCGCGTCGCTGGCGTGGTGTTCCAGCGCTTCGATCTGCCCCTGGCTCATCAGCGGAGCCAATTGCAGCGACAGACACGCGCTGCTCATCATTTCGTTCACGACGCTGGCCATGGTCAGCGGCAAGCCCATCCCGCCGTATTCAGGGTCTGCGCTGATCCCAATCCAGCCGCCCTCTGCGATGGCCTTGAATCCTTCGGCATAGCCTGGCGCTGTGCGAACCACGCCATTCTCCAGCTTGGCCGGATGCTGATCGCCGGGGCGCTGCAGGGGGGACAGAACATCATTACACAGCTTGCCCGCCTCTTCCACAATCGCGCGGGTCACGTCATCTGTCGCATCTGCGAATTTGTCTGTGGCACGGACGGTATCAAGCCCGATGATGTAGTTGAACAGAAAATTATAGTCGTCGACAGGGGCGCGGTACGGCATGGTTTTCCTCCTTGGGTGCATGCGTCTGCTTGGCAAACAGCGCAGCGACCTGCTAAGCCCACGAGAGGCGTGAGCACGTTCGAAACAAGGATGATCGGCTTGGCGCGCCGCCGCAACCCGAAACACAGCGTCACAAAGGCTTTGACGAACCCGATGACAGAAAATTTACGCCCTGACCGCAATGGCATCGCCCGCGCTGCAGCCCTTTTGCAGGCGGGCGGACTGGTCGCTCTTCCAACCGAGACCGTCTATGGTTTGGGTGCGGATGCGCGCAATGGCACGGCGGTTGCGGGCATTTATGCAGCCAAAGGTCGGCCCAGCTTTAACCCGCTAATCGTGCATGTGGCCAATGCAGACCACGCCCGCGACTATGGTCTTTGGTCGGATCATGCCGAGGTGCTTGCCACCGCGTTTTGGCCCGGCCCCTTGACGCTGGTGTTGCCATTGGTACCCAACCACAACCTGTCATCACTGGTAACAGCAGGTCTGGACAGCGTCGCCCTTCGGGTTCCCGCTCACCCCACGGCCCAAGCGGTGTTGCAGGCGTTTGGCGGTCCGATTGCGGCTCCTTCCGCAAATCCTTCGGGGCGGATCAGCGCCACGACTGCCGATCATGTGCTGTCAGGACTTGAGGGCCGGATTGATGCGGTTCTGGATGATGGCCCCTGCACCGTCGGGTTGGAAAGCACCATCATCGGCCTGAACCACGCCCGGCCCACTTTGCTGCGTGCGGGTGGTTTGCCGATTGAAGCGATCGAAGCAGCGCTTGGCGGAGTTCTGGCCATTGCGGACAGCGCCGAGATCATCGCACCCGGCCAAATGATGTCTCATTATGCGCCGAAAGCACAGGTGCGGCTGAACGCAAAAGATGCGCGGGCGGGCGAAGTGTTCTTGGGCTTTGGCCAGATTGACGGAGATTTGAACCTGTCCCCAAGCGGTGATCTGACCGAAGCGGCAGCAGCCTTGTTTGACCATCTGCATGCGCTGGATGCGATGGGAAAACCAATTGCCGTCGCTTCTGTTCCCGATCACGGGCTTGGTCGCGCGATCAATGACCGCTTGCGCCGGGCGGCCGCACCGCGCTGATCACGCCCGCCCCGCAGTCGAGCTAAGCCCCAGCGGATCGATACCCAGCGACGAAAGTGCTGCGGCCCATTTGGCGGCGTCCTCCAGATCGAATACGATTTCAGGCGTCGCATCGCAGGTTAGCCAGCCGTTTTGCGCGATCTCGCCCTCAAGCTGGTCCGCCCCCCAGCCTGCATAGCCCAGCATCAGCAGCGCTTTGTCAGGGCCTTTACCGCGGGCGATATCTTCGAGAATGTCTAACGTCGCGGTCATGGCAAACCCGTCTGCGACATCCAACGTCTGCAAAACAGAACGATATTCAGCGCTGTGCAAAACGAAACCGCGCCCGGTTTCCACGGGGCCGCCAAAATGCACCCCTAACTCGGACATATCATCGAATTTAACCTGGCTGAGACGGTCCAGCACATCGATCAATTTTAGCTTGGGCGCTGGCTTGTTAACAATAAGGCCCATTGCACCATCAGCACCATGCGTACAAATATAGATGACAGAATGGTCGAAACGCGGATCCCCCATGCCGGGCATCGCCACAAGCAGTTGACCTGTAAGATCCATTTCCATTTCACATTGCCCCCTTCGTCTTGTGTCCAGCATGACGCGGGCCACAAGCGCTTTCAACCCCGCCTCACTGTAACGTTTCATAATACAATAGTGACTTGGCAGAGGTGTGCGTATGGCGCATGAAGGGGAATGAATAGAAAAATCGCCTCCCTTCTGGTCGCAGCCTTGATGGCCCCCTTGCCCGCCTCGGCATCCGAAGTAATCCAAGGCGAAATCATGCAAGGCTGGGTTCTGCCCGATGGCAACCGTGTTGCGGCAATACGCATGACGTTGAAGCCGGGATGGAAGACCTATTGGCGCGCACCGGGCGATATGGGCATTCCGCCGCAATTTGACTGGAGCGGGTCAAAAAACCTGTCCGCCGTCGAGGTCGAGTGGCCCGCGCCGACGGTTTTCCGCGAAAAAAACCTGACGACGATTGGGTATAGGGATCAGGTGATACTACCACTGGTGATCAGCGTGCCGAAAAAAGGCGCGCCCGTGATGCTTGAGACGACAATCGACATGGGCGTGTGCAGTGATATCTGCGTCCCGGCGGAACTACACCTCAAGGGTCTGATCGACACGGATGCGACCCGCGCAGTGCCAGCGATTGCGGCCTCTCTTGCGCAACGCCCCTTTTCCGCAAAAGAAGGTGGCATGTCCAAAGCCACCTGCACGCTGGCCTTCAAGGATGGCGATCTTGAGCTTGAGGCCACCATCACCTTGCCCCACGCAGGCGGTCAGGAACTGGTCGTGATTGAGACCGGCCAGCCAGATATCTGGGTCAGCGAAGCCGATACGAGCCGTAAGGGCAATCAACTGGTATCAAGGGTCGATATGGCGCATTCAAGCGGCGGACCTGTTGCACTTAATCGCTCGCAAATCCGGATGACGGTTCTGGGCAGTAAACACGCCGTTGACATCATCGGGTGCACGGCAAGCTGATCAAACGATGCGTTTGCGCTGCGACAGGGCCATCGCGATTGCGCCCACCACATAGCCGCCAAGCGACAGCACCCCCGCCCCCCCAATAAACAGTAAAAGGGCAGCCGTCAGCGATGCCGTTTCAGCCATCCCCGGCAGCAGCGTGATCAACAGCGGGTGCAGCGCGCCTTGCCATCCGGCCCAGCCCAAAGTCAGTGCCGCCCAGCCGATCATGACCGCCCAAAGCGCCATCAGACCAAAGCGCAAACCTGGCGCGCGCGACCGCAGCCCGCGCCGCATGGCCTGAACTTGGCGGGCAATATCATGTTGTGCAGCGATCAGGGCCGGTACCACCAGAAGCACCAGAAACATGCCAAAGCCCAAGCCATAGACCAGCGTGATTACGGTTGGTTTCAGAAATTGCGCTTGCTGGCTTTGTTCGTAAAGCAGCGGGGCCATCCCCAAAACCGTGGTCAGCGTGGTCAGCATCACCGGCCGCAACCTGTCAGAGGCGCCGTCGATGATCGAAGGGATCACACCGCGTGTCTCTCCGTATTCGTCAATCGTGCCCACCAAGACAATGGAATCGTTGATGATAATGCCCGTCATCCCCAGCAGTCCCACGACCGTGAACATACTTAGCGGCACATCCCACAGCGCGTGGCCATAGATCGCGCCGACCAGCCCAAAGGGGATCACGGCCATTACCACCATGGGGCGCGTCCAACTGCCAAACACCCAAGCCAGCACCAGATAAATCCCAGTCAGCACCAGAATGAGCCCGGTCAGCGCCTCTGACAAGAAAGTGTCTTCCTGTTCGCTCAGCCCCGAAATACGGAATTCGACCTGACGCTCTGATGCAATTTTGGGCAAGATTTCTTCTTGCAGAGCCGTGGTAATCTCGGTCGCGCGTACCGGATCATCCTCAGAGATGTCACCCGTGACGGAAATCAGCCTGATGCCGTTTTCGCGCCGCACCGTGCTGAACCCCGTGCGCCGCTCAACGCTGACAATATCGGCGAGTGGGACGTATTGCCCGCCCGGCGTGCGCATCTGTGTTCGGTCCAGAAAATCCGCTGTCAGCTCGCCCTCGGGCAGTTCGACCTGAATCGTGGCCGAGCGCGGACCATCGGGATAGGTTGCCGCCTCGATCCCACCCAAACGGTTGCGCAACACACGGCCCAGCGCGTCAATGGTAAACCCCAGCGCTTGACCCTGTGGCGTCAGATCAAGAATGACCTCTTCCTTATCATAAGCCAGATTGTCCTGAACCGCGCTGACCTCGGGGAATTGACGCAGCGCATCTTGCATGTCTTCGGATGCGGCTTTCAACACAGCCGTATCAGCCCCGTAAAACTGCACATCCAGCGCGTCCCCCCCCGGGCCAGACCGCCAGCCGCGAAAACTGACTGTCTCGGCCAGCGGATGGTTCACAACCGCATCTTGCAGTTCTGCCACAAACGCAAAGCTGGAATAGGGACGCAGATCGGCATCAATCAATTCGATCGAAATACCGCCCAAAAGATCCGCATCCTTGCTGTCAGATCCTTCCAGACCGCGCCCCGCGTTGGCCCCGATCTGAGCGATCACATAATCGATCGGGTTGGCCCCGTAGCGCTCTGCATAGTCGGCACCCAAGGCTTCCGTCGCGCGTTGCATCTCGCGCATCATCTCAAGCGTATCTTCGCGGCTGGCACCTTCGACCATGGCAAAGTTACCCGTAACTGACCCTTGTTCGGGCGCGTTGAAGAACCGCCATTGCACATCACCCTGAATGAACAGCGCCACTTGGGACGCCAGCACCGCGACAACCCCGGCCAGCACCACATACCGCGCCTTGATCACGCCTGCCATAAAGGGGCGAAACACAGTTTCGCGGGCCCAAACGAACCCTTTGTTTGCCACCCGACTTGGCAGATCATACCAATGTTCCTTGGCCCCGGCGGCCATTGCATGTGCCATGTGGTTGGGCAGGATCAAGAAACATTCCACCAACGACGCCGCCAGAACTGCGATAACAGTCAAAGGGATATCCGCGATCAGACTGCCAAAGCGACCACCGACTGCCAGCAACCCGAAAAACGCAATGATCGTGGTCATTGTCGCAGCAAAGACCGGCATCGCCATGCGCCGTGCTGCATTCTCTGCCGCTACCATCGGGCTTTCGCCAAGTTCCTTGTGCCGGTAATCGGCGTGTTCCCCCACCACAATTGCGTCATCCACGACAATGCCCAAAGTAATGATCAAACCGAACAGCGAGATCATGTTGATCGTGATCCCACCCGCATACATCAGCGCAATCGCAGCAGCCATCGACGCGGGAATACCGGCGGCAACCCAAAACGCCGTTCGCGCATTCAGAAATAAAAACAGCAAGCCAACCACCAAAGCCAACCCCATCAGGCCGTTGTCGATCAACAGATCCAGCCGCCCGGTGATTGCGGCGGCCCTTGTGCGGATCAGTTCAATCGCCACACCTCGGGGCAGCATCACCGCCATGTCGGCTGCGACATCTTCGACGCTGTTTTGAATCCCGATCGCATCGCCCCCATCCGAGCGGTCAACCCGCACGGAGATGGCTGGATTCTGGCCGACAAAATACCCAACTTCACGGTCCGTGCCCTTTTCGATCACGCGGGCCACATCCCCCACAGTCAGCGACGACCCATCCGGGTTCGAGCGAAGCACAATGCCGGAAATCTCTTCGGCGCTGCGTTTGGCCGTTCCGGTGCGCACGCGGGCATTCGCACCCGTCACGTCACCAGCGGGATCGGCATCTACCTCGGCGGCGATAGCAGTCGCGATGTCGGCCATAGAGATGTCGTAGCTGATCAACTTGGTTGACGGCACTTCGATCAGCGTTTGAGGCGAGGCGACGCCTTGTATCGTGCTGCGTGTCACACCAACCGCAAACAAACGGGTGACAAATTCATCCGCAAACCGTCCCAGCTGTTCGGGGCTGATTGGCCCTGTAATCACCACATCCGTGACCCTGTCGCGCCAAATTCCACGGCGCACAACGGGGTCTTCCGCGTCTCCCGGCAAGGTTGAAATCGCATCAACCGCAGTTTGCACATCTGTCGCCGCCCGCGCCATGTCCCAGCCCGGTTCAAACTCCAACGTGACCGTGCCACTTCCTTCGCGCGATGCCGCCGACGACCCTTCAACGCCTTCAACTGTCAACAAAGCAGGCTCAAGCACCTGAACTATGGCGCTGTCGACGTCTTCGGCACCGGCCCCCGACCAAACGGTCGAGACGGTGACACTGTCGATGATCACATCGGGGAAAAACTGCGCCCGCATGTTGGGGGCTGCGACAGCGCCACACACCAAAAGCATGACCAGCAATAGGTTCGCTGCCGTCTTGTGACGGACAAAATACGACAAGATGCCCCCCGTCGTGCGTGATACGCTGCGGGCCATCCGTTATCCCCCCATCCGGCTTTCAATACGTTCAATCATCTGGGCGGGCACTTGCGTCTGTGACAACTGCGCCAAAACGCGCGCCTTGGCTGCCTCGGGCATTCCGGTGTTGGCCTCGACAATGGCGACCAACTGGGCGCGACGTTCCTCTGTCAGCTCGACCATGGCAGGATCGGTGGGGGCAGTGACACCGGGGCGCAAGGGTTTGACGGCGATGCCTGCACCCAACAAGGGCGACCGCGATTCAACCACATCTCGTCCGACAATATTGCCACGCACCAAAATCTCGTCACCGACACGGCGCAGCACCACGACAGTTTCGGTCTCAAGTCGGTTGTCTGCATCCAACACCAAGACGCGGCCCTGCGCATCAAGGGCGGAGCTTGGCAACCGGATCACTGCAGTAAGTTCAGGCTCGCGAATGCGTACGGTGACAAAATCACCCGGCTTGAACCCCGGTGCCTGTGTGAGCGAAGCAAAAATCAGCCGGCCACTGGCGCCCTCGCCTGCGGCGGCACTGGCACGGGTGATCTGACCCGTCGCCTCCAGATCCAGCCCGGCGACATCCAACGATGCCACGACATCGGCTTTGATCAATGCGCCGTTGTCATCAATCAGCCGCGCGTATTGCGCCGTCGACACGCGAAACGACACCTCCAGATCAGTCGTATCGATCAGATCGGCCAATCGCTCATTAGCCGAAACCAACCGTCCCTCAACAACGGACGGATCGCTTAGCGTGCCGTCAAAGGGGGCGACGATTGTGGTTTCCTCCAAACGTCGCTCTGCATCAGCAAGCGCGATCTGCAGGCGCGACAACAGGCTGGTCGCCTGATCAATACGCGCTTCGGTCTGCGTCACGATCTGGCGACGCGCCAATACGGCCTGCCGTGCACTGGATGCCGCCAGTTCAGCAGTTTCCGTGGCGGTCGCCGTCCCGACACCCCGGTCGGCCAGATCACTTTGCCGCTGAAATGCGCCTTCGCGCAAAGCGGCCTGTTCTTGCGCTGCGGCCTGCTCGTCGCGGGCCAGATCCAAGGCGCGGGCCGCATCGCGCCCCTCTGTTTCGGCATCCAGAATAGCACTTTTCGCGCGTGACACTTCGGCCATCGCATCTGCGCGGTCCAGACGGATTAACACTTGGCCAGCCTGTACCTCGCCGCCATCTTCAAAGCCTGAGGCAAGTTCGATCACGCGCCCCGCCACAGCGGCACGCAGTTCAAGCTGGCGGCGGCTTTGGATCGCTCCAAAACTCTCAAGGATTGGCACTTCTGTTCCAGAAACGGCTTGGACAACATTAACTGAAAAGATACGTTCGCGCGGCGTGCGCGCTTCGGGTTCGTCTGCCAGCCGTTTCTGAACGGCACCGCCGATCAGATCTGCGGCAAAGATCAAAAGACCCAAAGCCGTGGCAGCCAGAAACAGGCCAAACATACTTTGCCTCAGAAAACGCATCTTGATCCGATCTTAGTTGCACCTGTGATGAAAATAGCTCTTACGAGGGGAGAACCAAGTCACAGTTATGATACGCGGGTCTGATCGAATTCCGTCGCAACACTATCGAAGAAGTGTCTTTTTTTATTTGCGGCGCTGATGTTCATCCAATCGGGGCATGATTTCGACGAAATTGCAGGGTTTATGCCGGTAATCCAATTGCTTAAGCAAAATCTCATCCCATGCATCCTTGCACGCGCCGGGGGATCCGGGCAGCGCAAAAAGATATGTGCCTAGTGCGACACCCGCCGTGGCACGGCTTTGTACCGCCGAGGTGCCTATTTTTTGCATCGATACGATCGTAAAAATGGTGCCGAACGCATCAATTTCTTTCTCATAGACATCGCGGTGCGCTTCCACAGTGACATCGCGACCGGTCAGCCCGGTGCCGCCTGTGCTGATAATCACATCTATATTTGCGTCAGCACACCAAGCGCGCAATTGATCTGAAATCAGCGTGCGTTCATCTTGCACAATAGCGCGCTGCACCAGCAGGTGCCCCGCCTGCTCGATCCGGTTCACCAGCACATCACCCGACCTGTCGTCCGCCAGCTTTCGTGTGTCTGATACTGTCAGCACCGCGATGCGGACAGGAATAAAATCAATCGTCTCGTCAATACGGCTCATGCCCGCTCCAATACTGCCAATCGCGCGGCCAGTGCCACGAAAATTCCACTGCTGATCCAACGTAAGGCCCTGCCCCCGCGCGCAAATTTACGCCCCAAGCCACCGGCAAAGATGCCTACCAAAGCATTGATGACAAAGCCCCCAAGCGATAAGACCGCCCCGAAAATCAGGAACTGAAGCAGGACAGGCCCTGCTTCTGGCACCACAAATTGCGGTACGAAGGCCAAGACAAATAGGATCACCTTTGGGTTTGTCAAACTCACAACCAACGCTCCCCGAAAAGCCGATGGCGGTACTGCACCATCTGACTGCGCGCGCCCCCCGCGCAACGTCTGGAAAGCAAGCCACAAAAGATAGGCCACACCAACCCAACGGATAACATCGAATGCCCACGGCGCGGCGGCCACCAGCGCCCCAAGGCCCAGACCCGCAAGCGTGACATGCACCATGCCGCCCAACGAAATCCCAGCACTTGCCGCAACCGATGCCGCAGGCCCAAAGCGAAGCCCTTGGCCCAGACAAAACATCATATCCGCCCCCGGCGTCAGGTTCAGCGCCAAGGCGGCGGGCACGAATGCCAAAAGCGTCAGCGGATCAACCACGGCTCAACTTTGCCTTCAATTCAAGCAGATCGGCCCAAGCCTCGCGTTTGAATTCGGGACTGCGCAGCAGATAAGCCGGGTGAAACATCGGCAGCGCTGGCAATCCCAAAGCTTGGGTCCACTGCCCTCGCAACCGGGTGATCCCGCGCTTGCCCAGCAAGGCTTGAGCCGACCAATTACCCACAATCACAAGCACTTCGGGATTGGCCAGTTCGATATGGCGCGCCAAAAATGGCTTCATCATTGCGATTTCATCCGGCTTGGGGTCGCGGTTTTGCGGCGGGCGCCAAGGCAGAACATTGGTGATATAAACCGGGGCCTGCGCATGCGCGCGGCCCATATCAATTGCGGCCAACATCTTGTCCAGCAACTGACCTGCGCGGCCCACAAACGGCCTGCCCTCGCGGTCCTCGTCGCGGCCCGGTGCCTCGCCTATGATCATAACACGCGCGCCCGGCGTCCCATCCGAGAAGACCAGGTTGCGTGCGCCACGCTTTAATTCGCAATGCTCGAACGCGTACATCGCTGCGCGCAATTCCTCAAGCGACTGCGCCCCCTTGGCCGCGCGTTCGGCCTCGGCGACGGGGTCAACATCGGTAAAGGTTGGAAATGCCGCGCCCCCGGCAGGCTTGGCCGGTTTCGGCTTTTCAACGACCGACGGCACTTCATAGCGATTGACCGGCATATCGCAGATCGACTCGGTCACGCCCAATTCGATCTGCCAATGCAAAAGCGCTAACGCCTGATGATATTCCGCTGATTCCATGCCCCCAACTTACGCGTTGGCGAAGCTAATAAAAATCCCATCTTCCAAATGGTTTTAAATCCAACCTACCGCAGCCACAAGATGCACCGCCCGACGCCTTGCCCGCACCCGCACAGCCCCCTATAACGCCTTAAATAATGTGGGGTCGACCTTATGAGTTTCGCACACCGTCATCTTCTTGGCATCGAACCGCTGTCCCAGGATGACATTACGACGCTGCTGGATCTGGCCGATACCTACGCCGATCTGAACCGCCAACCCCACAAGCACAGCGATGCGCTTAAGGGTCTGACCCAGATCAACATGTTCTTTGAAAACTCTACCCGAACGCAGGCCAGTTTCGAAATCGCGGGCAAGCGTCTTGGGGCGGATGTGATGAACATGGCGATGCAGGCGTCATCCATCAAAAAGGGCGAAACGCTGATTGATACAGCAATGACGTTGAACGCGATGCATCCTGATCTTTTGGTGGTGCGGCACCCGCAATCAGGCGCTGTGGATTTGCTGGCGCAAAAAGTAAACTGCGCCGTGCTTAACGCCGGTGACGGGCGCCACGAACACCCGACCCAAGCCTTGCTGGACGCTTTGACCATTCGCCGCGCCAAAGGCCGCTTGCACCGTTTGTCGATCGCGATCTGCGGCGATATCGCGCACAGCCGTGTGGCGCGTTCGAACATCATGCTATTGGGCAAGATGGAGAACCGCATCCGCCTGATCGGCCCCCCCACTTTGATGCCTGCACAAATCGGTGAATTCGGGGGCGAGGTGTTCGATGACATGGAAAAAGGGCTGAAAGACGTAGACGTTGTCATGATGCTTCGCTTGCAAAAAGAACGCATGGATGGCGGCTTTATCCCCAGCGAACGCGAATATTATCATAGATTTGGTCTGGATGCCGAAAAACTGGGCCATGCCAAGCCGGACGCTATCGTGATGCATCCCGGCCCGATGAACCGCGGGGTCGAGATCGACGGAACCTTGGCTGATGACATCAATCGCAGCGTCATTCAGGATCAGGTCGAGATGGGCGTCGCCGTCCGAATGGCAGCGATGGACCTGCTGGCGCGCAACCTTGCCGAAAGCCGAAAGGGGGCCGCATGACGCCGCAGCCTTCGGAGGAACGCGATTTGCTAAGCTGGCGCATTTCACTGCGGGCATTTTTCTGGCGCTCTGCAGCGCTGATGGTGCTGACCATGCTTATTTGCGCGCCGATCCTTCCCTATTTCAACGTTGCAACTTGGGCTTTAGCTTCGGTTCTTTCGGCTTTGTTTTATATGTGGATTTTCGACGATTTCCAGATTTGGTTCGAAAACCGCAACACCGTTTGGCGACTGACCAACAGGGCGCTTTACATCAATGATCCAGAAAACATTGAACCGCTTGAACTGGCATTAACTGATATTGCAGCCATCGGGAAATTGTCTTTTTGGTCAATCACCCTGCGCCTACCGACCCGCCAAAGCATCACCCTGCCCCTTGTGCCAAATGTGCGTGAAACCAAGGCGCAGATCGCCACCGCAAGGGAGGCCGCGCTGTGACAGATGACTTCTGGGCGAAAGTGCTGGAAAACGGCGAGGAATTGCTGTGGACCGGCAGGCCGAAGCCGCATTTATCTTTGCGCAATTTCCAGTTGCTCGGGCCATTTATAGGGGCCTTTGGCACCGTAATCGCTGGCGGGCTTTTGTTGACTTATAATGATCTGCCAGTATCTCAATCGGTCATTCTGGCCGTGATTATCGCGCTTGTCGTATTGTCATTGGTCAGGGGGCTGAACCGGTGGGCGGAATTGACCCGGACAAGATACGCCCTGACCAACCACCGCGCCTTGTTTTTTCGGCTACATAAAGGCGAAACCCGCGTCAAAGCCTTCCCCCGCAGCGCCGAGACAAAACCTGATATCAAGGCCACAAGCCCCCCATCGGTGTTCTTTATCCGCCAAGAACGCGGCGACAATCCCACACTCGCCGCCCATCTGGGATTTGAATATATCAAAGAAAGCGACAGTTTAATGGGTTTGATGGCTACCAGTTACAAAGGCACAGACACATGACACTCCTCAACATCCCTATGGGAGAGTTCGGCCAGATCAGGCTTTTCGCCGTGAACCGACCCATTGACGCAATGACGCGTGCGTTACGCAGTTCCGACAAGACCCAAGTTATTACCGACCTTCTTGGATTTGATGCCGCCCCGAACACAGCCGAATTATTCGCCGTGTCCGACCTGACAGGTGTCGGCCTGCCGCGCTATCTGACCGATGGCTACACGGTGACTGCTGCACAGATCACGCGCGACCGTGCGCGATTGGACGCGCTTGATGGCTATATTTTGCTACTATTCTCATCGGCTTTCGACGGAGCGGAAACCACGCTTGAGATTGGCCCTGAGCTGACGCTGATCGGCACGTATGGCGAAGAACAACCCGCGATGACTGCATCACCCCTTACGGCAGACGCAGCCCAACCCTACACAGGCGTGCCAAACCTGACGCCAATCACCCCGCCGCGTGGTCGTGCCGGGGGGGCGATGATTCTGCTGGCAATGCTTGTCGGGGCGGGCCTGCTTCTTTGGTGGCTGCTATGAAAGAACCCAAACCAGATCCCAAGATGTCGGGCCGCATCGCAATGATTGCGCTGCTTGTCGCCTTTGGCGTGGTCGGAATGATGGTATGGATCGGCGGGTGATCCTTTGTGAAAGATAACAACGCAATGCTGCACTTTATTAATGCCAAACTTATCGATCCTGAAGCGCGCACCGTCACCCATGGCACGTTGCAGGTCGAGGGAACCATGATTACTGCGATCCTGCCTGAGGGCGCGCCGATCCCCGGTGACAGTGCAATCGTCGATTGCCGAGGCAAATTTCTGGCACCCGGCATTGTGGATCTGGGCGTAAAAGTGTGCGAACCGGGCGAGCGTCACAAAGAAAGCTTTCGATCGGCTGGAATGGCGGCGGCGGCGGGTGGGGTCACCACGATGATCACACGGCCCGATACCAACCCCGCCATCGACAGCCCCGAAGTGTTGGAATTCGTCACCCGCCGTGCGAACGAGGTTTCCCCCGTGCATGTGGTCGCCATGGCTGCCCTGACCAAGGGGCGCGCAGGCCGCGAGATGACCGAGATCGGGTTTTTGATGGATGCCGGTGCAATTGCCTTTACCGATTGCGACAGCGTGATCACCGACACCAAGGTGTTTTCGCGTGCGCTAACCTATGCGCGCAGCCTCGGGGCGCTGGTCATAGCCCACCCTCAAGAGCCGATCCTGAGCAAAGGGGCCGCTGCCACGTCGGGCAAATTCGCGTCACTTCGGGGCCTGCCCGCCGTATCACCCATGGCCGAACGCATGGGGCTGGACCGCGACATTGCGCTGATCGAGATGACAGGTGCCCGCTATCACGCCGATCAAATCACGACGGCACGCGCCCTGCCCGCGCTGGAGCGCGCCAAGAAAAACGGCCTTGATATCACCGCAGGCGTGGGCATTCACCACCTGACGCTGAATGCGCTGGACGTGGCCGATTACCGTACATTCTTTAAACTCAAGCCCCCCTTACGCGACGAAGAAGACCGTATCGCCGTGGTCGAGGCCGTGGCCTCTGGGCTGATCGACATCATCTGTTCGATGCACACCCCCCAAGACGAAGAATCCAAACGCCTGCCGTTCGAAGAGGCGGCTTCGGGTGCCGTTGGCCTTGAGACGCTGCTGCCCGCAGCCCTGCGTTTGGTCCATTCCGAAATGATGGATATCGCAACGCTTTGGCGGGCTCTGTCATTCAATCCGGCCCACCGTCTTGGCCTGCCCGGTGGCCGCCTAAGCCCTGGCACGCCCGCCGATCTGGTGTTGTTTGATGACGGCGCACCGTTTGTCATGGACCGCGAAACCCTGAAATCGAAATCGCGCAACACGCCCTTTGACGGAATGCGCATGCAAGGTAAGGTCTTGGAAACTTACGTTTCCGGAAAATGCATTTATAAGGCCCTGTGATTATGCCCATTATCGACTCTACAGTTGCCGTCCTCGCCCTTTGGGCTGTGCTTGGCTATCTTATCGGTTCCATCGCATTTGGCTTGGTGCTGGCACGCTTGATGAACCTTGGCGATCTGCGTGCAATCGGGTCCGGCAACATTGGTGCGACAAACGTGTTGCGCACCGGGAACAAGAAAGCTGCGGCTTTGACGCTGATTTTTGACGGCGGCAAAGGGGCCGTGGCGGTCTTGCTGGCGCGTTATTTTGCGGGCGAAGATGCAGCACAAATCGCAGCGCTGGCTGCAATGCTTGGTCATTGCTATCCTGTGTGGCTGAAATTCAAAGGTGGCAAAGGCGTCGCGACATTTCTGGGCATCCTTCTGGCGCTGGCGTGGCCTGTCGGGCTGGCCTGCTGCGCTGCATGGCTGATCGGCGCGTTCACCACAAAGATTTCGTCAATGGGTGCCATCGTTGCAGCCTCGGCTTCGACATTTTTACTGGTGTTCATGGGCCACGGCAGCGCCTTGGTGCTTGGCATACTGCTAACCCTGCTGATCTTTTGGCGGCACCGCGAGAACATCAAACGGATCAAGGCCGGAACAGAGCCCAAGATCGGCGCAAAGAAGACCTGAGCCGTTTTGAACGCGTTTTTAGCCTCCTTTCACACGATCCCTTTGGGCACACACACAGGGGTCTGCCACGGCAAACGCTATGTAGTTTCCAAAAGCGCTTTTAATAATGGGAAAAGTTGGAAACTGGTCGCCGAGGAACTGGGCGGACAAGACTACATCAGTCTTAATCTTTATGAATTGAAAAGCGGCGCACGGCTTTATCCCTGCGAGATGTCCACAGACAAAGTGATCGAGTTTGTCTGTGGACTTACGTTAGAGACCTGATTTTCAATAAGAATAGTCGCTATAGATCCGGCTAAGATCGCCACCCCACTTACCGTTGTAGTCATCCATCAGCTCGTCAGCAGGTGTTTTGCCGGTCTCGATGCTTTCCTTGAGCGCATTCAAAAAATGCGTCTCGTCAGGGACCATACCACCGGCACCGCTGCGCGCACGGGCCTTAAGGCCATGCTCGGACAAAGCCACTGCCTCACGGGCAAGATCGTGCATTTTCACGCCGTTGAATTCGGCCTGCAAGCCATCGACCGATGCAGCAACGCGCAGACCCTCGCGGGTTTCGGCATCCCAGCCTTTGGCCAAATCCCATGCCCCGTCCAACGCATCTTGGTCATACATCAGACCGACCCAGAAGGCAGGCAAGGCGCACAGTCTGCGCCAAGGGCCGCCATCGGCTCCGCGCATTTCTATGAATTTCTTGATCCGCGCCTCTGGAAAGGCGGTGGTCAGGTGATCGGCCCAATCGCTAAGCGTCGGTTTTTCGCCCGGTAGTGCGGGCAGCTTACCGATCAGAAAATCGCGAAAGGACTGGCCCAAAGCGTCGATATATTCGCCATTGCGGTACACAAAATACATCGGCACATCGAGCGCGTATTCCACCCAACGCTCGAACCCCATGCCGTCTTCGAATGCGAAAGGCAACATGCCCGTGCGCGCGGAATCCAGATCGCGCCAAACACGGCTGCGCCATGATTTATGACCATTCGGCTTGCCCTCAAAGAACGGAGAGTTGGCGAAAAGCGCGGTTGCCACCGGCTGCAAAGCCAATGCCACGCGCAGTTTTTGCACCATGTCCGCTTCTGATCCGAAATCAAGGTTCACCTGAACTGTGCAGGTCCGACGCATCATGACCCGGCCCATCGTGCCGACCTTGGTCATGTATTCGTTCATCAATTTATAACGCCCTTTGGGCATCAAATCCATCTGGTCGTGGCTCCACTCGGGTGCTGCACCCAGCCCGATAAATCCCGCGCCGATGCGGTCTGCCACATCGCGCACTTCACGCAGATGCACGTTCACCTCGTCGCAGGTCTCGTGGATCGTCTCGACCGGAGCGCCGGAAAGCTCAAGCTGGCCGCCGGGCTCGAGCGATACGTTGGCCCCGTCTTTGACCAGTCCGATCAGCTTGTCGCCCTCTTCGACCGGTGCCCAGCCATGGCCGTCGCGCAAGCCTTCCAGCATGGCAAGGATCGAACAGTCACCCTCATAAGGGAGAGGCAGCAGCGTTTCCTTGTTATACCCGAACTTTTCGTGCTCGGTGCCAATGCGCCAATCTTCCTTGGGCTTGCAACCATCGGCCAAATATTGCGCCAGTTGGTCGTGATGTTCGATCGGGCCGCCGCCGGATTGAGGGATGGACATGGAAGGTGGCTCCGAAATGATTTCACTTAGATTTAGGGATGTAGCGATTTCTTGGGGGTGTCAATGCAACAGGACACTTGTTGGCCGCATCGGCCTTTTTTCCCAAATGACGACCGACAGTGTTTTATCATCGGCCAGTTCAGCCAGCATTCGCTCGGTTCTCAGGCCCGGCAGTGCGGCGAACGCATCAAATAATGCTTCAGATCCAGCGGCATCCACGGGGATCAGCACGGCTTCCTGTCCGGGCTGCTCAAGCTTCCAATGGGCAGGGTACGCGCCACGCTCAAGGCTTAACCGCTCCATTTCGCTCAGGGCAATCACGCCGCCGGTAAGCGGCCCGAAATAGGCAATCTGCCCTTCGTCGACCTGCACGGCACCAGCTCCCATCCCGCTTTTACGAAAGCGGCCGCGCTGCACGCCAAGCCAGATAAATGCACCGCCACCTGCCAGCAAGGCATAGCCCGGCACCGCCAGCAAAAGCCCCGGGCCGACGATCAGCCAAAGCCCGAAAGCCGCCACGCCAAGCCCTGCGAATACTTCGCGCCAGCGCCATAGGGCCGCCTTTGCTTCGGGTCGCAGAAAACTCACGTCCAATCCCCAAGCGCCTGCTGCCAGACGGTCATTGCCGCCACAGCAGCCGTATCGGCCCGAAGTATGCGCGGCCCCAGTGTCACAGGCTTCGAATAGTCCAACCCTCTGAGCCGCGTACGTTCGCGGTCGGAAAATCCACCCTCGGGCCCGATTAATATGCCCCACGGCCCCGTTTGAGCCTGCCCGAGCCCAGCCGTTTCGCCCGCCAGAGCTTCGTCACAAAACATCAACGACCGCGCGGTGTCCCATTGATCCAATAGCCGGTCGAGTTTTATCATTTCGGCCACTTCGGGCACGAAGGTACCACCGCATTGCTCTGCCGCTTCGACGGCATGGGCCTGCAAACGGTCCCGTTGCACACGGCCCGCATTGGTAAATTCGGTCTGGACAGGAACAATGCGCCGCGCGCCCATTTCGGTTGCTTTTTCAACGATGAAATCAGTGCGCGCCTTTTTGATCGGTGCAAAAACCAGCCAAAGATCAGGCGGCACTTGTACGGCGCGTGTGGCCTCGACACAGACCAGAACGCCTCCGCGCTTGCCCGCCTCGGCCACTTGCGCACGCCATTCGCCATCTTTGCCGTTAAACAGCAAGATTTGTGCGCCGACGGCTTGTCGCATTACCCCAAAAAGGTAATGCGCCTGCGCCTTGTCCAAAGGAACGGATTGCCCCTGCCCCAGTGGATGCTCTACATAAAGTCTGATTTTCGCGTTCATAGGCATCGATATATGCAAGACATCCCCCCTGCACCAGATGGCAGTGAAAATGATCGTGTCGCGGATGCGACACCCGACAATTGGGTCGACCTATATGCGCCTGCTTTTTCACGCCCCTATCTGCGGCTAAGCCGTGCGGACCGCGCAATCGGAACTTGGCTTTTGTTGTTGCCGTGCTGGTGGGGGCTGGCACTGGCCATGCTTTTCGATCAGCAAGCGCGCTGGTTTGATTTGTGGATCTTTGTCGGTTGCGGGCTTGGTGCATGGCTGATGCGCGGGGCCGGTTGCACGTGGAATGACATTACCGATCGGGACTTTGACGCGCAGGTGGCCCGCACCCGGTCAAGGCCGATCCCGTCAGGACAGGTCAGTGTAAAAGGTGCCGTGCTATGGATGATCATCCAGGCGCTGATCGCGTTTTGTATTTTGCTGACGTTCAATTGGGCCGCGATTTTGCTTGGTATTCTGGCCTTGCTGCCGGTGGCTGTTTATCCCTTTGCCAAGCGGATCACGTGGTGGCCGCAGGTGTTTTTGGGCATCGCGTTCAACTGGGGGGCACTGTTAGCTTGGACTGCGCATACCGGATCGTTGGGCGCCCCTGCCGTGGTCTTGTATATGGCCGGTATCGCATGGACCCTGTTTTACGATACAATCTACGCCCATCAGGATACCGAAGACGATGCCTTGATCGGCATTAAATCAACCGCACGCCTGTTTGGAGAAAACACCGCACAATGGCTGCGGCGCTTTTTGATCGCGACCGTCGGGTTGATGGGGTTGGCCGTGGTTTTCGCGCTGCGCGACAGTGCATCGTTCCTTGCGATGGTTCTTGCGATTGCAGGGCCTTGGGCAATGGGATGGCATATGGCATGGCAATTGCGAAGCCTCGACATCGACAATAACGAAAAGCTGTTGAAACTGTTTCGACTTAACCGCGATACCGGCATGATTCCGCTCTTATTTTTTGCAGCAGCGCTGATGGCATGATTGCGCTGCCTTGCCCTCGGGCGTATCACTTATCCTGATATTAACGGTTCCAGAAACGAGCTTATGCGCCTGTCTGCCATCCTGATCATCGTGCTGACATTTTCAGCAGCCGCCATGCTGTCGCTTGTTGCGGCGAATTTCTCGGTCACGTTGATCGAAGAAAATTCGGAAATAGGCGTGCGTGACGCGTTAGATGAAAAAGGGATGACATGGGCCGAGGTAGAGGCAGACGGCCTTCAAGTTTCGCTTTCGGGAACCGCCCCCAACGAAGTCATCCGCTTTAACGCCCTAAGCACCGCAGGCACCATTGTTGATGCGGCGCGGGTGATTGACCTGATGGCAGTCGAATCCCAAGCCGCAATTGCAGCCCCACGGTTTTCAGTAGAAATCCTGCGGAACGATTCGGGGCTCTCGATCAGCGGCTTGATCCCGACCACAACCGACCGCGACGCAGCGATTGACCGCTTCAACGCGATGGCCGGCAAAGACAAAGTCGCCGATTTTCTGGAATCAGCGAATTATGCGTCGCCAGATGGGTGGGAAGACGCGTTTGGCTTTGCCATTTCCGCGATGGAGAAATTGCCACGTGCCAAGGTCTCTGTCGCTGCGGGCATCGTCTCAATTACGGCGATTTCTGACAGCCCTGAAGCAAAGGAGCGCCTTGAAACACAGCTGCGCCGTGCGACCCCTCCGGGCATTACCGTGACCTTGGAT
Source organism: Roseobacter sp. (assembly GCA_024636495.1). Lineage (GTDB taxonomy): Bacteria > Pseudomonadota > Alphaproteobacteria > Rhodobacterales > Rhodobacteraceae > Sulfitobacter. The sequence goes on along the minus strand of JAGXGZ010000056.1, from coordinate 48,237 downwards.
ATTGCGGCCCCACGGCCCGTCATCACGCCCTTCACCCTGCGGTTCCAGATCGGCGAAGAAAAGGCCGGTTTCGATGCCTGCAGCGCCGACACCGATGCAGCACGCGCCCAAATTTTAACGGCGGCAACCAATGCTGGAGCACCCGAAGGGCAGCGCTGTACAGTAGGCTTGGGTGTGCCGACCCCCCGTTGGGCCGATGCGGTAGAAACCGCGATCAAAGCACTTGCAAAGATCGGGGGCGGTTCGGTCAGCTTTGCAGATGCCGACATAAATCTGGTGGCCGTGGCTGGCACGGATCAAGCATTGTTCGACCGTATCATCGGCGAGCTTGAAACCTCGTTGCCCGATGTTTTCGCGCTGAATGCAGACTTGCCCGTCGCTTCTGACCCGAACGCAGGGCCGCCGGAATTCGTAGCAACCTTGTCCCCCGAGGGCGATGTTCAGTTGCGCGGACGGCTAAGCGATCAAGCCCTGCGCGAACTTGCGGACAGCTATGCAAAAGCCAGTTTCGGTTCCGACAAGGTTTATACGGCTGCGCGGATCGTTGATGACTTGCCAAACGATTGGCCCACCCGTGTGCTATCGGGCCTTGATGCACTTTCAAAGCTGTCTGATGGGACTGTGGTTGTCAGACCGGACACAATCAGCGTTACCGGCAACACCGGAAACCCAGATGCAGGCACACAAATTGCAACATTGCTGGCGGGCAAGTTGGGAGAAGGCCAGGATTATGACGTGGCCGTGGTGTATCAAAAGCAACTTGACCCTGTATTGGGCCTGCCCACCCCGGAAGAATGCGAGGCCCAGATCGGAGCCGTTGTCGCCGAAGGTAAAATCAACTTTGAACCGGGCAGCGCAACAATCGATTCTTCGGCGCTGTCCACAATGGACAAGATCGCCGATATTTTGCAAAAATGTGGCGATATCGCACTTGAGGTTCAAGGCTATACCGACAGCCAGGGCCGCGAGGAAATGAACCTTGCGCTAAGCCAGTCGCGGGCACAATCGGTGCTGAACGAACTGCGCGCCCGCCGGGTCCTTACAGCATCCTTTATCGCCAAAGGTTTTGGCGAGGAAAGCCCTGTCGCTTCAAACGATACAGAAGACGGGCGCGAAGCGAACCGCCGGATCGAGTTCCGACTGATCCGCCCGGATGCAGGCGAAACAGCGCTGGAAAACGCCGACGATACCAGCGATACAGACGCAGGGACATCTACGACCACGCAGGAAGGCAACTGACATGAGCAGAACCGAGTTTGTTATCGCGACTGCGATTATCCTGTTCGTCGCCTTTTGCATGGGTTGGTTTGCCAACTGGCTGCTGCACCGCTTTACACGCGTTGCCGCGGGCGACGTTGCCCAGCTTGACCGGATGAGCCAGGAACTGCACGAAGCCGAAGAAACGCGCGATCAGGCGATTACCTATCTTCAACAACGCGAAGCCGAGTTGACCAACCAGCTAAACCAGACAGAAGCAGAGTTGCGTGCGGCCATGGACGGACTGCGCGATGCCCGTCACGAAGCCGAAGAAATGCGCGTCTATATCGAGCGCCAGCAGGCAGGTTGATCACCAGCGCGAAAGTGCGTTCTCGTCCTCGTCTTTGGACGCGACCCATTCAGACCCATTCGCTGTAATCTCGCGCTTCCAGAAGGGCGCGCGTGATTTAAGGTAGTCCATCAGGAACTCTGCCGCCTCGAACGCGTCTTTGCGGTGACGTGCAGCGGTCGCAACCATCATGATCATTTCCCCCGGCACCAAGGTGCCATAGCGGTGAATGACCAACGCATCGCCCAGCGAAAACCGCGTCATCGCATGCTCGGCCATGCCGCGTAACGCAGCCTCTGTCATGCCGGGATAGTGTTCGATTTCCATGGCTTGCAACGGGTCGTCCGGCAGATCGCGCACGATGCCCGTGAAGGTAACGATTGCGCCCATATCTTTGTGACCACCGGCAAATTCAGCAGACACCGCCCCTAGATCAAATGCTTCTTGCTGAACGGAAACCCGCATCTCAGCCTCCGGTCATTGGTGGAAAAAATGCAACCTCTCGTACGCCCGCCAAAGGAGCGTCAAAATCCGCAAGTTCTTGGTCAACCGCGACGCGCAGACTGCTAAGGTCAGAGAACGCCAGATCATAGCGGTCTTCGCGCGCGCGCAATTCGGCAACCAGATCAGCCACGGTCGCGGCTTGGGTAACAATATGTTCGCGCGGCAGGCCGATGCGTTCGCGCACCCAAGCAAAGTAGAGAACGTCCATTATTGTCCCTCTCTCAGGTGCGGCATCGCCTTGCGAAGATAGTCAAATCCGGTGATCGCAGTCAGGGCAGCCGCAATCCATAGCAAGGCCAACCCGACGCGCCCCGCCCAAATCATGCCATCAAGCTTCCAGTTGAGACCCAAAAGATCTTCCTCCTCGCCGGTCAGGATGTCGTCGATCATGTCAGTGTCCATGCCGATGATCGACATCCCAAAGTAATGTTCAAACACACCTTGGCTGAACAAGACCGCAATCGCGACCATCTGGGCTGTGGTTTTCCACTTGGCAAGCTGTGTCACCTTCAAGGTGCCTGAAACATCGCCCAGATACTCGCGCAGTCCCGATACGAATACCTCGCGAAACAGGATGACTGTGGCAGGCAGAACCAACCAAGGCGACCAGCTTGAAAACGCGATTATAACCATCAAAGCAATCACCACCATTGCCTTGTCTGCAATCGGATCCAGCATCGCACCAAGCTTGGTTTCCTGCTTCCAGGCGCGGGCAAGATAGCCGTCAAACCAATCGGTGATCGCGGCTGCGATAAACAACAGCATGGCAAATCCGTCAGCGTAGGGGCGTGTAAAATATAAAAACATCACGGCGATGCCGGGTGCCGCGATCAGACGCAACAACGTCAGGGTATTAGGGATATTCCATTTCATTTCGGCACTCTACAGCGAGACCGAGATAGGGGAAAGCGCCAAGATATCGCCTGTTTGCAAGTTCCCTGCCCGGCCAATGGTCCGCGCCGCGCGCTTAAACAACATGCTCAGCCGCGTTCGTGGAAAAACGCATAAATTCTTTCTGCCAAAGCGCTCGATACCCCGTCAACCGCAAGCAGATCGCTTAGGTTCGCACGCCCCACCGCCTTGGCCGACCCAAAATGCGCCAACAGTGCCCGCTTGCGCGCGGCACCGACACCGGGCACCTCGTCCAGCGGCGTGACCCCCACGGCCTTGGCACGCTTGGCCCGGTGCGTACCGATGGCAAAGCGGTGTGCCTCGTCGCGCAACCGTTGGATAAAATACAGCACCGGATCATTGTGCCGCAGCGCCATCGGGCGTTTTCCGACGCGGTAGAATTCTTCTTTTCCCGCATCGCGGTCGATCCCTTTGGCCACGCCAACCATGGGAATATCCTCGACCCCGTATTCGCGCATGATCGAGGCTACGGCGCTGACCTGACCAGCCCCCCCGTCGATAAGCAACAGTTCCGGCCACATGCCCAGTTTACGATCAGGATCTTCCTTAAGCAGACGTTTAAAGCGCCGTGTCAGAACCTCTTTCATCATGCCAAAATCATCGCCGGGGGTCAGTTCTTCGCCGCGAATGTTGAATTTGCGGTACTGGTTTTTCATCATCCCGTCCGGTCCCGCGACAATCATTCCCCCCACCGCGTTGGTGCCCTGGATATGCGAGTTATCGTAGACTTCGATACGCTGCGGGGGGCCGTCCAGATCGAACGCTTCAGCAAGACCTTTCAGCAGGTTGGTCTGGGTTGCCGTCTCGGCCAGCTTGCGCGCCAGCGACTCGCGCGCATTGCGCAATGCACCATCAACCAGTTCGGCCTTTTCGCCCCGCTTGGGCACCAGCAATTCGACCTTTCGACCCAACTTGCCCGATAAAGCATCAGCCATTAGATCGGGGTTTTCAATTTCGTTGGATAAGATCAGCTGCCGTGGCGGTTCGCGCGTGTCATAGAACTGGCCGATGAAGGCCTCCAACACCTCGGCGGCGTCCACATCGGGACCGACACGGGGATAGTAATCACGGTTGCCCCAGTTTTGATTTGCCCTGATAAAAAACACCTGAACGCAGGCTTGGCCCTGATCCAGATGCAGCGCGATAATATCGGCCTCGGACACGCCTTGCGGGTTGATCCCTTGTGCCGTCTGCACCTGCGTCAAGGCTTTGATACGGTCGCGCAAAGCCGCTGCGCGCTCGAATTCCATATCTTCCGAGGCTTGAGCCATATCAGACGCAAGCCGGGCCTGAATGTCAGTGGATTTTCCGTTCAGGAACTTCTGCGCATCTTGCACGGTCTTTTGATACTCGGTCGGGCTGATCTTTCCGACACAGGGGGCCGAGCACCGCTTGATCTGGTGTTGCAAACAAGGCCGCGTACGGCTTTCAAACATCGCGTTCGAACAATCGCGCAGCAGAAAGACCCGTTGCAGCTGGTTCAAGGTACGGTTCACGGCACCCGCGCTGGCGAAAGGCCCGTAGTAGTTCCCTTTTTCCTTCTTGGCACCGCGATGCTTTTTAATTTGCGGATAATCCTGATCCGCCGTCACCAGAATGTTGGGAAAGCTTTTATCATCGCGCAGCAACACGTTGAATTTAGGCTTGAGCTGCTTGATCAGGTTCTGTTCCAACAGCAGCGCTTCGGTTTCTGTCTTGGTTGTCAGAAACATCATCGACGCCGTGTTCGATATCATCCGCGCAATGCGCCCCGAATGGCCAGAAGGTCGTGCATAGTTGCTGACCCGCGCACGCAGATTACGCGCTTTGCCTACGTACAAAACGCGGCTTTCGGTATCAAGCATCCGGTACACACCCGGAGACCCGTCAATGGTCTTGAGATACCCTTGGATTATCTCATAGCCGGTCTTTGGTGTGTCAGATGTTTCAGTCATTGATTCGCAATTCTTTACGCAAGTCGCTGCAATGCTTGGGGCTTAGGAACAAGAGGAAACATACCCCCGACTCCTGTGGATAACCTTGCATATAACTTTCTGTGAGAGTGGATTTTTCCTTGTTTTCAGCAGGCTTCCGTCAAACGCCTTATTTTTAAGCACATCATCAAGCTACTGATAAAACACAAAACTTTTATATTCCGCCCGCAAACCCCTGATAACACGATCTAATTTGTAACGGTTTTGTTAACGATTCCGCAAACGTGCAAAACTTTTCAATGGGTCTTACTCTAGCCCCTGTGCGTCAGGGGTCTGCCATCCCAAATGCTGCCCACCGTCCGTGCACAAAAGTTGGCCGGTGACAGAGGGCGAATCAAGGAAATACCCAAGGGCCGCGGTAATGTCTTCCGGATTTGATCCCCGTCTCAGTATGATCCGCGACCGTTGCTTGGCAAAGTGATCCGCGCTTTGATTGGCCCCTTGCAACGTGGGTCCGGGACCAATTGCGTTAACACGGATCGCCGGGGCCAAAGCCTGCGCCGTGGTCTGCGTCATCGCCCATAGCCCCATCTTGGCGATGGTATACGTCATGAATTCGGGCGTCAGCTTGCGAACACGCTGGTCCAACATGTTGACGATCAATCCGACCGCCTTGGGTTCACCCCTATCATCCGTAACAGGCTCCAACCCCTGCGCAGCCATGGCCTGCGTCAATACGAAGGGCGCGCGCAGGTTGCTGCCGATGTGTCGGTCCCAACTTTTGGCCGTCGCGGTGGTTATGCTGTCATACTCAAAGATCGACGCGTTATTGACCAGACAGGTAATCGGCCCGCCCAAAGCCTCGGTTGCGCGTCCAAACAAGCTGTATGTTTCCGCTTCATCCAACAGATCGGCCTGCACGGCCACGCCGCGTTGGCCTTTTGCCTGTAACGCCGAAACGACCTCGTCGGCACCTTGAGATGATGTGTGATAGTGTACGGCGACGTCAAAACCCCGGTCGCCAAGATAAAGCGCCATCGCACGGCCCAACCGTGCACCGGCCCCAGTTACCAATGCATGCTTCATGAACTGGCCTTTCTCAGATCAAAATAACTGTCAGATACAACGCATATAGTCCGCACAGCAAAATTCCCCACACGCGGGTGATGTCGCGGCCCAAATACACGAAGGGAATGATTAACAATGACGCAGCCAGCATGACCCAGAAATCAAACCGCATAAACTGCGGATCGACATCGATTGGCCCAACAAGACTTGCCACACCAATAATACCCAGCAGGTTGAATATGTTAGAGCCGATGACGTTGCCCAGCGCCACGTCCGCCTGTCGGCGCAGCGCGGCCATCACAGTCGTGGCAAGCTCCGGCAGAGACGTCCCGATTGCGACCAGCGTAAGGCCGATAACTGTGTCACTCATGCCGTAGGCCCGCGCAATTATCGAAGCGTTATCCACAAGCAAGCTTGCGCCAAGGGGCAAACCGATCAGACCAAGGACCAAGAACACGGCAATGCGCCAGCTCGGCATGTCGGGGTCTGCACCTTCGGGCTCTTCGACGTCGTCTTCCACTTGGCTATTGGCGTCTGCGCGATGCTTTCGGGTCTCTTTGAAGGCATCGAACAAGACGTACGCAAGACAGCCAAGCAAGACAATTCCGGCCCAGAAATCGAACACACCCCGAATCGCCAGCAGCATAAACAAAACCGTCGCGCCGATCATCATATTGTAGGTCTTGCGCGTGTTGTGTTCAGAGGTGTGCATCGTCGCCAACAAGGCGGGCACACCAAGAACCAACAGAATATTCGCCGTGTTTGACCCAACAACATTACCAAGGGCAATGCCCGGCACGTCGTCCAACACTGCCTTGATGGATACCAGCAATTCGGGTGCAGATGTGCCAAACGCGACAATCGTCAGGCTTACGATCAGCGCAGGTACGCCAAGACGCAAGGACAGGTTCACGGCACCTTTGACCAGTGCATCACCGGCCAAAAGCAAGATTACCAGACCCAGTATGCTGAGCACCCATGGCATGATCATCCCCGCGTACCCCCACAGCCACAGGGGCCTTTGCCAATGCGGTATCGACCGCAGGAATTACATTTTGTCTGGCTCAGGCGTTTGCTGCCAAGCCAGTGCATTTTGCCAAACCAAGCAAGCACGCCCATACCGACCAAGAATAGCAGAACAACCTTGAGAACCATGACTTATAGACCGAACTGCGCGTAAGCGGCACGTTCTTCTATGCTGTCAAAGGCGTTCCCAAGAATTTGGGCCCCAAAGCGCGACAGTAGCCCTTTTTTATTGCCATAACGCACAAACTTTACCTTGTCGCCAAACCGTTCTTTCAGCATCGGGCGCAAGTGACCGATACCGTCAATCAGCCCCAGTTCGGTTGCGCGCTTTGCCAACCAAATCTCGCCGGTGAAAAGATCCGTCTCGGGGGGCAGCTTGGCCCCACGACGTTCTTTAACGTGATCAATAAAATTGCCGTGGATGTCGTTAAGCAGCGTTTTCAAACGCTCAACGTCCTCTGCCTTTTCTGGCCGAAATGGATCAAGCATGGATTTCGACTGGCCCGCCGTGTAGACGCGCCGTTCTATTCCGTAGCGATTGATCAGTTCATTCGCCCCGAAACTTGCCGAGATGACACCGATAGACCCTACGACCGAACTGGGGTCTGCGTAGATTTCATCCGCCGCCGCAGCCAGCCAGTAGCCACCGGATGCGGCCACGTCTTCCACGAACGCGATGACGGGAATATTTTTTTCCTCGGACAGGCGCCGGATTCGCGCACCGATCAGCGATGACTGAACGGGGCTTCCGCCGGGCGAGCTGATTTCAAGGGCGACCGCAACAGGCTTGCCCCGAGTGAATGCCTTTTCAATCGCTGGCCCGATGCTTTCGTCGTTCAAACCGCTAGGCCCACGACCGCCGATCACACCCGACAAACGAATAACAGCAACGACGGGGTGCGAAGACAAAAAGGGAATGTATTTTCTCATACCCCTCCATGTAGAGTGCGACCCGCCGCCAAACAAGGCGAGCAGCGGATACTTATTGCCGAATCCGCCAGCCTGTGCGGAAAATCCACCAGATCACCGCCAGACAAAGTGCTGTGAACCCCGCAATCGCGAATAGGCTGGTCACAATAGGCACGTCAGCAGCGCCGAAAAACGACCATCTGAAGCCCGAGATAAGGTACACAACAGGGTTGAAATGCGAGATGACCTGCCAGACCGGCGGCAACATAGAGATCGAATAGAACGATCCACCTAAAAACACCAAAGGTGTAATGATCAACAACGGTACCAGTTGTAATTGCTCAAAATTCCCGGCCCAGATGCCAATGATAAAGCCAAACAAAGCAAAGCTGACGCAGGTCAGCAGCAGGAAGATGACCATCCAGAAAGGGTGAAGTATTGTAATGTCGACAAAGAAAAACGCGGTAATCAGAATGATCACCCCGATAAACAACGCCTTTGTTGCCGCAGCCCCGACATAGCCCAACACGATCTCGATAAAGCTGATCGGGGCGGAAAGCAGTTCGAACACGGTGCCGATAAATTTTGGAAAGTAGATGCCAAAAGACGCGTTCGAAATCGACTGCGTGATCACGCTGAGCATGATCAGGCCAGGCACGATAAACGCGCCATAGCTTATCCCTTCAACCTCTTGGATGCGGCTGCCGATCGCGGCCCCAAAGACTACGAAATACAGCGAAGTCGACAAGACCGGAGACACAAAACTTTGTGTCATCGTCCGGAAAAAGCGCGCCATCTCGAATTTGTAGATGGATGTAACAGCGATCCAGTTCATGCCGCGTCCTCCTTTACCAAGCCCACGAAAATCTCTTCCAGACTGCTTTGCGAGGTTTCAAGATCGGTCAGGACCAAACCAGCCGCTGCAACATCGGACAGCAGTTTCGTAATACCCGTGCGTTCGGCCCGCGTGTCATATGTATAGATCAATTTGGTGCGGTCTTCCGACAGTGTCACCGCGTCTGACACCAATGCCTTGGGCAAGGTATCAACAGGTTTCGTCAACTGCACGACAAGCTGCTTTTTACCCATGCGCGCCATCAACTTGTTTTTATCTTCCACCAACAGCAATTCGCCATGGGCAATGACACCGATCCGGTCTGCAATCGCCTCGGCCTCCTCTATGTAATGCGTGGTCAAGATGATCGTCACACCGTCGGCCTTCAGGTCTGCCACGATTTCCCACATGTCCCGGCGCAATTCCACATCGACACCGGCGGTCGGTTCATCAAGGAAAAGCACCCGGGGTTCATGAGCAAGCGCCTTTGCAATCAGCACGCGGCGCTTCATGCCGCCCGAAAGCGCCCGGATCTGGCTGTCTTTTTTGTCCCACAACGATAACTGCCTCAGAATTTTTTCCAACGCAGCGTCATCTTTGGGTTTACCGAACAATCCCCGCGAAAACCGCACAGTGCTGATGACCTTCTCGAAGGGTTCCAGATTAATTTCCTGGGGCACCAGCCCAATCATCGCACGCGCCGCACGGTAATCGGTCAGGGTATCATGCCCCCCCACTTTGACGGACCCGCTGGTAGAGGTTGTGATGCCACAGACAGTTGAAATCAAAGTGGTTTTACCCGCACCATTGGGGCCAAGCAGGGCAAGAATCTCGCCCTGTTTGATGTTCAGCGTTACGCCCTTGAGCGCCTCGAAACCATCGCTATAGGCTTTGCGTAAGTTGTGAATTTCTACGATATCTGGCATCAAAGCCTCCGGTCTATTTGGCCGAAAACTAGACTGATTGGGACTAAGTTAACAGAGCCGTCATGCTAAGATTTTGCCCGGCCAAACCAGCCCTTTTTCTTGGGTGCATCTTCCGCGACTTCAACGGTCTCTGCCGCATCGCCCTCAGGTGGTCCTTCAAGGGTTTCTTGCAGGTTGTTGAAAAACTGATCGGCCATCTTTTTGGCAAAACCATCGATGATACGGCTGCCAAGCTGCGCCAGCTTGCCGCCGACTTTCGCCTCGACATCATAGGTCAATTCGGTGCCGCCATCCTTGGCCACCAGCGTCACGTCTGCACCGCCCTTGGCAAAGCCGGCAGCACCGCCTTTGCCTTCGCCGCTGATCTTAATCGACCGGTCGGGCACCATGTCGGTCATCGTAACCTGACCTTTGAAGGTCGCTTTTACAGGTCCGACTTTTTGGACCACCGTGGCCTCGAACCCTTCTTCAGGTGATCCTGTCACTTCGGTTGCACCTGGGACGCATTTGATCAGCATGTCGGGGTCCAGCAACGCGGCATAAACCTCAGCTGGGCTGGCAGCGATCTGGCGGGTTTCTGACATTTGCATCGGTGTGTCCTCCTAAAGGAAATATTCCAGGCAATCTAACGCAGTTCCGCCACCTACGCCAAGATGAAACACGCTGGACAGGATACGCGAAAATGATAGGTCTGAAATATGAATGCATATGCACAAAACCGGGCCACTGCCGCCATTGCCTTTGTTTTCGCTGGCGTGTTCGCGATTTCGATTAACGACATGCTGATCAAACAGCTTTCGGGCGGCTATCCCTTGCACGAGATCGTCTTTGCCCGCGCATTGATAGGGATTTTGTTCGGCCTTGGCCTTGTTCAGCTTGAGGGTGGATGGCGCATCCTCAAGACCTCGCAGTGGCACTGGCATTTCTTGCGCGGTATCTTGGTTGTGATCGCCAATATGACATTTTTTCTTGCGCTTGCAGCGCTCCCCTTGGCGGACGCGACGGCGTTGTTCTTTGTAGCGCCCTTGTTCATCACGCTGCTGTCGATCCCGATCTTGGGCGAAAAGGTTGGGCCTATGCGGCTTGGCGCGGTGGCCGTTGGGTTTCTGGGTGTTGTCATCATGCAGCGCCCTTGGGCGGATGCGCAAACGTTGCAAGCGTCGCGGCTGGTGCTGCTGCTACCCGTTGTTGCGGCGCTGACCTATGCGTTGAACCAGTTGATGACGCGCAAACTTGGTGTAAATAGCAAAGCATCAGCGCTGGCGATCTACATACAAGGAACGTTTCTGGTCGTATCCATGGGGTTTTTCCTGGTCGCGGGCGATGGTCGCTTTGTCGGTGTCGATAGCACACCTTCCATGCAGTTTCTGCTGCGGGCATGGGTCTGGCCCGCTCAAGGCGACATATGGGTGTTTTTAGGTCTTGGCCTGAATGCGGCTGTCATCGGTTACTGCCTAAGTCAAGCCTACCGGATCGCAGACGCCGCAACAGTTGCCCCCTTCGAATATATCGGACTACCGCTCGCTGTCTTCTGGGGCTTGGTGATCTTTGGTGACCTGCCGGTGTGGGAGGTTTGGGTCGGCATCGCGCTGATCTTGGGATCGGGTCTGTTCGTGTTTTTGCGCGAACGTCAAAAAGCCCGCAGCTTGCTGAAAACACGCCCCCTCAGAACGGGTTAGTCGGAAACACGTACAACCACCTTGCCGGTCGCTTTGCGGGTGCGCAGCAGGTCCAACGCGGCGTTCGCCTGATCCAGTGGCATCACGTGACTGACATGCGGTATCAGCTTGCCCGCCACATACCAGTCAATCAGCACCTTAAAGCTGTCGGTCAGAACCTTGGGTTTGAATTTCTTGTAGCCGCCCCAGAACAGCCCCAGCACGTTCAGGTTCTTAACCAACAAGATATTTGCAGGGATCTGCGGCACCTCGCCCGAGGCAAAGCCAAGCGGCAAAAGCCGCGCCTCGGGGTTGCAGGCCCGCATCGCCGCTTTGAACTGGTCGCCGCCAATGGGGTCGTAAACCACATCCGCGCCGCCCAGTGATTTGACGATTTCGCGGATGTCATCCACGTCGGAATCGATCAGATGGTCAGCCCCCGCCGCGCGGCAGATATCAAGCTTGGCTTGGCCACGCGCGCAGGCGATCACCTCGGCCCCCATCAGCTTACCCAATTCAACCGCCGTCAGCCCAACGCCCCCCGACGCGCCCAGAACCAACAGGCGTTCGCCGGTCTGTAGCCGCGCCTTATAGTCCAGCGCCACATGGCTGGTGCCATAGGCAATCAAAAACGCGGCGGCATCGACCGCATCCATCGCATCCGGGATCGCCACGCAAATATCGGCGGGCACCGCTGCATATTCGGCCAAACCGTTAAACCCGCTATAGGCCGCGATGCGTTGGCCAACGGCAAGTCCATCTACGTCCTCACCAAGGGCCGTGATCACCCCCGACAACTCCATCCCCAAGGTGAATGGTAGCGCAGGTTTTTCCTGATAGGTCCCTTTGATCAACAACGTATCGCCAAAATTCAGACCACAGGTTTCGACCTTTACCAATACCTCGCCCGCAGCAGGCATCGGCATTTCAAGGGTTTGCAGCGTCAAAGGCTGATCATAGGCGGTGACTTGCATGGCGCGCATCGGGTGGATCCTTGTCTAAGCTCATGTACAAAAGGGCCAGAGGATCAGCGGTTTTGCAACCCCATCCTCCGGCCCTTTTTCAGGCACCCATGATCGCCGCCTACGGGACGATCGCCAGCTTGATGGCATAAGCAACAACACCAAGGGCCAAGACGCTCAGCACCCAGATCAGCACAAACCAACCAGTTTTGGACACCCAATTGCGGCGCATCAATGATAGCCCTCGCTGGGATCAATTTTACCGCGAAACACCCAATAGGTGTAGGCCGTATAGGCAAGGATCATTGGCAGCAAAACCAACGTGCCCACTAGCGCGAATTTAAGACTGCTGTCAGGTGCGGCGGCCTCGACGATGGTCAGGGATGGCGGCACGATATGGGGGTAAAAGCTGATCCCGATCCCAATGAACCCCAGCACAAACAGCGCCAAGGCACATAGGAATGGTGTCACGTCCCAATTCCGATTCAACCCATGGAACAACCCGAAAACAGCAGCGGCCACCAATGCAGGCACCAAAAACGTAAAGATCGCCGTTGGAAAGGCAAACCAGCGGCTGAAATACTCGGCCTCTAGGAAGGGCGTCCAGATGCTGAAGATGCCCATGAAGACCACAGTGGCAATGGCAAAAGGCCATGCAAGACGGCGCATATGCGCTTGGATGCGCCCCTCAAGCTTCATGTTCAGCCAGGTTGCCCCCAGCATGGCATAGCCTGTGGTCACAGCAATCCCGGTCAGGATCGAAAACGGCGTGAGCCAATCCCACCAGCCGCCTGCATAGGCACGGTTCTCGATCTCGATGCCTTGTACCAGCGCGCCCAAGGCAATGCCTTGGCAGAATGCCGCGACAAAAGATCCGCCAAAAAATGAGATGTCCCACAAGCCCTTCCAGCGGGTCGTCCGCCAGCGGTATTCAAACGCCACACCGCGAAACACCAGCCCAAGCAGCATCAGGATGATAGGCATGTAAAGCGCTGGCATCACCGTCGCGTAGGCCAGCGGGAATACCGCGAACAGGCCCCCGCCGCCCAAGACCAGCCATGTCTCGTTGCCATCCCAGATCGGCGCAATCGAATTCATCATCACGTTGCGCTCTTCCTCGTCCTTGGAGAGCGGAAAAAGCAACCCCACCCCAAGGTCAAAGCCGTCAAGGATCACATAAATCAACACCGCCAAGGCGATGATCCCCGCCCATATAAAAGAAAGCTCAAGTCCAAACATGATGTCTATCCTATTCCGCCGGCTTCAGGCCCTTGGGGCCTTTCTGCGCGATCTGGGTGGTTCCGGCTGAGCGGATCGGCCCATCATCCATTTCGCCGACAGATCCGACCTGCGGCCGTTTCTTCATAAGCCGCAAAATGTAATAGACCCCTGCCCCGAAAACAAAGAAATATACAATGATAAACGCTGTCAACGATGCAGCCACAGCAGGGGCGCTGACCGGGGCCAGACTGTCTGATGTGCGCAGCAGGCCGTAGATCGTAAATGGCTGGCGCCCGACTTCGGTTGTGACCCACCCGGCCAACACCGCGACGAAACCCATCGGGCCCATCACGATTGCGGCACGGTGCAACATGGGGGAGGTATGCAGTTTACCACGCCAGCGCGCGATTGCCCCCCATAGGCCAAGCCCCAGCATAGCAAAGCCCAGCCCCACCATCACACGGAAGGAAAAGAATACGATTGCCACGGGCGGTTCATCTTCGTCGGGGATTGTGTCCAAGCCATCCAATGGCGCGTTCAGGTCGTGCTTGAGGATCAAGGAAGAGAGCTTGGGAATCTCGATCGCATAATCGATCCGCTTCTCCGCAGGGTTGGGTATACCGAACAGGATCAGCGGAGCGCCGTCAGGGTGGCTGTCGTAATGCCCCTCCATGGCCATAACTTTGGCGGGCTGGTGTTCCAGCGTGTTAATGCCATGGAAATCCCCCGCCGCGATTTGCAACGGCGTGACAAAGATCAACATCCACATCGCCATCGAAAACATGCGCCGCGATGCAGGCCCGCGGTTATCTTTCAAAAGATGCCACGCGCCAACGGCCCCCACCACCAAAGCCGTCGTCAGATAGGCAGCCAGCACCATGTGCAACAAACGGTAAGGGAAGGACGGGTTAAAGACGATTTTCCACCAATCAAGCGGAATATATTGGCCAACCTCGTTGATGCCGAAGCCCGCAGGTGTCTGCATCCAGCTGTTTACCGACAAAATCCAAGTCGCCGAAAGCAAGGTGCCAAAGGCGACCATACCTGTGGCAAACATGTGCAGGCCCGGACCCACGCGTTTCAAACCAAACAGCATGATCCCCAAAAAACCGGCCTCAAGAAAGAATGCCGACAGGACCTCATAGGCCATCAGCGGCCCGATCACCGGCCCTGCCTTGTCCGAGAAAACCGACCAGTTGGTGCCAAACTGATAGGACATCACGATGCCCGACACGACCCCCATGCCAAAGGCGACCGCAAATATCTTTTTCCAGTAGTTAAACAATATCTGATAGGTTTCATCCTTGGTCCACAGCCAAAGCGCGTTCAGAACGGCCAGAAAACTTGCCAAGCCGATCGAAAACGCCGGAAAAATGATGTGAAACGAAACGGTGAAAGCGAATTGTACCCGCGCCAGAATTTCAGCGGAAAAACCATCAAACATGTCAAACCTCTTGGTTGTGGCCACAAAACCTAATCTTTGCGGCCATATCGTGCAACTAGTCCTCTGCGCGGGGGATGTCACACGAACAAATCGACGCAGCAGGATGTGCCCTAGATACTGATGCTGACCTTAAGCCCAGGCGCGTTATCGATCAATGTCATAGTCCCTCCGTGCAGCTTCACGACCCCCTCGACAAGGCTCAACCCCAGCCCGTTGCCCGGCGTGTGGCGGCTGGCATCCAGTCGGTAAAGCCTGCGCAGGACGTTCTCGTGTTCGCCCTTGGGGATGCCCGGACCATTATCTGCCACCTCAAGCACGGCGCGGCGCGCGTCTTTCGCAAGGCTGACCGTGATCTGGCTGCCTTTTGGCGTATGGCGCATGGCGTTTTCGATCAAATTGGCCAGCACCTGACCCAACAGGTTCTTGTCCCCCATCACCTGCACCTGCTCGGCGGGCACTTCGCAGATCAGGGTCTGGCCATTGGCAGCGGCGGCTGGATCGTAGACTTCGGTCATGGTCTGGCACAGCAGGTTTAAATCAACCGGTTTGAAATGCGCTTTGGGCGATCCTGATTCAACTGATGCAATCTGCAATAGCGACTGAAAAACCGACGCGATCCCGGTGACTTCCTCTTGTGCCTTGCCCAGCAATGCGCCTTCGTCTGATGCCGCAGGCACCGTGCGTGCCAGATCATCCAGATGCACCGCAACGCGCTGGATCGGTGTCTTGAGGTCATGCGCAATGTCCGATGATACCTGCCGTAACATCTGGGTTTGTGCCTCTTGCGCGCGCGCCATCTGGTTCACCTTGGCCCCGATGCGTAGCAGATCATCAGCCCAACGTGGGCCCAAACTGACCCGCGCTGACAGATCGCCGTTGGTCAGATCATCCAGCGTGCCGCCAATCACTTCGACGTGGCGCTTGCTGCGCCGCGCAAGATACAGGCCCCCCGAAAGGGCGACCAGCACGGTCGGCAACAGGCTGATCAAAAGGATGTTCAAGAACACGGTGCGCAGCGCTTCGATCTGCGCAAGGCTGCGCGCGACGGTCAGCTGCCCACCATAAAGCCTTGTCGTCAGGGACAGATAATCCCCCTCGTATTTGCTGCGTTCTTCGGCCAGAGATACAATATGATAGCCTTCATCGTCGCGCGCAATCGCACCGTTCCCGTAGACCTGACCGCCTTGCGTGATATAACTGATGATCACCCGGTCCGGATCGGTCTGGCGCGATTCAGCTTCCACCAAAAGCGCCACAGCGCGAAAATTCGGCGCGGCCCGAAACCCGGCCATGTCCTGTTGCAAATCGGCGCGGATCGCCGTTTCAAACGAGTTTTTGGTTACTGCATAACTGGCCGCAAGACTTAAAAGGCTGACGACCGAAAACAGCAGCACCAGCAAAAGCGCCAACCGCACTGGCATCGAGCGCCACACCTGTCGAATGCGGTCGCTCATCCATCGATCCTGTATCCGGCACCGCGCACGGTCTGGATCAATTCACGCTCGAACGGCTTGTCGACCTTGGCCCGCAAGCGGCTGATATGGGTTTCAACGACATTGGTCATCGGATCAAAGCTGATGTCCCACACGGCCTCGAGCAACATGGTGCGGGTCTGCACCCTGCCCTTGCGCCGCAGCAGGTGTTCCAGCAGCGCAAATTCGCGCGGCAGCAAATCAATTTCCTGCCCTGCGCGCGTCACCTTGCGGGTGATTAGATGCATCTCAAGATCACCAGCCCGTAGAACCGTTTCCTGTTCCAGCGCTTGCGGGCGCCGCGCAAGCGCTGCCACACGCGCAGACAATTCGCCGAACGCAAAAGGTTTTACCAGATAATCATCCCCCCCCGCATTCAGCCCACTGATACGGTCATCGACGCTGCCCATCGCCGTTAGAAACAAGACAGGCGTTGTATTGCCCGCCCCGCGCAGGGTCTTGACCAGCGTCAGCCCATCGACCTCGGGCAGCATGCGGTCCACAATCAGCACGTCGTAACTTCCGGCTGTGGCTTGAATCAGCCCTTCGCGACCTTGGGCCACCAGATCAACGGTATGCCCCTCTTCGCGCAATCCGCGTGCAATATAGGTGCCCGTGGTGGCGTCATCTTCTACAACAAGCAGCTTCATTTCATCAATTCCGTTCCAAATACCCCTTGGCGATACCTCATTTAGGGGCGTCTGGCAGCAGTGCATTGCAATCTAACATATTTGTATAGCCCACAAAAACGCTCTGTAAGAACTGACTGCCATTTGGGTGTCATAACGGATGATGCAAGGAAGCACATATGACACCCTTTTTTAAATGCCCCCGCCGCGCGATGCCTTTGGTACTTGCAGCAGCATTGGCCACCACATCGTTAGTGGCCATTTCACCGACAACTGCATTGGCCGTCCCCGCTGGCGGGTATGCCGATCTGGTCGAAACCATCTCTCCTTCCGTCGTGTTTATCGAAGTGACCGGTAAATCTGCAGCAGCAGGTCCCGAAATGGAGATGCCCGAAGGTATGCCGGAAGAGTTGCGCAAGCGTTTTGAACAGATGATGCCAGAAACAAAAGCGCAGCCTGTTCAGGGTTTGGGATCAGGTTTCATCATCTCTAAGGACGGACAAATCGTAACCAACAACCACGTGGTTGAAGGCGCAGACAAAGTGACGGTCAAACTGTCAGATGGTCGCGAATTTGAAGCGACAGTCGTCGGTAGCGACCCGATGACCGACATCGCATTGCTGAAAATCAAAGCCGACGTAGATCTGCCTGCCGTGACCTTCGGATCGTCTGATGCAATGCGTGTAGGCGACGAAGTTGTCGCAATGGGCAACCCATTTGGTTTGGGCGGCACCGTCACAACGGGTATCGTTTCAGCCAAATCGCGCAATATCAACTCCGGCCCCTATGATGACTTCATCCAGACCGACGCTGCGATTAACCGGGGCAACTCGGGTGGCCCGCTGTTTAACAATGCGGGTGAAGTTATCGGCGTGAACACTGCCATTCTGTCGCCTGGCGGTGGATCAGTCGGCATTGGGTTCTCAGTGCCCTCCGATCTGGTTCAAAACATCGTCGCTGATCTAGCGGATGATGGCACAATCACACGCGGTTGGCTGGGCGTTCAAATTCGCCCGATGACCCAGGAAGTCGCCGAAGTGCTTGGGTATGGCACACCAAAAGGCGCTGTGATCGAAGCCGTCGGCGACGATAGCCCCGCCAAGAAAGCAGGTTTGGTGAAAGGTGACATCATTCTGTCTTTCAATGGGACAGCGATTGAAGAGCTGCGCGATCTGACCCGCGCAGTGGCCGACACCGACCCAGATGCAACCGCCGATGTGGTTGTCTTGCACAAGGGGCAGGAAGTGACCCGCGCTGTCACAATCGGGACATTGAAACCGGCCGACGCCTAAAACGAAATTCCGGCGGCCCAGTTTCTGGCCGCCGCCGGTCCAAAGCTTTGGCGGGTTCCTCAACCTGTCAAAGGTAGTCCACTCAGTTGCAGTGTGGTCTAACCGTCCCGGCAAAGGAAGCTTTGCCGGGACACCTTTTATTCAGACGATCAGCTTAAATCGTCGCCTCGAACAGCTTGCGCAGGTTATCCGACGTCAGCTTGACAGGGTTGCCCCCGCAAGATGGATCCTCCAGCGCCATGGCAACCAGATCGTCCATCCGGTCGGCTGTCACGCCCATGTCGGACAGCTTGCGTGGAATGGCAAAGCTGTCATTGAAATCCTGCACAAAGCTGCGGAAACCGTCATAGCCACCATCGATGCGCAAATACCCTGCCGCGCGGTCAAACCGTTCGCGGATCATCGCTTCGTTCAGGTCCAGAACCGCAGGCATACAGACGGCGTTGGTGGTGCCGTGATGTGTGTTGAAAACCGCCCCTATCGGGTGGCTCATCGCGTGGATTGCACCCAGACCTTTTTGAAACGCCGTCGCCCCCATGGCGGCCGCCGACATCATCTGCGCGCGCGCCTCGATGTCGGTGCCGTCCGCATAGGCGCGGGGCAGATAATCGATGACCAACCGCATGCCTTCCAGCGCAATGCCTTGGGACATCGGATGATAAAACGGGCTGGAAAACGCCTCGACGCAATGCGCAAAAGCATCAAGGCCCGTGCCTGCGGTGATATGCTTGGGCATGCCAACCGTCAGTTCAGGGTCACAAATCACCACCGTTGGCAGTACTTTGGGGTGAAAGATGATCTTTTTCACATGGGTCAGCGAATTGGTCAGCACCGACGCGCGGCCCACTTCTGATCCGGTGCCTGCCGTTGTCGGCACCGCGATGATGGGTGCGATAGCATCCGCATCGGCGCGGGTCCACCAATCGCCTACATCCTCGTAATCCCACACAGGGCGCGTTTGGCCCGCCATGAACGCGACCATCTTGCCCAGATCAAGGCCGGACCCGCCGCCAAAGGCGATAACCCCGTCATGGCCCCCGTCGCGGTAGACCTGAAGGCCCGCCTCAAGGTTGATCTCGGTCGGGTTTGCATCCACTTCGGAAAACATCGCACGACCAAAGCCAGCAGCCTCAAGCAGATCAAGCGTGTTGGTGGTGATCTCCATTTTGGCAAGTCCCTTGTCGGTGACAAGCAGCGGCTTTTTGATGCCAGCGGCCACACAAGCCTGACCGATCTCGGCAATGCGGCCCGCGCCAAAGCGCATGGCGGTGGGGTAGGACCAGTTGTTTTTCAGCTCCATGAGGATCACGCCTTTTTAAGGTGGTAAGATTTGGGACGCGTCAGCGCCTGAAAGCCCAGAACCGACAGGCCGGCACCTTGGCCGGTGTCCTTGCAACCCGTCCAGCACAGCGCGGGATCAAGGTAATCACACCGGTTCATAAACACCGTGCCGGTTTCAAGCTGCGCGCCAATCGCATCGGCAGCATCCGCGTCTTTGGTAAAGATCGCTGCCGTCAGACCGAACTGGCAATCATTCATCAGCGCAATCGCTTCGGCGTCGTCCTTGACCGGCATGATGCCGACCACCGGGCCAAAACTTTCGTCGCGCATGACGCGCATTTTATGGGTTACATTCGTCAGGATTTGCGGCGTCAGATAGGCGGCACCGTCATCTTGGGCAAAGGGTTTGATCAGCGCGGTCGCACCATCGGCCACAGCTTCGGCGATCTGGGCGCGGACTTCGGCGGCAAAGCGCACGTTGGCCATCGGGCCGATCGTGGTTTCCGGATTCAACGGGTTCCCAAGCGTCAAAGCGTTGACCCAAGTCACGGCCTTTTCAACAAACGCATCATATAGGCTTTCGTGGACATATATCCGTTCAATCCCACAGCAACATTGGCCCGCGTTGAACATCGCGCCATCCATCAGCCCGTCAACCGCCGCGCCAACATCGGCGTCAGCGCGCACATATCCTGGGTCTTTGCCCCCGAGTTCGGTCGCAACGGGCGTGAACGTGCCAGCCGCCGCAACCTCCATCGCCTTGCCGCCCCCGACCGAGCCGGTGAAATTGACAAAGCCGAAATGGCGTTCCGAAATCAGGGTCGATGTGGTGTCATGATCCAGAAACACGTTTTGGAAAACGTCATCAGGAACGCCAGCGGCATGGAACGCTTCGGCCAGACGTTCGCCCACTTGCAAGGTTTGCGTCGCATGTTTCAGCACAACGGTATTGCCCGCGATCAGCGCTGGTGCCACCGTGTTGATTGCCGTCATGTAAGGATAGTTCCACGGGGCCACCACCAGCACAACGCCGCGCGCTTCGCGGGTAATCTTGCGGGTGGCTTTCTCGCTATCCTCGATGATCATCGGGGCCAGAGCCTGTTCCGCGATATCGGCCATATAGCTGGCGCGCTCGTTAAAGCCGCCAAATTCACCGCCATAGCGCACGGGGCGGCCCATTTGATGGGCCAGTTCAACGGCCATGCGGTCCGTGGTTTTGCCCACTTCGGCAACGGCTGCGCGCACCAGATCAATGCGCTCGGACAAGGGGCGTGCCGCCCAATCCGCCTGCGCTGCCTTGGACCGCGCGCACACTTCGCGCGCAGCGTCCAGCGATAGCACAGGGCGTTCCAGATAAACCGATCCGTCAATCGGTGAGATACATTTCAGGGTCTTTGTCATTGCTTATGCTCGCTCAAATCCGCGGTTGATTTCCCAATCGGTCACGACCTTGTCGTATTCTTCCTGCTCCCATTCGGCGGCGCGGGTGTAGTGGTCGACGACGTCGTCCCCAAGTGCGGCGCGCAACATCGCGGAATTGCGCAGGGTTTCGGTCGCAGCGCGCAACGTCCGGGGGATTTCCGTGACGCCTGCATCCTCGTAGACATCACCCATCGTCGGCTCTTGCAAGGTCAGTTTTTCCTCGATGCCCTTTAGGCCCGCCGCAAGCAATGCGGCCTGCGCCAGATAGGGGTTCAGGTCCGACCCGCCAATGCGACATTCAACACGAATGCCCTTGGTGCCATCACCACATAGGCGAAAGCCAGCGGTGCGGTTATCGACAGACCAAACCGTTTTTGTGGGCGCAAAGGTGCCTTTGGCGAAACGTTTGTAGCTGTTGATATAAGGGGCCAAAAAATACGTGATATCAGGCGCATAGGTGATTAACCCGACCATGAAATGCCGCATCAGGTCGGACATCCCCAGCTTGGCATCCTTGTCGAAAAACGCAGGTACACCGTCTTTCCAAAGCGACATATGCACGTGGCTGGACGATCCGACCTTATCCGCCGCCCACTTGGGCAGGAACGACGCGGAAAACCCCTGTTGAAAGGCGATTTCCTTGACCGCCTGCTTGGAAATTGTGTGGTTATCCGCACAGGCAAGCGCATCGGCATAACGAATGTTCAGCTCTTGCTGGCCAGTTTCAGCCTCGCCCTTGGTGCATTCAATCGGGACGCCAGCGGCAACCAGATGGTTGCGCAAGGGCCGCAGGAATGCCTCCTCTTTCGAGGTCTGGAACAGGCAATAATCTTCGTTGTGACCGTTCAACGGCACAAGGTTGGCGTATTTCTCTTTTTGAAGGGTCCGGTAATCGCCCTCGAACAAGAAAAACTCCAACTCGGTCGCCATCATCGCGTCAAAGCCCAAAGCGTCCAGACGCGCGATTTGTTTTTGCAACATGGCGCGGGGCGAATGGGGCACGGGTTCGTGAGTGTGGTGATCCAGCACATCGCCCAACACCAGCACTGTTTTTTCCAGCCACGGCACCCGCCGCATATTCGACAGATCAGGGCGCAGCACATAGTCGCCATAGCCGGTTTGCCAACTGGTCGAGGCAAACCCCTCGGGCGTGGACATCACCAGATCGGTGGCCAACAGATAATTGCAGCAATGGGTTTCCGCATGGGAATGGTCGATGAAATTGCTGACGTGAAAACGTTTGCCCATTAGGCGGCCCTGCATATCGACCAATGCGACCAGCACGGTGTCGATCTCGCCTGCGGCGGCCATTTCCTTGAGCGTGTTGAATGAAAGATTGCCCATGTGCAGAGGTCCCTTTTGCATGTGTAGGGCGGCACAGCTGCACCGCCCCTTTGTCAGACTATACGCGCGTTCAGCCGAAGGTGTAGGGCGGACCCGCTTTCGAGATGACTTCGTTATAGTCCCGGAAGATCTGAACGATCTTGGCCGCCGTTTCGCCTTCTTGGGCCATTTCATCCCAGAAGGTGACGGCCGCCTCTTCGACGGTTTTCCACTCTTCCTGCGGGATCGACGTCAGTTCCAGCTTTTCGCCAGACGCACGCAGACGTGCTTCGCCGCCCCAATACCACTGGTTGCGGTAGGTGTGGCTGGCATCAATCGCCGACGACACGATCTGCTTGAGGTGATCAGGCAGTTCTGCCCATTTCTCCGCGTTGACAAAGAACGATCCTATCCATGCACCCGAGATGTTGTTGGTGCAGAAATAGTTGGTCACATCGGCCCAGCCCACGGTGTAGTCTTCGGTGATGCCCGACCACGCCATACCGTCCAATTCGCCTGTTTGCACAGCGACTTCGGCGTCCTCATAGGGGATGTTTACCGGAACAACGCCAAACTGCGACAAGAAACGACCCGCCGTCGGGAAGGTATAAAGCTTGAGCCCGTCCATATCGGCAAGCGACCGGATCGGTTTGACCGTGTTAAAGTTGCACGGATCCTGACCCGCCGCAGACAGCCAATGCACGCCGACCTTGGCGTATTCTTCGCGCCAGATGTCCGCCAGACCGTATTGATTGAACAGTACAGGCACGTCCAAAGCATGCTTTGTCGCCAAGGGGAAATAGCCGCCGAAAGACCGGACCGGCGTGGGCGACGCCATTGAATCGTCGTCCGAATGAACGCCGTCAATCGTGCCGCGCTGAAGCGCCTGGAACAGCTCTCCGGTGGGGACAATCTGATCGGCATAGAACAATTCGATCTCAAGCTGGCCTTGGGCCGCCGCATTGATCGCGTCTATGGCGGGCTTGGTTACTTCTTCACCAAGGGCCGCGCCTGCGTAGGTTTGAAAACGCCAGCGGATCGGCTCTTGGGCGTGCAAGATCGATGGTGCTGCGAGGGTCGCGGGGCCAGCAATTGCAGCCCCTTTAAGAAACTTACGTCTGGTTGTCATGTCGAACTCTCCTTGTCGGGTTTCAGGGTGAATAGGGCTGGTTCATCCAGCCACGTTTTGGTTATTTTCCATAGACATAGTTGGGCAGCCACAGGGCGATCTGCGGAAATATCATCACAACAGCCAAGGCCAGTATCATCACGCCCACGAACGGAATAATCGACCGGTAGATATCGGTGATCGTGATCTCGGGCGGGGCCATGGCGCGCATCAAAAACAGGTTGTAGCCAAAGGGCGGCGTCATGTAGGCGATCTGGCAGGTGATCGTATACAGCACACCGTACCACACCAGATCGAACCCAAGCGCACCGACCAAGGGCACATAAAGCGGGGCAACAATGACCAGCATCGCCGTGTCATCCAAAAACGTACCCATCACCAAAAACGACAGCTGCATCAGGATCAGGATCACCCAAGGGTTCAGCCCCCATTGTTCGGTAAACAGCGCCTCAATCGCCTTGACCGCGCCCAAGCCATCGAACACCGCACCAAAGGCAAGTGCAGCGAGGATGATCCACATGAACATGCAGGTAATGGCCAACGTCTGGCGCACCGATGTCTCGAACACCTGACGTGTCATCCGCCCCTTCAACACAGCCGCAACAAAGGCGGCGATTGCCCCAATGGCCGAGCTTTCGACCAGCGAGGTCCAGCCGTTCACAAAGGGCACCATCATCACCGCAAAGATCACCATAGGCAGCAGCCCAGCGCGCAACAGGCGCAGCTTTTCGGGCCAGCCGACATCGCGTTCTTCGGGCGGCAGAACAGGCCCCAACTCGGGGTTAATCCGGCAGCGGATCGCAATGTAGATGATGAACATCGTGGCCATCATCAGCCCCGGAATGGCCCCAGCCAGCCATAATTGCCCCACCGGCTGGCGGGCGATCATCGCATAAAGCACCAGCACGACCGAAGGCGGCACCAGAATGCCCAAGCTTGATCCGGCCTGAATGACCCCGGTCACCATCAGCTTGTCGTAATTGCGTTTCAACAGCTCGGGCAAGGCAATTGTCGCCCCAATCGCCATACCCGCGACCGACAGCCCGTTCATTGCGGAAATCAGCACCATCAGGCCGATCGTGCCAATCGCCAGCCCCCCGCGCAGCCCGCCCATAAAGACGTGGAACATCTTGTAAAGGTCATCGGCAATCTTGGATTCCGACAGCACATAGCCCATGAAAATGAACATCGGCAGGGTCAGCAACGGATACCAGCGCATCAGCTTGATCGCGGCAGAAAATCCGATGTCATAGCCGCCCCGGTCGCCCCATAAAAACAGCGCGGCGATCACGGCAACAAAGCCGATGGCCCCGAACACCCGCTGCCCAGTCAGCAACATCAGCATCATGGTCGAAAACATCAATATGGCGATCAGTTCATAGGGCATCGCGCGTGTCCTCACCGGATTTGAGGAAAAGGATGTCCTTGAAAAGCTCAGACACAGCTTGCAACAACATCAAGAAGATGCCGATGCACATCGTCACTTTGACGGGCCACATATAGGGCCGCCAGGCGGTCGGGCTGCGTTCGCCCCCATATTTGAACGAATATATCGTAGATTCGATGCCGCCCCACAGCAGGATGAATAAATAGATCAGCAAAAACAGCACTGTAATGCTATCTGTCCAGGCCTTTTTGCGCGGTGTCAGTTCAGCATAAAACAGAT
This sequence comes from Roseobacter sp., assembly GCA_024636495.1. Classification (GTDB taxonomy): domain Bacteria; phylum Pseudomonadota; class Alphaproteobacteria; order Rhodobacterales; family Rhodobacteraceae; genus Sulfitobacter. The sequence goes on along the minus strand of JAGXGZ010000056.1, from coordinate 23,099 downwards.
CCATCCGCACGCTTGACCCCATCTGCATGGCGTAAGGCCCGCCCAAGATATAGTAGCCGACCATCACAAACTGCGCCATTTCCAGCGTCCAGAGCGAGGGGCTGAAAAACGTCTTGTTCATCGACGACCACAGCAAGATGCCCATCAGCACGAAGATGCCGTACATCGCGATCCGACCAAGCCCGTAGTTAAAGCCGTCAACCAATGATACATATCTGCGCATCGCGTTCATCGGGTGGCCTTTTGACGAATGTCTGGGAAAGCGGCGTTGATTGACACGCTAAGATGCTGCGCCATGGCTTGCGCTTTTTCGCCCGTGTCGATCAGGTCGTTGCGTATTTCGATCATGACCGCAGGCACCCTGCGCGCTTCGCCGTGTTTATCCAGCGTGTAGGTCACACCGTCCTTTGCCGCATAAGGTTCATTCAAAGCTGATCGAAAGACGCCTTGCTTTTGCTCTTGCGCCAGCAGCGCCTGAGCCGGGGCTGGGTCGTTATGATACAAAAAGCCAAGCTCAACCTCACGAGCGATGCCATTAAAAATAGGCGCAAAGCTGTGGATCGTCACCAAAATTGCGGGGTTGGCCATACCGCTTTGATTTGCAACAGTATCATGGAAGGGCGTGTGGACACGGTCAAAACGCGCCTGTTTGTCGGCCTCGCCAAGATCTGCATTGCCCGGAATCTCGTAGATTTCGCTGCGCACTGGGATACAGTCAGGCGCGGACAAAGGACGGTTACAATCATAGACCAACCGCGAAATCGCACCCGCAACCAACGGCGCATCCAGAAGCTGCGACAACGCGGTGGCGACATCCAGTGCGCCAATGTCCCAAGCCGCGTGAGATCGGCGCGCATCGGCGCTTGCCCCCAAGCCATCCAGATCGTCAGGGATGAAACTGGACGCGTGTTCGCACACCAGCAAAACGGACCCCTGCCCGCCGCTGTTCATGACTTGTGCTGCTGTCCAGTCGTGATCCAAGGTACTAACTCTTCCTTGCTGTTTCCCCCATCACTACAGATTTTTCTGGCGTGTCAAGAATTTTTCTGTAACCTTTGCTTCATAAAGTACGCCTCTGTACCGAAAGGAACAACGTTTGCATAAAAAAGCATTGGTCCGAGACCTGCTTAAAGAAAAGCAGGCTGAACTTACGGCGGCAGAGCGCAAACTAGCAGCCGTTTTGCTCGACGATTCCCTGCTGACAGGATTGCAATCCATCAACAAACTTGCGGAATGCGCTGAAGTGTCATCGCCCACGATAATTCGGCTCGCCCGCAAGCTGGGGTTCGAAGGCTTCTCGGACATGCAAGACGCGATCCGCGATGAGATTGGCGCGCGGATGAAACAACCGCTTGCAAAGCTGGATGCCACCGCCCCTTCTGGCAGCCTTGATCATATTGTTTCACGGTTCATCAAGGCCGTATCAGACAACATCAACCGAACGCTCGACAGGCTTGATCTGGCCGAATTCGACCAGGTGGCAGAAGTGCTCTCCGACCCCCGGCGCCGTCTATATCTGTTAGGCGGTCGCATCACACGGTCGAATGCGCACTACTTTTTCAACCATCTTCAGATCATCCGTCCTCAGGTTACGCTGCTGGATTCGTCGCCAAGCGTTTGGCCGCAATCCTTGCTGGACATGGACGCCAGCGCTGTTCTGGTCATCTTCGATATCCGCCGATACGAGAAAGAGCTGGAAAAGCTGGCAAATCTGGCGGTCAAACAAGGTGCCAGCATCGTTCTTTTCACCGATGCCTGGGGATCACCGATCGAGAAATACGCGCGGTTCTGCTTTCGGTCGATGGTCGAAGTCCCGTCGAGCTGGGATTCCACGCTTGCCATCAATTTTCTGATCGAAGCGCTGGTGGCCGAAGTGCAATCGCGCAGTTCGGATCAAAGCGCAGAGCGCATCGCCGCACTTGAGCAGATGATCGGCGAATCCCGGATCTTCCGCAGCAATTAAATAATTAACTTGTTGAGATTGAACCGGACATTTGTCAGGATCAACAAACGGGAAGAAATTTCGCTGGATATGCCGGCGAGATTGGCGTGCTTGATAGATGGCACATCGATTTTAAAAATATTGGGAGGAAGACATGAATAAAGTGAACATGAAGCTGAACCGCCGGTCTGTTTTGCGCGGTGCCGCTGTCGCTGCCGTGGCATCTCCGGCGCTGGTCGGCAAAGCGATCGCCGCAGGAGAGGTGACGTGGCGCGTTCAGGCCCATTGGCCCAAGGCGTCCAGCTCCTTTACCGACAGTCTTGGGGTCGTCGCCTCACAGCTGGAAGAAAAGACCGAAGGCGCATTCAAACTTGAACTGCTCGGTGCCGGCGAATTTGCCAAGGGGCCGGACATCTACAATATCGTGCGCAAGGGCGTTGTGCCGATGGGTACAATCAGCCCCTCGTACATTTCGGATCAAGCGCAAGCAGCCACCTTTGTCTATGGCATCCCCGGGACCCTGCGACAGGCGTGGGAAATGGAACACGCGATGAAGAACCTCGGCGTCGAGGCGCTGGTAAACGAGGATCTGAACGCAGACGGCGTGCATCTGATGTGCGAAAAAGTGCTGCCCACGGAAATGGTCTTGTCCAAAAAGATCGAATCCGCTGCTGACTTCCAAGGTCTGAAAATCAGGTCTTCGGGTGCCATGCTGGATTATCTGGCAGCCGCTGGTGCGGCACCGCAATACATTCCGGGGTCCGAGCTGTATCAATCGCTGAGTTCAGGTGTTGTTGACGGTGCACATTGGGGTGCTGCCATCGGCGCGCAATCGATGTCGCTTTGGGAAGTGTGCAAGTACCACTACAAGCCTGTTCTGGCGCAAACCACAGACGCGTTCATTTTCAACCAGGACGCGCTTGAAGGCCTGCCAGAAGATCTGCGCAACGCGCTGATTGATACCATCGACAAGCGGTTCTTCCTGCGCTCGGCAGAGTATCAGCATTTCGAAGCCATCGCCCTTGCCGAAGGCGTTGCAAATGACGGGATCGAGATCGTGCAATTGCCCGACGACGTGCTTGAAATGCTTGCCACAGCATCCGCGCAGATTCTTGAGACCGAAGGCCAGAAAGGCGAACGCGCCGCCAAAGCAGCTGACATCTACCGTTCGCTGATGAAGGACATGGGCTACGTTTAAGTCCGGTTTCGCACGATAAGAAAGGTGGCGCGCGTCAGATGCGCCACCCCCTTCCCCCTTTTCGCTAAAGGAGCATGCAGGCATGTTGCAGCTGGCCCGTACGATCACGCGCGTGAACCAATTTATTGGGCGATGGATGTCCTTGGGCGTCCTGCTCATCTTTGCGCTTTTGCTGGCAGACGTGGCCATGCGCTATCTAGTGGGCAGCCCCACAATCTGGACCGCCGAGCTTGCGACATTAATATTTGGCGTCTACGCCATTATCGGCGGCGGCTATCTGCTGTCTGAACGCGGGCACGTAAACGTCGATATTTTCTATGGCCGGATGACCCAAAAACGCCGCGCGCTATTGGACATTCTAACCTGGCCCCTGTTTCTGCTTTTTGTCGGGGTTCTGCTTTGGCAAGGGTGGGATATCGCCGTTGAGGCAATTGAGGATCTTGAACGCTCGAACTCTGTCTGGAAGGCACCGCTTTGGCCGACCAAGGCGCTTATCCCCGTCGCTGCGATCTTGCTGCTGTTGCAAGGCATCGTTCGGCTATGGTCGGATATCCGCGTTTTGCGTGGCTTGCCCATTCCAGCAGATGTGTTTGGAAAACCGGGCGACCCCGACGCACCAACAGCAGATACACAGGAGATGCAGCGATGAGCGTCGAACTTCTTACACTGCTGTTTTTCGGCGCCCTTTTGGTGTTTTTGATGCTCGGAACTCCGCTCGCCTTCGTGCTGGGCGGTGTTTCCGTCGTCTTTTTGTATTTCGAGATGGGTCCAATAGGGTTCTATTTGCTTGCCTCGAAAATGTGGGAAACCATGCAGTCACCGACCCTGATGGCGGTGCCGCTCTTCGTCTTCATGGCGATCTTGCTTGAAAAATCGGGGGTCGCGAATGACCTTTACGATATGATGCACCAATGGTTCGGCGGCTTGCGCGGCGGGCTGGCCATCGGGACCGTGCTGATCTGTGTGATCTTCGCAGCGATGTCTGGCATTTCCGGTGCTGCTGTCGTCACGATGGGGACCATTGCCCTGCCAAAGATGCTGGAACGGGGATACGATAAAAAGCTGGCATTGGGGGCAATCAATGCAGGGGGCGGCTGGGGCATCCTTATCCCGCCGTCGATCTTGATGGTGCTTTATTCCTTGCTAACCGAAGTATCGGTTGGCCGTTTGTTTGCAGCAGGAATCGGTCCGGGTCTGACCCTGTTCATTCTTGTCACGATCTACATCGGCGGGCGCTGCTGGTTGCAGCCTGAACTGGGTCCGGCGTTACCACCCGACGAACGTGCAAGCTGGCCGATGAAACTGAAATCCCTCAAGGCGGTGATCTTGCCCATCATGATCGTCACAATCGTTTTGGGCGCAATATTTGGCGGGTTTGCCACCCCGACCGAAGCCGCTGCAATCGGTGTGTTCGGTTCTCTTGTCGCGACGCTGATCAATGGACAGCTGAATACAAAGGTGATCCACGAAGCGTCCATCGCCACGTTGAAATTGACGGCATTGGTTATGTGGATCCTGTTTGCGGCACATGCGTTTTCGACCGCCTACACCGCGTTGGGGGCGCAAAGCCTGATCTCTGATCTGATGGCCTACATCCCCGGTGGCCGCTGGGGCGCGCTGTTCTTCATGCTGGTCGTGCTGTTCTTTTTCGGCATGGTGCTTGATCCTGTCGGTATCATGTTGATCACGCTGCCCGTCTTTTTGCCAGTTGTTCGCGACGCCGGCTTTGATCCGATCTGGTTTGGCATCTTGTTCATCATCATGATGGAGGTCGGATATATGACGCCGCCCTTTGGCTTTAACCTGTTCTACCTAAAAGGGGTCGCCCCGCCAGACATCACTATGGGCGACATCTATGCATCGGTGTTCCCTTATGTCGTCGTGACGTTAATCGGCGTGGCATTGATCATCCTTTTCCCGGAAATCGCGTTGTACTTCCCAAGGCTTTTTTACGGCTGATTTGGCCGCAAAGTGCGGTTAGTCCGGTTACAAGCGCGCTCAGAAATGGGCGCGCTTCGTCACATCTATGACGCAGAGTTGATATGATGGGCTGCGGACAACCGCGCGTTTTCCGCTAGATTGGAACCCAGAGGAGTTCGATCATGAAAAAAATAGCAGCAGCCGTGGCATGTCTTTTGATGGTCGCCCCGACCCTAGCAAGCAGTCAGCAAGTGAGTTTTGGCAGCAACTGGAAGGAACAGAAATTCTCATTGTTTGGCAGCAACGATTTTGCGCTGAATGGTGGCAGCCTTGGCGTCAAATCAAGCGACACCGTTTCGCTATTATGGACGGCCCTCCCTCAAACCATGTGGGTCAGTACGCAGGCAAGCTGGGATTGGGCGGTAGACACATCGGTGCCCGCTACGGACCTGTCCAAAAAAGGGGGCGATGACCGCAATCTGGCCATGTACTTTATATTTTTACCGGAAGCGGCAGCGCAAGCAGCACAGGGCAAAGGCGTCCGATCGTTGCTGGACAATCCGGATGTGCGCGTTTTGATGTACATCTGGGGCGGATCCCATACCCGAGGACAAATTTTGCCCAGCCCCTATCTGGGCGCGCGTGGTCGCAGCATCATCAAGCGGGGTGCTGGCACAGGTACAGCGTCTGAGGGTGTCGATCTTGCACAGGATTATCAACGTGCATTTGGCGAAGCAGCACAAAGGCTGGTTGGTCTGGCAGTCTCGGCCGACAGCGACGATACGAACACCGCGATTTCGGCACGCATATCCGGGTTAAGGTTGCAGTAACGACCCTAGATTAACAGCTCGCAAATTAGAGCTGAGTATCAATATAAATTCTGGAAGGAAGTTGGTGCACCCGGAGCGATTCGAACGCCCGGCCCCCTGATTCGTAGTCAGGTACTCTATCCAGCTGAGCTACGGGTGCACTACGCGGCGGTTTAGTTTCAGGCGAGCGGCTTTGCAACCCCTTGTTTGGCCCTAAACGTAATTTCTTTGGTCCACCCTAGAATGTACCGTCCCCTTTGGGCAGGCATACGCTGAAAACCGTTCCGGATGCGTCGGTTTTTGACAGTTCAAGCATTCCGCCATGGCCGCGCACCAATTCTGAAGCGATGGCAAGGCCAAGGCCCGAGCCCCCCTTGCGCGCGCCCCCGCGAAAGGCGGTGAACAGGTGCTCTCGGGCTTTAGGGGGCAAGCCGGGGCCTGTATCCTGCACCTTGATGATCCAGTTCTTTGGTTCATCGATGGCGGTCAGACATATCTCTCCGGGTTTGCCTGTTGCCATGATCGCCTGTCGTGCATTGCGCGTCAGATTGGCCAGAACCCGGAACAGCTGTTCTGGATCAGCGCGAAGTTTCAGGCCATTGGGGATCGACGTGACAAATTCAATCGGTGCGTCGCCAACGGCCAAACGTTCGCTTTCGACAACGTCTTGCACGATCTGGTCAAGAGAGGTCACCGTCAATGTCGGGCTTGGCTCCTCGGCTTTGCCAAAGGCCAGCGTGGATTCGCACAAATGAACAGCGCGGGTGATCGAGCTTACCAGCTTGGGGGCCATCCGCTTGACGCTTGGATCTTCTGACATCTCAATCCGGTCAGTAAACAATTGCGCTGTGGTCAAGATATTGCGCAGATCATGGCTGATTTTGCTGACGGCCTGCCCCAGTTGGGCCAGACGTTCTTTTTGCCGCAAGGCTTGGGTCAATTCGGTTTCCAGCTTCATCAGCGCCTCTTCGGCCTCGCGCACTTCGGTCACACCGGCAGAGGGCGCGATGATGCGCCGCGCGTCTTCGGGGGCCAGCGCATAGTTTTGCATGTGGCCGACGACGCTCTTGATAGGTTTCAACAAGAACGCCCTAAGGGCGAGGAACAGCAAGAACGCGGTGATAACAGAGATAACGGCCGACAGGATCAAAATACGGATGCCATAGTCGATCATCGCGTTGCGCAGCGGAACCGTCTGCATCGTAATTTCGATTAATGAACCCGCGTCCTGAACCGGTGCCCCGATCACCCGGATCACACCGTCCTGAGTGTTTGCAAGCTGCAAGAACGCATCCCGGATCAAGATCAACGGCGAAGGATCGCGCAAATCAAACGTGCCCATGATCGATTGCGGCATAGGCGAGGACAGCACAAGCTGGCGCACCTCGTCGCGACGCAGCACAACGTTGAAAACCTCGGCCGTGCGCAACAACTCTGCCTCAAGGGCGGGATCGATCATGTCATTGGCCAACAGCGTCAGCGACGCAATCTGCGCCCGCTCAAGCCGGTTCATCATATATTCTTCGCGGAACCGCGCAATCGAGGGCACAAAGATCAAGATCTCGGCCAGCATCACGAAGATGGTGGTAAGGATCAACAATCGTCCTGAGAGAGATCTGAACATCAACCGCTTTCTAGGGGATGAAACGCTGCACGAAACGCACCACCGTTTTGACCAGATCACTTTCGAACAGGCGCGGGCTGAAATAGGCACCCGCCGCGCGTTTGTTGACTTCGCCGATTGTGGGGTACGGTGCAACCATACCTGCAATCTGGCTCATTTTTATGTTATTTGCCAGCGCCAATGCCCACAGATTGATCAGCTCGCCCGCCTGATACCCGACAATGCTGACCCCGACCGGACGGCCCTTGACCACCATAACCTTGATCAGGCCTTTGGTTTTACGTTCTGCGATGGCGCGGTCGTTATGGTTGTAGTGAAAACGCACGACCTCCACCTTGTCGCCATGCTGGTCTTTCGCCTGTGCCTCGGTCAGGCCCACTTGCGATAATTCCGGGTCGGTATACGTCGCCCAAGGGATATGACTGGTCTTGGCCTTGGACGGGATCGCAAACATCAACGACCGGATCACAACACCTGCATGATAGCCTGCAACATGCGTAAATTGGAGCCCCCCCGCCACGTCGCCAATCGCATAGACCTTGCTGTTGGTGGTCCGTAGGGATGCATCCACCCTGATGCCGTTCTTGATCGGCTCAACGCCTGCCTTTTCAAGATCCAGCTTGTCAGTGTTGGCTTTGCGCCCCACCGCCACCAACAAATGCGAGCCCTTAAAGATTCGGCCATCCTTGGCTTCGACCTCTATTGTGCCGACGTCGCCGCGAATTTCAGCAGCAAGTGCACCTTCCGCAATCTCGACGCCCTCGTCTTTCAGGGATTGCAGCACGATCTGCGCCATTTCGGGGTCATCCTTGGCCAGCGCCTTGTCTCCCTCGATCACAGTAACCTTGCAGCCCATGCGAATATGCGCCTGGGCCATTTCCATCCCGATGGGGCCCCCGCCGATGATCAGCAAATGATCCGGCTTTTCGCGCAGATCAAACAGGGTCTCGTTCGTCTCGTAGGGCGTTTTATCCAGCCCCGGAATCGGCGGCACCAAGGGCGACGATCCTGTTGCGATCACGATGCGCCGTGCTTTGATGATCGTATCACCCGCTTGCACCTCGTCATGCGAGATAAAGCGCCCGAATTCGCGGATCACAGTAATACCGAAGCTTTCAAAGCGTTCCTGACTGTCCACTGGTGCGATCTGCGCAATCACATCGGCCACGTGATCCTTGGCAGCGGCGTAATCAACTTCGCCCGCAGCATCCGCCACGCCAAACTGCGCAGAGTGGCGTTGGGCGTGAGCGGCCTTTCCCGTCGCAATCAGCGCTTTGGACGGGACACAGCCGTAATTCAGGCAATCGCCGCCCATTTTATGGCCCTCAAGCAAAACAACGTCTGCACCCATCTGTGCCGCACCCGCAGCAACAGACAGCCCCCCCGAACCCGCGCCAATGATTAAAAGATCGGTTTTGATGCGGTTCATTTGAGGAGTTCCTTTTTACCGGTTACAGCTTTGATAATCACGGGCAGCAAAGACAGGGCACAAAGGCCTAATATGGGAAACAGGATATGTGGTTCGAATATGATCCCGAAATTCGGCGTCTCGCCCCGGGCGAAAACGGCACCCAGCCCCGCCCCGACCGACGTATACACCAACGATCCGGGAATGATCCCCAGAAACGTCGAAACCACAAAGCGGTAAAGCGGCACACCCAGAAACGCCGGGATCAAGTTGGCCACAAAGAACGGGACCGCAGGCACCAGACGAATGAAAAACAACATGGACCACTGGTTTTCATCTATGCCGGCCTTGATCTTGCGCACCATCCCGTCAGACGCTTCCATCCGCGCCTTAAGCTTTTCCCCCAACCCCATCCGGGCGGCCAAAAAGATCAACACAGCCCCAAGTGTTGCGCCGGCCACGTTGAAAATCACACCGAAGACGGAGCCAAACAAAAAGCCCCCGGTTATCGTCGCAATCCCGGCCCCCGGCAGCGAAAAACCGACGATCAGGATGTAGGCCGTGATAAAGATCAGAACCGTCAGCAGATAATTCGCGTCTCGAAACGCGATCAACGCCTCTCGATTGTCGCGCAGCGTATCGAAACTCAGGTAATCACGCAGTGTGAAAAACCCTGTAGCAGCCACAAGGACGATGACCAGAAGCGGCAGATATCTTAGCCATATGGGTTTATCTGTTATCTGATCTGCCATGCCTGTGGTCACTCTCTACTTTATTGAAAAACTGTCACATAATATAAATGGGTCATTGTTGCGCTGGCTGATAGGGTGATCACGGGTGCTTGATCATAAACCTTCGGATGTTGCAGAAAGCCAGAGTTATCAGGTCAGACTGAAACATTCACCCGCACTAACCTGCGTTTTTATTGCAGAGACGCGAAATTAGCGGCGCCAAGGGTTTGACTTGGATGCAATGCACCTTTAGAGGCAGGGCTTGAATTGACAGTGACGCGCCGAATCTGGTGCTGATCTAACGTATTAAGTGGAGCCGGAGCGATGAAACGCACCTTTCAACCTTCAAACCTTGTGCGCAAGCGGCGCCACGGTTTTCGTGCACGTATGGCAACAAAAGCAGGCCGCAAGATCATTAACTCGCGTCGTGCGCAAGGCCGTGCGAAGCTGAGCGCGTAAGCAGCGCCATCAAGGCAAAGACGATATGACACCGCCGGAGGCACCAATGGAAGGCCCAACAGCCAACCAGATGGACATGCTACCGGCGGTTTCTTTGCGTGTGACAACACTTAAGAACAGACCCGATTTTCAACGGGTCACACGTTCGCCACGTGTTGCGATGGCCGGTTTTATCCTTCAGATGCGCAAACGCCCAGAGGGCGAGGCTGACGGCATTCGTGTTGGATTCACCTGTTCAAAAAAGGTTGGAAATGCTGTGGCGCGAAACCGTGCAAAGCGTCGCTTGCGCGAGATCGCGCGCCTTACTTTGCCTGATCATGGGCGCTTGGGCACGGATTATGTGCTGGTGGGGCGTCAGGGCGCTACGGCCGACCTGCCCTTTGATAAGTTGCAGGCCGACTTCTTTAAAGCGCTGGATATCTTGCATGGAAAGCTGAAATGACGCCTTTTGCGCGTCTGCTATCCATGCCAGTCAAAGTCTATCGGTTGGCTTTCAGCCCTTGGCTTGGGCAAAACTGCCGCTATCAGCCCACCTGCAGCGCCTATGCCCTGGAAGCCTTGAACAGGCACGGGGGTATTAAAGGTGGCTGGCTCTCCCTTCGACGCATAGCGCGCTGCCACCCTTGGGGCGGCAGCGGCATCGACAACGTCCCGGACTAGCTTTTCTTGTCGAAAGTGATTTGCACTTCGCCGATATCAACGCCGTATTTCTTCATGTAGGCACGATTATAAACGCGGGTATCGCTCAGCTTCCAGAACCAGTCGTTAAAATTGACGCGCAAGGTGCCATCGGGCACGGGCAAATCGATCTTATAGGTCCAGTTGAACGTATCGCCCCGCGCTACACCCTTTGCGGTGCCAATGACGCCATCGGCTTGGCCCGTCCATGTGTCTGCATCGGTCTTGGTCATCTTCCAGATACGCTGCTCGGTCGAAGCATCCTCATAAACGAAGTCTTCGACCAACGTCAGTGTTTGACCGTCCCACGACCCCTGAATATCCACAACGAAACGTCGGCGAACCGTGCCTAGGGTATCTTGAAACTGCCCCGTGGCCACAACATGCCCGTCAAAGTACTCCTCGATCTTAAGCACCCGTTCCGACAACAGCGGATCATCCGCGTTTGGTTTTCCAGTGCAACCCGCCAATCCGGCCAGTACGGCCAGCGTCATCACTAAATATCGCATTACTCATCCCAACTTTTTAATCCGTCGCTTGATCGGCGCATGTAGTTGATCTAAGCCAAAGCTATGCTGGATCAACCTGACGATATTCACCCGCTTTTTTACGGTGCCCCCCACAGCACCGATTTCCGCAAGCTGCGCAAACGCCTTGTGCGCCATACCCGCGAGGCGATTGACCAATACGGCATGATTGAACCGGGCGGCAAATGGTTGGTGTGTATGTCGGGCGGCAAAGACAGCTATACATTGCTGGCTATTTTGCATGAGTTGAAATGGCGCGGCTTGCTTCCGGTCGAGATTTTGGCCTGCAATCTGGATCAGGGTCAGCCCAACTTTCCCGCCACCGTTCTGCCCGCATTTCTTGAAAAAATGGGTGTAGCCCACCGAATTGAATATCAAGATACCTACTCCATCGTGATGGACAAAATCCCCGCTGGCCGTACCTTTTGCGCGCTTTGCAGCAGATTGCGCCGTGGCCATCTTTACCGCATTGCCCGCGAGGAAGGCTGCACTGCAGTCGTCCTTGGCCATCACCGCGATGATATTCTCGAGACGTTCTTTATGAACCTATTTCACGGTGGGCGCCTTGCGACGATGCCCCCCAAACTGCTGAACGAGGAAGGCGATCTTTTTGTGTATCGCCCCCTTGCGCATGTCGCCGAGGCCGATTGCGAAAAGTTCTCCAAGGCGATGAAATACCCCATTATTCCATGCGATCTTTGCGGGTCTCAGGATGGGCTGCAACGCCAGCAGGTGAAAGCCATCCTTGACGGTTGGGAGGCCAACAGCCCCGGCCGCCGTCAGGTCATGTTTCGCGCCCTGATGAATGCACGCCCGTCGCATCTTTTAGACCCAAATCTATTCAATTTTACCGGGTTGGCGCGGAAACCTTAAACGGTTTTCCTTGAATTTTCTGCATTTGTTCCGTCAGAAAGCAGCTGTCTTAACCCGCCCGACACATCTTACAATTTACCTATGGCCCAGCGATGCACAGACCGCATCAGCATGGGGCTTTGTGCGATGTTCAGCAGTTTTAAAATGGCGATCCTGCGTATGGGGCGCAGCATTTCGATAATCATGACTGGTCCGCCTGCGCTTGCCTTTTTGCCCGCAGTTTGTCTGTCGGCGTTCTGGTTCGGCGGTGAAGGGGCGCTGTTGATCTGCGCCGCAGCAATCCCGATCATCTATCTGGGTTTGGGGGCCTTGCGTGGTTCGACGTCTCAGCTTTTGCTTGCCCGCGAAGGATCGCCCGGTGTCTTGCAGCGCCGCGCATTTGAAGAATTGGTCAACCAGATATTCACCTACACGGAAGAAGTCGGTTGGAAATCAGCAGTGTTCTGCTTTGAAATCGAAGACTTCGCTGAATTGGCGCGCCGCTATGGCGCCAGCGCAGCAGATCACGTTCGCACCAAGACCGGTGAACGGCTGATCTCTGCGTTGCGCGATAAAGACAGCACTGCAGAATTTGGGCCCGCAACTTTCGGCGTTTGCCTTGACCCGGTCAGACATCTTGATCTGGAGCTGTGCATTCAAATGGCGGCCCGGTTGCAGCGCGCTGTGGAAGAACCGATTTTGGTTGATGGCACTGTCATATATGTTTCTGTTTGCGCCGGATTTTGCCAACACGCACGTTCCCCGCAAAAAAAGGGCGACGCGTGGCTGCAAGCCGCGATAACCGCCCTAAGCGAGGCTGTTCGCCACGGGCCATCTGGCATACGCGCATTTTCCGATCGTATGCTGCCCCCTACCGAACATTCGGCCGCCTTGGTTGACGAGGTCGCCCATGCCCTTGAAAATGGGCAGATAACACCTTGGTTTCAGCCACAGCTCTCTACGGACACAGGGCAGATCAGTGGGTTCGAGGCGCTGGCACGTTGGTCACACCCTACCCGCGGGGTGCTGCTGCCTGCAGATTTCCTGCCCGCGCTCGAACAGGCTGATCTGCTTGAGCGGCTGGCAGAGATAATGATATTTCATTCATTTGCTGCACTGAAAGGTTGGGATGCTGCTGGCGCAAACGTACCTCAAATAGGGGTAAATTTTGCAGGATCGGAACTAAGCAATCCGCTTTTGATCCAAAAAATCAATTGGGATCTTGATCGCTTTGATCTTAGCGCCGACAGACTGGCCATCGAAGTTCTTGAGACCGTGGTTGCACGTGCACCCGATGACATGATTACCAGAAACATCAATGCGCTTGGGGCGCTGGGTTGCCGCATCGATCTGGACGACTTTGGCACCGGCCACGCATCGCTTGCCTCGATCCGTCGCTTTGGGGTTAACCGCATCAAAATCGACAGGTCTTTCGTCATGAAGGCCGACAAGGATCCCGAGCAGCAGCGCATGATCAGTGCAATCCTCACAATGGCGGACCGTCTGGGCGTAGAGACTTTGGCAGAGGGTGTTGAAACCGTCGGAGAGCATGTGATCCTGGCGCAATTGGGCTGTGATCACGTTCAAGGTTTCGGCATCGCACGTCCCATGCCGGTTGATCAAACGATGGCTTGGATCACGGATCACACTGCCAAACTTCGCGATATGCCCCGTATAATGAGCGGAAAAGCTTAGCTTGCACAGCTTCAGCATCCTTCAATACCTGCTGCAAAGGGCCGAATCCGCTTGACCTTTGACGCTGCACTCTGTTGAAACCACGCTGATATTATAGACATCAGGTGGCGGTCATATGGACGATCAGAACAAGAATCTCATTCTGGCGACAGTTCTAAGTTTCATAGTGATCCTTGGTTGGTTCTTATTGTTTCCGCCCCCAGAAACGGTGCCACCTGTCGACGGTGCCACCGCTACGACATCAGCCCCGTCAGGTGTTACAGCGCCAAATGCCGCTGCACCCGCGGCTGCAGCAACCGAAACGGTTGCCAACCCAGCAGAAACACGCGCCGAAGCGCTTGAGCAAGCCCCTCGTGTTCCGATTGCTACGACGCGTCTGTCAGGATCCATTTCACTGCTAGGTGGCCGGGTCGACGACCTTTTGCTCAAGGATTACCGCACCACGATTGACGACGACGCACCAATCGTGACGCTATTATCACCCGCAGGCACGCAAGATGCTTACTACGCACTGTACGGTTGGGCCGCCGGCGCGGGGATCGCACCTGAACAAGTCCCCGGCCCCAATACGCTTTGGTCGCTGGTTGATGGTGAAACACTGTCGGTCGGCTCGCCCATTACCATTTCTTGGGATAACAGCGCAGGACAGATTTTCACGCGTGTGATTTCGATCGACGATAACTACATGTTTGATGTGGAACAATCGGTTGAAAATACGTCCGAAACATCCGTGACCATGGCCCCCTACGGCATAATCGCGCGCCATGGAATTCCGTCGGATGCGCAGAACTTTTTCATCCTGCACGAGGGTATGGTCGCCATGAACAATGGTGAACTCCTTGAAACAGGCTGGAAGGATATTCCCGACCTTGATGCCGTAAATGGTGTGCCATCCGAACGCATTGACGGCGTCACCAACGGCTGGATCGGTTTCACCGGCCATTATTTCATGACAAACCTGATCCCGGACCCTGCCCAGGCCTCGCGGCTGACCGTGAAATACCTGCCAACAACTGATATTTTCCAGACAGAGGCTGTTCTGCCGACCCAAACGATTACGGCGGGTTCAACAGCTACAGTCACGACGCAGTTGTTTGCTGGCGCAAAAGAATGGGAAACCTTGCGTGAGTATGAGGCTAAAGGTGTCTACAAGTTCATCGACTCGATTGATTGGGGTTGGTTCTTTTTCTTGACCAAGCCGATCTTCTGGGTGCTTCACCACCTCAATATCCTAATCGGCAACATGGGTGTCGCTATCATCGGCCTGACCTTGCTGATCAAAGCCCTGCTGTTCCCACTGGCTTACAAATCTTACGTCTCGATGGCGAAGATGAAGGAACTCCAGCCACAGATGGAAAAGCTGAAAAAGGACGCTGGCGAAGATCGCCAGAAACTTCAGCAAGGCATGATGGAGCTTTATAAGCGTGAAAAGGTGAACCCGGCCGCCGGCTGTTTGCCGATTATTATGCAAATCCCGATCTTCTTCTCGCTCTACAAGGTTATCTTTGTAACACTCGAACTGCGTCATGCACCCTTCTTTGGCCCGTTCCAAGATCTGAGCGCGCCTGACCCCACCTCGATCTTTAACTTCTACGGTTTGCTGCCGTGGGCAGCACCCGATGCGGGGTCGATCATGGCGCTGGTGTTTATTGGTATTCTACCGCTGCTTTTGGGCATCTCTATGTTCTTACAACAAAAGCTGAACCCGGCCCCTACGGACCCTACGCAACAAATGATCTTTGCGTGGATGCCTTGGGTATTCATGTTCATGCTGGGCGGGTTTGCTTCGGGCCTGGTCGTATACTGGATTGCCAACAACACGATCACATTCACCCAGCAATATCTGATCATGCGCAGTCAGGGGTACAAACCCGACCTTCTTGGGAACATTACAGGCGGCCTAAAGCGAAAGCCAAAAACAGCGACAAATGACAGCAAGGCGCCGAGCAAAGGCAAAAAGTAATGCAGGTCCATGCGCTTTACCGGCATCCGATAAAAAGCCACGGGCGCGAAGCGATTGAAACCGTGCGCCTGACCGTCGGGCGCACGATGCCATGGGACCGCGTTTGGGCCGTTACACACGAGGCGACCAAATTTGACGCCGCACAACCCGAATGGGCGAGCTGCCAGAACTTTATGATCGGATCCCGCACGCCCGGCCTTGCGGGGATTTGGGCAACTTTGAACGAGGATGAACGCCGCGTGACCCTGACACATCAGGATCTTGAACCGCTTACATTTGCCCCCGACACCAAAGCCGGTGTGGCGCGTTTTATTGCGTGGGTCTCACCCCTTTGCCCGCTTGAACGAAGTACGCCCAAAGACATCGTGAGCGTCCCGGATTGCGGAATGACCGACAGCCCCTACCCCTCGATATCGATCATGACCACGGCGTCACACGCGGCTGTTGCTGATGGTTTGGGCCAGCCAATCACAAAAGAACGCTGGCGCGGCAATATTTGGCTGGACGATGTTGCGGCTTGGGCAGAATTCGGATGGATCGGACGCCAGATGCAAATTGGTACAGCTATTTTGCGTATCCGCGAACCAATCAAGCGGTGTATGGTAACCAATACCAACCCCATAACGGGCTTGCGCGACACCGAAACACTTAATGTGTTAAACAGCGTTTTTGGCCATCAAGACTTCGGTGTTTATGCCGAAGTAATCCAATCTGGCGACCTTTCGCTGGGTGACAAAGCACAGGTGATCTGATGCAAATACAATTTAAAATCGCAGAAGAACCCGACGCAATGACTGCTGAAAAGGGGCGGCTTTTGTTCGCGGGCGACACCCTATTCGTTAAAGGCGTTGTTGCGATGGACGGATTGCCGCCCGCCGATCGGATGGAGGTGTGTTTTGCCGGTCGTTCAAACGTGGGTAAATCCACGCTTATCAATGCCCTTACCGGGATGAAGGCGCTGGCGCGTGCCTCTAACACGCCGGGTCGCACGCAAGAGATTAACTTTTTCACTGCCGGTGAAGAAACGTATCTGGTCGATTTGCCGGGTTACGGCTATGCAAACGCGCCCCTGCCCATTGTCGAAAAATGGCAACGGTTGCTCAAGCAATACCTTTCTGGGCGTCAAACACTACGCCGCGCCTTTGTGCTGATCGACGCACGCCATGGGGTCAAGAAAGTCGACGATGAAATTATGTCCCTGCTCGACAGCTCTGCCGTAACGTTTCAATGTGTTTTGACAAAGTCCGATAAAGTCAAGGAAACCGAGCGCGCCAAGATACTTGATCAGGTCCGCAGTGCCTTGGCCAAGCACCCCGCCGCTTATCCCGAAATCGTTGTGACATCATCCGAAAAAGGTTGGGGTATTCCCACATTACGTGCCATTATCAGCACGTTAGAGTAGAGTATATTGGCGGACGCCTAAGGCATAGAATGAGAAAACAAGACATGAATCGCGACTGGATCGCCACGGCACAAACGCTTAGTCAAGCGCTGCCCTACCTTCAACGCTATGCCGATGCGACAGTTGTTATCAAACTGGGCGGCCATGCCATGGGCAGCGATGAAGCAATGGAAGAGTTCGCACGCGACGTCGCATTGATGCGCCAAGTCGGTGTGAACCCCGTGATCATCCATGGCGGTGGCCCGATGATCAACGCCATGCTGAAGCGGCTTGATATCAAGTCAGAGTTTATTAACGGCAAGCGTGTTACAGATGCTGCGACCATGGAAGTGGTCGAGATGGTTTTGTCTGGCTTGGTTAACGCTCGCATTGTTCAGGCCATCACAGCCCAAGGCGGGCGCTGTGTGGGTGTGTCTGGAAAAGACAGCGGCTTGATCATTTGTGATCAAGAAGACCCTGAACTGGGCCTTGTCGGCGCACCAACCGAGGTTAATCCGCGTCTGCTGCGCGACCTGGCCGATAAAGGGATCATTCCTGTCATCGCGCCACTTGGGATGGGGCGCAACGGCGAGACGTTCAATATCAACGGTGACACGGCAGCGGGCGCAATTGCTGCTGCGCTTAAAGCGGACCGGCTGCTGTTGCTGACCGACGTCGCCGGGGTGAAGAACGCCCAAGGCGAAGTATTGACGGAACTTACTGCGGCTCAAATCCGCGAAATGGTTGCAGATGGTACGATTGCGGGCGGTATGATCCCGAAAACCGAAACCGCGCTTCAGGCGATCGAGGGTGGTGTACGTGCTGCTGTTATCCTTGACGGCCGTGCGCCAAATGCCTGCCTGCTTGAACTCTTTACCGAGCATGGGGCCGGCAGTATTATCCGCAAGGGGTGATATGAAACGTCTGATACTGATGCGGCATGCAAAGTCAGATTGGTCCAAGGCAGGAGCCTCGGACCATGACCGCACGCTGAATGATCGCGGCAAAATGAATGCCACCTCGCTTGGTATATGGTTGAAAGAAAAGGGACTTGTCCCGAAAACGGTGCTTTGTTCAACGGCGACCCGAACGCGGCAAACCTTGGATATGCTAGCTGTTGAGGGAACGCCGGAAATACGCTTTGAAAAAACGCTTTATCTGGCGGATGCAGACGAAATATTGAAAGTTCTGCACTCAGCCAAAGATGACACCGTTCTTTTGATCGGTCATAATCCCGGCATTGCCATTATGGCAGAGCAAATGGTTAAGACGCCACCAAACCCTGATGGCATTCACCACTATCCCACTGGGGCGACAATTGTGGCGACCTTTGATGTCGATAACTGGGCTGATGTATCGTGGGGCATTGGAAAAGTAAACAGTATCGTCGTGCCGCGCGATCTGCCTGCGCCAACCTAGGGCGGGGACATCCCCGCCCTGACTTTGTCTTAGTGACCCAATATCTGGCTCAGGAACAGCTTGGTTCGTGGGCTTTGTGGGTTGTTAAAGAACTCTTCAGGTTCGTTCTGTTCAACGATTTGACCTTCATCCATAAAGATCACCCGATTGGCGACCTGACGGGCAAAACCCATCTCGTGGGTCACGCACAGCATGGTCATGCCTTCTTCGGCAAGTTCTACCATCGTATCCAGAACTTCCTTGATCATCTCAGGGTCGAGCGCGGATGTCGGTTCATCGAACAACATGATCCGCGGACGCATGCACAAAGAGCGCGCAATCGCCACGCGCTGTTGCTGACCACCTGAAAGCTGACCGGGATATTTATCGGCCTGATCGGGGATCTTAACTTTTTCGAGGAAATGCATCGCTATTTCCTCGGCCTCTTTCTTGGGTGTTTTACGAACCCAGATCGGGGCCAGAGTACAGTTCTCTAGGATCGTCAGATGTGGGAACAGGTTAAAGTGCTGAAAGCACATGCCCACCTCTGACCGGATTTTATCAATATTTTTCACATCAGAAGACAAAACCGTACCGTCTACCTCAATCCGTCCTTTTTGGTGTTCTTCTAAGGCGTTGATGCAACGGATCAGCGTTGATTTTCCGGACCCCGACGGGCCTGCGATGACAATACGCTCGCCCCGATAAACGGTCAGGTCAATGTCGCGCAGCACGTGGAAAGTACCGTACCACTTGTTCATCTTCTCGATGCTGATGGCGACCTCGTCCGAGACCTTCAATGCTTGTGCTTGTTCAGCCATAAGTTCAGCCTTTCCTTAACGGTGCTCGGTCTGGAGTTGACGTTCCAGCCATTGTGAATATTGCGAAATGCCGTAACAAACGACAAAGAACAGCAGCGCGGCAAAGCCCCAAAGCTCCCAGTAGACGCCGTTCCAATCGGTTGAGGCAAGGATCGGGCCCCGGATCATGCCCACTAGATCGAACATAGAGATGATCGAGACCAGTGTTGTGTCCTTGAACAGACCCACGGCCACGTTAACGATACCCGGGATCGAAATCTTCAGCGCTTGCGGCAGGATGATCAGGCGCATGGACTGCGCATAGTCCAGCCCAAGGCTTTCGGCCCCTTCGTACTGACCGCGCGGCAACGCTGCCAGCCCCCCTCGGATCACCTCGGCGATATAAGCCGAGGCGAACATGGTGATCATGATGATCACGCGCAAGATAAGGTCAAAATTCGTTCCGGGCGGTAGGAAATATGCCAGAACTACGTTTGCCACGAAAAGCAAGGTGATCAACGGCACACCCCGAATGAATTCGATGAAGACCACGCAGATCAGCTTGATAATCGGCAGGCTGGACTGCCGGCCCAGTGCCAGCACGATGCCCAAGGGCAACGACAGCGACACGCAGATCACCCCGAGGATCATGTTAAGCATAAAGCCCCCCATGTTGCGCGAAGCGACTTCCTCAAGTGCAAAGAGGCCCGACAGGCTTGGTGTGATGAACCCAAGGATCACCCAGATCACGGCGGCAACGACCACACCGGCAGCCAATGCAGCAGCAAAGTTCGTCTTAACCAACTTGCTATAGACGACATAGCCAGCCGCAATGCTCAACAAAGCTGCGAGTGGCACCAGAATAGTCCCACCCCAAATCAACCAGAACGCAATGAAAGGATACAGGCCGGTGACGATAAACAATTTGCGGGGTACGGACGAAAACAAAACAGGCGCGATTGCGACAAACAGCAGAATAAACGCCAATGTTGGACGCCAGTAGCCGTCTTGAGGATAGGAAATACCGAACAGCAACTGATTCCAACGCTCTGAAAGGACTGAAAAACAGCCCCCCGAGGCCCCATCAAGGACTTCGCGGCATTCACGGATGTTCGACGTTGTCCAGACGCCACCCAAGAGCCAGGGCAGGAACCCCGAAAGCACCACGTAGATCACGTAGATCGCAGCAATTGTCAGTATCGTGTAAGGGATAGACGAAAACAGGCTTTCGCGCATCCATTTAACCGGGCCTTGCGTCGTGGACGGTGGTGCCGCCTGAGGCAACATCGTGTCACGGACATAGGTTACGGTTTGGGCATGTGTATCTGACATATTACCGCTCCCTCAGGCTGACGTTGTTGTTGTAGACGTTCATGATTGCGGAAATCGACAGCGAGATCGTGAGATAGAAAAGCATCAGCAACAAAACGCATTCAATGGCGCGGCCTGTCTGGTTCAAGGTGATCCCACCAAGCGTCGCAGTGATATCCGCGTAGCCCACGGCGATGGCCAATGATGAGTTCTTGGTGATGTTCAGGTACTGGGAAATCAGCGGCGGAATGATCACGCGCAGCGCTTGGGGCAGCACGACAAGGTTCATCACACGCTTGGGGCGCAAGCCCAGTGACGATGCTGCTTCGGTCTGGCCTTTGGAAATCGCCTGAATACCCGCACGCACGTTTTCTGCAATGAAAGCACCCGTATAGACAGAAAGCGCCAGCCAAAGTGCAATCAACGGCGCACCAATCTGGATGCCACCTTGAAAGTTGAAGCCGCGCAAGGCCGGATAATCCAAACCTACCGGGCGGCCCATGATAAAGAACATCAGCAACGTCGGGACTACGAGGATTGCAAGCGTCGGCCACCCCGTGGGCAGCAGCTTGCCGGTATCAAACAGCAGTTTTACTGCGTAGCGGCGGTAGAAGATTACGGCGATGATCGACAAAATAAAAGTCGCAACAACGATCATCGACCCCGGACCCCAAACAGGCGCGGGGATATAAACACCGCGGTTGGTAAAGGCAAAGGCATCGAACAACATGCTGGACGTAGCATTGTCACCACGAAACGCATTCGGCGCAGGCAGCACCGCAGTCATCAGCGTGTAGATCATCAGGATCCAGATCAACACAGGGATATTGCGAAAGATCTCGACGTAGACAGACATCAGCTTCGACACGAGCCAGTTTTTCGACAATCGTGCAACGCCTGCGATGACCCCGAGTATCGTTGCCGTTACGCACGCCAAGAACGCAACCAAGAGCGTATTGATGATCCCGACCATCGCGGCACGAAGATTACTGGACTGACTGTTATAGTCGATCAAAGTCTGTTGAACGTCATAGCCCGCAGGAACGTTCAGAAATTCATACGAAATATTCAAACCAGCGCTTGCAAGGTTCCGCACCAGATTGATGCCTAAAAACGCCATCAACGCGATGAGAAGGATCAAAGCGATAAACTGGAATGTATAAGATCTGTAGCGGGTGTCGTTGAGCAACATCGACAGCCGGAACGAACCCTGTTGAGGGTCGGACATTGTCGTCATCAGATTATCCCTGTGTTCCGGACCTATTTATTGCGCGTCATTCGACGTCACTGGCCGGGTTTGTTTTTGGTCACAAAAGGAACAAGGGGCGCGGCATGAACCGCGCCCCTTGCCAAAGTATTTAGCGGAAAGGAGGCGCGTACATCAGGCCGCCATCTGTCCACTGAGCGTTCAAGCCGCGGGCCAGACCGATTGGTGTTTCTTCGCCGATGTTCTTGGCAAAGATTTCACCATAGTTGCCTTGGGACGCGATTGCGTTCTTGGCCCAATCAGCTTCAAGACCGATCATCGCACCCAATGTGCCTTCGGTGCCCAACAGGCGGGCAACTTCTGGGTTGGTTGTGCTTGTTGCCATCTCTTCGACGTTTGCCGATGTGACACCCAGCTCTTCAGCTGCGACCAGAGCATAAAGAACCCAACGCGTGATGTCGCCCCAGTCGTTGTCGCCGTGGCGAACCAACGGGCCCAAAGGCTCTTTCGAGATGATTTCTGGCAGAATGATGTGATCGCCAGGTGTCTCGAATGTCGCACGTGTGGAAGCCAGACCGGAGGCGTCTGTTGTGTACGTGTCGCACGCACCGGCAAGGTACTGCTGCTGGCCTTCGGCGTTTGTCTCAATTGGCACGGGCTCGTACGAGATGTTGTTTGCGCGGAAGAAGTCAGCCAAGTTCAGTTCGGTTGTTGTACCGGTCTGAATGCAGACAGTCGCCCCGTCCAGGTCCTTGGCGGACGAAACGCCAAGCGCTTTTGGCACCATAAAGCCCTGACCATCGTAGTAGTTTACGCCGATGAAGTCGAACTTCAGGTCTGTATCGCGGGAGAATGTCCACGTGGTGTTGCGCGCAAGGAAATCGATCTCGCCCGATGCAAGTGCTGTAAAGCGGGTCTTGCCGGTTGTCGGGATGAATTCAACTGCTGTTGGGTCAGCGAAAATGGCGGCTGCAACGGCGCGGCATACTGCAACGTCAAAACCTTCCCATTCGCCATTGGCGTTTGGCGCAGCAAAACCAACCAGACCGGTTGTCACACCACAGTTCAGTTTGCCGCGTGCTTTTACGTCGTCAAGTGTTGCGGCAGCAGATGCACCGGCAAGAACGCCAGCCACTGTCATCGCACCAAAAAATACGGATTTATTCATAGTTACCTCTTCCTGATTTCCGCCACGT
>JAGXGZ010000055.1 GCA_024636495.1 Roseobacter sp. | reverse complement strand
TCGAACTCGGCAAAGACACCGAGCATGTCAAAGAAGGCCTTGCCAGTGGCGTTTGAGGTGTCGACTGGCTGTTCTGTTGCGGCCAGATGCGCGCCCTTGGACTTCAGCTGGGTGACGATTGTCTGTAGGTCACTCAGGCTGCGGGCCAACCGATCAATACGGGTGACCACCAGCGTCTCACCTGAGTGGATGAAATCGAGGATTGTTTTGAGCTCGGGCCGCCCCTCAAGGCTGGCACCGCTCTTTTGCTCGGTCCGTACCATGCCACACCCGGCTGCCTTCAAGGCGGCAATCTGCGCATCGAGATTCTGATCCGCAGTGGAGGTCCGCGCATATCCGATTTTGGCCTGATATGTGTTCATTTTGAGTGTGCCTCTGACAATATCTGTTCATTATCTCGAAACAGACCCAAAGTGAACATGTATTCTGGCGGTTTTTGTGTTCATGCACGGTGTCGCCATGAGTATACCCTTGATGACAACTGCAACCCCTGCAAGCCGCCCTCATGCGCGCTATTGGCCATAAGCTTGCATCAAATGTTACCAGCCAAGCATCGTAGATGCAGCATTCGGCACGAAGGGCGGGAAGCGGTCGTTCGCTGCTAGTGCAAAATAAATTGGATGAACAAACGAAAGCTGACACTCAGAGCCGTGTTGCAGTTTTCTTGATTTGCAAGCGCGGCGAACGGCAGTAAAGAGCTGGACTCGACCCCGGGACAGCTTGCCGTATCCATCTGATCAAGTTGCTGCCCTACTGCCCTCATCTCAATCCGCCATCTCGGACATGTAAACATGCCCTGTCTGGTAATAATTGAGCGGCTTTGGGCGGTCTTGCATCAATACGTTACCCACAATCGCCACTATCCAAATCAGAATCAGTTCGCCGACGCCATCCTTGCATTCATGCGTAAAACAATCCCGCAGGAATGGACGAAATTCAGCGACAAGGTCTCAGATAACTTCCGAGGCATAACCCACGATAACTTTCGGGTTTTGAAATAGGAGTGGTATAGCATTCTTAGTGAAGAACGAACGGATCTAAAAGTGAGGGCTTATCGTTTCGAGAAGGGGCCGCCATTTGCGCGGCAGCCCCTGATACAATTAGCCTTTTGGCATCAAAACGGCATCAACTACGTGGATGACACCATTGTCGGCATCGATATCAGCGGTCGAAACCGTTGTGCCATTGATTGTGACACCACCTTTGGTTTTGATCGTGACGGTCTCACCGTTCACTGTGTCTGGCGTCATACCATCTGACAGATCTGTCGACATCACCTTACCGGCAACTACATGATAGGTCAGGATCGAGGCAAGTTTCGCCTTGTTTTCCGGCTTGAGCAGATCATCGATAGTTCCTGCGGGCAGCGCCTCAAATGCTGCGTCTGTCGGTGCGAAGACGGTGAATGGTCCAGCGCCCTTAAGCGTTTCGACAAGATCAGCAGCCTTTACGGCGGCCACAAGTGTAGTGAAGTTTCCAGCGGAAACTGCGGTATCAACGATGCCATGGGTTATTCCTTAAATTTGTGGCGCTGCACGAATGTGCCGTAACAATCACTTTGTTCCGTGCCACGCTTTTTAAGTAGCATGTCGCAAGCCCGCGCATAGGGAACGATGCCTGCGTCATCTTGACGGATCAAATAGTCCGCAACAATGAAAGCTGCGCGTCACCATGAGTGTCTGACGTCAGCACCCATGGGACAGATTTGAGGATTTGAATAAGGGAGGATTTCTGGTTCATCTTATCGATTAGAAGATCGAGATGACGAAGAAACCCCAGACGTCGAAAGACGCTGCCGAAAAGGTAGCTAAGAACATCCGGCGTAAGACTCGGCAGAACTATTCAGCTGAAGAGAAGATCCGCATTGTATTGGCAGGCTTGAGCGGCGAGGAAAGCATCTCGGTGCTATGCCCGTGTGGCGCTACGCTTGGTCAACCCTTCTTACATCAGCCCAGACGCTTTGTGCGGAGCTGTTTGGTGCTCCGGTTCATGGGTTAAATCCCCTTGGATCAGTGGCGATGCGATTGCGCAGGACACTTTGCAAAGCCGGTGATGATCAGCCATCTTACATCGCAAGCCTGATGCGATGATCCTGGCTGCAACCTCACCATCGCAGAGTGACTATGCCACATGTGCGCAACTGTCGCGAACGCCGCCAAGATGTGCAAAAACACTGATTTTACTCAGAAATTACTCGGAAATTTTTCAACGATAAAGCGCTGCGACTTTTTAACATGACGGTATGCTGTTGAATACCTAAGTAAAAAAACCATCCTGCTTCTACGTTGTTAACTGGAGAAAAAACATGGAAGCTTTATCGATAGGTCAATATGATTTGATCTATAACGCATTTTCGTTCGGCTTTGCGACACTCGCGGCTGCAACGTTATTTTTCTGGCTGGGTATTGGCCAGGTGAAACCACAATACAAAACCGCACTTGTCGTAACCGGACTGGTTACATTCATCGCGGCTTACCACTACTTCCGCATCGGTCAGAGCTGGAATGATGCTTATATTCTTTCGGATGGCGCATATATCGTCACTGAAAAGGCCTTCAACTCAGCTTACCGTTACGTGGACTGGCTATTGACTGTTCCACTTCTCTTGGTGGAATTGATCTTGGTCATGAGCCTCACGCGCTCAGAGACAGTATCGCGTGCAACACGCCTTGGCCTTTTGGCACTGGTCATGGTCGCATTGGGTTACCCCGGCGAAGTCTCTGATTCAGGTGGCGTTCGCTGGATCTTCGGCCTGCTGTCGATGGTTCCATTCCTATGGATCGTCTACGAATTGTACGTCGGTCTGGGCAAGGCAATCGAAAGTCAGCCAGAGAATGCACGCGGTCTTGTCAGAACCGCGCGCAACGTGACCGTCGCGAGCTGGTGCTTTTACCCCGTCGTCTACTTTGCAGGGGCAATCGGGCTTGAAGGCGCAACGGCAACAGTTATCGTCGAAGTCGGCTACACCATCGCCGATATCATCGCCAAAGCTGGTTTTGGTGTTCTCATCTTCTTGATTGCCATGCGCAAAAGCGAAGATTCCACCGACAACAAAACTTCGACTGTTCCAGCTTAGGGACAGCCGACGCCGCCCCTGCCTTGGCGGGGGCGGTTCTTTTGCTTGGACATACTGGAAGTTCTCGATGCTTCATTCACCGCAATATAAATCAATCTGCGTTGGAGACGCCAACGCCGAGATTGAACGCCTTATTCAGCACGGGTCAGCCCGCGTGGCAAAAGCCGCGCATTATCATTTTCAGTCCGGCGGCCTTCGGCTCCGCGCCCAGCTGGGACTTGAAGCTGCCGTTGCGTTAGATCTTCCGCGACAGGTGTGCTTGGTCTGCGCGGTTGCACCAGAATTGCTACACAATGCGTCGCTGATCCATGACGATTTACAAGATGGCGACACGATGCGCCGCGGCAACCCTGCGGTCTGGTCAGCCTACGGCAAAGACACAGCGATATTGACGGGTGATTATCTGATTTCGCTGGCCTATAGCGCGCTTGCTGACCATCCCCGCCCGGCGTCTGCAATACGTGCAATGCACGACTGCATTACCATCACAATTGCGGGCCAAACACAGGATGTTCGTACCGCTCAACCAACGCCAGACGCCTATGAAATGATTGCCGCCAACAAATCGGGCCCTTTGCTTGCACTGCCCGTGCGCCTCGCGTTGATCGCGGCTGACGCGCCGGGAGAAGAGATCGCGACGCGCGTTGGGCGCGATCTATCCAGAGCCTACCAAACGTTGGACGACATTGCAGATCGCAGCGCAGACCTGGCCCATGGCGGAACGAATGTGTGTCTTTCTTTCGAGGCGCTTGGGCATTCACAAGAACGTTCAAAACAAGAGGCGTGCGCAATGGCGCAGGCGTCTCTTGAGGCAGCTCAGACAGGTGCGCTCACCCTCTCTAACGGCGTAGGCGCGACATTCCTGGCTTTGGCCAACCACCTTGAAACCAAATTGAAGGATCTATCCGATGCCACGTGATACCAGTTTTCCATCTTCACAGTCGGCCATTGTTGCAGGTGCCGGATTTGGCGGCATCGCCGCAGCACTGCGTTTGCGCGCAAAGGGCTATGATGTGCACCTGATTGACCGGTGTTCCCGTCTGGGTGGGCGTGGACAGGTCTTCGAAAAGGACGGGTTTCGACACGATGCGGGGCCGACAGTTCTGACCGCCCCACATTTGTTTGAAGAACTGTTCGAACTGTTCGGCAAAGACATGTCCGACTACGTTACATTGGTCGCCCCAGATCCATTGTACCGGTTTCAATATCACGACGGCGACACGTTCGATTATGGCCCCACGGACGCCGCGACCGAGGCTGAGATTGCGCGCATTTCACCGGACGATGTCGCAGGCTACCGGCGCATGGCAGCATGGTCCAAGAAGATATACGACGTAGGCTTTACGAAGCTGTCTGCAGTGCCATTCCATTCGCCCGCTTTCATGATCAAGCAAATTCCGCATCTGCTTAGGTTGCGGTCTTTTGAAAGCGTGTGGTCGATGGTGGCGCGCCACCTAAAACACGACAAACTGCGTCGTGCGTTTTCGATCCAGCCGTTGTTGCTCGGGGGCAATCCGTTTTCGACCACAGCCATCTACGGGATGATAAACCACTTGGAACGTGAACACGGTGTGTGGTTCGCGATGGGCGGCACCGGGGCTCTTGTCGATGCATTCGCGCGTCTGATGGCAGAGGAAGGCATCACCGTATCGCTGAACACGACCA
The DNA here is from genome assembly GCA_024636495.1 of Roseobacter sp. Lineage (GTDB taxonomy): Bacteria > Pseudomonadota > Alphaproteobacteria > Rhodobacterales > Rhodobacteraceae > Sulfitobacter. The sequence continues at coordinate 1,383 of JAGXGZ010000055.1, read as the reverse complement.
TTGCGCGGATCAAGGTCGAGGACGGTCGGGCATCCGGCGTGGTGCTGGAATCGGGTGCCGAGATCCATGCCGACATCGTGGTGTCCAATATGGACCCCGTGCATGTCTATCGCAACATGCTGCCCCAGTCAGGCGTCTCAAACGTCGCGAAGGTTCGCACAAAGGCGTCGCGCCTCTCGATGGGGCTTTATGTTTTGTATTTCGGGGCCAAGACGACATGGCCTGACGTGGCGCATCACACAGTCTGGTTTGGTGAGCGTTACAAATCCTTGTTGCGTGATATTTTCAAGAAGAAGAAACTTGCTGACGACTTTTCACTTTATGTGCATCGTCCAACCGCGACTGACCCAAGTTTTGCACCTGAGGGATGCGACAGCTTTTATGTCCTGTGCCCGGTGCCAAACTTGGCCGGGGGACAGGACTGGGCGGTTGAGGGGCCCAAACTGCGCGACCGGATTGTCGCATCGCTTGACGCCACGATGCTGCCCGGTTTGACGGAACAGATCACGGCAGAGTTCGCCATGACGCCCGAAGATTTCAGCCACGACTACCTATCTGTTGACGGTGCTGGTTTCTCGCTCTCTCCGTTCTTTACGCAATCTGCTTGGTTTCGGTTTCATAACAAGGGCGAAGGGGTTCGCGATTTGTATTTCGTTGGCGCAGGCACACATCCCGGTGCCGGACTACCCGGCGTCGTGTCATCCGCCAAGGTTCTGGATAATCTGATCCCTATATCGGAACCGGTCGGATGACCCCCGAAGCCGTGATGGCCCAACACGCCCGCAGCTTTGCGCCCGCAGCACGCCTGCTACCGCGCGCTGACCGCAGACGCATCGCTCGTCTTTACGCGGTTTGCCGCAGCATTGACGACATTGCTGACGAGATCGGGGGACAGATTGGGCGCGACCGGCTTTTGAAGCTTCATGATGACCTTTACCGACCCACACCATGTGATCACCTCGCTGTTGAGGCGCGGGATTTGTTCAACAACCGCTCGCTTGGACTGGATGCCTTGGCCAATCTGGTTGCAACAGCCGCGGAAGATACCGCTGAAACATGTTTGCCTGATCATGCCAGTCTTGACGCCTACTGTATGGGGGTGGCAGGCACCGTGGGAGTGATGGTCTGTGTGCTTTTTGATATCGATAAAACCTACCACGGGAAGGCTGCTGATCTTGGGAAGGCGATGCAGCTTAGTAATATTTGCCGCGATGTCGCAGAAGATGCTCGGATAGGGCGCAGATATTTGCCCTTCAATCTTTGCCCATATCCGCCCGAAGCCATTGCTGCTGGTGATCCGGCTGCATTGAATGCAGCAGAGGCTGTGATGGCTACGCTCTTGGATCAAGCGGATGATCTCTACCTGTCTGGTCAGTCGGCGCT
>JAGXGZ010000054.1 GCA_024636495.1 Roseobacter sp. | reverse complement strand
ATCGCTTGCGTATTTATCGCCTTTTCGGTCATGTTGACTGCGGGTGAGTTCAGTCCAAGCCATTGTGATCTCCATTCAGCTTCACAACCGAACAGAATCACAAACCACTGAACTCACTCAAATAGTTTTAAATCGGGCTCTTAGAAAAACGCCTGAAGGCCGGTTTGTGCGCGGCCCAAAATCAGCGCGTGCACGTCATGGGTGCCTTCATAGGTGTTGACCGTCTCAAGGTTCATCATGTGGCGCATCACCTGATATTCGCCGCTGATACCGTTTCCGCCGTGCATGTCCCGTGACAGGCGCGCGATATCCAGCGCCTTACCACAGTTGTTGCGCTTCACGATCGAGATCATCTCGGGCGCGGCATTTGCCTGATCCATCAAGCGCCCGACCTGCAAGGACGCCTGAAGGCCCAGTGCGATTTCGGTCATCATATCGGCCAGCTTCTTTTGGAAAAGCTGTGTCTGTGCCAGCGGCTTGTTGAACTGCTTGCGGTCCAGACCGTATTGGCGTGACGCATGCCAACAGAATTCGGCTGCGCCCAAAACGCCCCAACTGATGCCATAGCGCGCCCGGTTCAAACAGCCGAACGGGCCTTTTAGGCCTTGAACATGCGGCAGCAGCGCGTCTTCACCGACTTCCACGTTATCCATCACAATTTCGCCCGTGATCGAGGCACGCAAGGACAGTTTGTTGCCGATCTTGGGGGCAGACAGGCCCTTCATCCCTTTTTCAAGGATAAAGCCGCGGATCTTGCCACCGTGCTCTTCGGACTTGGCCCAGACCACGAAAACATCCGCGATGGGCGCGTTCGAGATCCACATTTTGGACCCGATCAGCTTGTAGCCCGTCGCGGTCTTGATCGCGCGGGTTTTCATCCCGGCAGGATCAGAACCCGCGTCAGGTTCAGTCAAACCAAAGCAGCCGATAAAATCACCGCTTGCCAGTTTTGGCAGGTATTTCTTGCGCTGTGCTTCGGATCCGTAGGCATAGATCGGGTACATCACGAGGCTGGATTGCACGGACATCATCGAGCGGTAGCCGCTGTCTACGCGCTCTACCTCGCGCGCGACCAATCCGTAGGACACATAATTACCGCCAAGCCCGCCGTATTCCTCGGGGACTGTGACGCCCAGCAGGCCCATATCGCCCATTTCCTTGAAGATAGCGGCGTCTGTGGTTTCATTTGCAAAGGCGTCAATGACGCGCGGTTGCAGCTTTTCTTGTGCATAGGCGCGCGCACTGTCTTGGATCATACGCTCGTCTTCGTTCAGCTGGTCGGTCAAACGAAACGGGTCTGTCCAATCGAAACTGCCCATGTCAGGCGCGTCTTTGGCTTTAAGAATTGGTGCTTCGGCATTCATGTCGTATCCTCCCAAAAGGTTAAGAATTGCCGCAAGTATTGCAAAGATAGCCGCGAAATACTATCGCTGCTTTGTCCTAGCCTTATGAGTTTAAGTCATATGATAGCCCCACGCCGTTTCTTGCCGTCGATCAACGCGCTGCTGGCATTCGAGGCGGTTGCAAGGTTGGGCAGCGCCACTCAGGCCGCACTTGAGCTGTCGCTGACACAAAGTGCGATCAGCAGGCAGCTCAAGACGCTGGAGGAACAGTTGGGCGTTGCGCTTTTGGACCGCCAAGGCCGTCAATTGGTCCTGACTGAGGCGGGTAAGAACTATGTATTACAGGTGCGCGACGTGTTGAACAGGCTGGCGCAGGCTTCGATTCTGGCCCGGACAAACCCGGTCGCGGGGGCCTTGAATCTCGCGATCCTTCCCGGCTTTGGCATGCACTGGCTGGCCCCGCGTTTGCGCGATTTTGCCCAAGCCCACCCAGAGGTGACAGTGAACCTCAGCACGCGGCTGCACCCGTTTTCATTTCAGAACAGCCCCTTTGATGCGGCGATACATTTTGGCAAGGAAGACTGGCCGGGTGCCGCCTATCTGCATCTGATGCCTGAAACAGTCGTGCCGGTGTGCGCCCCTGATCTGCTTGACGCGCCACTGGACAATCCCGCCGATATTCTGCGCTTTCCCCTGTTGCATCTTGATACGCGCCCGCGTGGATGGACCCGTTGGCTCGAAGCCCTTGGGGTGTCAGGTGCGCCGCCATCGGGCATGATGTTCGATCAGTTTTCGACCATGGCGCAGGCGGCGGTGCACGGGCTTGGCGTGGCGTTGCTGCCGACGTTTTCGGCGGATCCCTATCTGCGCGACGGCCAGTTGGTTCTGGCGTCAACACAGACGACACAAAGCATCGGCAATTACTATCTGGTATGGCCTGAAGACCGTGCCGAAACTGCCGCACTTGGATCATTCAAAAACTGGCTGGCGGGGCAAACCGACAAGAATCTGTAGCCTAGTTGCCCTAATTGCGCCGCATTATTCGGTTAGTCAGCACAGATGTAACCGTATGAGACCGTTGTCAGGAGCATTTCAATGCCGAATTCTTTGCGCAAAGGGGCAATTGCCTTTGTCGCCTTCACAGCAGCACTTAACGCAGTCCCTGCTGTGGCGCAGTCATTCCTTCAATCTCAGAACGTTCTGATTTTGGACGAGGCATTTTTTCCAGACGTAATCTATGTGAAACCGGGCGACGAGCTTGTCTTTATCAATCACGCCGCAGCCACCAGAACTGTCACCGGCGCTGATGCCGTTTGGACCTCGGGGGAGTTGTCGAAAGGCGACACATTCTTTTATGTCGTGGATGAATCTTCACCGCTGGAATTTACAAGCATCTTCGAAGGGGAAGAGGGCCAGATCTATCAAGGCACGCTTTCCTTTGATGATCCCCCGTCAAACACGGACATGGGCGACGATGACACGTTGGGCGAAGCCATTAGCTCAGAGTAAAGCCGCGCTACGGCTAAGCATGTCAGTCCCGCGATCAGGCGTCAAACGGCAAGATCAGATCGGCACCTGACGCTCGATTTGAATTGACCGCGCGGCTCACGCGGTGCCATTTCAAAGCATTGTTGGCTGCAGCCCCCATAAGCGCTGCGGCCCCTTTCCCTTTTTCCCCCAACCAAAGTGGCCAATCCTCTGTCTCAAGCAGAACCGGCATTCGGTGATGAATCGCTACCATGGCAGAATTTGCCTGCGTCGTCACAAGCGCGCAGGTCGTTTGACGGATACCGTCCGGCCCGGTCCAGTCTTGCCAGATTGCAGCAAGCGCAAGGGGTGCGCCGTCTTGACGCGTGATGTACCACGGGTCACGCCCGCCTTGGCCATCCTTTGTCCATTCATAAAACCCGGTGGCCACAACCAACCCCCGCCGTGCCCGCACTGCGTCGCGAAACGCGGGTTTTCCAACAATGGTTTCGGCACGTGCATTGATCAGCAACGGGCCATCGGATGGCTTTTTGTACCAATGCGGGATCAGCCCCCACCGCATCGCACTTAACTTGCGCCCCGCAAGGGGATCGCTTGTTACGATATACACGGGATCTGTCGGGCAAATGTTGTAATTTGGCACGCCTGGCAGATCATTGGACGGCACCGCCGAGAAAAGCTGTGCCATCGCATCTTGTGGAAGGGTAATTGCCATCCGACCGCACATATATCCTCCACTACCTTCCGCGAATTGACACAACAAACGGCCAATTCCATGGCCCGGGGTTGGATTTCATCCCAACTTAGGGTCTGGTAGTCACCATGTCGATATGTGATTGGGCCTGCTGCATCCGCCGGATTGCGCTTGTTCCAGATTGCACGCAATGGCCCAAAGAACCCCGAAAGGTCCGTTATGATCCGCCAATTCCTGCCCATCATCGTGCTGTTGCTTGGGTCTTCCTTCCTGCTGTTTGCGGGCGGTATCAATGGGCTGATCTTGCCGGTTCGCGGCCAGGCCGAGGGGTTCTCGGCAATATCGCTGGGCCTGCTGGGGACAGGTTGGGCAATCGGCTATGTGTCTGGTTGCATTTTCACGGCAAGGCTGGTGGGACGCGTCGGCCATATCCGCGCCTTTGGCGCGATGGCCGCAATCGCTGCCATCTCGATGTTGGGCAGTGCATTGCTGGTGACGCCCACGGCATGGATCGTTTTGCGCGCACTGTGCGGCTTTTGCTTTGCTGGCGCTGCGATGATCGTGGAAAGCTGGCTGACCGAACAAACCGATCCCTCAAGCCGTGGTCGAGTGTTCGGCGTCTATACCATGGTCAATCTGGGGGCCACGACCGCCGGGCAATTGCTTTTGACGACGGGCGATCCGAACGGTTTCACCTTCTTCGCCATCGCTGCGATTTTTTATTGTCTGGCGCTGGTCCCCACCGCCATCAGTTCGACAAAGACCCCGGCCCCGCTAGTGAACGTCAAGCTTGACCTCAAAGCGCTGTGGCGCAATTCGCCTGTCGCGGTGATCGGTGTGTTATTCGTGGGCGTGTCAAATTCGGCTTTCGGGACATTAGCCGCGGTCTATGCTGATCGGGTCGGGCTGGTGCTCGCGACAATTGCCCTATTCACATCCATCCCAATTCTGGTGGGCGCATTGGCGCAAATCCCTGTCGGGTGGCTGTCGGACAAGACAGACCGGCGCAAAGTACTGGTTGGCCTTACGGTACTGGCACTTGCGGCTGACACGGCATTCTTGGTGATAGCGCCTGAAAGCCGCATGTTGAACCTTGTGCTGGCAGGCATCCTGGGCGGCTCGATATTCGCGATGTACCCGGTGATTGTTGCGCACGCCAATGACCACGCCATGCCGGGCACGGCGATCCAGATATCGGGCGGCTTGTTACTCCTGTACGGTGTAGGGGGCATTGTCGGTCCGCTTTTGGCCGGTTGGGCTATGGCAGAACTGGCAGACCGCGCCTTGTTTTTCGTGACAGCAGGCAGCCACGTGATCGTGATCTGCTACACGATCTGGCGCATCGTTATTCGCGATGCCGTTGCCGAAAAGGATAAGAAAGAGTTTCAGGTCGCACTTGGCGGGCGTGCAACAACACCGCAAACGGCTGTTTTCTCGGAGGCGCAAGAACGGCCCTGAAAGCAGAGATGAAAAAGGCGCGCCGCAGATGCAGCGCGCCTTTCAGTAGCATTAGATTTAATTATTTCAGGGTGATACGGCCATCGACGTAAGGGGCATACGACCCATTCGCGGCGATATATTCTCCCGTGACATCCGCAACATCTGGGCCATAATCATAGGCATTTTCTGCCGTTTTAAACATGTCATAGCCGTCACCGCCATTGCGCACGTAGTTGTTGGACACAACACCGTACGTCTTGGCCGGATCAATCGGCACACCGCCAACCATCACGTCACTGATGCGGCTTCCTACTTCCGCGGCGGCATCAACGGCATAGGTCATGCCTGCCACCTGCGGAAAGCGGCCTGCAACCTCTTCGATCTGACTCACCCCGTTCTCAAGGGCTGCGACAATCGTGGCACCTGATACCTGGAACGTGGACAAGGTGTTCTGGAATGGCAGCACAGTCAGCACTTCACCCATGGTGATCTCGCCTGCGTCAATTGACGCGCGGATACCGCCACTGTTCTGGAACGCAATCTCGACACCCTGATCCGCGACCCGTGCCAGCATAGCGTCGGCGATCAGATTGCCCATTGGGCATTCCATGACACGGCAGACAGCGCGATCACCATCGATCATCTCAGAGGTTTCGGCCACGACCTTGTTGCGGATCTCGTCCAGCGGGACCGCCAGTTCAGCGATCCGTGCCACTGTGCCTTCGTCCTCGGCGACTGCCGCGTCGATCAACACAGGTTCGCCCGATGCTTCGGTCACATTGCCTTCGTCATCAAAGGTCACGTTCAGCTCGCCCAGATATTTTCCGTAGGCATACGCCTGAACGATGGCCGTTTCCTTGACCATCGTTGGATAAGCACCCTCGGCACGATCATTTGTGTTCGACAACAACGTGTTGGAATGCCCGCCTACGATCACATCCACACCGGTGGTGTTTTCTGCGACCATCTGGTCAACCTTGTAGCCCGAGTGGCTGAGCACGATAATCTTGTTCACGCCCTGCGCTGTCAGCAAATCAACCTCGCCCTGCACGGCCGCAACAGAATCGGTAAAGATCACATTCTCGCCGGGGCTGGCCAGCTCGTCTGTATCTTCGGTTGTCAGACCGATCAGGCCGATCTTTTCGCCGCCCCGTTCAATCACTGCCGACTTTGCCAGCTTGCCTGCCAGCAGCGGTTCAGCCGAAACATCGGCATTCGACATCAGGATCGGAAATTCAATCGCAGCCATAAAGCCCGCAAGCACTTCGGGGCCATCGTCGAATTCGTGGTTGCCGACGGTCATGCCATCATAGCCCAGCATATTCATCATTTCGGCGGCCATCTGGCCTTTGTAATAGGTGTAGAACAGAGAACCCTGGAATTGATCGCCTCCATCCACAAGAATATAATTGTTGGTCCGCGCCTTGGCGTCCTTGATCGCGTTGACCAAACGGGCCGTCCCGCCAAAGCATTCGCCAGCGGTGTTGTCCTCGGCCGAGCACGGGCCATCATATTTGCTGATCGGTTCGAACCGCGCGTGGAAGTCATTGGTGTGCAGAATGGTAAGGCTGAAATCAGCCTGAGCCATACCCGTTGTCAGTGCCAAAGCGGCTGTAGCCGTTAGGAATCGTTTCATGGATTATCCCCCAAAGTTGAAGTTCTGCCATATCGTGGCGACTGACTTGGGGCCTGTCAAAGCCCAACTACGGCTTTGCCCCCTTGCCCATGGGTCATATCACAAGATTTCAACGCTGCTGCACAGGTCTTGACCGCTTGACCACACCAAGGCATCACAGGCACCATGTTGATATACAAAATATTTCGTGCCGACGAATGGCAGGTGCTGCGCAGCGAAGGGTCAACCCAAGGTGCGCCAATAGACATAGCCGATGGCTACGTCCATTTTTCAACCGCAAGCCAAGCTGCGGAAACTGCCGCGAAACACTTTGCGGGCGAGGCGGATTTGTTCGTTCTGGCAATCGAGACGGACAGGTTGGGCGACGACCTTAAGTGGGAAGTGTCGCGCGGTGGTGCCAAGTTTCCGCATCTATATCGAGAGCTTAGGATGGAAGACGTGGCGTGGGCTCAACCTTTGCCGTTGAAAGACGGCGCACACCAGTTTCCCGCAGGGTTTGAAACAGAATGACGGGCCGTTGCCATGCCCCCAACCACCTGTTGGGATAGGTCCGCATGAAGCGCTTTGCCGAACAACTGGGCCTGCGTGCCCTTCGCAAAATCGATCCCGAGGCCGCCCATGGCTTGGCCATTTCAGCGCTGCGCATGGGGCTGGCCGTGTCGCCGGGCCCTGTCACATCGGATCGGCTCAAGACGAGCTTGGCAGGTCTGGTGCTGCCGAACCCGGTCGGGTTGGCTGCTGGCTTTGACAAGAACGCGACGGCGGTAGCACCGCTGTCAAACGCCGGTTTCGGCTTTATCGAAGTCGGCGCGGCAACACCCCTGCCCCAGCCCGGCAACGACAAACCGCGCCTTTTTCGCCTGACCGAGGATCGCGCCGCAATAAACCGCTTTGGCTTTAACAATGACGGCATGGAGGCAATCTGTGACCGGCTGGGCAAACGCGCCGCAGGTATCCCTGTGGGTCTGAACCTTGGCGCAAACAAGACCAGCACGGACCGGGCCGCAGACTTTGCCCGCGTGATGGAATTGGCCCGCGATCACGTGGATTTCGCAACCGTCAACGTGTCGTCGCCCAACACCGAAAAACTGCGCGACCTGCAAGGCAAAGCTGCGTTGTCGGCGCTTCTGGCGGGCGTGATGGCGGTGCGGGGAACCACGCCTGTCTTTCTCAAGATTGCACCTGATCTGACAGATGCCGAAATTGCCGATGTCGCGGACGTTGCCAATGATGCTGGTGTTGCCGCGATCATCGCGACAAATACCACGCTTGATCGCGATGGCCTGCAAAGCCGTCACAGTGACCAGATGGGGGGGCTGTCAGGGGCACCTTTGTTCCAGAAATCGACCCGCGTGCTGGCGCGACTTTCAACGCTCACGGATATTCCACTGGTGGGCGTCGGTGGGGTTGGATCAGCGCAAGACGCCTATGCCAAGATTTGCGCAGGTGCGTCGGCGGTTCAGCTTTATACGGCGCTTGTCTATGGCGGGCTGTCCCTTGCAGGCGATATTGCGCGGGGCTTGGACAGATTGCTGGCGCGCGATGGTTTCGCGTCGGTGGCAGAAGCAGTGGGCAGCACCCGAAAGGACTGGCTGTGATTACGGTCTGGCATAACCCGCGTTGTTCGAAATCGCGCCAAACGCTGGCCTTGATTGAAGCGACGGGGACGTCCGTGTCGATCCGTCGCTATCTTGAGACCCCACCCACGCATCGCGAATTAGAGGATGCACGCCAAGCGCTGAACCTGCGACCGGTCGACATGATGCGCACAGGCGAACAGTTGTTCAAAGACCTTGGGCTGACCAAAGATACCGATGACAACGCACTGATGCAGGCAATGGCAGCGCATCCTATTTTGATAGAGCGTCCGATCGTGTTCAAAGGCACAGGTGCGATCATCGGCCGCCCGCCAGAAGCGGTGAAAGCATTGCTTGAGGACTGAAGCGGAGTTTTCCAAAACTCCGGCCCGTTTTCTTGGCAAGAAAACGGCTAGCCCGCCGCCCGCTCAAGCGCTGGATACCGCAGGCCTAACGTGATCCCGCGTGCGATAAAACTGATCAACAGCGAAATCCACAGACCATGATTGCCCAAGCTCGGCATCAACACCGCGGCACTTGCGCAATAGACAACAAAGGACACCGCCATCATGTTGCGCATGTCCCGCGACCGGGTGGCACCGATAAAAATCCCGTCCAGCATCCAGGACGCGCATCCAATCAGCGGGGCGGCAATCATATATGGCAAGAATATCCGTGCCTCGTCGCGCACCATCGGTGCCGTTGTCATAAGGTCAATGATTGCCCCGCCCCCCAAAGCAAAGGCCACCGTCATCAACGCACAAGCAAACAGGCCCCACCCGCTGGTCAACAAGGCACCGCGCCGCAAGATGTCACGCTGTTTGGAGCCCACGGCACGCCCCACAAGCGCCTCTGCCGCAAAAGCAAAGCCATCCAGCGCATAGGCCGTGATCATCAGGAACTGCAACAACACTTGGTTGGCGGCCAGCTTTACGTCGCCCAGACCGGACCCCAGAAACAGAAACGACACGAAAATCGCCTGCAACAGCAAGGACCGGATCAAGATGTCGCCATTCACCCTCATCATGTTGATCCAGCGCGGCCCATCGAAAACCTGCGCCCAATCGCGCCATGCTGAAACCGCGAAAGCCGTGCGGCAAAACCATAACCCAAGCGCAGCGCCTGTCCATTCGGCAAGGAAGGTTGCAAAGGCCACACCTTCGACGCCCAAACCCAGCCCCAGCACAAACCAAAAATCCAACAGAATATTCAGCCCGTTCATCCACACTTGAATGACCAGAACAGCACGTGTGCGTTCCTGAGCAATCAGCCATCCGGTGATCGCATAAATCGCAATTGCTGCGGGTGCGGACCAGATACGAATTTGCATATAGGACCGCGCCATGCCTTCAACTTCGGGGCTTGCAGGCGATACCTGAAACGATGCCCAGAACAGCGGTACTTGCAGCAAGATGATAACGACACCTGCCAGCCCACCGATCAGCAGCCCCCGCGTCAACAAGGCGGCAACTTCGGCGTCATCCCCATTGCCAGCAGCCTGGGCGGTCAGCCCCACAGTACCCATCCGCAAAAATCCGAACACCCAGTAAAGCGCCGACAGAATGATCGCGCCGATGCCTACTGCACCAATTGGGGCAGCTAAACCCAGCTGCCCGACCACGCCAGTATCGACAGCCCCCAAAATCGGCACCGTTGCATTGGAAATCACAATCGGGATGGCAATGTTAAGCACGCGGCGGTGGGTTACGACCTCGCGAGCCGACATCTGGCCTTGGGCAACCGCCCGGACTTCTTCTTTGGGGATGGGGTCAGTCACGGCGCTGAGGCATCAAAAAATGCCCGGTCGCCTGAGCAAAAAGCTTGGCCCGATTGTCTTGCCAGGCTTCAACATGCACAGATGCATACCGACGCCCGGAACGGTTTATGGTAGCACGGGCGTAAGCATCACGCGGCAGACCCGTGCGCAAATAATCGACCGTAAAGTCAATCGTCTTGGGCAGACGCGGCATGTGTTCGCCGTCCATCTTGTCGACCTCAAGCGCGCCCGATTCCATATCTTCCCACAGATAAGCCCAGCTTAGCGTGATGATCGACGTCACCTCCAGAAAAGACGCCGTCACCCCACCATGCAGTGCAGGAATAAGAGGGTTGCCAATCAGCTTATCAGAGAAGGGCAAGATCGCCGTCAGCTCGTCACCGCGGCGTTCAAATTCAATGCCCAGAAAGTTGATGTAGGGAACCCCGCCGACCAAGGCGCGCAGCGCGCCGTCGCGGCGTTTCTTGATGATCTGAACGGGCTCGGGCTTTGTCCGGCTCATTTTGCGCCCTCCACAACGAAGGTCCCTGTGGCGGTGGCCACCGGGCTTGCGTCTTCCTCGTCTTCAGCAGTGGCGCGCACGAACGCAACTGAGCGGGTCACGTGATAACACTCTGCGCGCGTTGTGATTTTCTGGCCGGGTTTGGCGGCGCGCAGGTATTCGATGCGCAGATCAATTGTTGCCGTCCCGCCGGGATTGCTGGGGTGGCTCATCACCGCCGCGCCACAACATGTGTCCATCAGCGCAGAAACCGCCCCGCCATGAATGACCCCGGTGCGTGGATCCCCCACGAGCCTGGCATCATAGGGCATAGAGATCACGGCAATGCCGTCTTCAAGGCCGTCCAAAGACATGTTGAGCGCCTCACTGAATGGCAAGGCCGAGATGAACTGCCGCGCGATCCGCACTTTGTCTGACATATGTCAGCCCCTTTTCCTTATCGATTGCCCCATATCAACCATGCGCGCCCCCAAGAGCAACCCTGCCTGTTGCGCTTGATCAGACTTGCGCTTAGTTTCCTGAATTGAGGAGGAAGCAATGACCGATAAACGCCTGAGCTTTAAGGAAATGTGTGCCGAATTCGACGTAACGCCTCGGACGTTGCGGTACTACGAATATATCGAGTTGCTGCATCCCGAACGCGATGGTCGGTCCCGCATCTATGGACCTCGTGAAATTGCCCGCATGAAGCTGATCATGCGCGGCCGTAAATTTGGCTATTCCCTAGAAGGGATCAGGCAATGGCTTTTGATCTATGAGAATGAGGGCACAGAAGCGCAAATGCGCGCATGGGTCCAAAGCGCTGATCGTCAATTGCTTGAGCTAGCAGAGCAGCGCGCACAGCTTGATGAAGCGATGGAAGAGCTTCAACGCCTGCGCGACGACACGGAAAACGCCCTTAAAGCCAAACTATGACTTAGTAATGTGATCCGTGAGGCGCTGTTCTACCTTGTCAGCAATCCGCTCCAGATCGCTTGAAATGACGATCATCTTAGAAATCAGATCGCTTTCAACACTTGTCGCCAAATTATAAGCCGCATTTTCGACGCATGCAGACGCGATGCGAAGCTCTGCAGCGCCCTGATGCGCTTTGCAGTCTAACCTTGTTTTTGGCGCGGGCGCAAACCACGCATATAGCCGTTCGATTTTGTTCACTAAGATCACACTATATGCCGCCGAATCGCCAATTGTTTCATCGCAGCCCTATACTTTGAGAACGGGGAACGAAAGGCTTAAGTCAGAGTGTATGACCTAAGTAGCGCTTACGCTGAATTGACGCTGCGTAGCATAAGGTAAGCGAAAAAGATGACGTAACGTCTAACTAACGTCAACCTTGGGATTCATTGTAAAGCAACGTCAAAGGGCCATTTACCTGTTGTCCGAGGCCGAACCGATAGCGAGTTTTGATGATGAGTAACACGACAATGACCATCCGCGAGATGTGTGACACTTTTGATGTCACCCCCCGCACATTGCGATTTTACGAGGCGAAAGAGCTGCTTTTCCCCGAACGCCAAGGCCAAAAGCGCCTGTTTACCAAGCGCGACCGTGCACGGCTCAAGTTGATCATCCGTGGAAAGCGCTTTGGTTTCAGCCTTGAGGAGATCCGCCAGTTGCTGGACCTTTACCATATGGGCGACCAGCAACAGACCCAACTGGCCCGCACCTATGACATTGCACACGACCGTTTGGCCGACCTCGAAGCGCGACGCGACGAGATGAATCAGGCCATTGATGATCTGCGCAACCAGCTGAAGTGGGGCGAAAAAATGATCGCCTCGATCAACAATACGCGCAACGCCGCAGAATAAACCGACAAATTCCGACAGACATTCGGCCATCTGGCCAAGGGAGAAACGATAATGCCTACCTACACAGCCCCCGTAAAAGACATGCAATTCGTTCTGCACAATGTGTTGAATGTGACCGCTTCCAGCATCCCCGGTTACGATGACCTCGAAGCCGACTTTACCGCCGCCATTCTGGAGGAGGCTGGCAAGCTGACTTCAGAAGTGCTGGCACCGCTGAACGTCGTGGGCGACAAGGAAGGCTGCCGTTTGGAAAACGGCGTTGTATATACGCCGACCGGTTTCAAAGCAGCTTTTGCGAGGGTTAAAGAAGGCGGCTGGCCCGGTCTGGACATGCCCGAGCAATATGGGGGGCAGAACATGCCCTACATTGTAGGGACTGCCGTGGGCGAAATGTTTTCGGCCGCCAATCAGGCGTTTACCATGTATCAGGGCCTGACCCATGGTGCGGCTTCGGCAATTTTGGCGCATGGCACGGACGCACAGAAAGACACGTACCTGCCCAACATGGTGTCATGTGACTGGACTGGCACGATGAACCTGACCGAACCCCATTGCGGTACGGATCTGGGCATGATGCGCACCAAGGCCGCGCCGCAAGCTGATGGCAGCTACAAGATTACCGGCCAGAAGATATTTATCTCCTCGGGCGAGCACGACATGGCCGACAATATCATCCATCTGGTGCTGGCAAAGATCGAAGGCGGCCCCGAAGGCATCAAAGGCGTATCTTTGTTCATCGTGCCTAAGTTCATCGTCAAAGAAGACGGATCTCTGGGGGAACGTAACGGCGTTACAGTAGGCTCCATCGAAGAGAAAATGGGCATTCACGGCAACTCGACCTGCGTCATGAATTACGACGGTGCCACAGGTTACCTGCTGGGCGACGAACACAAGGGCATGCGCGCCATGTTCACCATGATGAACGAAGCCCGTCTGGGTGTGGGTGTTCAAGGCCTGTCGCAAGCTGCCGCCGCTTATGAAAACGCACTGGCCTATGCCAAGGATCGTCTGCAGGGTCGTGCCGTGACAGGCACCGAAAACCCCAACGGCCCCGCCGACCCGCTGATCGTGCACCCCGATATCCGCCGCAGCTTGATGGATCAGAAATCATTTGTCGAAGGGGGCCGGGCGTTCGTTTTGTGGGGTGCCAGCCTGATCGACGCCGCGCACCGTTCCGGCGACAAGGATGCCGACGGTCTGGTGTCGCTGATGACCCCGGTAATCAAAGGGTTCCTGACCGATGTCGGCTATGACATGACCGTCAAAGCCCAACAGATTTATGGCGGACACGGGTATATCGAAGAATGGGGCATGTCCCAATTCACCCGCGACGCCCGGATTGCGATGATCTATGAGGGTGCCAATGGCGTACAGGCGCTGGACCTTGTGGGGCGCAAACTGGCGCAAGACGGCGGCAAACACGTGATGGCGTTCTTTGACCTGATCAAGACTTTCGTCAAAGATAATGCCGGCCAAGATGCTGATTTTGACGCGACCTTTCTTGATCCGTTGAAGGCAGCCAGCAAGGATTTGCAAGCTGCAGGCATGTATTTCATGCAAAACGGCATGAAAAACCCGAACAACGCTTTGGCAGGATCCACTGACTTCATGCACATGTTTGGCCATGTTTGCTTGGGTTATATGTGGGCCAAAATGGGTCTTGCTGCGAAAAAAGCGCTGGCAGAAGGAAGCAGCGATGCAGAATTCTATGAAACGAAAGTTGCAACCGGGCGTTATTATATGGCACGCCAATTGCCGGCCACGGCATTGCACCTGACCCGAATTCAGTCAGGCGCAGATACAGTGATGGCGCTGGAAGCGGCAAACTTCTAAGCTGCCTAAGGGTGGGGGAAAACCTCACCCTACGCCACACGAAAGGACACCGATGCCCAAACGCTTTCGCCTCACCCGCCGCTTTCCCGTTGCCATGACCGAAGATGGCTACAGACGGCTCAAGAAATTCTCGGCCGAGGCGGGGCTGGACGAGGGTGAAGCGCTGTCTTTCCTGTTCGAGAACTTTACCAGCGTCATGAACGAAGAAAACCTAACTGCAAGGCTGCGGCTGTTCAACGCGGACATCGACGACCGAAAAAAGTAACGTACAAAAGAGGATAGCGGCCCTTCGGGGAGAGTTTTCCAGGCAAAATGAACCGAAAGGGATGGCCCTGCCCCTCGTTTGGCCGGGCCAAGAGAGAGACAGAGCTTCACGTTGCACGCCGCCCAGCTCTCCAGCCTGCCATGCAAGAAATTGGTAGAACAGAGCCGCTAACAGAACGTTAAGAGTGAAGATGTCTGACTTCATTTTGCCAGATAAACTCCACGGGGGTGTGGGGGAGTAAAACCCCCACTCTGCTCGAAGATAAAAAATGACCCAAGGGAGGTTAACCATGACGATCAAACTGCATTGCTTTGGCGAGAGCGGAAATGCCTATAAAGCAGCCCTCGCTTTGGAACTGTCCGGCCTAGCTTGGGATCCCGTTAAAGTGGATTTCTTTGGCGGTGAAACCCGCAGCCCTGAATACAGACTGTCCGTGAACGAAATGGGTGAAGCCCCCGTCATGATTGACGGCGATATTCGCCTGACCCAGTCAGGGGTTATCCAAGACTACGTGTCCGAAAAATCCGGTAAATTTGGCGGCAAGGATGCGGACGAGCGCCGTCAGATCCTGCGTTGGGTGCTGTGGGACAATCACAAACTAAGCTCGAACGCAGGTATGATCCGGTTTTTGATGAACTTCCTGCCCGAAGACAAGCGGCCAAAGGAAGTGATCAGTTTCATGCAAGGGCGTCTGGCAGCGGCATATGGCGTATTGAACGATCATCTTGCAGGACGCGATTGGATCGTCGGCGATGGGATCACCAACGCCGATCTCAGCTGCTGCGGCTACCTGTATTACCCCGAGCCTTTCGGCTTTGACCGCCAGGATTGGCCCCATATCGACGCGTGGTTAACGCGTCTAAGCGACACACCGGGCTGGAAAGCCCCCTACGACCTGATGCCCGGCAGCCCCGCTGACCGCGCCTGAATTCAAGGGAGACATCTGATGACCGAAGCCTATATCTATGACGCATTGCGCACCCCGCGTGGCAAGGGCCGTGCCGATGGTGCGCTGCACGAATTGACATCCTTGCGCTTGTCCGCACTGACGCTGAATGCACTCAAAGAACGCAACAACCTTGAAGGCCACGCCGTCGAGGATGTGATCTGGGGAAACGTGACGCAAGTCATGGAACAGGGCGGCTGTCTTGCGCGCTCGGCCGTGTTGGCGTCCGATCTGGATGAACGCATTCCGGGCCTTGCCATCAACCGTTTCTGTGCTTCTGGCATGGAAGCTGTGAATTTAGCGGCGAACCAAGTCAAAGGCGGCGCGGGCATGGCCTATATCGCTGGTGGTGTCGAGATGATGGGCCGCGTCCCCATGGGCAGCGACGGGGCCGCGATTGCCGTTGATCCGACGTTGGCAATGGAAAAATACTTTGTCCCACAGGGTATTTCGGCAGACATCATTGCCACCGAATACGGTTTTACGCGTGAACAGGCCGATCAGTTGGCCGTGAAATCGCAGCAGCGCGCGAAAATGGCGTGGGACGAAGGCCGCTTTGCCAAGTCCGTCATCGACATCAAAGACCAGAACGGTTTGTCGATCCTCAGCCATGACGAATACATGCGCCCACAGACTGATATGCAGTCGCTTGGCGCGCTGAACCCCGCGTTCCAGCAGATGGGCGAAGTCATGCCCGGCTTCGACAAGATCGCGCTGATGAAATATCCGCATCTGGAAAAGATCAACCACATCCACCACGCGGGGAATTCCTCGGGTATTGTTGACGGTGCCGCGGCTGTATTGATCGGCAACAAGGAGTTTGGCGAGAAATACGGCCTCAAGCCACGCGCCCGCATCCGTGCTACCGCCAAGATCGGCACCGATCCGACGATTATGTTGACAGGCCCCGTGCCCGTGACCGAGAAAATTCTGGCCGATAACGGTATGAAGATCGGCGACATCGACCTGTTCGAAGTCAACGAAGCCTTTGCGGCTGTGGTCATGCGGTTCATGCAGGCCTTTGATGTGGATGACAGCAAGGTCAACGTCAACGGTGGCTCCATTGCCATGGGGCACCCTTTGGGCGCGACCGGTGCGATGATCATCGGCACGCTGCTGGACGAGCTTGAGCGCGCGGACAAAGAAGTCGGTATGGCCACGCTGTGCATTGCATCCGGCATGGGTGCCGCCACAATAATCGAGCGCGTGTGATGACCGATCAACCACATCCGTTTCTTGCCATCGCCGAGATGGCCCCGAAAAAGGGCCTGAAGGATCTGAAGGTCAAAATCGAACGGGGCGGTGCCTATGTCCGCTTGTACCAAGATGCACCGCCGTTGTTCTTCAAGCACCGCAATGATCCCAGCGACAGCTTTGATCGCGAGAGTTTCGACACCTCCAAGCGGATCCTGCTGAGCGAGGAAGATTGCGCTGATGGCCCGAAAGCGACGATCGAATTGATCCGCTCGCTGCTTGAGAAATTCGCTGATTACACGCCTCAGCGCTCGTAACACACTCCAGATTAGGGAGAGAGAAATGACCGACTTTACAATGAAGACAGACGCCGATGGTGTCGCTATCATCACCTGGGACGTGCCCGGAAAATCCATGAATGTCATGTCGATCGAAGGGTTATCTGAACTGGACGCCATCATCGACACTGTTTTGTCAGACGATGGCATCAAGGGTGCCGTTATCACATCCGGCAAGGACGGATCGTTCGCAGGCGGGATGGACCTGAACCTGCTTGCCAAGATGAAGGAAGACGCAGGCGATGATCCCGCCAAAGGGCTGTTCGAGGGTACGATGCAAATGCACGCCCTGCTGCGCAAGATCGAACGCGCTGGCATGGACGCCAAGACCAACAAGGGCGGCAAGCCGATTGCGTCAGCACTGCCCGGTACTGCCGCTGGAATTGGTCTGGAACTGCCACTGGCCACGCACCGCATTTTCGTGGCGGACAACCCCAAGGCGCGCATCGGCCTGCCAGAAATTCTGGTCGGTATTTTCCCCGGCGCGGGCGGCACGACCCGTCTGACGCGCAAGCTGGGCGCGATGGGGGCCTCGCCCTTCTTGCTTGAAGGCAAGATGGTCGCCCCTGCTGCCGCGAAATCTGCGGGCCTGATCGACGAGGTTGTTGCCGATCCGGTCGCCGCCGCGAAAGAATGGGTTTTGAACGCCAAAGACGCCGACATCCTGAAACCGTGGGATGCCAAGGGATACAAGATGCCCGGCGGCGCGCCCTATCACCCTGCGGGTTTCATGACCTTTGTCGGGGCCAACGCCATGGTCAACGGCAAGACCCAAGGCGCGTTCCCTGCGGCCAAAGCGCTGTTGAGTGCCGTCTATGAAGGCGCACTTGTGCCTTTCGATACAGCACTGAAAATCGAGGCGCGCTGGTTCACCAATATCCTGATGAACCCGTCATCTTCGGCGATGATCCGGTCACTGTTCCTGAACAAGGAAGCCTTGGAAAAAGGCGCTGTGCGCCCCGAAGGCGTGCCAGACCAGCGCGTCAAAAAGCTGGGCGTTTTGGGCGCGGGCATGATGGGGGCAGGCATCACGCTGGTGTCGGTTCAGGCCGGTATCGAAGTGGTGCTGATCGACCAGACCCAAGAAGCCGCAGATAAGGGCAAAGCCTATTCCGCGACTTTCTTTGACAAGGGCATTGCCCGTCGCAAATCCACCGAAGAGAAGAAGCAGGCCGCCTTGAACCTGATCACCGCGACCACCGATCTGGACGCGCTGAAAGGCTGCGATCTGATCATCGAGGCAGTCTTTGAGGACCCCAAGGTGAAAGCCGAGATGACTAAGCGCGTCGAAGCCGTGATTCCTGCGGATTGCATCTTTGCCTCCAACACCTCGACCTTGCCGATCACGGAACTGGCCAATGCGTCTTCTCGTCCAGATCAGTTCATCGGCATCCACTTCTTTTCACCTGTCGAAAAGATGTTGCTGGTCGAGATCATCAAAGGCAAGGAAACCGGGGACCGCGCCGTGGCCAAATCGCTGGATTACGTGCGCCAGATCCGCAAGACACCCATCGTGGTTAACGATGCGCGGTTCTTCTATGCCAACCGCTGCATCATCCCTTATGCCAACGAAGGCGCGCGGATGATCACCGAAGGGGTCGCCCCACAACTGGTTGATCACGCGGCACAATTGCTGGGCTTCCCCGTTGGCCCCGTACAATTGACCGACGAGACATCGATTGATCTGGGGGCCAAGATTGCCCGCGCGACCAAGGCCGCAATGGGCAATGCCTATCCCGCAAGCCAAGCGGATGATCTGATTTTCTGGATGGAAGATCTGGGCCGTCTGGGTCGCAAAGCCAACGCTGGTTTCTTTGACTATGACGATAAGGGCAAGCGTCAAGGATACTGGAAGGGGATGCACGACAAGTTCCCACTGGCCGATGAACAGCCCGACCTGCGCGATGTGCAGGACCGTCTGATGTTCGTCCAGGTCCTTGAGGCGGTGCGCGCACTGGAAGAAGGCGTTCTCGAAGACATCCGCGAGGGTGACGTGGGTGCGATCCTTGGCTGGGGCTTTGCGCCTTGGTCCGGTGGTCCGTTCAGCTGGCTTGATATCCTAGGCGCGCCTTATGCAGCGGAGCGATGTGACCAGTTGACCGAGCAGTTCGGCGACCGGTTCAAATGTCCTGATCTACTGCGTGAAATGGCGGACAAGGGGCAGACGTTCTATGGCCGCTTTGGCCCCGGTGCCAAAGCCGCGTAAGACGACGTGACGACAATGCTAAACCATGAAACAGCCCGTTCCGATGAATGGGCTGTTTTGTATTTGAAAGACCAAAACAGTCGCTGCCAGATCGGCGGGAATCTGATACATTTAGTGAAAATGCCAGTCGATTTGGGTCAAGTCCCTTTCCGCGACAAGCAAACATCCAAAAGCGCCAACCATATCTGCCCGGTAGAGTTTTGATCCATTTGAACCAAATTGGGGATACTGACCAAGGGGCCTCTTGACGCGCGCGGGCAAGTTAGTTGGAAACTTAGCATTTTGCCGTCAACGACGCACCGGAGTTGTCGCAGATCAGATCGCTTCGACCATATCCGGAAACCCCAGATTTTCGGCTTGGCTTTGTTCCAGATCGAAACAATTAACCAGATATGCTGCATCTTCGAAGTTCAGCATTCCATATGCTGTCTCAGTTCCGTGCAGCAACCGGTCAAGCGTGGTCGTGAGTGCCGGACACAAGATCAGCGCCCCGCCTTCGGCATAGATCACCTGATCTTCAGAGAAGGAGATAGAGATCAGTTCGATCCGTGTGACCGGAGAGGCGCGGTGAACGCCACGCACGCCAACAAGCGTTTGCGCCGCAACAACTGCGAAAGGATCGCCTTGAAAGTCGCTGGCCGCCTCGCATTCCAGCATCACGCCCTGGTCGGGCAAAAGTGTCAGCTTTTCTTTGTTGCCCAAAGCTTCTGGGGGGACGATCACAGGCCAAAGTGCCTGATCATCTTCCGCCGCATCAAGATTGATTGTCACCCGACGCACATCCAGAACTTCTTGCATGCCGTTATCAAAGGTCAGGACCATATCACCCTTTGCAAGCGATTCAACGCCGCGCCACCCCATCATCGACGCAACCCGCGTGCCGGCCATCAATCCGTGTGTAGCAGCCTCCAGACCGCCATCATACGCTCCCGACATCTCGGCCGCACGGTAGTTCATCCGCTCCGCTTTAATTCTCCAACCAAACATGTCTTTCCATCCCCATGGTCTAACGCCAAAACCTTCGGCACCTCGTCTACAGGTTTGATAAGGAACGATTCGGATGGCGGCAGATCGTCTAAATAGAGTTTATTTCAGGGCATTGGTGATTTTTGGGCGTCAATCAAACAAGTGAGACCCTCATTGCCACTCCAACGGGCGACAATCCGACAACCCTCGGTTAACCATTGTGCGATTTCTATGGTGTGTCGTCAAAGTTGTACCCAAAGCGGGCAATGTCGACTGCACAGGTCTGGTCCACGATTTCCCGCAAGTCATCCGTGTAATAGGATTGGAAAGACTGCGCACGATCTGACGCGTTCTCAAGCGGCAACGTCAGCTCGAACCCCAGATGATCGAACAATGGGGTAGCGTCTTGGGTGAAATGCTCAAGACGGATGAACAGATTGCAGTGCTCGTCCCCCGCACCATCACGCAGATATGCCGCATAGGGCGCTTGGATCAGGCTATTTTGTAAGGCCGGTGTTTTCAGAAAACCCGCAAAGTTGTTTTCCTTTGCCAAGCCCACCATGGGATGATCAAACGTTTGGACGCGCAGCCAATGGTAAAGGCTGACGATCCGGTCCCAGGGATTGCGGACAAGGGCAAAGGTAAACATCTGTTCAAACTCTGCGCGGGTCACCACGCCTTCGATATCGGCCAAGGTCGAATGCTTCCAAAGCCTGCCCGCCGCCGGCATATCCCGAAGCCGTTTGCGCCGCTTTACCGCTTTGGGCGTGTCACCCAGCATGATGTCGTCTTTCATCGCACGGCTTTCCAGCGCCAGTGCCATCGATGTGCCACCGGTTTTTGGGATGTGCACAAAGATATAATTACGGCCCCTGCTGATAATCATGGTGCCACCATTATTCTGGCACTCTGGGGCCGCGCAGGGGCAACGGTGCGTCCGACCGCAACGCAATGATTGTGCCCGCACCTGCGATCAGCACCATGCCGAAGGCCCCGATTAATGTCACATTCTGGTCCCACAAAACCCAAGCCCAGAAGCTGGCAAAAACCAGCAGAGAGTATTCGAACACGGCAACCTGCCCGGCCTCGCCCAGTTGGTAGCCACGAAAAATCAGCGCAATACCGGCAAGCGACCCAACAGCTTGGACCGCAGTCCAAAACAGCAATCCGCCGTCCAACGGGACCCATCCACGAAACACAAAACCTTCCGGTCCAAGCGGTCCACCCGTTGGTAAAATCAGCACACCCAAGGTGCCGAACAGGGCCAACATCGCAAAAAACCCGGCCGTGAGCGTCAGGGTCGTTTCCCCCTCGCACCAAGCGCGGGTCGCAACCGCCCCGATTGCATATAGGATAGCGGCAACAATCGGCATAAAGGCCACCGGCTCTAGCGCTGATGGATCGGGTTGGATCACCAGCACAGCGCCCACAAACCCGATCGCCACTGCAAAGATGCGCCAAAGGCCGACGCGTTTGCCCTGAAACACGACCGAAATCAGCAGCACGAACAGCGGCGATGTGAACAGCCCTGCAACCACCACGCCAATCGGCAAAACCGCGAGGCAGCCAAAGTAGATCAGCATCGCACCTGCCGTAAAAACACTGCGCCCAAAGACCGCCGTCAGTCTTTTGGGGCGCAAACGGCCAAACCCCAATACCGCAAATGCAGCTATCAAGGCCAAAGCCATCGCACCGCGCAACATGTGAAACTGCCAAAGCGATCCACGATCTGTCAGATACGGGACGAAATTATCGGTCAGACCCAAACACGCCATGCCTGCCAAGACGGTCAAAGCTGCGGCTCCGGGCCTTACCGTCGACTGGGTCACAAAATCTTCCTTTGGGTTGCCGTGTTTCCTACTTTCAACTTCACCCTACTAACGCAATACTCAAGCGCAAATATTCATGAATGCGGGAGGATACGCCATGGGGTGGATGACAAACGAAGAAGGTCTGGACAAATGCCGCGCCAACTATGTGCCGCTTAGCCCGCTTTCGCATTTGCAACGTGCCGCCCATGTGTTTCCCGACGTTTTGGCGGTATCCTATGGTGATCACCGCGTCACCTATGCGCAATATCACACGCGCTGCACCCGGCTTGCATCAGCGCTGGCCGCGATGGGCGTCGCGTCGGGTCAGGTCGTGGCAACTTTGCTGCCCAACGTACCCGCACAGGCCGAGGCGCATTTCGGCGTACCAGCCTGTGGCGCGGTGCTGAATACCATCAACACCCGTCTGGACGTCGATACTGTCGCCTATATTCTTGACCACGGCGAAGCCAAAGTTGCACTGGTTGACAGCCAGTTCATTGATCTCGCCGAGGCCGCTTGCGCCACGCTAGACACGCCGCCCCTGATTGTCGAAGTGCCTGATGACAGCGCGGGATATCCGGCAACCGGACGGCATATAATCTATGATGATCTGCTGGCCAAAGGTGATCCGGCCTATCCATGGATCATGCCCCAAGATGAATGGGAAAGCCTTGCGCTGAACTATACTTCCGGCACCACAGGTCGGCCAAAGGGTGTGGTGTACCATCACCGTGGGGCTTATCTGATGACGATGGGCACCGTGGTCAGCTGGCGCATGGTGATGCGGCCCGTGTTCATGCAGATCGTACCACTGTTTCACTGCAACGGATGGAACCACACGTGGATGATGCCCCTGCTGGGTGGCACGCTGGTGTGCTGCCGCGATATCACCGCCGCCGCGATCTACAACGCCATCGCGGACGAAGGGGTCACCCATTTCGGCGGTGCGCCTATCGTGCTGAACATGATGGTCAACGCGTCCGAGGCCGAGCGGCGCAGCTTTGATCATCTGGTCGAGGTCTTTACCGCCGGTGCGCCCCCTGCCCCCGCGACCCTTTCCAAGATCGAGGCCTTGGGGTTCAACGTCACGCAGGTGTACGGGCTGACTGAAACCTATGGCCATGTCACCGAATGTCTGTGGAGCGCTGAGTGGGACGCGCTGCAAGGTGCCGACCGTGCCGCCGTGAAAGCGCGCCAAGGGGTACCCATGCCAATGATGGAAGACATTACCGTTCTGGATACGGACATGGCACAGGTCGCCAAAGACGGTGCCACCCAAGGCGAAATCATGATCCGTGGCAATGCCGTGATGAAGGGCTATTACAAGAACCCCCAAGCCACCAAGGAAGCGTTTGAGGGCGGTTATTTCCATTCGGGTGATTTGGCAGTGCAGCATCCAAACGGCTACATGCAGATTGCCGACCGCGCCAAAGACATCATTATTTCGGGTGGCGAAAACATCTCCTCGGTCGAGGTTGAAGGCGTGCTGATGGGACACCCGGACGTCAATCTGGCCGCCGTTGTCGCCAAACCAGACGAGAAATGGGGCGAGGTTCCCTGCGCCTTTGTCGAGTTGAAGCCCGGATTGCAGGGTGACGAGGCCAAAATGATCGCCTTTGCCCGTCAAACACTTGCCGGTTTCAAAGCGCCCAAAAAGGTTGTTTTCCAAGAGTTGCCAAAGACATCGACCGGAAAAATCCAGAAGTTCGAGCTCCGCAAATTGGCCGCGACCCTTTAGGCCTGATGAAACCTCAGCGAAGCGGTCATCGTAGATGTCCGGCTAAATCATAAACTACGCCTGAGAAAGCTTGTTAGCCGGTGATCGCGGTCGCCATTGCGTCTTCCAGCTTTGGATCGACCAGTTTCTTCGAGACCAGATTGATAAGGCAGTAAAACCCCAGATTTGTCTGCCCCAAGCCGCAGGCCAATGCCCCCAGCCTGCCGATCTGTTCAGGCTTCATCGTGTCGATTTTCAGCAAATTGCGAACGAATAACCCGTCGCCGTCACCAACCTGTTGTTTTTGTCTGCGTCCAAAATTCGGCCTGCGGGTGTCGCGCAGCATGAACCTGTTCAGGCCCATCAACGCGTGAAATTCGAAATTGCGTTTGTTTAACCATTTCATGACCTTGCCCAAACTCGGCTCACCATCATAAAGCCGCAAAAAGCGCATCTCGATTTGCACGGCCAACGCTTCTTTGATTTTCGTCTCTCCGTGCTTGAGGATCATCAGTTCAGCACCCTGCGTGTCAATCTTAAGGAAATCGATCCTTTCTATCTCGCTGATTGCATCAAGTCTTTTGGTTGGTATCTCGACGGTTTCGACAAGTTGGTGACCGTTATATTCCAGCGCATCAATGTTGTCTTGGCGCAGCGGGAAAAAGGACGAAAGGCCGTTGCCCTTGTAGATGTGGAACTTATGCGTTTTGCCGTCACCAATCGCGGCATTGACGTAGGTGGTGTTTGGATGGTTCAGCGCCAACAACTGGTCAAAAGCGTCCCGCTGTGGTTCAAACCCGTACAACGCGCACATGCCGTAGTCGATCAGCGGCTGATAAGGCGCATCCCCACCAATCGGATTTGCGCCAATATCAACGACATTCACGGGCCCGAATTGACCAAAAGCCTGCTTTGCTACATCCATTACTTTTGTCATTCTTGATCCTCAAATCCTGATCACCCGTAAGTCCAAACTGCCAATGTCGTGATCATTTTGCCCGCCATCTATATGCGCTGATGACCTTCTATCGCGCGATATTGACGAAAGCATGGCCACCCGCGCGGCTTTTCGTCAGCTCAATCGCTTCTCGTAGCGCCAGACTTCGACGACAAGCGGGCCCTCGGCGGTCTCGACTTCATATGGAATAACCCCTGCCTGCGCCCAGCCGGATTTCTCATAGAACCGTGCTGCACGATCGTTACCGACCGAGCAAGCCAGCCATTTCATCCCCGCGCCAAGTGTCGTTTCCGCAGCCACCATCAGCTTGGAGGCGGTGTCCAAGCCTTGAAAATCCTTTGCGACATAGAACTGGTATATCTCATCGCGGTCGATCATGAAGAAACCGGCCATCTGATCGTCAATCCACGCCACGTATGTCTGGCTTAGATGTGCCGTTGTACGGGATATAAAGTCGCTATGTGTGCGCAATGCCGTCAGCGCAGGCGGGGCGATTGCGGCATGTCCTTGCATCCATCCCACGTGCCAGAGCGCTGCAATCTTCGAGATGTCGTCGGACGTTGCGGGTATAATATCCATGGAAGCGTCGTTTCCTGCAAATTTGGCATATGCTGGCCCAAACCGCCCCATTGCTCAAGCGCTAACAGATGGTAAAGTGGCGCAAAATAATCAGGCAGTACATCACAGTTCATGACGGCCCTTTCGAAATACGCGCGAATTGAAGCAACAGGCCTTTGGCGCGCCAGCCCCGAGGACCAGCGCCGCGAGGTGATCGTATCAATCGGGAACGCAACGCTGGTGATTTCGGACATGAAGGATCAGGCTCTTGCCCATTGGTCCCTTGCCGCAGTGGCACGCGCCAACCCCGGCACCCGGCCTGCCATCTATCACCCCGATGGCGACCCGTCAGAAACCCTGGAGATTGCCACAGCCGACGCCGACATGATCGACGCAATCGAAACCTTGCGCCGTGTCGTTGAACGCAGCCGTCCCCGTCCGGGCCGTTTGCGGCTGTTCGGCGTGGCAACATCAATCCTTGCGGTCCTTGCAGTGGCCGTGTTCTGGCTGCCCGGTGCCTTGCAAGATCACACCCTGACAGTTGTACCAAAGGTCAAACGCGCCTCTATCGGGGCCGCATTATTGAAACAGATCGAACGCGTTTCAGGCAATGCCTGTGTCAATCCGCGTGGCCGTACCGCACTTGCAAAGCTTGGCACGCGACTTTCATCGGGCCCTCTTGTCGTGCTGCCCGCAATGACACGGGCCAGCATCCATCTGCCTGGCGGGCTGATCGTGCTGAACAAGTCTCTGTTTGAAGATTACGAATCCCCGGATGTCGCTGCAGGCTTTATCCTGTCCGAAACCATCCAACGCGAGCAAAGTGATCCGTTGCGCGACATGTTGGCGGATATGAGCCTGCGCGAAAACTTTCGGCTGCTGACAACCGGCGAGGTGTCTGCCCCGGCCTTGGAAACCTATGCCGAACACCTGATGAGCGCGCCCGACCAAGCCGCACCGGTTGAGGCGCTATTGGCACGGTTTGGTGCCGAAAACCTGCACAGCACGCCCTACGCCCAAGCGCTTGATATCACAGGCGAGACGACATTGGCACTGATCGAAGGCGACCCGATGGCGAACAAAGATACCGCACCCTTGATAAACGACGCTGACTGGCTTCGTCTTCAGAACATCTGTGGTGGCTAAAAAGGGTTGTCCTGATGGATATCGTTCTGCGTCTTGCCTTGTCACCCGTATTGCTGGTCCAAGCCATCCGGGTTCGCGCGCATGCGCTGAAACTGCCAGAACCAGCTGGACCCCGCACAGGCACGCTTGGCTTTGGTCCGGCCCTGTCGTTATTGATCTTGGGCGATTCCTCGGCTGCTGGGGTTGGGGTTGGGCATCAAGATCACGCGCTTGCGGGTCAGTTGGTCAGCCTTCTGGCAAAGGACTTCAGCGTGAGCTGGCAGTTGATCGCGAAGACCGGGGCCACCACAGGTACCACGCTGACCCGTTTGGAAACGACATCGCCCACGCCGTTTGACGTGATAGTGACAGGGCTTGGGGTAAATGACGTCACTCATGCCGTGCGTTTCGGGGTCTGGCAAGAACAGCAAAAAGCCTTGCTGACGCAGCTTCATCGGCGTTTCAAACCGCGCCTTATCTATGTCTCGGGCCTGCCGCCGTTGGGTAAGTTCCCCATTCTTCCGCAACCGCTACGCTGGACTTTAGGGCGGCAAGCCGACCGGTTTGACCGCGCGCTGGTCAAATCACTCGGAGCTTTGCCAAATACGCACCACGTACCTTTTAACAAGCCTCTCGATCCCGAACAGATGGCCGCCGACGGGTTTCACCCCGGTCCGGAAATCTATCGGCTTTGGGCAAAAGAAATGGCCAGCCGGATCAACTCCGACTGGCCTGCTGTATCTGACGGCCGCTAGGCGTTAGCGAATATATGCGTCCTTGAAGCCAACACTACGCAGCTTGCCAACAGCACCTGCGGCTGATGACTGTGCGAAAGGCCCGGCTTGAACCGACAAATAGGTCTTGCCGCCCCGAGTCGATTTACCAATCCGTGCGCCCATGCCCATCCCGGCGATACGCTGTGCGGATTGTTGGGCATTGGCGGAATTCTGGAACAGGCCGACCTGCACATAGGTGCTGCCGCCGTTTTGGATTTGTGCACGTGGTGCAGATGCTGGCGCGGCGGGCTTTGCAGCAGAACGGCTGGAATAGGTGGGCGTGCGGACAATCGGGGCTGACCCAGAGTTACGGACAATCCGCTTAACCAACTGGCCATTATGCGTGGTCAACGTGACCTCGCCCAATTCCCGACGCTGTTGAGGTATGGACGTATAGGGATAGACCAGCGGCATCCGCGCAGTCACATCGCGCCCCGTTGATTGATTGATCAAACGGCGTGGCACCGTATTGGTCCAGATCAAAAGCATCTGCGACCGACCGGCAAGGTTCTGTTCAGCGCGCTTGGGGTTCAGGCGATCATCATCCCACACCGGCTTGTAGCCGTGCGGGACCTGAACGTTGTTGAACGTGTTGATCCGGTTAATTGCGACATGCTTTGGAACGATGCGGGTGTTTGGCGAGACAGCCGCTGTGCCTGCCCCGTATCCGCCTGATCCGTATTGGCGTGCCAGATTTGACGGCACTTGATAGGTGGGGGTCGCAATCCCTGGCCCGACGATGGGCTGGGTCTGAGGGCCGCAACGGACAGCATAGCCCGAACCACCCGAATACTGCTGACTTAACGCGGATCTACCCGGGCAGGTGCCGCCCCGCAGGACGGACGTTGGCGCCGCAGCAACGATAACAGGGGCTGGCGCGGCTACAACCACACGAGGCGCTGTTTGCCGTGCGACTTGCGGCGCAGTCTGCCGCACAACCGGCTGGGCGCGGCGGATTTGCGTGGGGACCGGACGTGGCTGAACTGATGCAACCGGCGGAACCGACGGCGCGTTTTGCGCAGGCTGGTCGTTCAATGTGATCTGTACCGGTGCAGAGGTTTGCGGCGCGGGCGATGCCACAGCAGAACCAATATTCGAAGGTTTAAAGCCGCACACACCCTGACGCTTGCGAGACACGCGCGGCACCCAAGTGACGTTGCCATCGATGCCCGCACGAATGAACACACAGCCGCTGCTGTCTACAAACTGCTTACCCTTGTAAGAGGCAGGGGGATATTCCTTGGGTTGGGTTCGAAACGACTGTGCTTGCAACGCACCAACGCCAAAAGACCCCATAATGACAGCAACTGCGACAACTCTTGTAAACTTCATATGCGCCCCCAGCACGATATAACGTTTAAACAATGCGGTATCCACGGATCAGAGTAAAGCACCCCCGACACATTCCTGCCACTTTTCAGCCTTTATTTTGTCCCAAACATCCGGTCGCCTGCGTCGCCCAGACCCGGCACAATATAGCCGACATCATTCAGCTTCTCGTCTACTGCCGCTGTCACGATTGGCACATCAGGATGCGCTTCTTTCATGCGCTTGATGCCTTCGGGTGCTGCAAGCAGGCACAAAAACCTCAGGTTGGTCGCCCCGGCTTCTTTCAGCATGTCGATCGCAGCAACAGAGGAATTTCCAGTGGCAAGCATGGGATCAACGGCAATCACCAACCGGTCATCCAGTCCTTCGGGCACCTTGAAGTAGTATTTAACCGGTTTCAGCGTTTCTTCGTCCCGGTAAAGGCCCACAAAACCAACCCGCGCCGATGGGATCAATTCAAGCACACCGTCCAGCAAACCGTTACCCGCCCGCAAGATCGAAATCAGCGCCAGCTTTTTGCCGTCCAGCGTTGGTGCATCCATCGCCTGCATCGGCGTCTCGATGCGCTTGGTCGTCATGGGCAGGCCGCGCGTCACCTCGTAAGCCAACAACTGGCTGATTTCACGTAGTAATTGCCGAAATACTGCTGTCGGCGTGTCCTTGTCTCGCATGATGGTCAGCTTGTGCTGGACCAGCGGATGATCGACGACCGTCAAGTGTTCAGATGTATCGGGCATAGCTGCGCTCTCCATTTTTGCTTGGGGCAAGTCTTGCCTTTAAACGCAAAGCGCTGCAACCGCATGGCCTTATTCAATGTCCATTTCGTCGGATAAACGCGCTGATTATACCCGGCATGCCAAACATCCAAGCGAGGCGTTATCGCGGTAGGCTGACACCAAGATGCTGCGCCACAATCGCGGCCACATCCGTAAAGCCGATCACCCCCAGTGTGCCTGCCCCCAGTCCGTCGACGAGCACCGGCACCCTTTCTCTGGTGTGGTCGGTGCCAATCCAGGTCGGGTCATTACCGTGATCTGCGGTCAGCACCAAAATATCACCCTGGCGCAGGCGCGATCTGATCTTGCCGATCTCGGCGTCAAACCATTCCAACGCACGTGCATAGCCAGACACATCGCGTCGGTGGCCATAAAGACTGTCGAATTCAACAAAATTGGAGAAGGTCAGACTGCCGTCTTCCGCCGATCCGACCAGATCGCTCAGATGCTGCATCAACACCGCATCCGGCCCTTTGCGCAGCTCATCAAACCCCGACATCGAGAAGATATCGCCAATTTTGCCCACCGCATAAACGCGGTTGCCCGCGTCTTGCACCCAATTGCTAAGGACGGACTTGGGCAGTTCTATCGCAAAATCATGCCTGTTTGGCGTCCGCACAAACTCTTTCTCGGCGCTCCCGATAAAGGGGCGCGCGATCACGCGGCCCACTCGCATTTCATGGGCAACCGGCGCTATTTTGGCGCATAGGTCCATCAACCGATCCAAGCCGAAATGCTCTTCATGGGCAGCGATCTGCAACACGCTATCGGCTGACGTATAGCAGATCGGGAAACCTGTCTTGATATGCTGCGCGCCGAATTCTTCGATGATCGCTGTGCCTGGGGCGTGGCAATTGCCCAATATCCCATCGACGCCGGCAAACCCCGCCAACTGAGCCACCAGTTCAGGCGGGAAAGAGTTCGTTGTTTGTGTAAAATAATGCCATTCCCACGGCACGATCAGCCCTGCCAGTTCCCAATGACCCGACGGTGTGTCCTTGCCGCGCGATACCTCTGTCGCAGCGCCCCATGTGCCGGTGACGGGTCCGTCCAGTCCTTGAACCTGCAAACCGCTTGCCAGATCAAGGGCTGCACCCAGTCCCAACTCGACCAGATTTGGCAGCTGCAAAGGGCCGCGCCGCCCCACCTCAGCGCGCCCT
Source organism: Roseobacter sp. (assembly GCA_024636495.1). Lineage (GTDB taxonomy): Bacteria > Pseudomonadota > Alphaproteobacteria > Rhodobacterales > Rhodobacteraceae > Sulfitobacter. The sequence goes on along the minus strand of JAGXGZ010000054.1, from coordinate 19,988 downwards.
TCGGCACAGGCCTGCGCAACATGTCCGATGGTATTTGCGCCAGTATCCGGGGTCGGTCCGTTAAAAAACTGGTCGGCGTCAGGCGCACCGCCGATGCCGACCGAATCCATCACAACCAAAAACGCACGTGCCATCAGCCCACCCGCTCGATGATAAGATCCGGCAAACGGCTTGGTCTGGTCGAAAGTGTGATGGCTTTACGCACGGCATGCGCCGCCCTTTCCGCATCATCGGTTCGCACCGCATGAATGACCGCAAGCGGATCGCCTTTAGAGATTTTTGTTCCCAGACGCACCACATCCGAAAGCCCGACAGCGGTATTGATCTTGTCTGTTTCAACCGTGCGCCCGCCGCCGAGCGCTACAACGGCCAACCCCAACGCCTCTCCGTCGATTGCTGTGATATAGCCTTCTTCCGATGCGGGCACTTCGCCAATGATTGTCGCCTCTGGCAGGAACCGGCTGGAATCTTCGACAAATTTCACCGGGCCGCCCATTGCCGCAACCATCATGCCGAACCGCTCTGCCGCGCGGCCGCTTCGGATCGCCTTGGCAATCGCGTCTGCGCCCGTTTGCACATCCCCCGCAAGCCCGGCGTTGGCCAGCAAAACGCCCCCCAAAGCCGCACAGACCGATACGATCGGCCCCTTGGTTTGTCCGGTCAGAACCCGCATCACCTCGGCCACCTCAAGCGCATTGCCAAGGCTGGGCACCAAAGGCTGGCTCATATCGCTGATAATGGCGGTCGTGCGGCAGCCGCTGGCATTCGCCGTTTTGGTTAACGCAGTCGCGAGGGCCTGCGCCTGACCCAGATCTTTCATGAACGCGCCACTGCCGACTTTGACATCCAGCACCAGCCCTTGCAGCCCGGCCGCCAGTTTCTTTGACAAAATCGAGGCGGTGATCAAATCCATGCTATCCACCGTCGACGACACGTCGCGCACGGCATAAAGCCTGCGGTCCGCGGGCGCGATATCACCAGTTGCCCCCACGATGGCACACCCTACCCGGCCCACGATGCCGCGAAACTGACCTTCGTCAAGCTGGGTCGTTACGCCCGGAATTGCTTCCATCTTGTCCAGAGTACCACCCGTATGCCCCAGCCCGCGCCCCGAGATCATCGGCACATAGGCACCACAGGCCGCCAGCGCAGGCGCAAGAATCAAGCTGACACAATCCCCGACACCGCCTGTGGAATGCTTGTCCAGAACAGGCCCGTTCAAATCCCATGACAACACGTGCCCGCTGTCGCGCATTGCAAGGGTCAGCGCCACGCGCCCGACATCGCTGAGCCCAACCTGACACACACCCATCGCAAAGGCACCCGCCTGCGCGTCGCTGACCCGGCCATCCGCCAACCCTTCGGCGAACCAGATCAGTTCATCACGGTTGGGCGACTGCCGGTGGCGCAGCTTGGCCAGAATGGTGCGGGCGTTCATGGCCTAGCCTTCCATATGGGCACGACCAAATGCCCCGGGTAAAAGCTCAGACAACGCCATCACCTCCTCGGCCCCAGACAGTGTCGCCATGGTGACGCGCACGTCCCCTTTGCCAAATTCCGCCAGCTTTTGTCGGCACCCCCCGCACGGCGTCACGGGCATCGGACTGCCCGCAATCACGTAGGCTTCGGTAAATTCGGTCTCGCCTGCTGCGACCATTGCCGCAATGGCCCCCGCTTCCGCGCATGTGCCTTCGGGGTAAGCCACGTTTTCAACGTTGCAGCCCACGTAGATTGCGCCGGATTTTCCGCGCAACGCGGCCCCTACCTTGAAATTGGAGTATGGCACATAGGCGTTTGCCTGAACTGCGCTGGCTTTTTGTCGCAAATCATCCGTCATGAGGCCTCCTGGTTGAGGAAACTATAAAAACCTTTGATCAAAGTTGCGATGGCAAAAGAATAAAAACCTCTGTGCGTCTTTCTGGCCCGAAAATGCCGCCAGATCGCGGGGCTTTGCAGCAAGATGGGCGCTCACCCGCTGCGATCCGGACGCAGCGTCAAATGCCGTGTTGGCGGCACCTGAAAATTAGTTTAACGCTAAACCATTCGCCAAAAGGACCAGAAAACATGACCGACGCGCCGAACCTACGCCAAGCCGCTCTTGATTATCACGCGTTCCCAAAGCCCGGAAAACTGGAAATTCGCGCGACCAAGCCGCTGGCAAATGGCCGCGATCTTGCCCGTGCCTATTCCCCCGGCGTCGCCGAAGCCTGCCTTGAGATAAAGGCCGATCCGTCTTCGGCAGCCCTGTACACGACCCGCGCAAATCTGGTGGGTGTGGTAACAAACGGCACGGCCGTGCTGGGTCTGGGAAACATCGGCGCGCTCGCCTCTAAACCGGTGATGGAGGGCAAAGCCGTCCTGTTCAAGAAATTCGCCAACATCGATTGCTTTGACATCGAATTGAACGAAAGCGACCCTGAAAAGCTGGCCGAGATCGTTTGCGCCTTGGAGCCGACCTTTGGCGCGATCAACCTTGAGGACATCAAGGCCCCAGATTGCTTCACCGTTGAACGCATTTGCCGCGAACGCATGAACATTCCGGTGTTTCACGATGACCAGCACGGCACCGCGATTGTTGTCGGCGCTGCCGTCAAGAACGCACTGTATGTGGCCAACAAGAAATTCGAGGACATCAAGATCGTCTCGACCGGCGGCGGCGCGGCAGGCATTGCCTGTCTGAACATGCTGCTGAAACTCGGCGTGAAACGCGAGAATGTCTGGCTTTGCGACATCCACGGGCTTGTTCATGAGGGCCGCGAGATCGACATGAATCCGATCAAATCGGAATACGCCCAAAAATCCGATCTGCGCAAACTGGACGACGTGATCCATGACGCCGACCTGTTTCTTGGCCTGTCGGGCCCCGGTGTGCTGACGCCCGAAATGGTCCGGAAAATGGCCCCGCGCCCGATTGTCTTTGCCTTGGCCAACCCCACACCCGAAATCATGCCAGACCTCGTGCGCGCCGTTGCCCCCGATGCGATCATCGCCACAGGGCGGTCTGATTTCCCCAATCAAGTTAACAACGTGCTTTGTTTCCCGTTCATTTTCCGGGGCGCTTTGGATGTCGGGGCCACCACCATCAATGACGAGATGAAAATTGCCTGCATCGACGGTATTGCAGCACTTGCCCGTGCCACCACCTCTGCCGAGGCGGCCGCCGCTTATCAGGGCGAACAGCTGACATTTGGGGCCGATTATCTTATCCCCAAACCGTTTGACCCGCGCCTAATTGGCGTTGTCTCCTCTGCCGTAGCGCTTGCTGCGATGGAAACCGGCGTCGCGACCCGCCCTCTGGAAGACATAGCCGCTTACCGCCACAAGCTAGACAGTTCGGTGTTCAAATCATCCATGCTGATGCGCCCCGTGTTCGAGGCCGCACGCGCTGCCCCGCGCCGCATCGTCTTTGCCGAAGGCGAAGACGAACGCGTGCTGCGTGCCGCCCAAGCAATGGTCGAGGAAACCAGCGAGCGCCCTATCCTGATTGGCCGCCCCGAGGTGATCGAGCGGCGGATTGAGAAAGCTGGCCTGACGATCAAGCTGGGCGAGACCGTCGATCTGGTGAACCCCGAAAACGACCCGCGCTACCGCGATTATTGGGAAACCTATCACCACCTGATGGCACGTCGCGGCGTGTCACCCGACATCGCACGCGCGATCATGCGCACCAACACAACTGCCATCGGCGCCGTCATGGTTCATCGCCAAGAGGCCGACAGTCTGATCTGCGGCACCTTTGGCGAATTCCGCTGGCATATGAATTACGTCGAACAGGTTTTGGGCCGCGATGGGCGGCGTCCACACGGGGCGCTATCCCTGATGATTCTCGAAGATGGGCCGCTTTTCATTGCAGACACCCAAGTGCACCTGCACCCAACCCCCGAACAAATCGCCGAGATCGCCATCGGTGCCGCGCGCCACGTGCGCCGCTTTGGCATCGAGCCGAAAATCGCCTTTTGCTCGCAAAGCCAGTTTGGCAACCAAGGCGAAGGCACAGGCAAGCGCCTGCGGGCTGCGATCAAGCTGCTGGACGAGGGCAACCACGACTTCTGCTACGAGGGCGAGATGAACATCGACACAGCGCTTGATCCCGAACTGCGCAACCGCTTGCTGCCGTCCAACCGGATGGAAGGTGCGGCCAATGTGTTGGTCTTTGCCCATGCCGATGCTGCATCAGGTGTGCGTAACATCCTGAAAATAAAGGGGGGTGGCCTAGAGGTTGGCCCGATCCTGATGGGCATGGGCAACCGTGCACATATTGTATCGCCCTCTATTACCGCGCGCGGTTTGCTGAATGTGGGCGCAATTGCAGGCACGCCCGTTGCTGAATACGGCTAAGCCGCAACGACAAACGCCGCCCTGTTTCGGGGCGGCGCACAAATTGGCAGTCAGGCACATTTACTTAGCGGATTTGCCGCCCTTGGCTGCAAACAGCGGCTTTATATCAGCCGTTGCAGCAATCGGTTGTTTGGCAGGCCGAGCGTCTGCTTTGGCCTTTTTCTTTTTGTTGGCGATCTTGTCACCCATTGTCCTAAACCTTTGATAAAAGACGAGAGATCAGCAAAGCGCGATCTCTGATGGAAACTGTACCGAAACGCCTGCGAAAAACTGGCACAGATTCGACAGGTCTGACTGTTTTCGACATCGCCTTGCGGTATTCTTTGTAAAGGCACCTGACTTCATTCTGTCAAACCCTGTAAATTTTCTTTCCCAATCGGTGCGTGCGCGGTGCAAGTACCTTGCTCTGACCTGCATCTGTGGCCTAACACATGAGCCAAGCGATCACGGGAGGGAGCCGCACATGGGCTACAAGGACACATACAAACGCTGGCAGGACGATCCTGAGACCTATTGGCTGGATCAGGCACGTGCCATCGACTGGGTCAAAGCCCCCACTCAGGCACTGTACGACAAAGGCAACGATCTGTACGAATGGTTTGCGGATTCCATGGTAAACGGCTGCTATAACGCCGTTGACCGCCATGTCGAAAATGGCCGCGCCGATCAGGTTGCGATCATCCACGACAGCCCCATCACCGGCACCCAGACCAAGATCACATTCGCCCAATTGCAAACCCGCGTCGCATCGGTTGCTGGTGCGTTGCAGGCAAATGGTGTCGGCAAAGGCGACCGTGTCATCATCTATATGCCCATGGTCCCCGAAGCGCTTGAAGCAATGCTGGCTTGCGCCCGTATCGGTGCAGTCCATTCTGTCGTGTTCGGTGGATTTGCCGCGAACGAGCTTGCGGTGCGGATCAATGATTGCACGCCCAAGGCAATTATCGCGGCCTCCTGCGGGTTGGAACCGAACCGTGTGGTGAAATACAAACCCCTGCTGGACGGCGCGATTGATTTGTCGGACCACAAGCCTGATTTCTGCCTGATCCTGCAACGCGAACAATGCCCCTGTGACATGATCGAAGGCCGTGATTTGGATTGGCATGCCGCCCAAGACGGCGTGACCCCCGCTGATTGCGTGCCCGTAGAGGGGAACCACCCCGCCTACATCCTGTACACCTCCGGCACCACAGGCGCGCCCAAGGGGGTGATCCGCCATACCGCAGGCCATCTGGTTGCACTGAACTGGACGATGAAAAACATCTATAACGTCGATCCCGGCGATGTGTTTTGGGCCGCGTCTGACGTGGGTTGGGTCGTGGGCCACAGCTATATCTGTTACGGCCCGCTGATCCACGGCAACACCACGATCGTGTTCGAGGGCAAGCCGGTCGGCACCCCCGACGCGGGCACTTTCTGGCGCGTGATCCAAGAACATAACGTGCGCAGTTTCTTTACCGCGCCCACCGCCATCCGCGCTGTCAAACGCGAAGACCCCAAGGGCGAGGAGATCAGCAAATACGATATCTCGTGCTTACGGGCACTGTATCTTGCGGGTGAACGTGCTGATCCGGACACCGTTGTCTGGGCGCAGGAAAAGCTGGGCGTGCCAGTCTATGACCATTGGTGGCAGACCGAAACCGGTTTCACCATCGCGGGCAACCCTGCGGGCCTTGAGGCATTGCAGGTCAAGGTCGGCTCGCCCACCGTGCCCATGCCCGGGTATGACGTGCAAATTCTGGACGAGGCAGGACATGCGCAACCCGCAGGCACACTTGGATCGATTGCGATCAAGCTCCCCCTGCCCCCCGGCACCCTTCCAACGCTGTGGAATGCCGAAGACCGCTTTCGCAAAAGCTATCTGACAACCTATCCCGGCTATTACGAGACGGGCGATGCGGGCATGATCGACGAAGATGGCTATCTTTATATCATGGCGCGCACCGATGATGTGATCAACGTCGCGGGCCACCGCCTGTCCACCGGTGCGATGGAGGAAGTTCTTGCCGCCCACCCCGACGTCGCTGAATGCGCCGTGATCGGCGTCGGTGATGCGCTAAAGGGTCAGGCACCAATGGGGTTCGTGTGCCTGTCAAAAGGTGTGAACCGCCCCCATTCCGAGATTACCGCGGAATGCGTCAAGATGGTCCGCGACCAGATCGGCCCAGTCGCCGCCTTTAAGCTGACGCTCGTGGTCGACCGCCTGCCCAAGACGCGGTCCGGCAAGATCCTGCGCGCCACGATGGTCAAGCTTGCGGATGGCGAAGCGTTCAAACTGCCTGCCACTATCGACGATCCGGCGATTTTGGACGAGTTGAAGATCGCGTTGCAAACCATCGGATATGCGCAGGATAAATAGGCCTTTGGTCAGAATTGACTAGAAAGGGGCGATCCGATGAAAAGACTGTTTGGCGGTTTGTTCAAGAAACAATCTACCCCGCCCAAGGACGGGAAATGCACCCTTTATGCTTCCTACGGGCTTGGGGTCGCCTACCCCGTCCAAGGGCCTTTCACACTTTGGCCCGATGAACCGCTGGCAGAGCTTTTGGTCAACGTGACAGATGCCGACGCCGTCGGGGCGCATGTTCTGGACCGGATTCAAACGTCGTCGCTTTTGCCTCAGGGTTTGCCCAAGCCAAGCGGGCTTGAGACATCGGCAGCATTATTATCGCAGATGTCCCAACTGAAAGAGGCAACCGGTCGCAGACCACGCCGCTTTAAAGCGGCACTGAAAGCGCTGACAATCCAGCAGAACGGCGACGTGCTTTTGTTTGACCAGCTCAGCGTGTCCGAAAGCGACTATATTTTCCACAGCACGACCGATCCCGAGGACCAAGCAAGGCTATCTGCGCCCTACTCAGCGCAGGACGTCGGCAATTTGGTAATCCGGATTCTGACGGGTGAAGCCCCTGCTCAAGGGTGAAATGAAATCGCCCAGTGATTTTGCGGCTAAAACTTTTGTATCAAGCGCGGACCGTATGATCATGCCCCGATTTGACACTACGGTGAAGCGCAAATGAAAAAGGCGGCCCGGAAACGGACCGCCTTTTTTTAAGAAAGTGCTAAGTAGTTAGCTCACTTTGGAAGTGAACGAATCCACCTGCTTTTCGGCTTCTTCTTTCGCAATGCCGTACTTGGCTTGGATTTTGCCGATCAACTGATCGCGGTCGCCTTCAGCTTCCGTAATCTCGTCGTCTGTGAGGTCGCCCCACTCTTCCTTGATCTTGCCGGTCATCTGCTTCCAGTTGCCTTTTACTGTATCCCAGTTCATCGCAATTCTCCTTCTTCAATTTCCACGGTGAAGGAACGTCTTGTTCTCCAACCGTCTCATCAAAAGAACGTCGCAAACCCCTTTTCGGTTCCCAAAAAACGCGTATCAGGTAAATTGCTCACTGATCAGCCGCTCTTCCAGGCCATGGCCGGGATCAAACAGAATGCGATGCGCGATCAGCGGATCAGAGGTAATTTCGACCGACACCACATCGCGATGAGAGTTGCCGTCGGCATCCGCCATCACCGGCCGCTTTTCAGGCTCAAGCACATCAAATCGTACCTTTGCGGTCTTTGGCAAAAGCGCCCCCCGCCAGCGGCGGGGCCGAAACGCGGCAACCGCCGTCAGGGCAAGCACATCGGCCCCGATCGGCAAGATCGGGCCATGTGCTGAATAATTATAGGCGGTCGATCCCGCCGGTGTTGCCACCAGCGCACCGTCACACACCAATTCATCCATCCGAACACGGCCATCAACGCTGATTTTCAGCTTTGCCGCTTGCGGACCTTCACGCAATAATGCCACTTCGTTTAGCGCCAACGCCTTTGACACATGACCGTCCGCGTGGGTTGCGACCATGACCAACGGGTTGATCACAGCTTCCTCCGCAGCACCCAACCGCGTGATCAAGGCGTCTTCGGAATATTCGTTCATCAAAAAGCCGATGGTGCCACGGTTCATCCCATAAACCGGCACGTTGAACGCTTGCGTCTCGTGCAAGGTGTGCAACATGAACCCGTCCCCGCCCAATGCAACGATCACCTCTGCTTGGGGCGCGGGGACATTGCCGTATCGCGCGCTTAGGTCTTGCAACGCAGCCTGTGCGACATCGGCGCGGCTGGCGGTAAAGGCGATCTTCATGGGCAAAAGTTTCCAATCGGGGTTATTCACATCCGAAAGAACCACATTATCAGCGTCGCTACCAGCTTTGCCGCTTATGATGGCAGGTGCGGCGGAATACGACCTTCACGCCAGCCCCGCTTTCGGGTAGAGAACCCGCAATCCATTCCGTTTTTTCAAAGGAACGCCTCATGTCCGGTTTCTTCACCAAATCCCTTTCGCAAGCCGACCCCGCGATTTTTGGAGCCATCACAGACGAGCTTGGCCGCCAGCGCAACGAGATCGAACTGATCGCATCTGAGAATATCGTCTCTGCCGCCGTCATGGAGGCGCAAGGGTCGGTCATGACCAACAAATACGCCGAAGGCTATCCGGGCCGCCGCTATTACGGCGGGTGTGATTTCGTCGATGTGGCGGAAAACCTCGCGATTGAACGCGCCTGCAAGCTGTTCGATTGTGGCTTTGCCAACGTCCAGCCAAACTCGGGCTCACAAGCGAACCAAGGCGTGTTTACGGCCCTGTTGCAGCCCGGCGATACGATCCTAGGCATGTCGCTGGACGCGGGCGGCCACCTGACCCACGGGGCCAAGCCGAACCAGTCGGGCAAGTGGTTCAACGCGATCCAATACGGTGTGCGCAAAGAAGACAACCTTCTCGACTATGACCAAGTCGAAGCGCTCGCCAAAGAACACCAGCCCAAGATGATTATCGCTGGCGGCTCTGCCGTGCCGCGCCAGATCGACTTCAAGCGGATGCGCGAGATCGCCGATATGGTCGGCGCCTACCTGCACGTGGATATGGCGCATTTCGCGGGTCTTGTAGCCGCTGGCGAACACCCCTCGCCTTTCCCGCACGCCCATGTGGCAACTACGACGACCCACAAAACCCTGCGCGGCCCCCGCGGCGGTATGATCCTGACCAACGACGAAGCGCTGGCCAAAAAATTCAACTCCGCCATTTTCCCTGGCATCCAGGGTGGCCCGTTGATGCATGTCATCGCCGCCAAGGCCGTGGCATTTGGCGAGGCGCTGCAGCCGGAATTCAAGACCTACATCCAGCAGGTGATCAAGAACGCCCAAGCGCTCAGCGACCAGCTGATAAAGGGCGGCCTTGATACAGTGACCCACGGCACAGACACCCACCTGACCCTCGTCGACCTGCGCCCAAAAGGCGTCAAAGGCAATGAGACCGAACAGGCTCTTGGCCGTGCGCACATCACCTGCAACAAGAACGGCGTACCGTTTGACCCTGAAAAGCCTACGATTACGTCTGGCATCCGGCTTGGTTCTCCTGCCGCCACAACCCGTGGCTTTGGTGAAGATGAGTTCCGCCAGATCGCCGATTGGATCATCGAAGTCGTCGACGGCCTTGCCGCCAACGGTGCCGAAGGCAACGCCGCGGTCGAGGCAAAAGTAAAATCCGAAGTCGAAGCGCTCTGCGCCCGCTTCCCGATTTATCCAAACCTGTAAATCTCTACTCCCCCCAGTATTTCCAAATGGAAATAAATCCCGGGGGGCCCGCAAGGGCGGGGGCAGAGCCCCCTCCACACATCAAAAAGGCCCCTAGCTTTGCTGCTGGGGGCCTTTATCATAAAAAACAGAAGTTTAATTTGTCTTGGGCGTTTGCATCTTCTGCGTCATCTTCAGCACCAATCGCCGCGGCAAAAGCGGGATCAACCAGTTCACCCCAAACCGTAACTTGGGATCATTCACCGCAACCAATTCCCCAGCGCGCATGGCGTTATAACCATAAACCGCCACACTGCGGGCGGTGGCACCATTTTTTGCAAGCGGCGTCCCCTCCATCTTGCTGCGTGCCGCGAATTCCGTTTCGACGTATCCCGGCGCAAGCACGGTGCAGGTCACACCCTTACTGCGCAGTTCCTGATCAATCGCTTGGCTGAACGAATTAACAAATGCTTTGGTCGCGAAATAGACGGCTTGCTGGGGTCCGGGCATGAATCCTGCTGTTGATCCGACATTCAAAATCTTGCCCTTCCCCAGCGCCACCATATCCGCAGCTATTTTATGGGTCAGCGTGACCAACGCCTTGATGTTCAGGTCGATCATCTCTTGTTCGTTGTCCAATGGCCGATCGACATGCGCCCCTATGCCGCCAAAACCAGCATTGTTGATCAACACGTTTACCTCAAGCCCAGCTGACTTGATGTCTTGATACAGAGCGTCCGCGCCACCAGCGCTGGCAAGATCGTGGGCAAACACATGCGCTTTGATCCCATGCTCTGTCTCAAGCTCTGCCTTCAGCGCTTCCAGCGTGTCGGCCCGCCGGGCGGTCAATATCACATCGCCACCTTTGCCCGCGTGAACCCGCGCAAATTCCATCCCGATGCCCGAGGATGCCCCCGTAATCAAAGCCGTGTTGGACATGTGATGCCTCTCTTTCAAAGTAAACGCGTTTTTTCATAGGTAGGTACGACCCCCTCAAAAGTCGATGGTGCCTTGCATTTTCACCATCAGCCATGATCCTGTTCAGCAAGTTCTTGCACAAAAGGAAGACACAAATGGAAATCAAACAGGCAGGGAGCCGTCCTTCAGAGGTTGGATCGCCCGACTATTTCACTGGCACGGTAAGGTTGGACCCTGTCCTGTCGGCCCCGGATCCCGCACGCATGCGCGCGGCCACAGTCACCTTTGAACCCGGTGCCCGTACCGCATGGCACACGCATCCTTTGGGGCAGACCCTGATGGTTCTGTCGGGCGCAGGCCTCGCCCAAACCGAGGGTGGCCCGATCAAGCCCCTGCATCCCGGCGACACAGTCTGGTTTGCTCCTGGCGAAAAACATTGGCACGGGGCAGCACCCGAGTGTGCGATGACCCATATCGCCATTCAGGAGGCGCTCGATGGCAAGGCCGTCGATTGGCTCGAACATGTCACGGACATGCAGTACAACGCTCAAATGTAGCCGCGCCACCAAAGATAGAAAATGAAGGCAACCATCACGAACAGCAGGTTGAATGCGATGGTGCCTGCAATTCCAAGCACGCGGTCCTTGCGGTCTTCGACGACGTCGATGCTGTCGAGATGCGCCATCACCGCGTCATAGGCGGTTTGCACGCTGTCCCCTTCTAGGCGGCGTGCCATCTTGGGGTTGCGGGCATAGAACGCGGCTTTTGATAGCGTTGCCGCCTGCTTGTACACGCCGCGGGGCAATCTGCGTCCCGCGCGGCGCAGCGCGTGATCCAGATCCCGCCCCTGCACGCCCAGCTTTGCCTGCATTTCGCGCTGCACTTTCAGCGCTTTGTTCTGAACATCTTTTTGATCCAACATCCCGCAACCCTAAACGCTCTGGCGCATCCCTCGCAATGGCCGTAAATCTGACGGTATGCTTAGTTTTTCAGAATACGGCACTGCCACAGATGCCCCCGCCCTGCTGATTGTTCATGGTCTTTACGGCTCTGGCCGCAATTGGGGCGTGATCGCCAAGCGCCTGTCCGACAGCCGCCGCGTCATCACAGTCGATATGCGCAACCACGGCGATAGCCCCCGCGCAAATACCCAAAGCTACGAAGACATGGCCGGTGATCTCGCCGAAGTCATTCGCCACATCGGCGCACCAATGGATGTCTGTGGCCACTCCATGGGTGGCAAGGCGTCAATGGTGCTGGCGCTGCGGCATTCCGATCTGGTCAACCGCCTGATCATCGCCGACATCGCACCCGTGGCCTACGAGCACAGCCAGCAAGAATTCATCGACGCGATGCGCAAGGTTGATCTTGGCACGCTCACACGACGTTCTGACGCGCAAGAACAGCTTGCCGCTGCGGGCATTGAGCCCGCGTTGCAAAGCTTTTTCACCCAATCGCTGGATATTGCAACCAAGTCCTGGAAGCTGAACCTTGATGTGCTTGAAGCGGAAATGCCAAAGATCGTAGGCTGGCCTGATCATGTCACCGGCCCCTTCGAAGGGCCTGTATTTTTTCTGTCGGGCGGCACTTCGCATTACGTGCTGCCCGCCTACCGTCCGGCCATCAAGACGCTGTTCCCAAACGCCTATTTCGCCAAACTGCCCGGTGTAGGCCACTGGCTGCACGCTGAAAACCCGCGCGACTTCGAAGCTTCGGTGCGGGCATTCCTGGGCCAAAGCTAGCTAAGGATACCCACATGTGGCGCAGCGCATTAGATCATTTTCTTAAAGGTCTGATGACGCGCGACCGCCTCACTGTCCGTTTTGCGGACGGCACGGTTGCCCATTACGGGCCTGACACCGGTCAAAGTATAACCTTGCATCTTCACGACGATAGGGTCTTAAGGGCGCTCTGCCTCAATCCGATGTTGGCCTTGGGCGAAGGCTACATGGATCAGCGGATCACATTTCCAGAACGCGGTTTGCTCGACACGCTCAAAATGTTGCAGGGTAACCGCAGCGACGGACGTTTTCCCGGCTGGCTGCGCGCCCTCAACGCTATTCGCTACCACATGCGTCAGATCATCCAGCTGAACCGGCCCGCGCGGGCACGCGCAAATGTAGCGCATCATTACGACATATCAGACGACCTTTACGCGCTGTTTCTAGACGCAGATATGCAATATTCCTGCGCCTATTTTCCCGATCCTGACATGACCCTCGAAGACGCCCAATCTGCCAAAAAGTCCCATATCGCCGCCAAGCTTTGCATCCGGCCCGGCGATCATATTCTTGACATCGGCTGCGGCTGGGGCGGCATGGCGCTCACATTGGCGCAGGACTATGGCGCGCGTGTCACCGGCATCACCTTGTCCGAAAACCAACTGCACACCGCCCGCAGCCGTGCCCAAAGGGCGGGTCTGTCGGACAAGATCACCTTCCGCCTCGAAGACTACCGCCACACCAAAGGCCAGTTCGACCGCATTGTCAGCGTCGGCATGCTCGAACATGTCGGCGTGCCGAATTACGAACAGTATTTCCGACGCGTCAGTGATCTGTTGGCACCGGATGGCGTGGCCCTTGTCCACACCATTGCGCGCTCTGCGCCGCCTGTGCCCCATGATCCGTGGCTCAACAGATACATCTTTCCTGGCGGCTACGTCCCTTCGCTCTCGGAATTGACCCGGCCAATGGAGCGCGCAGGTCTTTGGCAAACCGACATCGAAATCTGGCGCCTGCACTATGCCCGCACGATTCGCCACTGGCGCGACCGCTTTCACACCCATTCTGACCAGATCCGCGCCGACTACGACGACCGCTTTGTGCGGATGTTCGAATACTACTTTACCATCTGCATCATCGCATTCGAGGACCAAAAACAGGCCGTCTATCAATTTCAACTGGCCAAGGACCACACCACCGTCCCGCTGACACGCGACTACCTCTATAAAAGCTAGGACACCGCCCCGCTTCTCTGGCACTAAAATATCCCGGGGTTTGGGGCAGCGCCCCAATCAGATGGCCCCAAAATCAAAACCCGCTCACGATAGCACCCTTCCCCCTTGCACCTCTCCCCCCAACGCCTATAACGCGGAGAATTTGCAAATATCCGGGGGCTTGAACCATGCCAAAAAGAACCGACATCAAATCGATTATGATCATTGGTGCGGGGCCCATCGTGATTGGTCAGGCCTGCGAATTCGACTACTCCGGCGCTCAGGCTTGTAAGGCTCTCAAAGAGGAAGGCTACCGCGTCATCCTCGTCAACTCAAACCCAGCGACAATCATGACCGATCCGGGTCTGGCAGATGCCACCTATATTGAACCTATCACCCCTGAAATCGTGGCCAAGATCATCGAAAAAGAACGCCCCGACGCGCTGTTGCCCACCATGGGCGGCCAGACCGGACTGAACACCTCGCTGGCCCTCGAAGAAATGGGCGTGCTGGCAAAATACGGTGTCGAGATGATCGGGGCCAAGCGCGAAGCCATTGAAATGGCGGAAGACCGTCAGCTGTTCCGCGAAGCTATGGACCGTTTGGGCATCGAAAACCCCAAGGCCACGATCGTCACGGCCCCAAAAAATGCCGCCGGAAAGAAAGACCTCGCCGCAGGTGTGGCCATCGCCCTTGAAGCGCTTGAATATGTCGGTCTGCCCGCCATTATCCGCCCGGCCTTTACCATGGGCGGCACCGGCGGCGGCGTGGCCTATAACCGCGACGATTATGAATTCTTCTGCCGCTCCGGTATGGATGCGTCGCCAGTGGGTCAGATCCTGATCGACGAATCCCTGCTCGGCTGGAAAGAGTTCGAAATGGAGGTCGTGCGCGACACCGCCGACAACGCCATCATCGTCTGCTCTATTGAAAACGTCGATCCGATGGGCGTGCACACGGGCGATTCAATCACCGTGGCCCCGGCCCTGACGCTGACCGACAAAGAGTACCAGATCATGCGCAACCATTCGATTGCCGTGCTGCGTGAAATCGGCGTGGAAACCGGCGGGTCGAACGTGCAATGGGCGGTCAACCCTGTCGATGGCCGCATGGTTGTGATCGAAATGAACCCCCGCGTCAGCCGCTCGTCGGCGCTGGCCTCCAAGGCAACGGGTTTCCCGATTGCCAAGATAGCGGCCAAGCTTGCCGTCGGCTTCACGCTGGACGAGTTGGACAATGACATCACAGGCGTAACGCCCGCGTCGTTCGAGCCGACGATCGACTATATCGTTACCAAAATCCCGAAATTCGCGTTCGAGAAATTCCCCGGCGCTGAACCCTATCTGACCACAGCGATGAAATCCGTGGGCGAGGCGATGGCAATCGGCCGCACAATACACGAGTCCTTGCAAAAAGCGCTGGCGTCGATGGAATCGGGCCTGACCGGATTTGACGAAATCGACATCCCCGGCGCACCGGAACAGGCTGCCCTGATCAAAGCAATCAGCAAGCAGACCCCTGACCGCATGCGCACCATCGCGCAGGCCATGCGCCACGGCATGTCCGACGTCGACATTCACGGCGTGACCATGTTCGATCCGTGGTTCCTTGCCCGCATCCGCGAGATTGTCGAAGCCGAGGAAGAGGTTCGCAAGAACGGCCTACCCATGACCGAGGAAGGCATCCGCGCCCTCAAGATGATGGGCTTTACCGACGCCCGCCTTGGCACCCTCACAGGACGCGAAGAAGACAACGTGCGCCGCGCCCGCCTGAACCTTGGCGTCAAGGCCGTGTTCAAACGCATCGACACCTGCGCGGCCGAATTCGAGGCGCAGACGCCTTACATGTATTCAACCTACGAAATGCCCGCCTTTGGCGAGGTCGAATGCGAAGCACGCCCGTCCGACCGCAAAAAGGTGGTCATTCTGGGCGGTGGCCCCAACCGCATCGGCCAAGGAATCGAATTTGACTACTGCTGCTGCCACGCCTGCTATGCGCTGACGGATGCGGGCTATGAAACCATCATGGTCAACTGTAACCCCGAAACCGTATCGACCGACTATGACACCTCCGACCGGCTGTATTTCGAACCGCTGACGTTCGAGCACGTGATGGAAATCATGCGGGTCGAGCAGGAAAATGGCACGCTCCACGGTGTGATCGTCCAATTCGGCGGCCAGACGCCGTTGAAAATCGCGCAAGCCCTGCAAGACGCGGGCATCCCGATCCTCGGCACCACCCCCGACATGATCGATCTGGCCGAAGACCGCGAACGCTTTGCCGATCTGGTGAAACGCCTTGGCCTCAAACAACCGCACAACGGCATCGCCCATTCCGACGCCGAAGCGCTTGAAATCGCCGCCGACATCGGCTTTCCCCTGGTGATCCGCCCGTCGTACGTCCTTGGTGGCCGCGCGATGGAGATTGTGCGCGATCAAGCCAGCCTTGAACGCTACATACGCGAGGCTGTGGTCGTGTCAGGCAAAAGCCCCGTGCTGCTGGACAACTACCTGTCTGGCGCAGTCGAGCTGGACGTCGATGCGCTGTGTGATGGCAAGGACGTCCATGTCGCGGGCATCATGCAGCACATCGAAGAAGCTGGCGTGCACTCGGGCGACAGTGCTTGTTCCCTGCCGCCCTATTCGCTAAGCCGCGAGATTATTGCCGAAGTCGAAAAACAGACCCGCGCGCTGGCGCTCGCCCTGAATGTTGTGGGCCTGATGAATATCCAGTTCGCAATCAAAGACGGCGAGATTTACCTGATCGAGGTCAACCCCCGCGCCTCGCGCACCGTGCCTTTCGTGGCCAAAGCCACCGACAGCGCCATCGCGTCCATCGCCGCGCGGATCATGGCAGGCGAGCCGCTCTCGAACTTCCCGCTGCGCGCGCCCTATAACGCCGACGCCGCCTATGACGACGTATTGCCCTTGGGCGACCCGATGACGCTGGCCGATCCCAACATGCCGTGGTTTTCGGTCAAAGAAGCCGTGCTGCCCTTCGCCCGCTTCCCCGGTGTGGATACGCTGCTGGGACCGGAAATGCGCTCAACCGGTGAAGTCATGGGCTGGGACCGAGACTTCCCGCGCGCCTTCCTCAAGGCGCAAATGGGCGCGGGCAACCCGCTGCCCCGCGAGGGCTGTGCGTTCCTGTCGATCAAGGACATGGACAAAACAGACGACATGCTCACCGCCGCGCGCATCTTGCTTGAGCAGAACTTTACCATCGTCGCGACCCGTGGGACAGCCGACTGGCTGACCTCGCATGACATCGCGTGTAACATCGTCAACAAGGTCTACGAAGGCCGCCCCGACATCACCGACATGATGAAGGACGAGGCGATCCATCTGGTGATGAACACCACCGAAGGCAGCCAAGCGGTCGAAGACAGCAAATCCATCCGCTCCATCGCGCTATATGACAAGATCCCGTATTTCACGACAGCCGCCGGATCCTATGCCGCCGCCTTGGCGATCAAAGCGCAGGCCGAGGACGAGATCGGGGTGAAGTCATTGCAGGGGTGAGTGGGCGGCATCGCCTGCCGACCGGTGAGGCGATAGCGCGTGTGCTCTACGATACAATATAGATGATACTTCTGGGGCGCATATCCCACACGATGCGCCCCACTAATGTATTAAGCCTAAGTTTCCAGTCGGAAATCAATCAATTCAGTTTGTTTCAATTTCTGCTATCGCCGTCAGCGTCGCGACATCAGAAAGACAGTTATCCAGCATCTTTAGGTATTGATTAAGCATTTCTAGATCAAAGCTTTTTGCGTCAGCTCCTTTTGCCATTGCCAAGTCGTTTACTCTGATTGCTTCAGATTTGCTGATCGCTGTATTGAGCGTCGAGCGTATTGTGGAATATTCGGCAACGTCCCTAACCAGTGCTTCACGGCTGATAATCTGGACTTCGGAAATAGCCCCAAAAGTAGCGGCCCGAGCCGCTGCTTTCGTGTTTGGACCAACTTCGGCCAATAAGTAACGACCAATGCTTGCCGTCGTCGCGATACAGTTCATACGCTTTGCGCTGATATATATCCCTTTTATCGTTGACTTGGACAAAGTGCGATTTCCGATCAGACTACCGGTCGCCCCAACTGTCGCGCGATTTGCCAATGCCTTGTCTGATGTGCTCCCAAGTGCGCCCCCGACCACCGAAAGCGCGGAAACGATCGTGACAAACGCCAAAGCATCCTGGTCTCTGGATGCGCGAAGCGCTGCTTGTTGATACGCTTTGGACAGTCTTTGACTGTAGTAGGCTTGCGTCTCAAGATTTGAGGTGCCCGATACGTTGAGAGCAGCCGTGACCTTTGTTTCCTCTTCAATTAGTCGTGCTTCCGCACAACCCGAAAGCGCCAATACAAGCGCAGCGAAAAAAATACTTCTTTTCATCCAATCAGATCCCTATTCGAAAAATATGCATGGCTTTTACCATACAATTTTCAAAAATTGGGTGATTTCTGAGTTTAACGATCGTTGATTTCAATCATTGATTGAAATCAACATCTTATTGAGCCTACTAAAATGATTAGTGCTTCCCGCAAAAGACAACGCGCAATCTACTAATCAGAACATGATCTGCCAATTCTTTAGTTTAGCACCTCACCCCTGACGCCGCTTCAACTCCGCAACCCGCTCAATCTCCTCTGGCCGTTGCGCTTCGCGTTTGACAAAGATCAATGTGCGGCGGGTTAGAAACACCGCGTTGATGCGGGGCAGACCCACGCCCAACTCCATAAAGCAGTATAGCCGCATATAGTCATGCGTCTTTGGCGGTTTATCCGTACCCAACATATGGGCGACCCCGTCAAGTTCACCGCACGGCAGCGAGGAAGGCAAAGTCTTGTTCTGTCCGATCATTCTGTGACCCCGGTCGATGGGATGCGTCAGAGTGCAAGTAACCCAACGCATATTACAAGATGCGTTCTCCCCTTGATCGCCTGAAATATGGGCATTACCTTGACATCATAAAGGTTTATTTGCCCTTATCCCCGCAAGTTGAGAAAGGGTTCCTCATGTACACGCCCAGGGCAATCGCGTTTGGCTCATGTTGTTGCCAAGTCACTGAGAATGCTGCGTAAGAAGGTGGTGTCCCAGCCTGCCCGTTTGATTTTTATGGTGAGAGAGCCCTTGGATGTGTCTCGCCGCAGGACGTCGAGTGCGCGTCGACGTAGAACGGCGATGTTGCTGGGACCGTTGTCTTTCCGATTGCGTGCGGCGTCCTCGCGGAAAGACACATCCAACTGCCAATGAAGGGCATTTTCGATGGCCCAATGGTCACGGACAGCGGCCAACAGCACCTCAGGTGTGGGCATCCAAGACAGTGCGAAGTAGCGGGTCTCTGAGGTCACTTTTCCGCCCGTCTCTCTGGTCGCCTCGATGCGACCGAACCCCTTGAGGCCCGGGAATTCATGGTATTCTGCCAATGCCTTAGCCGATACCACGACCGCTTTGCGGGTTTCTTTTCTTCCATGGCCGGTGTTTTCCGTAACGGCTGTTGGATCGCTTATGTGCCCCTTGCTGAAACACCCGCGGGCGTCGGACAGCAGAGATTCCTGGTTGCCCTTGAGGGCGAGACACCAATCTCCGCCGCCTGCGTTGATTGCGGCAACCGTGCGGCGGTTGCAGTGTAGTGCATCACCGGTGACCACCTTGCCCCGCAGCTCGATCAACCCAAGCGCCTCTATGGCCGCGCTGAGTTCTGTGCCTTGATCGGCAGGTACTGTCGCCAGCGTCAGGCGCAACCGCGAGGCATAGGCTGAGACCATCATGCGGGCCCGCGCGCTTTCGCCTGGGTCGCGTGCGCCCCGTAACGCTTTACCGTCAATTGCGATAATATCACCGTCCTTGAGGAGCTTGACCACATCGGCAAGGATCTTACCGAAGGCCGCATCGAGGGCCTTCGGGTTGATGATCCGGAAGACCTCCGAAAAGGTGTCATGCGATGGAATGGCGTGTTTGAGCTTCAGGAAGCCTTTGAAAAAACTCTCTTTTGCACGACCAAATGCGGCCATCTCGGCACAGGAGGTCGAGCCACACAAGACCGATACAAAGGCGATAACGAGTAATTCCCCAAGGTCGTGGCGCACGTTACTGGCGCGCGGATCAGGAACTTCGCCAAAGGCGGATAGAAAAATGTGCATGGAGATGATCACCCGATAAGAACAACAACCCCTCCAGAATCTATCCCGCCATCACCCGCAAGAGCGATCCTTTACGCACTAAGTTCCAAACGCGAT
>JAGXGZ010000053.1 GCA_024636495.1 Roseobacter sp. | reverse complement strand
TGCCTCGATCGACGCATTCCTGATCAAGCCACCTTGGAAACACAGGCCGCTGCTTGGACCCAAAATCGAAACAACGCACAAGCCAAAACCAACTGGCACTTCACCACCGAAGACGCCAGAACCAAACTCTTTTACCTTTACCCGCAAATCGCCTGAATCAGGGGACTAGATTTTTTTGAGCGTCTAGCAGATCACCTGACATACCATGCCATCTTATTCCCCACGTGCTGGCGGGGGTCACTTATCTATTGCAGCTCATGTTGGTTTGTCGCGAACACGATCGCGTTTATTGGTCAGACAGGTTTTGAATATTCGACCGGATGACTTTCGTCCCGTGTGTTTCAGGCCCCGCGCCGACAAGCCACTGTCTGAAGCGTTCTCCAAAAAATCCACGTATCAAGGCGAAAGCACTGATTCTGGATGTACTCTAGATCGGCGGCGACCTTTAGGCGTGTTCCGTCAACACCTTCTACATACCCAACTTCGGTCTGCGCCAAGCCGGTGATACCAGGAAGAATTACATGACGTTCTTTATAACCAGGGACCAAATCAACATAGGTTTTGGCGTGTTCATAGCTGTCAGGACGGGGGCCAATAAGGCTCATCTCGCCCCGTAAAACATTAATAATCTGCGGTATTTCATCCAAACGCGCCTTACGCAAAAAGCTGCCAAGCCGCGTAATCCTGTTAATTTCGAGAGGATCATGTGCCCCACGGATGGCTTCTGTCGTGCAAGTCATCGTCCTGAATTTGATCGCCTTGAAAGGAGCACAATTCAAACCCATCCGGCTTTGTACAAAGAAGATAGGGCCGCGGTTCAAAAACGGGTTTGCTACGATCAAGAAAAGATATCCCACGAAAAACACGGGAAGCAGCAATATCGACATCGTTATATCAAAAAATCTCTTGGAAACTTTGTATCCAAAATCGCCAAGACGGCTTTTCTTGTAATGAGGAACATGGCTTATGGGTCTTACTGGCATAGGATCCGCCACACCTCGTGAAAAATAGTGTACTCTATCAATTCTCACGGTCCCATATCTCCAAAAAAGTCTTAGCTGCGGCAGATGCAAAAAATAATATACAGATTCGGTATCAGGGATGTGACAATCAGGCAAGGATTCTGGCGCGTTTTTGTGCACCTACATCGGATATCCGCCCGCTAAATAAGCAAACGGCTTGGCTTAGGAAGGCTGGCAATCCTGCCCCAATCCTTATTCAGGTTTCATTTTCTGGCAGTTCATCGACGAAAAAGTATCCACTTGGACGATTCCAAGCTGGAATACCCCTCTGCAACCGTCCCGGAAGGTTCCCACAGCGGCCCTCGCTTGCGAAGGTTAACCAAAAATTAACACTTTCAGGATTTGTTAATGCGACATTGCCCAAAGGAATGCCACTTGATCAGACCTTTTGATATCGTTGTGATCATTTGCGTCGCCCTTATTTGTGGCTCCATCGCATTTTTCTGGATCAATGCGCAGGGTCGGCGAAAGGGGAAACTAGAACAGTCCCCCGGAACAGAGGTTATTTACCTATTCGATCATGGCGTTTTGCAACATGCCAGCGGCGCCACCAAGGATCTTGCCCCTCTCGAAGCTGGCTTTCACGAATGGAATGACCTGCGCGAAAAGATCGTAGACCGATTCTCACTTTTCCCGATACAACCAAAACTGGTGGGTGTTGGCAGTCAAACGCTTGATGCGGTTGACATGAATGGCCCGACGCAGGTCAACATCACTTGGGAGAACGGGCTAAGCAGGGTTCAATTCCTTACCTTTGAAAAGGACGAACCAGCCAACGCCGTTGAAAACCGTATTCAGTCCTACCGCCTTGCTGCCAGCCTCACGATCCCGGTTTGGACAACAAGCCGCGAGGGGCATTTATTATGGTGGAATCCAGCTTATGGCGCGTTACAGGCACGGGTCTTTCCCGGTCTTTCCGTCGAAGATCAACCTATTTTTCCGGCTGTGGCGCCTACGTCAGCACCGCGCGTTTCCCTGCGCATTGCAGAAAACGGCAAGAAAGAATGGTTCGACATCAGCCAGACCGAGTGTGACGATGTGGTCATCTATCAAGCCATCTGTATCAGCAATCTTGTGCATGCCGAAGAAGCGCAGCGAAATTTCGTGCAAACACTGACGAAAACCTTTGCACAACTGTCTATTGGGCTCGCCATTTTTGACCGGAACGGGCAGCTGGCGTTGTTCAACCCGGCTTTGGTGGATCTAACCGGGCTGCGGGCAGAATTCCTTAGCGCTAGGCCTGCGTTACAGACGTTTTTTGACCGTTTGCGCGAAACACGCAAGATGCCGGAGCCAAAGAACTATGCCGATTGGCGCACCGCAGTTTCGGAATTGGTGACAGCCGCGAACGATGGCCGGTACGAGGATATCTGGTCTTTGGATTCGGGTCAGACCTTTCGGGTAAAGGGCCGACCGCATCCCGACGGGGCAACCGCATTCCTGATCGAAGATATCACTGCCGAAGTCAGCCTGACCCGCAATTTCCGCGCCGAACTGGAGCTGGGTCAATCCATGCTGGACACGCTGGATGACGGGATTGCTGTCTTTTCAGGATCTGGGATCCTGACGTTCTCGAACGCCGCCTATCAAAACCTATGGCAGGTTGATCCCGAAACCAGCTTTGCAGACGTTACGATTCATGATGCTATCCAAGATTGGAAACGCAAATCAGCACCAACCCCCATGTGGGAAGAAATCGAAAGGTTCGTGCGCAGTTTTGCAGACCGCAAAACCTGGCGCTTTCCGGTCTATCTGACGGATAATACGCATTTGACATGTGTGATTTCCCCGATTGTATCTGGTGCCACCCTGATCAGATTCCACATCGTCAAAAGGCTTGTTCAAACCGGATCAGCCGCGTCCTTGATTGAACAGGATCAAGACGCATAAGATCAGCTTTCGGCTTGCGGCGCACCAGCCCTGCCAAGTAGCTTGGGTATATGTTGCAACACACCCTTTCCCTTGATCTGCAAAATGCGGATCACACGGCAAAACTTGCCCGCAGCCTTGGGGCGTTCCTGTCTGCAGGGGATACGATTTTGCTGACCGGCGATGTGGGGGCGGGCAAGACACATTTTGCACGATCGTTGATCCAATCGCTGCTGATCAAACCCGAAGATGTGCCATCGCCAACATTCACGCTGATCCAGACCTATGACACCACCGCCGGTCAAATCTGGCATGCCGATCTGTATCGTCTTACGTCGACCTTCGAGATCGAGGAGTTGGGGCTTGGGGATGCTTTTGATGACGCAATTTGCTTGGTCGAATGGCCCGACCGGCTGGGTAATCTCAAACCCGATACAGCTTTGGAGCTTGAACTCACTGCAAATTCTGACGAGACCCGCAGTCTGACAGCGGTTTGGCGGGCCGATAAATGGGCTGAAAAACTGAACGGATGGCGTATATGAGCACCCGTTTAGAAGCCGCCCAAACATTTATCGACGCCGCCGGTTGGGGGCAGGCAAGTCGCGTGTTGCTTGCCGGTGACGCGTCTAACCGCCGATATGACAGGCTCACAAACGCTGATGGTGGCACTGCCGTTTTCATGGATGCACCCGCTGAAAAAGGCGAAGATATCCGGCCCTTTGTCGAAATCGCCGCGTTTTTGACCAAGAATGGCCTGTCTGCGCCGCGTATATTCGCCCAAGATAGCCAAAACGGTTTTTTGCTGATCGAAGACCTTGGCGATGCGCTGTTTGCGCGTTTGATGATTAAAACGCCCAAGATGGTCGACGCGCTGTACACTGCGGCGACCGATGCGCTGGTGCACCTGCACCAAGCCAGCACCCCGGATCTGCCGGTCTGCGATTCAAACTGGCTGGTCGCGATGACGGATCTGGCGTTTGAATGTTATACAGGCAAGCCAGACGCATTAGCGCAGTTTGACCTTTTGTTTCGCCCGCTTGCGCAAAAGCTTGATCAGATTCCACGCGTCGTCATTTTGCGTGATTTTCACGCGGAAAACCTTTTGTGGCTGCCGGACCGGACAGGTGTTGCGCGCGTAGGAGTGTTGGATTTTCAGGACGCGTTAGTGGGGCATCCCGCTTACGATCTGGTCTCGATCCTGCAAGACGCCCGCCGCGACGTACCGCCCCGGATCGAAGCCAAGATGATCACCCACTATATCAGTCAGACAGGCACCAACCCCAGGGGTTTCCATGCCGCTTATGCCTTGCTGGGCCTTCAGCGAAATCTGCGGATTTTGGGTATTTTTGCACGACTGTGCAGACGCGACGGCAAGGCCCATTATGTGGATTTTATCCCGCGTGTTTGGGGTTATCTGCAACGCAACCTTGATCACCCTGATCTAGCCGAATTGGCAGATTTTTTGAAAGAAACACTCCCCCGGCCAAGCCCCGAATTCCTAAAGGATTTGAAAACGCGATGCGCGACACACCCAAAGCCGTGATGATGTTTGCCGCGGGCTTTGGCACGCGGATGAAGCATTTGACCAAGGATCAGCCGAAACCGATGGTCAAGGTCGCGGGCCGTCCCTTGATTGATCACGCACTTGATCTGGCAAAGGCGGTTGCACCGGACCGAATTGTCGCAAACCTGCACTACAAACCCGAACCGTTGCTTCACCATCTGGCAAATCGGGGCGTTCAAACAATCGTCGAGAGCCCCGATATACTTGAGACTGGCGGCGGGCTGCGCAATGCCTTGCCGCTACTGGGTGATGGACCGGTTTTTACAATGAACACCGATGCAATCTGGGCGGGGCCAAACCCGCTAGCGATGCTGGCAGGTGCATGGAATCCTTCGATCATGGACGCGCTTTTGATCGGCATCCAGGTTGATCACGCCGTTGGCCACGCCGGTTCAGGTGACTTTATTTTGGCCGAGGATGGGCGGCTTACGCGTGGGCCGGGGGTGATCTATGGCGGTGTACAAATCATCAAAACCGATATGTTAGAGACTATTTCAGCCTCCGCATTCTCTTTGAACGTGCTTTGGGATACGATGCTGGCGCAGGGTGGCATGTTTGGCATTCTCTATCCGGGCCAATGGTGCGACGTCGGCCATCCCAAAGGGGTCACCCTTGCCGAGGAAATGCTGAGGAACGCCAATGTTTGACCCCTCAAGCGACCCAAGGATCTTCGGTCTCGCGCCCGGTGTCGATTTTCCCCAAGAGTTGTTGAACGGGTTATTGGCGCGCCTTGACGGTCATCCGCCTCAAGCAATGGCGCGGATCGATTTGATCTTGAACACCCGCCGCATGCAGCGCCGTTTGCGTGAGCTGTTTGATGCAGGTCCCACCAGCCTTTTGCCGCGCATCCACCTGATCGACAACTTGGACAGCCTTGCCACTGGCGTGTCCCTACCCCGCCCCAGCCCGGCGTTGCGACGGCGGCTGGAATTGATCACTTTGGTCTCTAAACTGCTGGATCAGGCGCCCGATCTGGCACCCCGCGCATCCCTTTATGATCTTTCAGATAGCCTTGCTGGGTTGATTGACGAGATGCAGGGCGAAGGTGTGCCCGTGGAGTCGGTCACCAATCTGGATGTCTCCGATCAATCGGGGCATTGGGAAAGGGCCAAGCAGTTTCTGGATATTGCGCACCGCTATCTTGGCGAAAGCGTGACGCGCCCCGACCCGCGTGCGCGGCAACGCCAGATCGTCGCACACCTGATCGCCGGATGGGACGAAACGCCCCCGAACCATCCTATTATTGTTGCTGGTTCAACGGGATCACGCGGCACCTCGGCAATGTTGATGCAAGCCGTGGCGCGCTTGCCCCAAGGGGCAATTATCTTGCCCGGTTTCGACTTTGACATGCCCAGCGCAGTTTGGACGGATTTGGGCGAAGACCAAGAGAAGCTCTCGCAGGATCACCCGCAATACAGGTTTCGTGATCTGCTGCGTTGCCTTGATATGCAGCGCAGCAAAATCGCGGCCTGGACGGACAAAACCCCACCGTCCCCCGAGCGTAACGCATTGGTTTCCTTGTCGCTGCGTCCGGCCCCTGTCACGCATGTATGGTTAACCGAAGGGCCTAAACTACCCGATCTCGGCAAGGCCACCCAAGGGTTGACCTTGATCCAGGCGCCCACGCCACGTGCCGAAGCGCTCGCGATTGCGATGCGATTGCGGCAGGCTGTGGAAGATGGGCAAACCGCAGCACTTATTACTCCGGACAGAATGCTGTCGCGGCAGGTCACATCAGCGTTGGACCGCTGGAACATTCTACCCGACGACAGCGCCGGATCGCCGCTTCATCTATCGCCACCCGGTCGTTTTCTGCGGCATGTGGCCGATCTGTTCCTGCGCAAGCTTGATTCCGAAGCATTGCTGACTCTGCTCAAACATCCGCTGACCCACAGCGGCGGCAATCGCAATATTCACCAGCTTTACACGCAGCGGTTAGAGCTGCAGTTGCGGCGCGACGGGCTGCCTTATCCAGATGCTGACGGGATCATCCGACTGGCGCGCAAGTCTGTTGCCCGCTCAGATGACCCTGATCAGATGGATGCGTGGGCGATGTGGGTCGGCACGCATTTCACAAACCTTGAGACATTCGAGGATCAATCGCTTGAAGACTGGGTCACCACCCATCTGGCGCGCGCAAGCGAAATTGCTGACGGATCGAATTGCGATACTGAAAGCTGGCTATGGCAACAAAGCGCGGGCGAACAAGCCAGAATGGTCATGACCGATCTGGCTGACAACGCGCAATACGGCGGCGAAATGTCAGCGTCGGATTATGCTGATCTTGTCGGCGCGCTGCTGCAAAATGGTGAAATCCGCGAACGCGACGCCCCACACCCCCATGTGATGATCTGGGGCACAATGGAGGCGCGTGTTCAGGGTGCGGATTTGATCATCATGGGCGGGTTGAACGATAGCACATGGCCCGAAGCACCGCCGCCCGATCCGTGGTTGAACAGACAGATGCGGCTAAAAGCGGGTCTATTGCTGCCTGAACGCAGGATCGGGTTGTCTGCGCATGACTATCAACAATCGATAGGTGCCCCCGAGGTCTGCCTGACCCGCGCCATTCGGTCAGACGAGGCGGAAACCGTTCCGTCGCGCTGGCTTAACCGGCTTGGAAACCTGCTGAACGGGTTGCCTGAACAAGGCGGCGATGAGGCTTGGAAAGCCATGATCAAACGGGGCGATCACTGGTTGCAGCAGGCCCGCGCCTTGGAGACGGTTCAACGCGTGCCCCCTGCCATCCGCCCGTCGCCACGCCCGCCAAAGGCCGCGCGGCCATATGCGCTGTCGGTGACGGAAATCAAACGCCTTATCCGCGACCCTTATGCCGTCTATGCCAAGCATAGCCTGAAACTGCGCGCGCTGAACCCGCTGGTTCAATCCCCGGATGCGCCAGTTCGCGGTGTTATTGTCCACGAAATCATGGAAAAGTTTATCAAATTAGTTGCGGTTGACCGGGCGAAACTTACTAAATCAACTTTGTTAGAGACTGCTTCGCAGGTGCTTGATGCCGAAGCGCCATGGCCCGCTGCGCGCGTGATGTGGTTGACCAAGATCGAACGTATCGCAGACTGGTTCATCGAGAACGAGATCAGACGCCAAAGCTATTCCAGCCCCGCCGCGTTCGAGCAGGCCGCCAAGGGCAGCCATAGTTTTGCCGATCTTGGCTTTACGCTCACGGGGTTTGCCGACCGGATCGACCGGACGGACGATGGCGATATCCTGATCTATGATTACAAAACCGGTACGCCGCCCAGCAAGGCCGAACAAAAAGCATTCGATAAGCAATTGTTACTTGAGGCCGCGATGGTCGAAGAAGGCGGGTTTAAGGAGATCGGTGCCGCCCCCGTTGCGCAGGCCGCCTATATCGGGCTGGGCAGTAAACCCATTGAGCTTGCCGCGCCGCTTGAAGAAGAACCACCGCACGAGGTGCTTGCAAAGCTGCATGCGCTGATGACCAGTTATCTGTCAGAGGATCAGGGTTTCACCTCGCGGCGGATGATCAAAACGACAGATTTCGCCGGAGATTATGACCAGTTGGCCCGGTTTGGCGAATGGGATGCCACCACCGACCCCACGCCGGAGGATCTGACATGACCGCCCCCTTTGATGATGCGACCCGCGCCCAGATTGATGCAGCGCGCCCTGATGCGTCAACTTGGTTGGGGGCAAATGCCGGATCGGGCAAAACCCGCGTTCTGACAGATCGGGTTGCGCGATTGCTGCTGAACGAGGTCGAGCCGCAGCATATTTTGTGCCTGACCTATACCAAGGCCGCCGCGTCAGAGATGCAGAACCGGCTGTTCAAACGCTTGGGCGCATGGGCGATGCTGAAAGATAATGATCTGCGCACCTCGCTGGCCGATCTTGGGATAACCGACGCATTCACGCCTGAAAAACTGCGCATGGCGCGCACCTTGTTTGCCCGCGCGATCGAAACCCCCGGCGGGCTGAAAATTCAAACGATCCATTCGTTTTGTGCGTCTCTATTACGGCGTTTTCCTCTTGAGGCGGGCGTCAGCCCCCAGTTCACCGAGATTGAAGATCGCGCCGCCGATCTGCTGCGGGCAGAGATCGTAGATCGCATGGTCGAGGGCCCGGATAGTCCTCTCGTCACTGCATTGGCGCGGCATTACACAGGCGAAGATTTTAGCAAACTGACCAGTGCCATTGTGGGCGAACGCGAAGGGTTTGCGGGAGGATTGTCTTGGGAAGATACGCTCGCGCTGTTCGATCAACCACCCGACCTGAGCGAAGATCATATTGCCGCGTCGGTTTTTCTGGGGTCCGAGGCCGATATCATCGCCGAGATGATCGCAGCGATGAAAGACAAAAGCGTTACCGATCAGAAGAATGCGGAAAAGCTGCAAGGTATCAAGGCTTTGGAGATCACCGCCCTGCCCGTTCTGGAAGGTATCTTTCTGACGGGCGGCAGTGCTGCTGCGCCGTATAGCGCGAAAATTGGGACAGTCCCCACCAAAGCGACCCAAAAAGTCTTATCCCATCTCATGTCGCAGATCGAGGATCTGATGGCGCGGGTCGAAGCGGCCCGCGATGCACGGTTGGCATTAAACGCAGCGCAACGCACTCATGTGCTACACCAATTCGCAAACGCCTTTCTGAAACACTATGCGCTGGAAAAGCAAAAGCGCGGTTGGCTGGATTTCGACGATCTGATCCTCAAAGCCCGCGCCCTTTTGACCAATCCGGCTGTCGCGGCTTGGGTGCTGTACCGTATTGACGGAGGCATTGATCATATTCTGGTGGACGAGGCACAAGACACCAGCCCACGGCAATGGGATGTCATCGAAAAGCTGGCTGACGAATTTTACAGCGGCGATGGCGCGCATCAGGATGGCGGGCGGACCTTGTTCGTCGTTGGCGATAAAAAGCAATCGATCTATTCGTTCCAAGGTGCGGACCCACGCGAGTTTGACCATAAACAGAGCCTCTTTGGCGGAAAAATCACCGACGCTGGCCAGATCTTTCAACGGCGCAGTCTGGATTATTCATTCCGGTCGTCCTCTGCTATTTTGCAACTGGTCGATACCAGCTTTACTTCCCATGCCAGCGCCGGATTTGAGGCGGATAGCAAACATATTGCGTTCAAATCTGCCCTGCCCGGTCGTGTTGATCTGTGGCCTTTGGTTGAAAAGACCGAAGACGAAGATGACCGTGACTGGTCCGATCCTGTGGATCAACTATCGGATCATCATCATACGGTGGTTCTGGCTGACAAGATCGCAGCGCAGATCAAAACCCTGGTGACCCAAGAGCATTATATCCCCGTCGATGCGGATCAACCGGGCAAGTTCGAGCGGCGGCGTATCAGGGCAGGTGATTTCCTAATCCTTGTTCAACGCCGCAGTGCGCTGTTTTCAGAGATCATTCGCGCGTGTAAGACGGCAGGCCTGCCGATTGCAGGGGCGGATCGGCTAAAGGTCGGGGCCGAGCTTGCCGTGAAAGACCTGGCCGCGCTTATGTCGTTCCTTGCCACCCCCGAGGACAGCCTATCGCTTGCAACCGCGCTGAAATCCCCCCTGTTTGGATGGTCGGAACAGATGCTGTTCAAGCTGTCACACTACCGGACCGAAGATCACCTTTGGCAAACCTTGCGCAACAGCAAGGAACACCCGGAAACAGTCTCTATCCTGAAGGATTTGCGCGATAAGGTTGATTTTCTGCGGCCCTATGACCTGATCGAACGCATCCTGACCCGCCATGATGGTCGCCGCAAATTGCTGGCGCGCTTGGGGGCCGAGGCCGAAGACGGCATCAACGCGATGCTTGCGCAGGCGCTGTCGTATGAACGCGGCGCAATCCCAAGTCTGACGGGGTTTCTGGTCTGGATGCAAACCGATGATCTTGAGATAAAGCGCCAGATCGACAACGCATCGGACCAGATCAGGGTGATGACGGTACACGGGGCCAAAGGCCTTGAAGCGCCGATTGTTATTTTGCCGGATACTGGCAAACGCAATCTGGTCATTCGCGACGAGATCATCAAAATCGGTGACACTCCTGTCTGGAAGATGACCGAAACCGACATGCCGGATGTGATGCGCACCGCACTGGACGCGCGAAAAGATCGCGAACGGGATGAACGCCTGCGTCTGCTTTATGTAGCAATGACGCGGGCCGAAAAATGGCTGATCGTGGCCGCCGCGGGTGATCTGCCCAAGGACGAAAGCAGTTGGTATCAGATGATTGGTGCGGCGATGGGGCAAGCGGGGGCTGTGGCCGTTGGTGACACAGGTATCATGCAGTTCCAGCATGGGGATTGGGATGGGCTTCCAATCCAGCCGCATCAGGACAAGCAGACGAATACCCCTATCTTAGAGCCTGTTTATTCACAACCCATAGCGAATGTTCCCGAGCGGCCAACGATCATTTCACCCTCGGACATGGGCGGTGCCAAGGCGCTTGGGGGCGAGGATGGCATGTCGGAAGAGGCAGCCAAGGCGTATGGAAACCTTGTCCATAAACTGCTTGAAACCATGCCCATGATGCAAAGCGACGGTTGGGGCGCTTTGTTGCAAAGCCTGAGCGATGGGTATGATCCGCTGAGCGCCAAAGCCGCGTTGCAAGAAGCCGTGGCGGTAATGAACGCCCCCGGTATTCACCACATCTTCACCCATGATGCCTTGCTAGAAGTGCCGATCACAGCCGACATCAGGGCAAAGCGGATGCACGGCACAATTGACCGGCTTCTGGTGCGTGACACTCAGGTCCTGGCAATCGACTACAAGACCAATCGCGTTGTGCCAAGCGATCCCAATTCCTGCCCAGAAGGCCTTTTGCGGCAAATGGGGGCTTATGCGTCGGCGCTATCGCAGGTTTTCCCGGATCACCGGATCAGCACGGCAATCTTGTGGACGCGCAGCGCCACACTGATGGAATTGCCCAGCGATCTGATCACAAATGCCCTGTCCCGCGCAGTCGATCTTGACGAAGCCACGGCGGCTACCTAGGTTCCCACTCTAATCATTCCTTGTGCAGGAGAGCATCATGGCCACGGTCGCAGTCACAGACGCAACATTCGACGCTGAAGTTAAAAATTCCGATATCCCTGTAGTGGTGGATTTCTGGGCAGAATGGTGCGGCCCCTGCAAACAGATCGGCCCGTCGCTGGAAGCACTTTCAGACGAAATGGCCGGTAAGGTAAAGATCGTCAAAGTCAATGTTGACGACAACCCAAACAGCCCGGCCCAAATGGGTGTGCGCGGCATCCCAGCCTTGTTCATCTTCAAAAACGGCGAAGTTGTATCGAACATGTCTGGCGCCCGCCCAAAAGGCCAACTGCAAAGCTGGATCGAAGAGTCGATCTAAGCCTTAGCAAACGCTAAACTTTTTAAAGGGCGCGCCGGAAACGGGGTGCCCTTATTCTATGGGCCATCCAAAACGTCGAAACCGCGCTGTGATCTTTGCGTAAACGTCGTCGCGCCCTGCATTGATGCTTTGATCTTGCCAGAACCAATACAGATAGCGTGCATAATCCGGGCGCATTTGAATGGCCTCGGAAAAGCTGCCCGCAAGGTCGGTCATATTTGCCTGAACGGCGATGTGGTGAAAATCAATCTTGCCAAACAGCAGTGCTGGTTTGCCAAAGAAATACCCGGCAAACGCAACGCTGGAATTTTGCGTGACGACATAATCGCAGGTTTGCAAAAGCGGCACCATATCACCCACATCGACCCGCAACCTTTTGTGTTTACGCTCCAACGCCTCAAGCGCTGCAATTTCGGCTTCGGAATACACCTCGTTTGGGTGGATCGTGGCGATAACCTGACGGGTCTGATCCTGCGCAAGGCAATGTTCAATCATTTCAAGCGGGCTGCACGATTGGAACGACCGGCATTCGGCCAAACGCCCCTGAAGCGGGACATAGATAAACCCGTCGCGCGAAGTGTTTTGCGGCGCGTCGCCGTACTGACGGTTTCGCCAAAAGGCATAGAACTGCGCACCGTCTGCAGCGGGTATTTGCGCAGGGTCAAAGCTGGCCCTTGCCACATCCCACTGCCAGCGTTCGGCAGATGCTTCAATCTGCCAAAACGGGTATTCATAGACCCGCCGAAAAACCAAACCGCGTTGGGTTGGGGGCGGCTTCATATGGCTTAGAACATAAGTTTCATCGCTACGATCCGTATCGCCATGTTCGCGGTATTCGACCCTAAACTGGGCGGATTCCAGTACCAAAGCCATTTTTGCGATGAACGGGTGATCTCCCGCAGCAGCGCTTTTGCAAAGGTCATGCTCAAGATGGAAATGAAGTCGGTGTTCTTGGGTCATGGACCAACGCTAGCCTCGGCAAGACTATGCCACAAGTGCCCGCGCCCTTGTCCCCCGCGTTTTCGGGGACCATATAGGGAGTAAGAAAAGGAGACCGCGCATGTCTAGCCAAGAATTCCCCGGATGGCACGGGACCACAATCATCGGCGTCAAAAAAGACGGTGAAGTCGTGATTGCTGGCGATGGTCAGGTCAGTCTGGGCCAGACGGTGATCAAGGGCACTGCCCGCAAGGTCCGCAGGCTGAACCCCGGCGGATTTGAAGTTGTGGCAGGTTTTGCCGGGTCAACCGCTGATGCTTTCACATTGCTGGAACGGCTTGAGGCCAAGCTGGAAGCGACACCCGGGCAGCTTGCCCGTGCAAGTGTCGAGCTGGCCAAAGACTGGCGCACCGACAAATACCTGCAAAAGCTTGAGGCGATGTTGATTGTGACCGACGGCACCGAGCTTTTGATCATTACCGGCGCGGGTGACGTGCTGGAACCTGAACATAATGTAGCGGCCATCGGATCGGGTGGAAACTATGCCCTGGCAGCTGCCCGCGGCATGATGGACAGCGACCGCGATGCTGAAGCGATCGCGCGTGACGCAATGAAGATCGCATCCGACATCTGCGTTTACACAAATGGCAACCTCACGGTGGAGAAAATCAAACCATGACCGATCTGACCCCCCGCGAAATCGTCTCAGAACTGGATCGTTTTATCATTGGCCAGAACGACGCCAAACGCGCTGTTGCTGTGGCGTTGCGCAACCGTTGGCGTCGCAAGCAATTGGGCGATGATCTGCGCGATGAAGTATATCCCAAGAATATCCTGATGATCGGGCCCACAGGTGTTGGCAAAACCGAGATCAGCCGCCGCTTGGCCAAATTGGCCCGCGCGCCCTTCCTGAAGGTCGAGGCGACAAAGTTCACCGAAGTCGGCTATGTCGGCCGCGATGTCGAACAGATTATCCGTGATCTGGTGGACACCGCCATCGTGATGACCCGCGAACACATGCGCGAGGACGTCAAAGCCAGCGCGTACAAGGCCGCCGAAGAGCGCGTAATCACCGCAATCGCCGGTGAAGACGCCCGCGAAGGCACACGTGATATGTTTCGCAAAAAGCTGAAGTCGGGCGAGCTGGACGATACCATGATCGAGCTTGAGATCATGGATACTTCAAGCCCATTTCCGACAATGGATATTCCCGGCCAGCCCGGTGGTGGCATGGGCATGATGAACCTTGGCGATCTGTTCGGTAAAGCGATGGGCGGACGCAAGACCAAAAAGCGGCTAAAGGTCTCTGAAAGCTATGAAATTCTGATCAGTGAAGAAGCTGATAAACTGCTGGATGATGAAACGGTAAACCGTGCCGCGATTGATGCGGTTGAACAAAACGGTATCGTGTTCCTGGACGAAATCGACAAGGTTTGCGCCCGGTCTGATGCGCGTGGGGCTGATGTCAGCCGCGAGGGTGTGCAGCGCGATTTGCTGCCGCTGATCGAAGGGACAACAGTTTCAACCAAGCATGGGCCGGTAAAGACCGATCATATCCTGTTCATTGCGTCTGGCGCGTTCCATGTCGCCAAGCCGTCTGATCTGCTGCCCGAATTGCAGGGTCGTCTGCCGATCCGGGTCGAATTGCGCGCCCTGACAGAAGAGGACTTTGTGCGCATCCTGACGGAAACCGACAATGCGCTGACCCTGCAATATACGGCGCTGATGGGCACCGAGGAAGTCGAAGTTTCCTTTACCGAGGAAGGGATCAAGGCGCTTGCCAAGATTGCCGCAGATGTGAACCAAGCCGTTGAAAACATTGGGGCGCGCAGGCTTTACACGGTGATGGAGCGGGTGTTCGAAGAGCTTTCCTTTACCGCGCCGGATCGCAGCGGTGAAAAGATCGTTGTCGATGCCGACTTTGTTGAAAAGAACCTGGGCGAGCTGTCACGTTCAACCGATCTGTCACGCTACGTGCTTTAACGCTTTTCATTTCGCCATGCGCCTGAAAATGATGGCGCATGGCATATTTGCGTTTCATTCGGGCCAACTGGCTGTTCTTGTTGGCGGGTTTCCTGCTGACCTTCACGTCGTCCTATGGACAAACTTATTTCATCTCGCTGTTCGCGGGCGACATTAAGACTGCGTTTGATCTAAGTGACGGCCAATGGGGTGGCATCTATACAATTGGCACAACCCTTTCCGCCATCACGATGGTTTGGGCGGGTGTCCTGACCGACCGTTTTCGGGTGCGCCGTTTGTCGTTTTGGGTGATGATAGCACTGGCGGGTGCCTGTCTGGCGATGGCTGCCGTGCCAAACTGGATCGCGTTGATCTTTGTGATCTACGCCCTGCGCCTTAGTGGTCAGGGGATGATGTCACAGCTTGGGGCTGTTGCAATGGTGCGCTGGTTCGAAAAGACCAGAGGCAAGGCGCTGTCGCTATCATCCATGGGGTTTGCAGCCGGGCAGGCGGTGTTACCCGTTGTTTTCGTGGCACTTTTCGCAAGCTATCATTGGCGCAGCTTATGGGTACTGGCGGCATGTCTGGTTCTGATCACCATGCCCGTCATGTTGGTACTGCTTCGTCAGGAACGCACGCCGCAATCGATGGCTGAAACAACGCAGGTTACCGGGATGGACGGGCGACACTGGACCCGGGTCGAGATGTTTCGCCACGGTCTGTTCTGGTTGATGATACCGATGATAATCGGGCCGGCAGCATGGGGGACAGCCCTGTTTTTCCAACAGGTCCACCTGACACAAGTCAAGGGCTGGTCATTGGTCAGCTTCGTCGCGCTAATGCCGCTTTATACCGTGACATCCGTGATTTCGACATTCGTTTCCGGCTGGGCGGTCGACCGGTTTGGCGTGAACCGCGTGACCCCTGTGCAGATGCTGCCCTTTGCCCTGTCTTTTGCAGTGCTGGCCTATGCCGATACGATTTTTGCCGCCGGTATCGGACTGCTGATTTTCGGTGTCGGCCAAGGGATGCAGGCGACGGCAACTTCGGTTTTCTGGGCCGAATTCTACGGAACGCGCTATATCGGATCGATCAAGGCAGTGGGGGCGGCGTTGATGGTCTTTGGATCGGCCATAGGGCCGGGTGTTACGGGGCTATTTATTGATATGGGCGTGAATTTTCCCCAGCAAATGATCCCGATTGCGATATATTATGTGATCGCTGCCATGATGGCGACGGCTGGTATTTTGAAATATCAGGGCAGGTTAGCACGGCTTCAACGCTGACGCCGAAGATAGACGTAATAGGCACCGCCGCCACCGTGGCTGATATGCGCCTGACTGATCTGCAACACGGCACTGGCAAGCGGTGGCATCGT
Source organism: Roseobacter sp. (assembly GCA_024636495.1). Lineage (GTDB taxonomy): Bacteria > Pseudomonadota > Alphaproteobacteria > Rhodobacterales > Rhodobacteraceae > Sulfitobacter. The sequence continues at coordinate 78,939 of JAGXGZ010000053.1, read as the reverse complement.
CAGCCACTGCGGCACCTGATGGCGCAAAACACCGTGACGCACAGGGATCGGCCCGCCCTCATCGCGCAACTTGCCTTTACCGGTGATCACCAACACCAAACGACGGCCCTTGGCGTGAGAGCCAAGGATAAACTTGGTCAGCGCCGGATGGGCGCGGTCCAACGTCATACCGTGCAGGTCGATCCGCCCTTCGGGATGAAGTTTGCCACGTTTCAGCTTGCCAAAAGCCTTGCTGTCCATTTGAACCGGCGATTTGCGAATTTGATCGGGTAGTGACGGCATCAGATCGTGGGTCGCACGTCGCGGCTTTGGTGTGGGCTTTCCCAACAAAACCGATGTAGTTTTACGGATTTGCGGAGGGCTGGGGGCAGGTGCGTCAATCTCGGGGCGGAACAACTGGTTCAGATCCAGCTTCTCGGTCCGATCCGTCACTTTCTGCCACAGGGAAAGATCATCCTTATTCAGCCGCTTCCGGCTCATAACAGCGGCTCGGGCAAAAGGGCATAGGCACGTTGGATAGGCATCAGAACCATCATCCGACCGGGATCGCGCAACTTTCCGGCCGCGCGACCGGCTGCATCACCTGTGCCAAAGAAAACATCAGCCCGCTGCGCACCCTTGATCGCAGAACCGGTATCCTGCGCAATCATCAGACGGTGGAGCGGGTCTTTGCCGTCTTTTTCAATCCAGACCGGAGCACCCAACGGAACAAACGACGGATCCACCGCGATCGAGCGCATTGCAGTAACGGAGCGGTTCATAGCACCCAAGGGGCCATCTTCGGCCGGCACCTGATTTACTTCGCGAAAGAAAACATAAGACGGATTGTGATACAGCAATTCGCGCCCGTCTTCGGGATTGCGACGCACCCAATTCTTGATCACGTCGGCGCTTACCTGATGGGCGTCATACACACCGCGGCGGATCAGTTCGACCCCGATAGACCGGTAAGGCTGACCGTTCGCACCACGGTATCCCACGCGGATATGACTGCCGTTTGGCAAGCGGATACGCCCCGAACCTTGAATTTGCAAAAAGAAAAGTTCAACGGGATCATCGACATAGGCGATTTCAAGGCCACGGCCCTTCATCACGTCGGAATTCAGTATTTCCCGACGGGGCAGCCAGGGGTTGTTCACTTTCGCCTCTTCCGGCATCGCGTAGACGGGGTATTTGTACCGCGATGACGGGTATAGATCGCCCTCAAGCTCAGGCTCGAAATAGCCAGTAAACATCGCCTCGTTTCCGTCTTCGATCAGTACCGGGCGAAAAAACAGCTCAAAGAACTGACGCGGGTCCGGATCGGCTTCGGCGAATTTGCACAGATTGCGCCAATCCACGTCCTTCATATCGCGGCATGTGTTCAGAAATGTCTTGAGCGCGGCACCGTGATCGTCTGCGTCCCATGCATCAAGCTGATCATAGTCCATGACCGTATAGGTTACATCCGCACTTGCGGGCGGCACCATCAGGCCCGCCCACAATACTGTACCCCAACAGGCACGAATTAACCGTCTGTAGAAACGAGCAACCAATTTGGATCATCCGAACCCATGACACGAGAGAACACCCACGTATCTTTTTGACGTTTCACCTCGGTAGGGCTGCCTTCTATCACGTTGCCGTCTTTATCTTTTACGACCGATGTCATTTCCGCCACGAACCGGATCGTTAAATCAGCCTCGTTCGTGGAGTTATTCATCGACGCGCTATCCAGCTCCATTTCGCGGATACCGATGAAATGGGATTCCACTGCCAAGCCCTGATCTTCGCGTGCAGCCACACCATCCACAAAGCTTTCATAGATTTCTTCGGACAAGAACGGTTTAATCTCGTCGAGATTACCGTGTTCGTATCCCATAACGATCATTTCATATGCACCGCGGGCACCGCCCAGAAAATCACTGACCCCGAAACACGGCTCGACCCGTTTCATATCGGCTAACGCCACCGCTGTCTCTGACCCTTCTGGCGCGTGATCCGTGATATCAAGATCCGGACCACCTTCGATAACTTCGAACGCAGGGCCCGACGGCTTTTTAGGTTTGGCATCCAATTCAGGCGTTTTTTCAAATCCCTCGCGGGTGCCAAGCGCATTTTTCAAGCGCAGAATCAGAAATACCGCAATGCCGGCAAGCACCAGAAGCTGTATCATAGGCGAATTCATAGGGACCTCTTGCTGAGAAACATGGAAACGTCGGTCTGTTGCCCTTATGTAGGGTGTGAACCGGGCCAAGTCCACTCTGGCCCTTATGAAAGGACCCTCACCATGTGGCTGTTTTTGGCATTTCTTGCCGTACCCCTGATAGAAATAGCGCTGTTCATTCAGGTAGGTGGGGCAATTGGCCTCGGATGGACCCTCGCTATTGTGGTTTTGACCGCCCTTATCGGCACCTCTTTGATGCGGACGCAGGGCGCGATGGCCCTGGGTCAGATCAAATCCTCGCTGTCTGAAGTGCGCGATCCGACCGAACCGCTGGTCAACGGCGCGATGATCCTGTTTGCAGGGGCGTTGTTGCTGACACCAGGCTTTTTCACGGACGCTGTCGGTTTTGCGTTGCTGGTGCCGGGCATCAGAAAAGCCGCATTTCAGGCGATGCGATCGCGGGTCAAGGTAAGTGGATCAATCAATATGAATGCCGGATTTGGTAAAACGCCAAGGGAACGGCACCGGCCCATGGATGGCGATGTCATCGATGGCGAATATCATGAATTGTCCGAAGACGAGAAGAAAGCCCAGCGTCCCTCGGGTTGGACAAAGCATTGAGCGCCTCAATCTAGTCTGATAAGCCCAGCAAAATGAATTTTTCACTTTCAAGGAGCCCCTAAGATGGCTGAAGAAGAAGCAACTCAACCGACCCAAGCCGCCCAGCCGCAAATGCGCATTTTGGGTCAGTTCATTCGCGACATGTCGTTCGAAAATATTATGGCCCAAAAAGGGGCACCGACAGACGTGCAGCCTGATGTTCAGGTGCAGGTCAATCTGGACGCCAAAAAACGCGCTGCAGACAATCAGTACGAATCCGCGATCAAATTGCAGGTTACATCAAAGGCCAAAGATGGCGACGCGATGCTGTTCTTGCTTGAGATCGATTACGTCGGTATTTTTCACATCGAAGGCGTGCCGGAAGACCAGATGCACCCGTTCTTGTTGATCGAATGCCCGCGCATGATATTTCCATTCCTGCGCCGGGTTGTCAGCGACGTCACCCGCGATGGCGGCTTCCCAGCGCTGAACTTGGAAAACATTGATTTTGTTTCGCTTTACCGCAACGAGATCGCGCGCCGTCAGGCCGAAAACCCACCAAAAGCCGACGCTTAAAGCGTCTTCCAAACCGCGCCGTCGCCCAGTTTGCTGACAAATTCAGCATGGGCGGCGGCCTCGTCCTGCGAAAGCCGCGAGGGCAGGGGATTTGGGCGTGGCTTTGGTGACCATTCTTGGGTCGTATCGCCTTCTTTTCGCTCGGGCTTGGCGGACAGACCAAAATCAGGCTGCCGCCCCCCGATCAATTCCAGATAAACTTCGGCTAGAATTTCACTGTCGAGCAGCGCCCCATGAAGGGTGCGCGATGTGTTGTCGATGTTAAAACGACGGCACAGTGCATCCAGTGATGCGGGCGAGCCCGGAAAGCGTTTGCGTGCAATTGCCAGCGTATCCAACGCTTGCGTCCATGGGATTTGCGGCAAGCCCATCCATTTCAATTCGGCATTCAGGAATTTGATATCAAACGCCGCGTTGTGGATGATAAGCTTGGAATCACCGATAAAATCCAGAAACTCCTGCCCGATTTGCGCAAATTTAGGCTTATCACGCAAGAATTCATCGCCAAGGCCGTGCACCTGAAACGCTTCATCGGGCATGGCGCGTTCGGGGTTAATATATTGGTGGTACGTTTTTCCCGTCGCCATATGTCTGACAAGTTCAACCGCCCCAATCTCGACGATACGGTCACCGCTTTCGGGATCAAATCCGGTGGTTTCAGTATCCAGAACGATCTCACGCATGGGTCAGCTTTCCTTTGATGTCTGCGACGATGGCCTGCACCTGAGCGCGGGCATGGTCAAGCGTATCGGTTTCAATCACATAGTCGGACAGGGCGCATTTTTCATCATTCGGCATCTGTTTGGCGCGAATGTTTTCGAACTGTTCTAGCGTCATTGTCCCCCGTGCCATCACCCGTTCCTTTTGGATTTCCCCTGGAACAGAGACACATGCAACAGCATCCATCCGCTTGTTCCCGCCTGTTTCAAAAATCAGCGGGATATCAAGGACAACAATATCAGCAGTGGCGCGGTCAAGAAATGCAGCTCTGTCTTGACCGACAAGCGGGTGCACAATCGTCTCGATCTGTTTCAGCGCGCCGGGGTCTTGGGCGATGATCTGTTTTAATGCGGGGCGCGACACTTCACCGTCAATCACTGCAGCTGGAAACGCCTTCACAAACGCGGGTACGGCCGCGCCGCCCTTGGCGTAAAGCCGGTGGACGGCGGCATCCGCATCCCAAACGTCACAGCCTGCATCCGCAAACATCGCAGCTGTCGTTGATTTACCCATGCCGATTGAACCGGTCAGCCCCAGAAGAAACATCAGCGCAACGCCGCCGCGCGGGTGGCGCGGTCAACCGGAGGCCGCGTACCAAACCAGCGTTCAAAACCGGGAACTGCCTGATGCAGCAACATCCCAAGGCCATCGACCGTGATACACCCCATTTCGTCTGCGGTTTGCAGCATCTTGGTCTTAAGAGGGGCATAAACCAGATCGGTCACAACCGTACCGGGGCGCAACCCATCCAAAGGGACGCGCAGGTCTGGTTTGCCAACCATGCCAAGCGACGTCGTGTTCACCAAAAGCGCCGCATAATCCAGCATGTTGCCAGCTTGAACCCAATCATAAACTGTCACCCGCGACCCAAAGACCGATTTCAGCTTATCCGCCCGCACGCGTGTCCGGTTTGACAGCATTATTTCAGGCACCCCCGCGTCCAGAAGCGATGCGATAACAGCACGCGACGCACCACCCGCACCCAGAATTGCGGCCGGACCTGCCTTGGGGTTCCAGTCGGGCGCGCCGCTGCGCAGGTTCTCTAGAAACCCGTAACCATCTGTATTATCACCAAGAATTTTCCCGTCGGCCCGAAAGATCAGCGTGTTGATCGCCCCGATCAAAGTGGCCCGATCTGTAATGATATCCACGATATCCATCACCGTTTCCTTGTGTGGAATCGTAATATTGGCACCGACAAAACCCATTTTTGGCAGGGTGCCAATAACCTGCGCTAGATCTTCGGACGCGACATCCATCGGGACATAGGCACCCTGAATACCAAGACTTCTAAGCCAATGACCATGAATCTGTGGGGATTTTGAATGTGCAATCGGGGATCCGATCACAGCAGCAAGCGGTATTTTCGGCAAGTTCATGTAGGTAAATCCCCCCGGATCGTTAGGTAATTCACGAGTTCAAGCAAGGGCAATCCTAGAACATTAAAGTAGTCGCCTTCAACATTGCTGAACAATCGTACACCTTCTTCTTCAAGTTTATAGGATCCAACGGCATGTTGGATGCTGTCCCAGTTACGTGCAACATAGTCCGCAATATAGGCGTCAGATGCCTCGCGCATCCGCAGTCGCACTTGCCCCACATGACGCCATATCGGCTTGCCATCTTCAACGATCACTGCGGCGGAAAGCAAACTGTGCCGATCGCCGCGCAGTTGGGTCAGTTGGTCGATCGCCTGTTCCGGCGTTTTGGGTTTCGATAACAAAGCGCCCCGATGATCCAGAACCTGATCGCAGCCCAAAACCAGCGCGCCCGGATTTTTGTCGCTGATCTTGCGTGCTTTCATCTCGGCCAAGGTATCGGCGATATCACGAGGCGGGGCGCTATCGGAAAGCAGGGCCGCCTTGATCATTTCTTCATCTATTCGCGCGATGCTCACCTGATGAGGGATATTCGCCTGCCGCAAAAGCTGCGCCCTAATAGAGGAGCCGGAAGCAAGAATGAGGGTTTGAGCCATGTGGATAACCTGTGTGCGATGTTAAGGAGTTTTTAAGGACTTATCCCTCGAATGACGAGGGGTGGCACGCATTCGAGGGATAACCAGAATTTCCGACCCTGTTGCCTAAAATTATACGGCTATGGATAAGGATAAAACTGCGACACAGTGGCAAAGCTTTACCCGACTGTTATCCACAAGTTTCTACAATCATAGACTGCTAGGATATCTGTATAAATGTCTGTTTTCATGTACTAATATTAGGTGCCTTATACTTCTTAATGTATCTGTGTTTCACACGCTGCACAGGTGGATAACCATAGGCATATCTGGATAATCCACAGAAATCTGTCTCCCTACTTACATCATCATCTTTCTTCTTTTCTTATTTATTATAGAAGGAAGACAATGAACGGAGCATGATATGTCTGACTTTCTGGCCCTAGCTTATCCTTGGACGAAGTCGATCCATATTATGGCGGTGATCTCGTGGATGGCTGCGTTGTTTTATCTTCCTCGGCTTTTGGTGCACCACACTGAACGTGTCGGACTTGCCGGAGAAACGCACGAGCTGTTTACCATGATGGAATTCAAGCTGGCCAATGTGATCATGCGTCCTGCGATGTTCGCCACATGGATATTCGGGCTATGTCTGGTTTTCACCCCCGGTATCGTCGATTGGACGATGATCTGGCCCTGGGCCAAGGCTGTGGCCGTGATCGCGATGACAGGGTTCCATGAATGGCTGTTTGCGCGGGTCAAAGGCTTTGCGGCTGGTCGGAATTTATTGACCGGTCGACAGTACCGAATGATGAACGAAGTGCCGACCGTGCTGATGATCGTGATCGTTCTGTCCGTCGTCGTGAAATTCTAACCGGATTGACGCAAGACACCGTTCACAGTAAGTGACGTAAAGCACCCCGTCCGGGGAACGCATTTGCCTGCCATATCTTTCGCCACGACCCGCCAGCTTTTGCTGTGCCGGAACAGGATATTTTCATGAACGACGAAACCATCTCCACGACCAACGAATCTAGCATGGATTCGGGCATCGATTCTGCGACCATCGAAACGCTGAACCTTGCTGACCTAAAGGCACAGACCCCCAAGAACCTTTTGGCGATGGCCGAAGAGCTTGAGATCGAGAATGCCTCGACCATGCGCAAGGGCGAGATGATGTTCCAGATTCTGCGGGAACGCGCGGATGAGGGTTGGGAAATTTCTGGCGATGGCGTTTTGGAAGTTTTGCAGGACGGGTTTGGTTTCTTGCGCTCGCCCGAGGCAAACTATCTGCCCGGACCGGATGACATCTATATTTCCCCTGAAATGTTACGCCTTTGGTCGTTGCGGACAGGCGACACGATAGAGGGTCTCATCAAGGCACCTGACGATACAGAACGTTACTTTGCCATGACCGAGGTTACAAAAATCAATTTTGAAGCGCCTGAAAAGGCCCGCCATAAAGTTGCATTCGAAAACCTTACCCCGCTTTACCCTGACGAGCGCATGACGATGGAGGTCGAAGATCCCACAGTCAAAGACCGTTCTGCCCGGATCATCGATCTGGTATCGCCCATCGGTAAAGGCCAGCGTTGTTTGATCGTGGCACCACCGCGCACCGGTAAGACGGTTTTGCTTCAGAATATTGCTAATTCCATAGAAAAGAATCACCCTGAGTGTTATCTGATCGTCCTGTTGATCGACGAACGCCCCGAGGAAGTGACCGACATGCAGCGCAGCGTTAAGGGCGAGGTGGTGTCTTCGACCTTTGATGAACCCGCAACCCGTCACGTTGCCGTGTCAGAAATGGTCATCGAGAAGGCCAAGCGTCTTGTCGAACACAAGCGTGACGTTGTGATTTTGCTTGATTCGATCACCCGTTTGGGTCGCGCTTTTAACACGGTTGTCCCGTCGTCCGGTAAGGTTTTGACCGGTGGTGTGGACGCCAACGCTTTGCAACGCCCCAAGCGGTTCTTTGGTGCGGCGCGTAACATCGAAGAAGGTGGGTCGCTGACCATCATCGCGACAGCGCTGATCGATACCGGCAGCCGGATGGACGAGGTTATCTTTGAGGAATTCAAAGGAACCGGTAACTCTGAAATCGTGCTGGATCGCAAGATCGCAGACAAACGTGTGTTCCCGGCCATTGATATTCTCAAGTCTGGTACACGCAAAGAAGAACTGCTGGTCGATAAGATCGATCTGCAAAAAACCTTTGTGTTGCGACGAATTCTTAACCCCATGGGGACGACAGATGCGATTGAATTCCTGCTTGGGAAGTTAAAGCAAACAAAGACGAATTCGGATTTCTTCGATTCAATGAACACCTAGGTTATTAAATTATAACAGTGGGTTAGACCTATGGATACGATATTTGCCCAAGCGACTGCGCAGGGGCGTGCTGGGGTTTGCGTTATCCGTATCTCTGGTCCGATGGCGTTTTCAATTGCCGAAAAAATTGCGTCTCCGCTGCCCAAAGTACGGCATGCTGTGGTGCGGCCGATTATCGATCTTCAAGGTGAAGTGATCGATTCTGCGCTAGTTTTGGCTTTTAAAGGCCCCAGCAGTTTTACCGGTGAAGATGTCGTTGAACTGCATCTGCATGGCAGTATCGCGGTTTTACGTGCCGTATTGGCGCTACTTTCGACCTTTCCTGATACTCGTCTGGCCGAACCAGGTGAATTTACTCGGCGTGCTATGGAAAACGGCAAGCTGGATCTGACTCAGGTCGAAGGTCTTGCCGATCTGATCGAAGCCGAGACGGAAGCGCAGAGAAAACAGGCGCATCGCATGCTGTCCGGCCACTTGGGTCTGCGTGTTGACGCATGGCGCGAAAAACTGATTAGAGCGGCCGCACTTCTTGAGGTGACGATTGATTTTGCCGATGAAGATGTTCCGGTCGACGTGTCGCCCGAGGTTCGTGAGCTTTTGGATGATGTGAGCCGCGATCTTTTGAAGGAGATTGCGGGAACTCATACTGCGGAACGTATCCGTACCGGGTTCGAAGTAGCGATTATTGGCCGTCCGAATGCGGGAAAATCTACATTGCTGAACGCACTTGCGGGGCGTGACGCTGCGATTACTTCGTCTATCGCTGGGACGACCCGGGACGTGATCGAAGTGCGGATGGATTTGGGTGGATTGCCGGTCACTCTGCTGGATACTGCCGGCCTACGCGAAGGTGCAGACGAAATTGAAACGATGGGCATTGATCGCGCTGTGATTCGCGCTGCTGCGGCGGACCTTAGGGTATTTTTGGTCGAGGAAAATGAAGACCTTCCCGTTGATGCATTGGCGGAAGATATCAGATTGCTGCCAAAAGCTGACCTACGCGGAAGCCCAGTTGGGGCGATTTCTGGTACGACGGGGCAGGGGGTGTCTGATCTTGTCGAACAAATTCAATCTGTGTTAAGCACGCGAAGCTTGTCAGCCGGCCTCGCTACACACGAGCGGCACCGCATTGCGCTACAGAAAGCCGCCGATGGATTGGCCAGTGCGACAGCTGTTCTGCATCACGGGCCAGATCAGTATGATATAGCAGCAGAAGAGTTGCGCCATTCGATTCGGGCGCTTGAAGCATTGGTGGGTCGGATTGATGTCGAAAACCTGCTTGATGTGATTTTTTCAAGCTTTTGCTTGGGTAAATAGATGGAGTGTTTCACGTGAAACATTTTGAAGTCATTGTTATCGGCGGCGGGCATGCAGGCGCAGAAGCGGCACATGCGGCGGCACGTATGGGTGCGCAAACTGCGCTGATCACCATGACGCGCGATGGAATTGGTGTTATGTCGTGTAATCCCGCAATTGGTGGTCTTGGTAAAGGGCATCTGGTTCGCGAGATTGACGCAATGGACGGTGTGATGGGTCGGGTCGCCGATAAAGCCGGTATTCAATTTAGGCTGTTGAATAGACGAAAAGGGCCGGCCGTTCAGGGGCCACGGGCGCAAGCGGACCGCAAGATTTATCGTCAAGAAATGCTGGTCGAGACTGAAACGCGCGAACATCTTGAGATTATCGAGGGCGAGGTTACGGATTTCCGTGTCGAAGATGGCCGCGTTTGCGGCGCAGTTTTGGCAGATGGAACGACGATTTCTGGCAAAACAGTTATACTGACAACGGGGACGTTTCTGCGGGGCGTCATTCACATCGGTGATGTGTCACGCTCTGGTGGGCGGATGGGCGACAAGGCTTCCGTCGACTTGGCCAAGCGAATTGATTCGTTCGATTTACCTTTAGGACGCTTGAAAACCGGTACGCCACCGCGTTTGGATGGTCGCACTATTGACTGGAGCACGCTGGAAATGCAGCCGGGCGATGACATGCCGGTGTTGTTTTCTTTTATGTCAACGGAGGTTGATGCCAAGCAAATTTCGTGTGGGATTACCCATACTAATGAAAAAACCCATGAGATCATCCGAGAGAACCTTAAGAAGTCAGCGATGTACGGCGGCCACATCGAGGGAGTCGGGCCGCGGTATTGCCCGTCGATCGAAGACAAGGTCGTTCGGTTTGCGGACAAGACATCGCACCAAGTCTTTTTGGAGCCTGAAGGCGTTGACGATCATACGATTTACCCGAATGGAATTTCGACATCTCTGCCTGAGGACGTACAGCTTGCCTATGTAAGGTCGATGGTTGGCTTGGAAAACGTGGAAATCCTTCAGCCTGGCTATGCGATTGAATATGACTATGTCGATCCGCGTGCACTGGATTTGACGTTGAAAGTGCGGTCGGTTCCGGGGTTATATTTGGCCGGGCAGATAAATGGAACGACCGGATACGAAGAGGCCGCCGCACAAGGGTTGGTCGCTGGTCTGAACGCTGCCTTGGAGGCAAAGGGCAAGGATCCGGTAATTTTCAGCCGTTCTCAAAGCTATATTGGCGTTATGATCGACGATTTAACGACCAGAGGCGTGACTGAGCCATACCGAATGTTTACATCACGCGCTGAATTTCGCCTTTCGCTCCGCGCTGATAATGCTGATCAACGCCTCACCCCGTTGGGAATTGCGATGGGATGCGTGTCGGAAGAAAGATCAGCATTGTTTTTGGCAAAGATGAGTAGGCTTGAGCATGCTTTGGCTATGCTTTCAAAGATGGAACATACCCCCAAGCAAATAGCCGGGGCGGGTATCAAGATTAACCAAGACGGGACAAAGCGGACAGGCTTTCAGCTGTTGGCATTTCCGGATGTTTGTTTCGAAGATCTGATTTTGCTCGAGCCTAAGCTGGAAAAGATTGATGACGAAATTCGACGTCAGGTCGAACGGGACGCGCTTTACGCGAATTACATTACGCGTCAGCAGCGCGACATTGATATGCTTCAAAAAGACGAGGCGCATGCGATACCGCTAAACTTTGATTATGAAGCGCTTGATGGCCTTTCGAACGAATTGACTACGAAGTTGAAAAAGACTGCACCGATCAACCTTGCACAAGCGGCCAGAATCGATGGTATGACCCCGTCTGCGTTGACACTTTTACTATCGCATCTGAAGCGTGGCAGCAGAAAGAAATCTGCGTGAGTGTGGTGCCCGACGGGAATGTTTCACGTGAAACAACTCAAAAACTCGCCCAATTCGTAAAACTTGTAGAAAAATGGACTGTTAAGATCAATCTGATCTCAAAGCCCAGTGTTCCTTTCATATGGGAGCGTCACATTCAAGATTCTGTCCAGTTGTATCAACACGCGCCATCGGGTGACCATTGGGTCGATTTGGGTAGCGGTGGTGGATTTCCAGGCGTTGTGCTTGCGGTGATGTCGCAGCAGGATGGGCGCGATACAGAATTTACCATGGTGGAAAGCGATCAGCGGAAATGCGTTTTTCTGCGCACAGCTTTAAGAGAGTTGGGGGTCAAAGGCCAAGTTTTGAACGCCCGGATCGAACAGATTGAAGCCCTGAACGCCGATATTTTATCCGCTCGGGCGCTTGCTGATCTTACATCTCTTGTTGGGTTTGCGGATCAGCATCTTAAAAAAGACGGTGTTGCTCTTTTCCCTAAGGGTGAAAACTGGAAAGCAGAAGACATCGACGCCAGAGCGATTTGGAATTACACCTGCGAACCGATACCCAGCCTCACGAATCCATCGGCGGCCATTCTTAAAATCAAGGAAATCACCCATGTCTGATCTGTCACGTCCCTCTGGGCCAAAGATTATTGCGGTGGCCAACCAAAAGGGCGGAGTCGGCAAGACCACCACCACCATTAACCTTGCTGCTGCTTTGGTCGAGCTGGATCAGCGCGTTTTGGTTGTTGACCTTGACCCCCAAGGGAATGCGTCTACCGGGCTTGGTATAGATGTTGACGACAGGGAGTTCACCACATACGAGCTTTTGCTCGAAGATATATCCTTGGACAAAGTCATTCTGACGACTGAAACCAAAGGTCTACATATTGTGCCAGCTACGGTCGATCTCAGCTCAGCCGATCTTGAGCTGATATCGAATGAAAAGCGCAGTTTTCTTTTGCATGACGCGCTGCGGCAGACCCAAATGGACAGCTATGCGTTTGACTATATCTTGATTGATTGCCCGCCGTCCCTAAACCTTTTGACGGTGAATGCGATGATCGCGGCACATTCCGTACTTGTCCCGCTTCAAAGCGAATTTTTTGCCCTTGAAGGGCTTTCGCAACTTATGCTGACAATCCGCGAGGTCCGCCAAAGCGGGAACAAGGATCTAAGGATCGAAGGGGTGGTGCTGACAATGTATGACCAGCGCAATAACCTGTCTCAGCAGGTTGAACAGGACGCGCGCGCGAATTTGGGCGCTCTGGTTTACAAGACTGTGATCCCTAGGAATGTGCGGGTCAGCGAGGCCCCCAGTTTTTCGATGCCCGTCCTGAGTTATGACACCGGATCCAAGGGTGCCAAAGCCTACCGGGATCTGGCAAAAGAAGTTTTGGCGAACAGTGCGATATAAGGGGCGGACAAATGGCAGATAAGGAAAAACGGCGCGGACTTGGGCGTGGCCTTTCGGCTTTGATGGCTGACGTGGCTGAAACGCAAACCGTGGCAGCGCAGGGATCGGCGGAGCAGTATGTTCCAATTGAACAGATTTCTCCGAATCCAGAACAGCCTCGCAAGAGGTTTGATCCAGAAGATTTGAATGATCTCGCGAACTCAATCCGCGAAAAGGGTGTTATCCAGCCGCTAATCGTCAGGCGCAGGCAGGATGGATCGTTCGAGATCGTGGCAGGTGAACGCCGTTGGCGCGCGTCGCAGATGGCAAAACTGCATGAACTGCCGGTGATTATTCGTGAATTTACGGACGTTGAGGTTCTTGAGGTCGCGATCATTGAAAACATTCAACGGGCTGATTTAAACTCGATTGAAGAAGCTGCTGGCTACCGTCAGTTGATGGACCGGTTTGGCCATACCCAAGAGAAGATGGCAGAAGCGCTAGGCAAAAGCCGGAGCCACATTGCGAACCTGCTGCGCTTGCTGAACCTTCCCGATAGCGTACTCGAAATGGTGCGTTCCGGTGATCTGACTGCCGGGCATGCTCGAACGTTGGTGCCCGCTGAAGACCCGGTAAGGCTGGCCAAGCAGATCATTGCAGGTGGCCTGTCTGTGCGCGCGGCCGAAGCGTTAGTGAAAAAAGATCAAGCGAGCGACAAAGAAGCCGCCCCTCGGAAGGCGGCGAAGTCGCATGAGGAAAAAGATGCGGATACGCGCGCGCTTGAGGGTGATCTATCTGCCAGTCTGGGGATGAAGGTGACGCTGAACCACAAACCGGGGCAAGAGGCGGGTCAGATGGTTCTAAGCTATACGACGATGGAAGAACTGGACGAACTTTGCCGGCTGTTGTCTGTCAGCTAGTCGGATAAAAGCTCGGCCAGGATCGCGTTAAGAACCATAAATCCTTGGTTCGTGACGGTCAGTCGATTTCCGGTCAGCAAGACCATTCCGATGTCCTGCATCCGGGTAACCTTGCTGACTGGAAGAGGTGATCCAGCTAAAGCGGTGTAGCGATCAAGGTTAACACCTTCCTTCAACCGCAATCCCATCATTAGAAATTCACTGGCTTGGTCAGATCTGGCAAGCTGCTCGCGCGGCTTTTCTGTTTTGCCGTTCTGCGCAGTATCAAGCCAGCGCTGCGGGTTGCTAAAGCATTCCGTTGCAAAGCGGTTGCCATTCTGTGTCAGGCGGCCATGCGCGCCGGGGCCGATGCCCAGATAATCACCATAGCGCCAATAGATCAGGTTGTGCCGGGACTGCGCGCTGTCGCGGGCATGGTTTGATACTTCGTAGGATGGCATCCCCATCTGGTCGCAAATTTCTTGCGTTGCGCTGTACATATCGGCACCCAGATCATCGCTGGGCAGACCGCGCAGCTTTCCAACGGCATAGCGGTCGCCAAAGGCCGTCCCCTGTTCGATGGTCAGCTGATACAAAGAAATATGATCTATCGCTAGCGATAGGGCCTGTTTCAGCTCATGCTGCCAGTTCTCAAGTGTCTGGTCTTGCCTGCCGTAAATAAGGTCAAAGCTGACCCGCTCGAAAGTAGAGCGTGCAATATCGAATGCGGCCAATGCTTCGGTCGTGTTGTGGATGCGTCCAAGGCGTTTCAAGTCGGCATCATTCAGAGCCTGAATACCCATTGAGACACGATTTATGCCCGCATCCCTGAACCCTTGAAAACGACCGGCCTCGACCGATCCGGGGTTTGCTTCAAGTGTGATTTCAAGATCATTGGCGACAGGCCACAGACGGTAAATGGCGGCGATCACATCGGCAACAATTTCGGGGTCCATCAGGCTTGGAGTGCCGCCGCCAAAGAAAACGGCGTTCAGAACGCGCCCTTTGGTTTCTGCTGCGCTACGTTCCAGTTCTGACAGGTAAGCGTCGCGCCAGGCACGTTGGTCAATTGTGCGACTAACATGACTGTTAAAGTCACAATAAGGGCACTTGGCCTCGCAAAAGGGCCAGTGGATATAAAGCCCGAACCCGCCCTGACGCCAGTCTTCAGTCAAAACAGGCTGACGTCAATTTGGCGAACGCATCCGCACGGTGGCTGATCTTGTTCTTTTCGTCATGGGACATTTCCGCAAATGTCTGGCTGTAGCCATCGGGTTGAAACATCGGATCATAGCCATGACCAACTGTCCCGCGCATTGGCCAGACCAGCGTGCCATTCACCGTTCCTTCAAAGATCTCTTCGTGCCCGTCGGGCCAGGCCAAGACCAACGTCGCACAAAAACGGGCGTGCCGTGGATGGGGCGCATTCTTTTCTTCAAGCAGGTTATGCGTCTTGGTCATTGCCATGACAAAGTCGCGTCCATTCGGTGTCTCTGACCAATCCGCGGTATAGACACCGGGGGCACCGTCCAGCGCGTCAACTTCGATCCCTGAATCATCGGCCAAAGCGGGCAGGCCGGTTGCTTTGACCGCTGCGACCGCTTTGATCCGGGCGTTACCGATAAATGTCGTCTCTGTCTCTTCGGGTTCAGCCAGCTTCATCTTGGCAGCACCCACAACGCGCACGCCGAACGGCGCGAAGAGTTCGGTCATTTCCTCAAGCTTGCCTGCGTTGTGGGTGGCGATCAGGATTTGATCGCCGGTAAATTTCCGTGTCATGCAGATGCGGCCTTTTGAATTTCGACCAGCTTGGACACGCCTTTTTCGGCAAGGTCCATCAATTGGTTCATCTGGTCGCGCGAATAGGTGGACCCTTCTGCGCTCATTTGAATCTCGATCAGCCGCCCCGTGCCGGTCATGATAAAGTTGCCGTCTACGCCGGCCTCCGAATCCTCGGGGTAGTCGAGATCAAGCACGGGCTGGCCCGCATAGATGCCACAGCTGATCGCTGCGACCGGATCGACCAACGGATCATTCACGACATCGCCAGCTTTCATCAGTTTGTTAACGGCAAGACGCAATGCGATCCAGCCTCCGGTGATCGAGGCACACCGCGTGCCGCCATCCGCCTGCAAGACATCGCAATCGATGGTAATCTGGCGTTCGCCAAGTGCGCTGCGGTCTACGCCAGCGCGCAGGGCACGGCCAATCAGGCGTTGGATTTCAACGGTACGCCCGCCTTGCTTGCCCATCGCGGCCTCGCGGCGCATGCGGGTATTCGTGGCGCGGGGCAACATGCCATATTCGGCTGTGACCCATCCAAGGCCGGACCCTTTGATAAACGGTGGAACGCGATCTTCGATGGTGGCGGTACACAAAACATGTGTGTCGCCCATCTTGATCAGCGCCGACCCTTCGGCGTGTTTGGTAAAGCCTGTTTCAACAGAAACAGCACGCATTTCATCGAGATTTCGTCCTGAGGGGCGCATCGTTTTATCCTTTATGAGTTGCCATGTGGATAACTCTGCACGCAGGCTTGATGCAACCCCGATTGACGTTTGCCGCTTGGGGGCCTTTATTAGGGGACCATGGAAAAAACGCCAACAGTACTGGACGAGATGAATAACCGTTCGCGCGAAGTGTTTCGCCGCGTGGTCGAAGGCTATCTTGCGAATGGTGATCCTGTGGGATCGCGCACGCTTACGCGGGATTTCAGCGAAAAAGTTAGTGCCGCGACAATCCGGAATGTTATGCAAGACCTTGAATATATGGGCTTGCTCGGCAGCCCCCATGTCAGTGCGGGACGCATCCCGACGCAATTGGGGTTGCGCATGTTTGTCGACGGGATGATCGAAATCGGTGATCCGACAGACATCGACCGCGAAAAGATCGACGCGACGATGGGCGATAACGGCGCAGACGTTGGCGGGATTCTTGATCGTGTCGGATCGGCATTATCAGGTGTGACGCAAGGTGCATCGCTGGTGTTGACGCCCAAGCATGAAGCCCCGATCAAACATATCGAATTCGTCTCTCTCTCGCAGGAC
This sequence comes from Roseobacter sp., assembly GCA_024636495.1. Classification (GTDB taxonomy): domain Bacteria; phylum Pseudomonadota; class Alphaproteobacteria; order Rhodobacterales; family Rhodobacteraceae; genus Sulfitobacter. The sequence goes on along the minus strand of JAGXGZ010000053.1, from coordinate 62,095 downwards.
AGAGCCTTGGTCGTCCTGGTTTTTTCGGATGGCCATGTGGAAAACCGTTTGTTCACACCACCGCCGGGGCAGACACCAAGCAGCATGCGCGAGGCTGCGAATTTTCTTAATTCATTGGTAGAAGGCAAAACAATTTCCGAACTGCAGCGCACGATCACCAGCGAGATTAACCAGCGTCGGCAGCAAATTGATATTCTTGCGCAGCAACTGGTCGAAAGCGGGCTGGCCTTGTGGCAGGGTGACGGCGAACATCCTGAGCGGTTGATTGTGCGCGGACGGTCAAATTTGATCAATGCCGAAGGCGAGGCCGAGAATGTGGAGCTGATCCGACAGCTGTTTGACGACTTGGAGCGCAAGCGGGATATCGCTGAATTTCTGGAACTTGCCGACGGCGGAGACGGTGTTCGCATTTTTATCGGCTCTGAGAACAAACTTTTTTCACTTTCGGGTTCCTCTCTGGTGGTTTCCCCTTATATGAACGCTGATCGTAAGGTGATTGGTGCCGTCGGTGTGATTGGCCCCACACGCCTGAACTATGGACGTATCGTGCCGATTGTGAATTACACGGCGCAGCTGGTTGGGAAACTTATCTCCAACCGCAGCTAGAGGTGGAATATGGCAGAGCCGAGAGACAACGAATTTTTGGACGACATCGATGATGCAGAGGCAGAAGCCTATGCGGATGAGATGGAAGAGATTGACGATGAAGCGCTTGAACTGGATCAACTGCGCGCAGAGCGTGATCTGTTAAAAGACCGTTTCATGCGCGCGCTTGCTGATGCAGAAAATGCGCGCAAGCGGTCGGATAAAGATCGCCGCGAGGCAGAGAACTACGGGGGATCGAAACTGGCCCGTGACATGTTGTCTGTGTACGACAACATGAAGCGCGCGCTGGAAGCAGCGACAGAAGAACAGCGCTCGATCTCTGGTCCCTTGTTGGAAGGGATCGATTTGACCATGCGCGAGCTTTTGAATGTGTTCAAAAAGCACGGCATGGAGGTCATCGCACCTGAAGTGGGCGATAAATTCGACCCGCAGCATCACCAAGCGATGTTCGAGGCACCCGTGCCCGGAACCAAAGCCGGTGAAATCATACAGGTTGCCGCAGAGGGTTTCATGCTTCATGACCGTTTGTTGCGTCCGGCACAGGTGGGCGTTTCGTCCATGCCAGCAAGCTAAGCGCTTGGTTTAAGCCGACCCTTCGGGGAGGATTTAATTCCATTTGGAATGAGGGGAGGCGGTCAGTTTTTGGCCGCCTCTTTCAATTTATAGAGCAGATCAAGAGCTTCGCGCGGGGTTAGCTCGTCAGGTATAATATCTGCCAGCGCGCTTTCGACTTTTGAAGCTTTCACAGGTTGTGGAGGTGGAGAAGGCGTCATGGCGAAAAGGGGCAGATCGTCGATCAGTGTCTTTTGGGTTGCGCCGCCTTCGCGTTCGCCTTTCTCGAGCGCCTCAAGCACCACTCGAGCGCGGGCGATCACGGAAGGCGGAAGCCCGGCAAGCTGCGCTACCTGAACGCCGTAAGATCTGTCTGCCGCGCCTTTCTTGACCTCGTGGAGAAAGATCACCTCGCCCTCCCATTCCTTGACGGTGACAGTCGCGTTTTCGACCCCGTCCAGTTTGTTGGAAAGCGCGGTCATTTCGTGGTAATGCGTGGCAAACAGGGCGCGCGAACGGTTCACATCATGCAAATGCTCAAGGGTGGCCCACGCGATGGACAAACCATCATATGTCGCTGTGCCGCGCCCGATCTCGTCCAAAATGACCAGGGCGCGATCATCGGCTTGGTTAAGGATCGCCGCAGTTTCGACCATCTCAACCATAAAAGTTGATCGCCCTCGTGCCAGATCATCAGACGCGCCAACCCGGCTGAAGATCTGGCTGATCAGGCCAATATGTGCGTCAGACGCAGGCACAAAACTGCCCATTTGAGCCATCAAAGCGATCAACGCATTTTGTCGCAAAAAGGTCGATTTGCCTGCCATGTTCGGACCGGTAAGCAGCCAGATATGCGCACTTTCGCCATCTGCAGAAAGTGCGCAATCGTTTGCGATAAAGGCAGCACCTGATTGTTGGGCAAGGGCGCGTTCAACGACAGGATGTCGGCCGCCCTGAATGTCAAACGCCCGAGAGTTGTCAACGCGGGGTTTTACCCAATTTTCGGTTTGCGCAATTTCAGCAAGAGCCGTAGCCAGATCGATCTCGGCCAGACCCGCAGACGCGACACCGATGGGCCCGGATTGCTGCAAAATCGCGGCCTTAAGTGCCTCGTAGAGCCGCTTTTCGATCTCAAGTGCATGATTGCCTGCATTGAGAATCTTGGTTTCCATCTCCGACAGTTCGACTGTCGTAAATCGGACCTGATTGGCAGTTGTCTGACGGTGAATGAAGGTTTCGGACAAAGGCGGCGATAGCATCTTTTCCGCGTGGGTTGATGTTACTTCGATGAAGTATCCCAAGACGTTGTTGTGTTTGATCTTTAGCGCGGAAATCCCAGTATCAGAGACGAATTTCTGCTGCATCTGCGCGATAACACTGCGCCCTTCGTCCCGCAGGGTGCGGACTTCGTCCAGTTCTTCATCATAGCCTTGCGCGATAAATCCACCGTCCCGCGCAAGGAGCGGGGGTTCGGCGACGAGCGCCTGATCCAGCAGATCAATCAGATCGTCATGCCCGCGCAGACCTTTCACTGCCTGGGTCAACAGATCTGGCATGTCCAGGCTATCGGTTTTGTCGGCCAGTTGACCGGCTTCAATAAGGCCGTTGCGGATCGCGGTCAGATCACGTGGACCGCCGCGATCAAGTGACAAGCGCGATAATGCGCGATCAAGATCGGGTACGTTGCGCAAGTGCTGGCGCAGATCCTCGCGCAGTCTGGTGTTGTCATGGGTAAAGCTGATCGCATCAAGGCGCGCATGAATCATCTCTAACACGCGTGAAGGTGATGAAATCCGGCGTTCAAGCAACCGGCCGCCCCCTGCGGTTACGGTCTTGTCCATGACAGAAAGCAAGGTGCCAGCCCGCCCGCCGGACAGGGCGTGTGTCAGTTCAAGGTTGCGGCGGGTAGCCGCGTCAATTTGAACGGTCCGGGCTTCGGTCTCTTTTTGGGGCGGTCGAAGAAGCGGAAGTTTCCCTTTTTGAGTAATCTCAAGATAGTCGATGATCGCGCCCATCGCAGACACCTCGGCACGGCCAAAGCTCCCGAAAGCGTCGAGCGAACCAATTTTAAACAGATCGCAGATACTTTTTTCGGCGCTGGTACTGTCAAAGGCGGATCGCGCCATTGGGGTCATCGAAAGGTCAAAATCAGAGACTAAAGAGCGCAATTCATCTTCTTTTGCCTCGGATACTATCAATTCAGAAGGGGAAAGCCGCGCCAATTCCGGCCCTAGCCGTGTCAGCGTCAAAGGCATCACGTGAAACGCACCAGTAGAGATATCCACCCAGGCCAGCGCATGTTCGTCGCGCACCTCGGCAAAAGCGGCAAGATAATTGTGGCGGCGCGCCTCGAGAAGGGATTCTTCGGTCAATGTGCCCGGCGTGACAAGTCGCACTACATCGCGCTTGACGATCGACTTGTAGCCGCGCTTTTTCGCCTCGGCGGGGCTTTCCATTTGTTCGCAGACGGCAACGCGGAACCCCTTGCGGATCAGCGTTAGTAAATATCCTTCGGCGGCATGCACGGGAACGCCGCACATCGCGATGTCTTCGCCACCATGTTTGCCGCGTTTGGTAAGCGCGATATCCAACGCTTCGGCGGCCGCGACGGCGTCGTCAAAAAACATCTCGTAGAAATCGCCCATGCGGTAGAATAGCAGAGCGTCGGCATACTGCGCTTTGAGTTCAAGATACTGAACCATCATTGGCGTGATTTTTTCGTCGCTCACCGCAGACCCCCGTTTAACATGGTCCTGTCTACAAAACGCGAGGCAGGCATGAAAGGGGCGATGATGATGGACCCTGAAAGCGGGTGTGCTAGACAGGTTAATAAATGGTTAATATGAAGAGTTCTGTGTGCGCAAACCAATGAACCTTTCTCAAGAGCCGGATCAGGCTTTTCTAAACCCCTGGTCTGATGAGGGCGTCACCTTGCTCGCGGAACCACCCTGTTTCTGGCGCGCGATCCAGCCCGGGGTGATCGAAGGCGTCGGTGCAAGCGCTGATCCCGCGCTGAATGACAGGATCGAAGCGTTCCTTGCCCAAACGCGTAAGCACAGGAAGCTGAAAACCCCCATAACCTATGCCAGCGTCCCTGCGGTCCTTGAGAATGTCAGCTTTCGAAAATCGATGATTTTGGCAAATGACCGCATCGTTTTAAGCGGTGCGTCCGGTCAGCGCGCGTTGAACCAATATCGTTGGACGAACGAGGCTGCGGAATTCGATCCGCAGAAGCGATTACAAGATTATTTCGCGCATTCCCTTGAGGCAAATATTGGCAAGACGCTGAAGATTGATCCTGCTGCCGTAACCCCTGATGTTAATTTCGCCATCACCAGTCGCAACACGTTCAACTACTACCACTTTGTGTCTGAAACTTTATGCCAGCTTTGTGTTCTGGATGGATTGGATTTTCAAGGCCGGATATTCATCCATTTTCCCAACAGCGAAAAAAAGACGCGGGATTTCGTTCTGAATTTTGTGAGTGTTCTTTTCCCCGAGTATAAGGGCCGCGTGTTTTTTGAACGTGCCCCCAAAGACTATGATCGCGTTTTGACAGCCTTTGATTTGGTGGGAGTTCATTATCTAAACCCCCATTTAGAAGCTGAAAAATTGGATAAACTTGCCCTGTCAAAGCAGGTGTGGCAAGGGCAGACGGCCACGGTTGCGTCGCAGAATATGTTGCAGATGAATGTCGTAAGTTCTGCCTTGATCGCGCTGCGGGAACGAGCGCTGCGCATGATTGATGGGATGGATTTCAGCGATCTGCCAAGAAAGTTCTATGTCGGTCGTGATACCCGCCAAAGCCGGACAAGGCATATGGAGGGGGAGGACGAGCTATTTGATCACCTGCGTCTTTTTGGTTTTGAGTATGTTGTTTTCGAAAACCTGCATCCGCTTGAACAAGTGGCACTTATGGCAAATGCCGAAGTTATGATCTCGTATCATGGGGCGGGGTTCACGAATATGTTGTTCGCTAGTCCCAAGACCTATGTGATTGAAATCGGGACCCTGCAAACCGCGATGACGCGTTGGGGTGATTTCTGGCCATTGGCGAATGCCGCCGGGTGCAAATACATAAGTTTTTTCGCAGATTACAAAGGCGTCAAGCCGGGCGAGGACCCAAAGCCGTTCAAGGACGAACTTTTGCCTGCTGCATTGTCGCACAAAGCTGCGGGTCAATTGATGGCTTTTGTGGTGTCGCTTGACGGGCATATGCCCGAGATGCCGCAACCGGATGATTTGCTTCGACTGGCCCGGAGTTTGTTCCGGGCGGATGAGGTTGAAAAGGCGTTGGCGATCCTTGAGGCCAACGAGAAACTGATGCTGGGGCATTTCGACCTGCAAATGCTGCTGGCTGATTGTTGCAAACAACTGGATGTGCCCAATTCAGAACTGATCGCCCTAGATGCGGCATTTCGGGCGGATCAGACCCGGTGGCAAACCCTGATCCGGATGATCTGGTGTGCAAACCGATGCGAACAGCCCAAGGTCATTCTTTGGGCTTTGTTCCGATTGCAGACTGACTTCCCTGACAGGCACGCCGCGTTTTTAAAAAACCATGAATGGGTCCGCTACGTAGTCTAACTGTGAGCGCCATCATGATTGTACGCTGGGCTGTTCAACGGTATTAAGCCGCAAAACAATAGGGAAGCCGCACCAGTGTCCAAGAACCGTATCACGTCAGAAGAGGCGCTTGCCTTTCACCTAGAGCCAAGCCCTGGCAAATTCGAAATTACGGCAACCGTCCCGATGACGACGCAACGCGACCTAAGCCTTGCCTATTCGCCCGGCGTTGCGGTGCCCTGTGAAGCCATCGCCGAAAACCCCGAGTTGGCGTATGATTATACGAACAAAGGCAATCTGGTTGCGGTGATTTCTAACGGAACAGCGGTACTGGGCCTTGGCAATCTGGGCGCGCTTGCATCCAAACCCGTGATGGAAGGCAAGGCGGTGTTGTTTAAACGCTTTGCCGACGTGAATTCGATTGATATCGAACTGGATACCGAAGACCCCGAGGCCTTTATCAACGCGGTAAAGCTGATGGGCCCGACCTTTGGCGGCATCAACCTGGAAGACATCAAGGCGCCTGAGTGTTTCATCATCGAGCAACGCCTGAAGGAAGAGATGGATATTCCCGTCTTCCATGACGACCAGCACGGTACCGCTGTGATCTGCGCCGCCGGCCTGCTGAACGCGCTGCAAATCTCGGGTAAGAAAATCGAAGACGTGCGCATCGTGTTGAACGGTGCCGGTGCTGCGGGCATTGCCTGCCTTGAGCTGCTCAAGGCGATGGGGGCAAAGCACAATAATTGCATCATGTGCGACACTAAGGGCGTGATTTATCAAGGGCGCACCGAAGGGATGAACCAATGGAAATCCGCCCATGCCGCATCGACCGAGCTGCGCACATTAGAAGACGCGATGCAGGGCGCAGATGTGTTTCTGGGTGTCTCAGTTAAAGGCGCGGTGACGCAGGCGATGGTTTCCAGCATGGCAGACAATCCTGTGATCTTCGCCATGGCGAACCCCGATCCCGAGATTACGCCGGAAGACGCTCACGAGGTACGGCCCGACGCCATCGTCGCAACCGGGCGCAGCGATTATCCGAACCAAGTCAATAACGTGCTTGGTTTCCCGTATCTGTTCCGGGGCGCATTAGACATTCATGCGCGTGCCATCAATGACGAGATGAAAATCGCCTGCGCCCATGCGCTTGCCAATCTTGCGCGGGAAGACGTGCCGGATGAGGTAGCGTTGGCCTATGGCAAGAACCTGAGTTTTGGGCGCGATTATATCATCCCCACGCCGTTCGATCCTCGTTTGATCCACCGTATTCCGCCTGCAGTCGCGAAGGCAGGGATGCATACTGGTGTGGCACGTCGCCCGATTATCGACATGGATGCCTACGAACTAAGCTTGAAATCCAGGATGGACCCGACTGCAAACATCCTGCGTGGGATCAATGCCCGTGCGCGGGCAAATCAGGCACGCATGATTTTTGCCGAAGGGGACGACCCGAAGGTATTGCGCGCCGCGGTGATGTACCAACGCTCCGGCCTTGGCAAAGCGCTGGTTGTCGGACGTGCCGAAGACGTCAAAACCAAGCTGGAAGCGGCTGGTCTGGATGATGCTTTCCGCGAGCTTGAGATCGTGAATGCGGCCAATACCACCCATTTAGAGACATATAAGTCGTTTTTGTATGACCGTCTTCAGCGCAAGGGATTTGACAACAAAGATATCCACCGTCTTGCTGCGCGTGACCGCCATGTGTTCGCCGCGTTGATGTTGGCGCATGGGCATGGCGACGGGCTGGTGACAGGGGCAACCCGCAAGTCCGCGCATGTGCTCGAGCGGCTTAACCACGTTTTTGACGCAAATGCCCAGCATGGCGCGGTTGGCATCACGGCTGTTTTGCATAAAGGCCGCATCGTGTTCATCGGTGATACGTTGGTCCACGAATGGCCCAACGAAGAAGATCTGGCGAATATTGCGGAAAGTGGTGCGAAGGTTGCGCGCCATCTGGGTCTTGAACCGCGGGTCGCATTCGTCAGTTTTTCGACATTTGGATACCCAGTGTCAGAGCGGGCCGAGAAAATGCACCAAGCCCCCAAGGTTCTTGATAAACGCGGCGTAAACTTTGAATACGAAGGCGAGATGACCGTTGATGTTGCGCTGAACGCCGAAAGCCAAAAGAACTATCCTTTCTCTCGGTTAACGGGCCCCGCGAACATTCTGGTTGTCCCTGCCCGCCACTCTGCCAGTATCTCGGTCAAGCTCATGCAGGAAATGGCGGGGGCTACCGTTATCGGGCCAATCCTGACCGGCTTGGATAAATCGATCCAGATTTGTTCAACCACGTCGACAGCGAATGACATCTTGAATATGGTCATTCTCGCGGCCTGCAAGGTTGGCGAATGATCTGGAATCTCGGCTCTATCAATGCAGATAATCTCTATTATTTGCGTCACCTGCCGAAACCGGGTGAAACGATAGCGGCCGAAGATTTTCGTCAGGGTTTGGGCGGCAAAGGTGCGAACATGTCGGTCGCCGCTGCACGCGCTGGCACGCGCGTAATGCACATTGGCGCTGTTGGGCCCGATGGCAAATGGGCTGTGGAAAGGTTGCTGGAATACGGTGTCGAGACCCAGCACATCCACATGATCAGAACGCCGACCGGCCACGCGAATATCTGCGTTGCCGAAGATGGCGAGAATTCGATCGTGCTGTTCGCTGGCGCAAATCACGAGGTGAACGACCGTATTATCGGTGCCGCCCTGTCCGAAGCATCACCAGGCGATTTTCTGTTGATGCAGAATGAAACACTGGGTCAGGAATTTGCGGCACCCACTGCCAAAACCTTGGGCATGCGTATTGCCTATGCCGCCGCCCCCTTTGAGGCTGATGTTGTGGCCGATGTGATGGCGCATGTCGATCTTTTGATTCTCAACAAGGGCGAAGCGGCGGAACTTGAAAGGGCGCTGGGCCAATCACTTGAGGATCTTCCGATTGATGACATTGTCGTCACGTTGGGGGCTGACGGGTGCAAATGGGTGTCTAACAAGGATAAAAGCCAAAAAAACTTTCCTGCTTATCCAGTCGTGGCCGTCGATACCACGGGCGCGGGCGACACATTTACCGGCTATCTGGTTGCAGCACTTGATCGTCGTTTGTCTATGACAGATGCAATTACTTTGGCCATGCAGGCGGCTGCGTTAATGGTTACGCGGCAAGGCACGGCAGATGTGATCCCGGATCTCAAAGAGATCCAGGATTACGATTTTGATTAGCTTCCCTTGTGGATGAAGGGTGCCGCGTTTCCCCAAAGTTGCTTGATGCGCTGATCGCGTCCGCATCCATTTCTGTAGCGTTTATAGGCGACTGATTTCTTGACGCCCAACCCGACGCTGCTGAATGCCAACCGGTCATCGCTTTTGTAATAGTCCTGATGATAATCTTCGGCTGGGTAAAATGCTGCTTTGCCCAAGATCGGCGTGACGATTGGCTGGCCTAAAGCCGCCTGCGCATCTGCTTTTGCTTCTTCAGCCGCGGCCATCTGCGCAGCACCATCTGCAAATATTGCTGTGCGATAGCTGTCACCGCGATCACAGAACTGCCCACCGGCATCCGTAGGATCGACAGACCGAAAGAACATCGCAAGCAGTTGATCAGTGCTCACAACGGCAGGATCATATTGAATCTCCGCAACTTCATAATGCCCGGTACTGCCGCCAACGACCTGCTTGTAGGTTGGGTTTTTGACTGATCCACCCGCAAAGCCCGATACAACCTCTTTCACACCGCTGACAGATTCAAAATCAGCTTCGACACACCAAAAGCATCCACCGGCAACCAAAAGCGTCTCTGTTCCAGCGGCTTTTGCGTCTGTGGACTGGATGGCCAGACCCAACCCTATCGCTGCGGTCAGGGCGAACAGTCTTATATTACTCAATATACTCATCATTTTTCTCCTCTTTGACCAAAGGGTGAACTGCTTGGGCGGTTCGCACAACACGCTGCAGGATGATGTCACGCGCTAGTGATTTCAATTTCAGGCTTGGCGCGGGCGGCTGAACTTCTTAGCGTCCCTGAAAACAGAGGGCTTTATATGCAAGATCACGTTACCACCCATCAAGCCGAAGAAGATGCCCGCAATGACGATATCCTGATCTATCTCAACGGCAAGATCGTGCCCAAAGCGCAGGCGATGGTCAGCGTTTATGACAGTGGCTTTATGCTGGGTGACGGTATCTGGGAAGGGCTGCGGCTGTATGATGACTGCTGGGCATTCATGGACGATCATTTCGACCGTCTGTTCGAGGCGTCTAAAGCGATTGATCTGGATATCGGACTAACCCGCAAAGCGCTGGTTTCCGCTTTGTTAGAGACACAAAATGCCAACGGCATGACCACTGACGCCCATGCGCGACTGATGATTACGCGCGGTGTCAAAACGCGCCCTTTCCAGCATCCGTCGTTGTCGCAATCCGGGCCGACGATCACGATTATCATGGAACATTCGCGCCCCAGTATTCCGCGCCCGATCCGGCTGGCCACCGTGCCGCATCTGCGCGGCTTGCCGATGACACAAGACCCAAAGCTGAACAGCCATTCCAAGCTGAATTGCATTCTTGCCTGCATCGCCGCCGAAAAGGCGGGCGCGGACGAGGCGCTGATGTTGGACATCAACGGCTTCGTGAACACCACCAACGCCTGCAATTTTTTCATGGTGCGCAAAGGGGCCGTTTGGACAAGCACTGGCGACTACTGTATGAATGGCATTACCCGTCAAAAGGTAATCGACCTCTGTCATGCGCATGATATCCCGGTGTTTGAACGAAATTTCTCGCTGGTCGACACATACGGTGCTGACGAGGCTTTCCTGACCGGAACGTTTGGTGCGCAAACGCCCGTCGCATCAATTGATGGCCGAAAAATCGGCACGGGCGAAATGGGGCCAATGACCCAGCGTTTGCGTGAACTTTACAAAGATCTAATCAAGCGGGAGTGCGCCTGATGCGTATCGCAATGTGGTCGGGCCCGCGCAATCTAAGCACAGCAATGATGTACAGCTTTGCCAACCGCGCTGATTTCGCGGTGATGGACGAGCCGTTTTATGCCCCCTTTCTGGCGGCAACAGGGGACGACCACCCGATGGCACCGCAGATCATCGCGGCGCATGAAACTGATCCGATCAAGGTTGCCAAGCTTTGTCAGCGGCAAGGCACCCCGCATATGTACATGAAACATATGCCCCATCACATGTTGGATGGCTTCCCGATGGATTGGGCCGATGATTGTGTGAACATCCATCTGATCCGCCATCCTGCCCGCGTTATCGCCAGTTACATCGCGAAGCGCGAAGCACCCAGTTTTGATGATATCGGGTTTGGTCCACAAACGGCGCTATATAACCGGATTGGCGGATTGATCATCGATTCGGCCGATATTCGAGCAAATCCATCAAAGATGTTGCAAACTCTTTGCGCTGCGATTGGCCTGCCGTTTGACGACGGTATGCTGCACTGGAAAGCGGGCGCACGAGATGAAGATGGCATATGGGCGGGGCACTGGTACGGCGCTGTGCACCAAAGCACCGGATTTGCCGGGGCGGAGGGCGATTTGCCAGTTTTGACAGGTTCGGCCAAGGTTTTGTTGGATCAGGCCATGCCGCATTACGAAAATCTTTGGAAAAAACGTATCATGTAATTTTTTTTGAAACTTTCGCAGCCACGGCTTCGTTACTCCACCGTAACCAACAAGGAGATTAACGATGAAACTATTCACAACAACTGCACTAGCCCTCACGATTGCAGCCGGTTCCGCATTTGCAGCCGCGCACAGCAATCCAGCCGTAGAAGCGATGGATCAGGATGTATCGAATGGCGTCGTGAGCGCTGAAAAGGTAATGGCACCCGCAAATGGTTGGCTGGTTGTGCACCGCACAGATTCTGAAATGAAGCCAGGCCCCGTTGTCGGCTACGCACCTTTGCGCGCCGGGGAAAACATGGATGTTGCCGCGATCCTTCAGGAAGAAGTCAAATCCGGCGATATGCTGATGCTGATGGTCCACGCTGAAGATGGCGGAATGAAAATGGGCGGGTTTGAATACACGCTGGGCGCCACAGAAGACGGCCCGATCAAGCCAGACGGAAACTTGGTGATGACGGTTATCACGGCTAAGTAAGCCAGACTAACCTGAATAGAAGGCCCGAACAGATATCCCCCTGTCCGGGCCTTTTTCGTCTCTAACGTTTAGCCTTTAAGGCGTTTGTCGCGTGCGGCCAACAGTTTCAGGCGCAGCGCGTTCAACTGGATAAAGCCGGCGGCGTCTTTTTGGTCATACGCACCTGCATCATCCTCGAACGTTACATGCGCTTCTGAATACAGCGAATGATCCGACCAGCGGCCGACGGTGCGGGCGTGACCTTTGTAAAGTTTCAGGCGCACGGTCCCAGTGACATGGGTTTGCGATGCATCAATCGCGGCCTGAAGCATCAGGCGTTCAGGACTGAACCAGAAACCGTTGTAGATCAGCTCGGCATATTGCGGCATCAGCTGATCTTTGAGGTGCATCGCGCCCCGGTCCAGCGTGATCGATTCGATCCCGCGGTGTGCTTCGAGCAGCAGCGTGCCGCCGGGCGTTTCATAGATACCGCGTGATTTCATGCCGACAAAGCGGCCTTCGACCAGATCAAGACGGCCAACGCCATGCTTGCCGCCGATCTCGTTCAGTTTGGTCAGGATCGTGGCAGGCGACATCGCTTCGCCGTTAATGCTGACGGCGTCACCTTTTTCGAAACCGATCTCGATATATTCGGGCGTGTCAGGCGCATCTTCGGGCGCAACGGTGCGCTGATAGACATATTCTGGCGCATCAAGGGCGGGGTCTTCCAGCACTTTGCCTTCCGAAGACGTGTGCAGCAGGTTCGCATCAACGCTGAACGGTGCTTCGCCACGTTTGTCTTTGGCCACGGGAATCTGGTTTTTCTCGGCAAATTCAAGCAGTTTCGTACGGCTGGTCAAATCCCATTCACGCCAAGGGGCGATCACCTTAATGTCCGGGTTCAGCGCATAGGCGGCCAATTCGAAACGGACCTGATCGTTGCCCTTGCCGGTTGCCCCGTGTGCTACAGCATCGGCACCGGTTTCGGCAGCAATTTCAACCAGACGCTTGGAAATTAGCGGACGCGCGATGGATGTTCCCAGCAGGTACAAGCCTTCGTACAAAGCGTTGGCGCGGAACATGGGGAACACGAAATCACGTACGAACTCTTCCCGCACGTCTTCAATATAAATCTCGGAGGCGCCCATCATTTCGGCTTTGGCACGGGCTGGCTCAAGCTCTTCGCCCTGGCCCAGATCGGCGGTAAAGGTCACCACCTCGCAACCGTATTCGGTTTGCAGCCATTTCAGGATGATCGACGTATCAAGCCCACCGGAATAGGCGAGCACAACTTTTTTGGGCGCGGACATTGTTTTTCCTTTGCGGTTTGCATCGCGAGGTATCGGGTTTTCACGAGGTGAGCAAGATTGAAGGCTGCGTTGACCGAAGGTGTAAGGGGACGTATCGATGGTCAACAACGATAAGGGAAAGCTGATGACCGATAGTTTCCAAACGCGTGCGCGCAGCGCGACAAAAGCGATGCGTGAAGTGTTTGCGCAAACGCCCTTGATGCGTAACGATCATTTGTCCGAAAAATACGGAGCTGACATCTGGCTCAAGCGCGAAGACCTGAGCCCCGTTCGGTCCTACAAGTTGCGCGGTGCGTTTAATGCGATGCGCAAGGTCATTCCGGAAAAGACGGTTTTTGTGTGTGCGAGCGCGGGTAACCACGCGCAAGGCGTCGCATTTATGTGCAGTCATTTCGGCGTAAATGGCGTGATCTTTATGCCGGTAACGACCCCGCAGCAAAAGATCCAGAAAACCAAGATTTTCGGCGGCACGAACATCGAAGTTCGCTTGGTGGGCGACTACTTCGACAAAACACTGTCCGCCGCTCAGGAATTTTGCGCCAATGAGGGCGCGCATTTTCTATCCCCTTTCGACGATGATGATGTGATCGAAGGTCAAGCGTCCGTCGCAGTCGAGATCGAGGCGCAGCTTGGTGGTATTCCAGACCATATTATCCTGCCCGTCGGTGGCGGTGGCCTTTCGTCGGGGATCTACAGCTATTTTGGGAAGGCCAGCAATTACACTTTTGTAGAGCCGAAGGGCGCGCCCAGTCTTGCGCAAGCGTTGATAAATGGCGCACCCGTAGATATTTCGCCTATCAACAGTTTTGTGGATGGGGCTGCTGTTGCCAAGATTGGTCAGCGCAATTTTGGTCGGTTGAAGGGTGTTAATCCTTCGGATGTGATCAATCTGGCTGAAGACCGGATTTGCGTCGCAATTATCGAGATGTTGAATGTGGAAGGTATCGTGTTGGAGCCAGCCGGTGCGCTATCGATCGAAGCGCTGGGTGAGGTTGGGGATCACATCAAGGGCAAGACCGTCGTATGCGTCGCGTCGGGCGGTAACTTTGATTTTGAACGCCTGCCCGAAGTCAAAGAACGCGCCCAGCGCTATTCAGGTGTTAAGAAATACTTCATTCTTCGGATGCCACAACGCCCCGGCGCGCTGAAAGAGTTCTTGAACATTCTGGGGCCCGATGATGATATCTGCCGGTTCGAATACCTTAAGAAGTCAGCGCGTAACTTCGGATCTGTTCTGATCGGGATAGAGACGCGCAGCCCCGACAGTTTTGGCCCGTTCCTGTCTCAACTCAAGCAGGCTGGTTTCACCTATACCGACATTACAAATGACGAAACACTTGCCCAGTTTGTGCTTTGATTTCAGGCACTAAGTTTTGCAGGAAGGTGTGCCAAGAACAGGGTCTTTGATGTGTCATAGCTGGAAAGTATAGCAGACACATCCACCTGTGCCGCTTTTCCTGCGGCTGCCGCAGTTTCGCCCTTTTGGCAATGATCGGAAAAGACTGAAAACCCAAGGTTCAGTGCGCTGCCTTTAAGAAAGTGCAAGTCGTCGCCCAGCGTGTCCAGACTGGACGTGTTGCGCAGCCGGTTGATAACCTCTTCAACTTCCTCAATGAATATCTCAACTATCTCGGAAAAGTCATCTTTTCCGACGTCATCGCGCAGGGTGTTTACCTGTGCCCAATCGATCATTTTACGCCCTCCTTTTTCCAAATGATTAGCTTGCGGTTGTTAATATCAGGTGGTGATGGTTGGCATTTTGGATCGATTTTTACGGTTCACTTTCTGTTAAATTCCCGTGGTGTAGGGCAGGGTATAGACCTAGTGAATTGACCGATAGAAATGCCATTAATTTTGAAACAAGGCGATCAATCGCAACGTAGCGGCGTGATGCAGTTGGCTATGGTTGTGGATGATAGCAAACTGCAACGGCGCATCCTGGGCGCGTCTTTGAAAAGGTGGGGCTTTGAGGTTGTCGAGGCCGCATCTGGTCAGGAGGCGCTTGAAAAATGCCGGCACCGTTTGCCAGATCTGGTGCTGAGTGATTGGGTGATGCCGGGGATGACTGGGCTGGAATTTTGCCGTTCCTTCCGTAGGTTATCGGAAGGTCAATATGGTTATTTTATCCTGCTGACCTCTAAAAGTGAAAAGGCCGAAGTTGCCAAGGGTCTGGATAGCGGTGCCGATGATTTTCTAAGCAAACCCGTCGACGTGGACGAATTGCGCGCGCGTATCGCGGCCGGCGAACGCATTCTTGAGATGCAACGCGAGTTGACGGGCAAGAACCGCCTTATCACCGATACCTTGGACGAATTGCAGCGCGTGTATGATCTGCTGGACAAGGACTTGCTTGAGGCGAAAAAACTACAGCAATCGCTTATCCGTGAACGGACCCGTGATTTTGACAGCGGAACACTCTCGCTTATGTTGCGTTCCAGCGGGCATGTTGGGGGGGATCTGGTCGGGTTCTTCCCCGTTGGTAACGATAAACTCGGGCTTTTCGGGATCGATGTGTCGGGGCATGGAATCAGCTCGGCGTTGATGACGGCGCGTCTGGCCGGGTATCTGTCAGCCGCTGCGCCTGATCAAAATGTGGCTTTGGTCAAGCAGGCCGATGGCAGCTATAAGATGCGTCCACCGGCTAATGTTATTTCAATGCTCAACAGCCTTGTTCTGAACGAGATGGAGACGGAACATTACTTTACCCTTCTTCTGGCAGAGGTAGATTTGAAAACGGGCGACGTATTGATGGCTCAGGCAGGGCATCCCCATCCGGTCGTGCAGCGGCAGGACGGGCGTGTTGAACAGGGGGGCTTGGGCGGTTTCCCCGTCGGGCTGGTAGACGGTATGGTCTATGAGCAGTTCAAAGTTTCACTATCCCCCGGTGATCGTCTGCTTATCTTGTCTGACGGTGTTACGGAATGCCCTGATCCAAACGGAAAAATGCTGGATGAAGAAGGGCTTAGCGATATGCTTTATGGGCTTCGCAAGGTCGCTGGCCCGCCGCTTCTAGAAGCAATCTTGTGGCAGCTTACTGAATTCGCGGGGGACGCAGATTTTCCCGACGATGTGTCGGGTATCCTTTTTGAATTTAAGGGATGCTAGAATAAAAATCCTTCTAGGAACATACGGTCGCCATCATTGCCCAGACTTTCCAATGCCTCGTCCGCAGACAGAACCACGGTGACGTGGTCGGGTTCAACCGGATCCGCGATCTGGCGGACAGGATGTGCGACATAGACATGGCACAGCTTTTCAGCCCAAAGATCGTATTCGGGCATATATACAAATCGCCGAAACGCCCCCAAACGACGGGGATACGCGATAGACCAGCCAATTTCCTCCATCACTTCGCGGTGCAAGGCCTGCAAAGGTGATTCGCCAGGATCAATACCGCCGCCGGGCAGTTGCACATCGACCTGCGGCGACAGTTGTGCCGTCATCAAGAAGCGCTGTTTCAGAGGTAAAATCGCATAGGCACCGGGGCGCAGTGTGTATTTTTTATCCGCACGCGGCGGCTCTCCAACTCTTCGCATCATTTGACTGCCCCTTTTTCTGTGACTTGTTGCCCTTATATAGACGCGGTATGCCAACCGTCTGCCGGTAAGGAAAGTCTTATGACCCAAGGAACCAAAATCGCGTGGGACGATACCGTCCTTCCCTTTCAACTCGATGCATCCGACATTCGTGGTCGCGTGGCCCGTTTGGATGGGGTGCTGGAAGGTATCCTGCGTCAGCACGATTACCCCGAAAAAGTCGAAGCGCTGGTCGCCGAGATGGCCCTTATTGCTGCGCTGATCGGCCAGTCGATCAAGTTACGCTGGAAGCTGCAATTGCAGGTGCAATCAAATGGGCCTGTGCGCATGATCGCGACCGATTACTACGGCCCTTCAGAAGATGGCGAACCCGCGCGCATTCGTTCCTATGCCAGCTTTGACGCTGACCGGATTACGGATGGGTCCCCGTTTGATCAGATAGGCGAGGGGTATTTCGCCGTCATGATTGATCAAGGGGAAGGAATGACACCTTATCAAGGGATTACGCCACTTGCGGGGGGGTCGCTCTCCTCCTGTGCAGAGGCGTATTTTGCGCAATCCGAACAGTTGCCTACGCGATTTCAGCTAAGTTTCGGAAAATCGTCTACGCCAGACGAGGTCGAGCGTTGGCGGGCGGGCGGTGTGATGTTGCAGCACATGCCTAAAGCGTCGCCTTTTGCGGCAAAAGTCGAAGGCAGCGGTGACATTCTGCGCCCCGATGATCTGGTTGACGGAGAAGAGGGTGAAAATTGGCGCCGGGCCAACGCATTGCTGGACACGGTTGAGGAGCTTGAGCTGATCGGACCAAGTTTGCCGCCAACTGATCTGTTGGTGCGCTT
Organism: Roseobacter sp.; assembly: GCA_024636495.1. Lineage (GTDB taxonomy): Bacteria > Pseudomonadota > Alphaproteobacteria > Rhodobacterales > Rhodobacteraceae > Sulfitobacter. The sequence goes on along the minus strand of JAGXGZ010000053.1, from coordinate 44,586 downwards.
GTTTCACGAAGAAACACCGCGTGTGTTCGACAGCCAAGCCGTTCGTTTCGGCTGTTCTTGTTCGGAAGACCGGGTGCGGCAAAGCCTGTCGATCTATTCTGCCAAGGACATACAGAAGATGACGACAGACGAAGGCCGTGTGACCGCAGATTGCCAGTTTTGCAGCGCACATTACGATCTGGATCCGAAAACCGTTGGGTTCGAGGCTGAAACGACAAGTGGTGACTGATCAAATACAAAGCTTTCGGACGGCGCTGGCCCTGACGGGTGTGGCGTCGTCCGATTTTGATCTTAACAAAGATGTTGTTTTGCCTGCAGAACGTAAATTGCGGCCCGCCGGTGTTCTTGCTCCGATCATTGAAAAAAACGGTCGGCTTGAGCTGATCCTGACCAAGCGGTCGTCGGCGCTTAAGCATCATCCGGGTCAGATCGCGTTTCCCGGTGGCAAACAGGACGACACAGATAAGGATGTGATCGCCGCCGCCCTGCGCGAGGCGCGCGAAGAGATCGGTTTGCCCACTGAACTGGTCGAGGTGTTGGGAACGCTGCCCGCCCATGAAACCGTCACCAGCTTTCATGTCACCCCCGTGATCGGCTTTGTCAGAGAGGGTTTCAAGATCGTTCCAGAACCCGGAGAAGTCGATGAAGTCTTTACCGTTCCGCTTGCGCACGTCTTGAACCTGGACAATTATCTGGTGCAATCGCGGCGTTGGCGGGGAAATCAGCGGCATTATTACGTTGTGCCTTACGGTCCCTATTACATTTGGGGTGCAACCGCGCGTATGTTGCGGGCATGGACAGAACGTATGATTTGACCCTTCCCTCCGGCACCAGCTGGCTTGCCGATGCGGATGCGCAGGCGGTTTGCGCGGCTGTGCAGGATGGCGGCCACCGCATCTATTTCGTGGGGGGGTGCGTGCGCAACGCGTTGCTTGGGTTGCCTGACAGCGATGTCGATATGTCCACCGATGCGTTGCCTGAACGGGTGATGGCGCTTGCGGCACGCGCTGGCCTTAAGGCTGTTCCGACAGGCGTTGAACATGGGACCGTCACAGTCGTTAGAGGCGGCAAGGGGTTCGAGGTTACGACCTTTCGCCGCGATGTTGAAACCGATGGGCGCCGTGCCGTGGTCGCTTTTTCAAACAGCATCGACGAAGATGCGCGGCGGCGTGATTTCACGATGAATGCGCTTTATGCCGATCCCATGGGCCGCGTCATTGATCCGCTTGAGGGGATGGCCGATCTGCGTGCACGCCGGGTGCGGTTTATCGAGGATGCAGGTGCGCGCATCCGCGAGGATTATCTGCGAACGCTTCGATATTTCCGTTTCTGCGCGTGGTATGCAAACCCCGACGAAGGCTTTGATGCGGATGCACTGGCAGCGATTGCTGCGAATACTGACGGATTAGAGACGCTTTCGGCAGAGCGTATCGGTGCTGAGCTTCAGAAATTGTTGGCAGCCCCTGATCCTGCGCCAGCCTTGGCTGCAATGCGCCAAGCAGGTGTGCTGGGGGCAATTTTGCCCGGATCGGATGATCGCTGGGTTAGTATGCTCGTCCATTTCGAGACGGTTTTGGGCTACCCCCCCTATTGGCTTTGGCGCTTGGCTGCGCTTGGTGGCGATGATGTTTCGGACCGTCTAAGGCTGAGCAAGGCAGATACAAAAGAACATGATCGCCTTAAGGCCGTGGCATTCGGGGGGCAAACTTTAGCCGAGATTGCCTATCGTGACGGTGTAAGCATCGCGGTTGGAGCGGCGCTTTTGCGCGCCTGTATGGCCGAGACAGCGCCAGATAGTGTTGTGTTAGAGACGATAAATAGGGCTGCCCAAGCTAAATTTCCGATCACTGCCGCTGATCTTATGCCCGAGTTTAAAGGCCCCGCACTGGGTGCACGCCTAAAACAGCTTGAGGCGGTGTGGATCGCGTCTGATTTCACCGCAGATCGCCAAGACTTGCTGAATACGCCTTAGCAATCCCCGCTGCTGTGGCCTTCTGGTGGCCGTGCTTTGTAACTCAGAATAATCTCTGACAAATAGGTTTGATATGTTCCGCTTTTTTGAAAACCTGGTTGACCCCTATGTCGACTATCCAGAACAAAACACGCCACCCACGCGGCTGTGGCCGTTTTTTCGCGACTATAGCAAACCTTTCAAGAAGGTCTTTGTTCTGACAGGGATCATGTCGATCATTGTCGCTGCGATCGAAATTGGACTGATCTATTATATGGGCCGTCTGGTCGATCTGATGAAGGGATCGCCTGCCGAGATATGGCAGACCTACGGGACCGAATTTATCCTGGTCGCATTGTTTATCCTGATCTTGCGTCCCGCGCTTCAGGCGCTGGATGTTCTGCTTTTGAACAATGCAATCATGCCCAATTACGGCACGCTGTTTCGTTGGCGCGCGCATCGGCAGGTGCTGCGTCAATCTGTGGGTTGGTTCGAGGATGATTTTGCCGGACGCATCGCCAATCGGATCATGCAAACACCTCCCGCCGCAGGCGAGGTGGTCTTTCAGGTTTTTGATGCGATTTCGTATTCCTTGGCCTATCTGATCGGCGCTGCGATCTTGCTGACGACTTCGGATTGGCAGTTACTGTTGCCCCTTTTGATCTGGTTCGCGCTTTATGCGGCATTGACCAACTGGACAATCAAGCGCGTTGGCGTCGCCTCAAAGGCGGCCTCGGATGCCCGGTCCGAGGTCACAGGGCGCGTTGTTGACAGCTATACCAATATCCATTCGGTCAAGATGTTCGCGCACCACGACCGAGAGGTGAATTATGCCAAATCAGCAATCGAAAACGCACGCATCACGTTTCAAAAGGAAATGCGCATTTTTACGGTGATGGATGTGTGCCTTGTCGTCCTGAACGGGTTTTTGATCGTTGGCGTCGTGGGTTGGGCGTTTTTCTTGTGGTCTGCGGGACATGCGACAGTGGGTGCCGTCACCGCCGCTGCGGCGCTGACATTGCGTTTAAATTCGATGACCGCCTGGATCATGTGGGCCCTATCGACATTCTTTCAGCAACTTGGTGTCGTGTCCGAGGGGATGGAGACGATCGCCCAGCCTATCACGCTTGTAGATGACGCAGGTGCCAAGCGGTTGGAACTGACCGATGGACGTGTAGAAATGAAAGGTTTGTCCCACCATTATGGCCGTGGTTCCGGCGGGTTGGACCGCGTCGATCTGGTGGTAAAACCCGGTGAAAAAATCGGTTTGATCGGGCGTTCGGGTGCAGGAAAATCGACCCTCGTAAAGCTTCTTTTACGGTTTTACGATCCGGAAGACGGGCGAATTTTGATCGATGGTCAAGATATCACAAAGGTTAGTCAGGACAGTCTGCGCCAAAATATCGGTATGGTCCAACAAGACAGCGCATTATTGCACCGCACGATCCGTGAAAACATTTTGTACGGGCGCCCGGATGCAAGCGAAGCTGATGTGATCGCTGCTGCAAAACAGGCTCAGGCGCATGGGTTCATCACCGATCTTGCAGATGCAGATGGTCGGTCGGGCTATGACGCGCAGGTGGGCGAGCGCGGCGTGAAACTTTCTGGCGGTCAACGCCAGCGTATCGCTTTGGCGCGGGTTATCCTCAAAAATGCGCCGATCTTGTTGCTGGATGAGGCGACAAGCGCGTTGGACAGCGAGGTCGAGGCCGCCATTCAGGAAACGTTGTACGGCATGATGGAAGGCAAGACCGTCATCGCCATCGCGCATCGCTTATCCACGATTGCCCAGATGGATCGCATTCTTGTGATGGATGAGGGACGGATCGTGGAAGAAGGCAGCCATCAGATGCTTTTGTCAAATGGCGGGCTATATGCTGTCTTCTGGGGTCGGCAATCCGGCGGGTTCCTAACGACGGAAGATGACGCATGATGAAAATAGCCAATTGGATTGATCCATTCGCACCAGCCGATGGCGCGCCGCCGCAAACGTTAATGCCGTTCTTTCGCTGGACGCTCAAAGGCTGCGGATATGCGCTGGCGTTGGCGGCGGTTCTTTCGATCGCCGCGGGCGTGGTCGAGGTTCTGGCCGCGCTTGTCTTGGGCTGGGTCGTCGATGCGGCGCTTGGGTCAGAGGCGTCATCGGTTTTCAGTGACCAGACTGGCCTGTTGCTGGGGTGCCTTGCATTCTTCTTGGTGTTGCGACCCCTTATATTCGGAGTCAGTTCCTACATGCAGTCGATTGTGGTGGGGCCGAATGTGTTCAACATCGCGTTGTCGCGGCTGCACCGTTACACGCTGGGTCAGGCTGTCACGTTTTTCGACAATGATTTCGCTGGCCGGATTTCGCAAAAGGAAATGCAAACCAGCCGGGCGCTGACTGATGTGGTGATCGAGATGATCCACACCGTGCTTTTCGCGCTGGCGTCGTTTGTTGGTGCCGTGCTGCTGCTGGGCACCGTCGATTGGCGCATCGCTGCGGGGCTTGTGCTTTGGATGGTCGGCTATGTGTTTCTGATCCGACATTACATGCCGCGTATCCGGAAATTTTCGCAGGCGCGGGCAGGGGCGCGGGCGATGGTAACGGGGCAGGTGGTTGATACGATCACTAACATCAAGACCGTCAAACTGTTTGCCCATGCCGATCACGAAGACCGCGCCGCGCTGGGCGCGATGGGTAAATTTCTGGACACCAGCCTTGATTTTGGCCGCGTTAGTGTCTCTTTCCGGTTTTGGCTGATGACCATTGCGGGGCTTCTGCCCGTGCTGCTGGTGGGCGGCGCGCTTTGGTATTGGTCGCTTGGGCTTGTGACAGCGGGTGATATTGCCGCGACGGGTGCCGTGTCTTTGCGGCTCGCGCAGATGACCGGCTGGGTCAGTTTCACGCTGATGGGCCTTTACGCCAATATGGGCGAAGTCGAAGACGGAATGCGCACGCTGACCCCACGCCAGCAGTTGCGGGATGTGGATGGCGCGCAGGATCTGGTCGTGCATGAGGCCGCGATAAAGCTGGACGACATCCGCTTTACCTACGGGCGTGGCGCTGGCGGGGTTGAGCATCTGGCGCTTGATATCAAACCGGGCGAAAAGCTGGGCATCGTGGGTGCGTCGGGGGCTGGCAAGTCGAGCCTCGTTTCGCTCCTTCTTAGGCTCTATACATTGGAAAAAGGGCGCATTCTGATCGACGGTCAAGATATTGCAAAAATTACCCAAGAAAGTCTGCGCAGGCAGATCGGAATGGTCACGCAGGAAACTGCGATGTTCAACCGGTCGGCATTTGACAACATTCGTTACGGCAAGCCTGACGCGACCGAGGAAGAGGTCATCGCCGCCGCGACCAAGGCCGAAGCGCATGAATTTATTAAAGACATGCAAGACCACAAGGGTCGTAAAGGATATGCTGCGCATCTAGGTGAACGCGGCGTGAAACTGTCTGGCGGTCAGCGCCAGCGCATCGCCTTGGCCCGCGCCATTCTGAAAGATGCGCCGATCCTTATTCTGGACGAAGCAACCAGCGCACTAGACAGCGAAGTCGAAGCGTCGATCCAGCACGCCTTGACCCGCGTGATGGAGGGCAAGACAGTGCTGGCCATAGCGCACCGCTTGTCGACGCTGACAGAAATGGACCGCATTGCCGTGATGGATGCGGGGCAGATCGTCGAGATTGGCACGCATGATAGTCTGTTGGATCAAAACGGGCTGTATGCACGATACTGGCAGCGCCAGTCGGGCGGTTTCCTGAATATGAAGGCCGCTGAATAGGGGCTTTTGCTGGGGGCTGCTTCGCGCTATGCGCGGTGCATGACAGAATATGTAATCCAACGACTTGGTCACTTGGGCGACGGCATTGCCGCTGGCCCGCTTTTTGCCCCCATGACCCTTCCGGATGAGGTGGTCACCGGCGTGCCCGATGGGCAAGCGCTGACCGACATCCGCATCGTAAAGCCATCGGAAAACCGCGTGGCCGCCCCCTGTCGGCATTTCAAAGCTTGCGGTGGCTGCCAGTTGCAACACGCATCGGATGATTTCGTTGCTGATTTCAAGCTGGCTGTGGTCAAGCAGTCACTTGATGCCCACGGGATAGAGACTGTTTTCAAACCGATCCAGACATCTCCAGCGCAGTCGCGCCGCCGTGCCACCTTTGCTGCGAAACGCACGAAAAAGGGTGCGATGGTCGGGTTTCACGGGCGCGGGTCGGACGTCGTGATCGAAATTCCGGGCTGCCAGTTGCTGGACCCTGCTGTGATGGCCGCAATTCCCATCGCCGAACGCTTGGCGATTGCGGGGACAAGTCGCAAGGCGGCTTTGGCGGTTACAGTCACGACATCGCGTGCGGGTCTGGATATTTCGGTTCAAAACGGCAAGCCGCTGGACGGGCCTTTGCGGCAGGAACTGGCGCATCTGTGCGACAGTCTTGGCCTTGCGCGCCTGACGTGGGACGGCGACGTCATTGCGATGCGCACCCCGCCTGTTCAGCGTTTTGGCGGTGCCAAGGTGACGCCGCCGCCCGGTACCTTCCTACAGGCGACACCACAAGGCGAGGCGTCATTGGTCACCGCTGTGCGCGATGCGGTTGGCGGTGCAAAGCATGTTATTGACCTCTTTGCTGGCTGTGGCACGTTCAGCCTTCCTTTGGCGGAAAAAGCCGAAGTTCACGCGGTCGAGGGTGACGCAGGTATGACATCGGCGTTGGATCACGGGTGGCGCATGGCGCAGGGGCTCAAGCCCGTCACGTTCGAGACGCGCGACCTTTATCGTCGGCCATTGTTGCCCGATGAGCTGGCGAAGACAGACGCTGTTGTGTTGGACCCGCCCCGTGCCGGGGCAGAGGCGCAAATCGCCGAAATCGTGAAAGCGATGCCGCCGATTGTGGCCTATGTGTCGTGCAATCCGGTGACGTTTGCGCGCGACGCGGCGGTCTTGATCGGCGCGGGATATACGCTCAATTGGGTGCAGGTCGTTGACCAGTTCCGTTGGTCATCCCATGTGGAGCTTGCGGCGCAGTTCACCGCACCCGAAGTCAAACGCAAACGTAACTAAGGCAGCACATTCATGCGCGAACGTCTGAATACCTGGGTCGAAGGCCGCGCCGTCAGTAATTTTATCATTGGCGTGATTCTTTTTAACGCGGTGTTGTTGGGGATGGAAACATCACCGGAAATCATGGCGCGTTATGGGCCGATAATCCTGTTTCTGGATAGTGTTTGCCTAAGCATCTTCATTATCGAAATTACACTTAAAATTATTGGGCGTGGCACAGGATTTTTCTGCAACGGCTGGAATGTATTCGATTTTACGGTGGTGGCGATAGCGTTGGTGCCTGCTGTTCAGGGGCTCTCTGTCTTGCGGGCGCTGCGTATCCTGCGGGTTTTGCGGGTTATTTCCGTCGCTCCCAGCCTGCGTCGCGTGGTCGAAGGTTTTGTTACCGCGCTGCCCGGCATGGGGTCGGTGTTTTTGCTGATGACCATCATCTTTTATATCGGGTCCGTTATCGCCACCAAACTGTTCGGTAGCGATTTCCCTGAGTGGTTTGGGTCGCTTCCATCAAGTGCTTATTCGCTGTTTCAGATCATGACGCTGGAAAGCTGGTCCATGGGAATCGTGCGCCCCGTGATGGAGATTTATCCATATGCGTGGATGTTCTTTTTACCCTTCATACTCGTAACCACTTTCGCGGTGGTAAACCTTTTGGTGGGTCTTATCGTTAACTCTATGCAAGACGCGCATAACGCCGAGGAAGTTGAGCGCACAGATCTTTACCGCGAAGAGGTGATGCGCAAACTTGAAGCGATCGAGAAGCAGTTGTTGGAAAAATCCCGACAGTAACGTCTTTTTGACCGTCAAAATTTTTGCTACATGCTAACCGAAGCTGATAAGGTCGAAAAGGCCATGGCAAGACGAGGCATCTTGATGAAACGCAGAAATCTAATCTTGGGCGGCACAGCGCTTGTGGCCCTTGCCGGGTGTGCAGGTGATAGTAAGTTCAAACGGTATAATGGCCCCGAAGTTACCTATGTGATCGTGAACAAGGCGGACCGCCGGATGTTCTTGATGCACAAGGATCGGGTACTTGAATCCTATAATTTCAAGCTGGGCTTTGCACCTGTTGGCCACAAAGTGCACGAGGGTGACGGCAAGACGCCCGAAGGGCTGTATTTGATTGACCGCCGCAATCCTAACAGCAAGTTCCACCTGTCGTTAGGGATCTCGTATCCGAACGAAAAAGATCGGGCAATCGCCGCAGCCCTTGAGAAAAAGCCCGGTGGCGACATCTTTATTCATGGTCAGAAAACCGCCAAGGATAAGAACCGTGACGATTGGACCTGGGGCTGTATTGCAGTCTCTAACAAGGAAATCGAAGATATCTACGCGATGGTTGGTGATGGTACGCCCATCGCTTTAAACCCGTAAATATCAGTTGAAGAATTGGTGCCAAGTAGCCTGAACGGTTACTTGCCCAACACCATTGTCCACCAGATCTTGCCGTTGCTTTCCTGATACCACGAAAAGCCCATGTTCGTTGCGTCAGATGCCATAATTATCCGGCGTGTGTCAGGCTGTTCCATCCAGGCGGCTAGGGTTTCCAGCTCTGTCTCGTATGTTTCCGAGATTACTTCGCCAACAAGCGAACCGGTGTAACCGACGCGCTGAATGCGATCGACGGGGGACGACCCGTCAGAGCCGAAGTGCCAAGGCCGGTTCTGGTTGGCCATATCGCGGGAATGGGTTGCAGCGGCGGCGTTCAGGTTTGCATCCAGCTGAACCTGCGCCATGCCCGATGCCCCGCGCAAAGCGTTTACAGAATCAAGCATACGGAACTGAAGCTTGCCTGAATCTGCTCTGCTGATTTTGTAAGCGCGCGGCAAAGCTTTGCCATCTGTGCCCATTGTTGAGGGGGTAGGTGCGCACGCCGTCAACGCAATTGTCAGGGCAACAAGGATGGAAAGAAGTCGGATCATGGCGCAGCTCCACGCATTTGGGTTTTCGCAGCCTTATCCTGCCCAGCGTTGCAGATCAAACGCACATCGGCGTGAGTATGCCTGTTGACGATGGTTTGATTTGAAACTGCGACTTTCGGGTCATATATCATTACTAACCAAAGGCTTTCGCTATTTTCAGGAGACATTCAATGTCTGATAAGAAGTTCAACCTCTCTTCGCGCCGGGCATTTCTTGCTGGAAGTGCCGCATTACTTGCGACGCCAGCGCTTGCGCAAAGCACCGTAAACGGTGACGGAACAACAGAGACCGAAAGAGATCTGACAGAAACAGTTCGTCGCAATGTATCAAGTTTCCGGACATTGGAATGGCAGCCTTACTTTACCAATACAAAGAACGGCGCTGTCTTGGTGGATATCGATAGCCGCGCAGTTCACTATTGGTCCGAAGATCAGTCGGTTTATAAACTGTATCCGTCCAGTGTACCGCTCACAGCCGAGCTGACGCGCCGCGGCCGCACCAGCGTTATCCAAAAGGTTGTTGGCCCGACATGGCGCCCGACACCGTCGATGCTGGAGCGTAACCCAGAATGGCCAGCCGTGATCGAAGCCGGCCCGGATAACCCGCTTGGTACTCACGCCCTGTACCTAAGCTGGACCTATTACCGCATCCACGGCACCCATGACACGCGCAAGATCGGGCGCCGTTCGTCGAACGGCTGCATCGGCCTTTACAATGAACATATTGCTGAACTTTTCGACCTGACCAAAGTCGGCACGCAAGTGTTGCTTATTTGACGATATTCTGGCGATTGTGCGGCGGAAACGCTGAATCTGGGTTTGCATTTGCCTGCAGATGCTGTTTAGAAAGTTTCACGAGGTAAGTCTTGGGCGCGTGCTATCACCTTGTGAGGCACGCCTTTTCTGGAGGTTATGTTATGAAGAAACTCGTTCTCGCCGCTGCATTGACAGCTGCTGCATCGAATGCATTTGCTGGCTCGCTGGCAGATCCAATCATCGAAGCACCCGTAATTGTTGAAGAAGCCACAAGCTCTTCCTCGGGTATTTTGATTCCTTTGCTGCTGCTCGTTGTTGTTGCTGCTGCTGTTGCTGCAGACTAATTCAGTCTAGCAACTCGAATAAAAAGGCGGTGTTCTGCACCGCCTTTTTTTATGTCTTCTGTATGGAAAAAATACATAAGAAACTCTTTTGTCTTGCGCCTCAATAAGGGCGCGAAGTCACGAAGAGCTAAGACTGACCTTTCGCTGTCGATCTAGTCGATCCAGCCCTGAAGGTTCTCTTCAATCACGTTTGATAACGCTTTGATGTGCATCTCGTCGTCGTTCAGACATGGGATGTAATGGAACGACTCTCCGCCCGCATGTTCAAAGCTTTCCTTGATCTCTTCGTTGATCTCTTCCAGCGTCTCGATGCAGTCTGCTGAAAAAGCAGGCGCACAAACGGCAATCTTTTTATTGCCGGCTTCTGCCTGACGCGCGACCTCTTCTACGGTGTAGGGTTGCAGCCATTCCTCCGGTCCGAATTTCGACTGAAACGTCGTCATGATCTGTGTGTCATCCCAGCCCAACCGCTCTTTCAACAGGCGCGTCGTTTTCTGGCATTGGCAATGATAGGGGTCACCTTCCATCAAGTACCGTTTTGGGACGCCGTGATAAGAACACAATAGCTTGTCCGGTTTGGTTTCCATCATCGCATAGGACCGCTCGATCGAATTTGCCAAGGCATCGATATAGTCGGGACGGTCAAAATAGGGCTGCACCGTCCGCGCTGCGGGTTGCCATTTTTCCTTGGCCAATGCGGCAAAGAATGCATCGTTGGCGGTTGCCGAAGTGGCCCCGGCGTAATGGGGATAAAGTGGAAAAAACAGGATCTTCTGGCAGCCTGCAGCCGTTAATGCTGCAACCTTGGATTTGGTCGATGGATTGCCGTATCGCATGCAATAATCGACGATGACTGCGTCACCATACCGCGCCTGCATCGCCTCTTTAACCTTCGCGGTTTGCGCTTTGGTGATGGTTGCAAGCGGGCTTTCCCCTGCTTCTTCGTTCCAGATCGACTTGTACGCGGCACCGCTGGTAAAGGGGCGTTTGGTCAAAATGATCAGCTGCAACAGTGGTTGCCACAACCAAGGACTGTAGTCGATGACCCGGCGATCTGACAGGAATTCACCCAAATAGCGGCGCATTGACCAGTAATCGTAGTTATCAGGCGTGCCCAGGTTGGCCAGCAGGATGCCCACCTTGGGTGTCGGTACCTTTGGATGGTCCGGCTGGGCGTGTGCTGGGCATGACTGCATCATCTGGCATTCCTTTTTGCTTAGTTAGGCGTGAGATAAACGGTTTGAGGGCCGCGTCAATCGCTCAGCGGCTTTTCAACCGTGGCAAGGGCGTCTGCCAGACGCTGTTGCGCTGATCCGGGGCGCAGGGGTTTGGGCTGGCTGTCCGCAGGGGCCCAGCCTGCCAGAAAGAACATCTCGAATGTTGCAGTGACGCGGCCGTTGTCGGAGTTAAAGTTATCTTGGTAAAGTTGCGCGGCCGATTGAAATACCGCGCGACGGGTTGGCTTGCGCAGTCGGGCGTGCAGGGCGTTGGTTTCGCCCATCGCACGCAGATCGCGCATCAGATGCCAGATATCGTCATACTCAGCCTTAAGTGTAACGGAATCAGCGACCGGCAGGGCAAGCCCCGCGCGTTGCAGCAGCCCCCCAATATCCCGCAGTTCAGCCATGGGTGCGACACGTGGCGATAAACCGCCCGTGATCTGCGCCTCGGCTTGCGCAAGGCAGGCGCGTAGTTCGTGCAAGGTTTGCCCGCCAAAGCTGACCGACAGGAAAAGCCCGTCTGGCTCAAGCGCGCGGCGCGACTGGATGATCTGGCCGACAGGGTCATTTGCCCAATGCAGGCCCAGTGCATGGATCACCAGATCATGTGCGGTCTGATCAAGCTCCAACATGTCGCGATCTGGCACAGTCACTGCGTCGGATCGTAATCCGCCCCAAATCTGCGGGAAACCCGTCACGATGGCTGGTTTCTTAAACGACCTGTTAACCAAGCCCAGCCGATCCTCGACCTCGTCCAACGCGGTACGGTGCAGGAATAATCCGTCATCGCTGGCGCGGTGGCGGTTGCGCGATAGGGCGGTGATGTCTGTCAGGATGTTTTGCGTGTTCATAAAAGGAATAATAAGGTCATGCTGCCCCAGTTACAAACTGCGTTACACACTGCGGCCGGGCTGATCTATCCGCCTGCCTGCCTGTGTTGTGGGGCGATGGTCGATCATGCTGCTGGTCTGTGTGGCCCGTGTTGGCGCGATACCGCATTTATTGGCGGCACCGTTTGCGACAGGTGCGGCATACCGCTGCCCGGCGCTGTGGTGGGCGAGGTAGCGCATTGCGATGCTTGCCAGGCAGCACCGCCCCCTTGGGTCCAGGGCCGGTCGGCGCTTTTATACAGCGATATGGGTCGCAAGATGGTTCTCGCGCTTAAACACGGCGACCGACAAGAGATCGCCAAGCCTGCGGCCCTTTGGATGTCACGCGCCATTGCGGGCATTCTGCCCGCTGATACGCTGATTGCGCCGATCCCGCTGCATTGGCTGCGGTTGGCCAAGCGGCGGCATAATCAATCTGCGTTGCTGGCCAAGGCGCTGGCACGCGAGACGGGTTTGTTATGCTGTCCTGATCTGCTGCAACGGGTACGCCGAACGCCTTCGCTTGACGGGAAAACGCGCCTTGAGCGGTATGCGATTTTGCAAGACGCGATCACCGCCCACCCTCGGCGCATCACGCTTTTGCAGGGCCGATCTGTGCTACTTGTTGATGATGTTATGACGTCTGGTGCCACTTTATCCGCTGCCGCATATGCGTGTATCGCGGCTGGGGCGGGCGCAATACGCGTCGTTACACTGGCAAGAGTTGCCAAAGACACTTAAGTCTGTGTTCAAGTGAATTCGTGAACAAGGACACAGCCATGAAACCAGTCGAGATTTACACCTCTCCGCTTTGCGGTTTTTGCCATGCAGCAAAGCGTTTGCTGAACGAAAAAGGCGTCAGCTTTTCCGAGGTCGATGTATTGGCCCAGCCAGAGCGCAAAGCCGAAATGGTCAAGCGTGCTAATGGGGGCCGGACCGTGCCGCAGATCTTTATTGGCGACACGCATGTGGGCGGCTGTGATGATCTTTATGCGCTGGAACGCGCGGGCAAGCTGGATGCAGTGTTGGCCGCATGATGAAAGCTGCCCTGATCCAGCTGAACGTGACGGATGATCCCGCCCGCAATCTGGTGGGCACGGTTGCGATGATACGCGATGCAGCGGATCAAGGGGCCAACTTTGTGCTGACCCCCGAGGTGACCAACTGCGTATCGACCAGCCGCGCCCACCAGCACGAGGTGCTTCAGCCCGAGAAAGAGGATATCACGCTTGCCGCATTACGGGACGTGGCCCGTGAAAAAGCGATCTGGCTGCTCATCGGGTCGCTTGGGCTTAGGACAGACGATGCCGACGGCCGCTTTGCCAACCGGTCGTTTCTGATTGATCCGACGGGGGAAATTGCGGCGCGCTACGACAAGATCCACATGTTTGACGTCGATATCGATGCGACAGAAAGTTACCGCGAATCAGCTGGATACCGTCCGGGTGAAAAGGCTGTCGTTTCCGAAACATCCTTTGGCAAAATCGGCATGAGCATCTGCTATGATATGCGTTTTCCGAATCTCTATCAGGCGTTGGCAGATGCCGGGGCCGACATTCTAACAATGCCCGCCGCGTTTTCGCCTGTGACGGGGGCTGCGCATTGGCATGTCTTACTGCGCGCCCGTGCGATTGAAACAGGGTGCTTTGTGCTGGCTCCGGCGCAGACCGGCGAACATCAAAGCGCTACAAACAAGACGCGGTTCACCTACGGGCATTCGCTGGCTGTGGCCCCTTGGGGTGAAGTGTTGATGGATGCGGGTGAAACACCCGGCGTGTACCTGTTCGAGATGGATATGGACCGTCTTGCTGACGCGCGCCGCCGGGTGCCAAGCCTTGCCAACCGCCGCAATTTTGAGGCACCTTAATGGGCAGGACATGACAGAAAACCGAAACTCTCTGGCGATTACGTTGATCAGCGAATTGTTGTCTGCAGATCAAAGGATGCGCAACCGCCTGACGCGGGTGCTGCCCAAGGGCATGGAGATTTCGCATTTTTCGGTTCTGAACAATCTTGCATGGCATGACGGGGAAAAAACGCCCGCGCAACTGGCCGAGACGTTTAATGTTACCCGCGGTGCAATGACGAACACGCTGAATAAACTGCTGTGGGCTGGCTATGTGCACATTCGCCCTGATTGGGATGATGCGCGCCGCAAAATGGTGGCGATCAGCCCTGCTGGGCGGAACGCGCGCGATGCCGCTATCCGGTCAATTACGCCGTTGATCAACGACGTGGCAGACGAGTTGGGCGAAGAGCAGGTGCGCGGCACGTTGGAAACTTTGCGCGCGCTGCGCAGACACGCCGACAGGTAGGCGGGCCGCTATTCCGGCTTTGTGCTTGCTGTGACGTAATTCACGCTCAGGTCACGATCAGACAGGCTCCACGACCATTTGATCGGGTTAAACACAAAACCCTTTCGGTCGACCGGGGTAAGGCCGGCCTTGCGCAGCAGATCAAACAGTTCGTCAGGCGTGATGAACTTTGACCATTCGTGGGTTCCTTTTGGCAGCCAGCGCATCACATGTTCGGCGCCGATGATCGCCATCATGTATGATTTTGGGTTGCGGTTCAAAGTTGAACAAATTTGCAATCCGCCGGGTTTCAGCAACTGGCGGCAGGCAATAAGATAATCGATGGGGGATGCGACATGCTCTACCACTTCCATATTCAGAACGACATCGAACTGTTCACTCGCCTCTGCCATCGCTTCGGCGGTGGTGTGGCGGTAATCGATGGTCAGACCTGACTGTTCCGCGTGTACTTGTGCCACTGGAATGTTCCGCTCTGCCGCGTCGGCGCCGACAACATCGGCACCCAGCCGCGCCATTGGTTCAGCCAGCAACCCGCCGCCGCAGCCGATATCAAGAATGCGCAGCCCGGCAAAAGGCTTTTCAGTTTTCAGATCGCGGTCAAATTCGCCTGCAATCTGGTTGGTGATGTAATCCAAACGGCAGGGATTAAGCATGTGAAGCGGTTTGAATTTGCCATTCTCGTCCCACCATTCGGCGGCCATGGCCTGAAACTTTTCAATCTCGGCGGGGTCTACGGTACTTTGTGGCGCTTGCATTCTATTCTCTCTGTGCTCTTTTGTTTGGAAACACTATATAGGCCAGTAATGGACAAAATCCCGGATCAAAAGCGCGCAGTGCAATATCTTTATCCTCCTGTTGACCCGTTTGATCAGCGGATGATGGATGTTGGCAATGGCCACACCATTTACGTTGAGCAATGCGGGAATCCAAAAGGCATTCCGGTCATTGTGCTGCATGGCGGCCCGGGTGGCGGGTGCAGCCCGTCGATGCGACGATATTTCGATCCCGAGAAATATCATGTGATTCTATTTGATCAGCGCGGTTGTGGGCGCTCAAAGCCGTTTGCGTCGGTCAGTAACAACACGACGTGGGATCTGGTCGACGATATCGAACGTATCCGCGTGGCGCTGGGCGTCGATAAATGGATTGCTTTTGGGGGCAGCTGGGGGGCAACGCTGGCATTGATCTATGCGCAGACCCATCCAGAACGGGTGCGCAACATTGTGCTGCGTGGTGTGTTCATGATGACCCAAGCGGAACTTGATTGGTTTTACGGGGGGGGCGCGGGCAAGTTTTGGCCTGATCTGTGGGCCCGGTTCGAAAGCCTTATCCCACAAGACGAGCGTCATGATTTGATCTCAGCCTATCATCGTCGGCTTTTTAGCGGCGACATGCAGACCGAGATTAAATATGGCAAGGCGTGGGCCGCGTGGGAGAATGCGCTTGCGTCGATCCATTCATCCGGTGGAACCCACGAGGGGCCGGGAGAGTACTCGCGCACCTTTTCACGGCTTGAGAACCACTATTTCACGAACGCGGGGTTTTTGGCGTTTGATGGTCAAATCCTTGCCCATGTGCCGCGCATTTCCCATATTCCGGGCGTCATCGTTCAGGGGCGTTATGATATGATTTGCCCACCCACCAGCGCCTATCATCTGGCGCAGGCCTGGCCGAATGCAGAGTTGAAGATGGTGCGCAACGCGGGCCATGCATTGTCTGAACCCGGTATAAGTGCCGAATTGGTGCGCGCGATGGACAGGATTGCGGCGCAATGACACGATCAATCATGGATCGCCGGGCGCTTTTTGCTACGGGTGCTGCGGCTGCTTTGCTGGCGGCTACGGGTGTGTCGGCTGCGTCCATGCCAAAGCAGGGCGGCCGCTTGCGCATGGCACTTTCGGGTGCGCTGCGCAGTGACAGCTGGCAAACTGGGGATGGGTTGTTCATGCAGGTCGCCCGTCAGGGTCTTGTGTTCGATACGCTGACAGAAATTGCTGCTGACGGCACCTTGCGGGGAGAGCTCGCCACCGCTTGGCAAGGATCCGAGGATGGTTGTGCCTGGATATTTGACTTGCGGCGCGATGTGACATTTCACGATGGTCGGCCCATGACATCAAAGGATGTCGTGGCGTCGCTCAGGCTGGATGGCACGGTTCAGGCGCTTGGACCTTTTCAAATCAGCATTACGGTGGATCGTCCCGCGATGGACCTGCCGTTTACGCTAGCCGCACCAGATCAGGTTATCCGGCCCCGACACGCTATGCAGGCGGGAATCGGGACGGGCCTTTACCGTCTGAAACGGTTCACCCCGGGTCAGCAAGTTTTGGCTGAGCGGGTGACGGATCATTACAAAGGCACCTCTGCGGGGTGGTTCGACACGGTCGAGCTTGTGTCGATTCCGTCAGAAATTGTGCGCGCCCAAGCCCTCGCCGAATATCTGGTCGAAGCGGCGGATATGAATGACCCCAACGCGCTGAATGGATTTGACGATATTGCGCCCTTGCCGTCGAGCCGTGGCATGACCCATGCCGTATCTCGTGGGGTCGCGATGCCTGTCAGAACCGGGCAGCACCGTCCGTTGGACAACCTGCGGGCCGCTGAACGCTGGTGGTTCGCCTAAGGCTTCGATTCAGTCGGGGCTTGCAGTTTCCGGATCTGGGGCGTATATCCGAATTCAACAGCGGCGCGTCAGGGTCCAAACCAGATGCTCCACCGATCTTGAACACGGGCCGCGCGCCCGTTTTTTTGTGCCTGCGCCATAGCAGAGCGATAAGAGAGATTATGAACAACGACCTGATTGCCAAAGCCGCCATTGACCGCCGCATGGCCGAGATCATCACACCGGTGATCGAGGATATGGGATTTGAACTGGTGCGCGTCCGTCTGATGTCTGGCAAACAGACCACCTTGCAGATCATGGCCGACCGCCCCGATGGCGGGATCGAAGTCGATGAACTGGCGTTGGTCAGCCAAGCCGTAAGCGCCGTTTTGGACGTGGAAGACCCCATCGTTGACGAATACACGCTGGAAGTGTCCAGCCCCGGTATTGACCGGCCTCTGACGCGCCTGAAAGACTTTGATATGTTCGAAGGGTACGAGGCCAAGATTGAAACCGGTGATCTGATTGATGGCCGCCGCCGCTTTAAGGGCGCGCTGGCGGGGATCGATGGCGACGAAGTGTTGATCAACGTCGAAGAGGGCACCATTGGCCTGAAATTTGACTGGCTCACGGATGCCAAGCTGGTTCTAACCGATGATCTGATCAAAGAAATGCTGCGCCAGCGTAAAGCGTCGGGTGCAATTGACGAAACCAAATTCGATGACATCGAGACCGAAGGGTCCACCGAGGGAGACGACTAAATGGCCATTACATCTGCCAACCAGCTTGAACTGCTGCAAACCGCCGAGGCTGTTGCCCGCGAAAAGATGATTGACCCCAATCTGGTGGTCGAGGCGATGGAAGAATCGCTCGCTCGGGCGGCCAAGTCGCGTTACGGCGCTGAGATGGACATTCGCGTGGCGATTGACCGCAAAACAGGTCGCGCGACATTCACGCGCGTGCGTACCGTTGTGGCCGATGACGAGCTTGAGAATTATCAGTCAGAATTCACAGTCGAGCAGGCCAAGCAATATATGGCCAACCCCGAAATCGGTCAGGAATTTTCCGAAGAAGTTCCGCCCGTCGAGATGGGCCGGATTGCGGCACAATCCGCCAAGCAGGTGATCTTGCAAAAGGTCCGCGAAGCTGAACGTGACCGTCAGTACGAAGAATTCAAAGACCGCGCCGGCACGATCATCAACGGTCTGGTCAAGCGCGAAGAATATGGCAACGTCATTGTCGATGTGGGCGCTGGCGAAGCGATCTTGCGCCGCAACGAGAAAATCGGCCGCGAATCCTATCGCCCGAACGACCGTATCCGCGTCTACATCAAGGACGTGCGCCGCGAACAGCGCGGCCCGCAGATTTTCCTTTCCCGGACAGCGCCAGAATTTATGGCCGAACTGTTCAAGATGGAAGTTCCAGAAATTTATGACGGTATCATCGAAATCAAAGCTGTTGCCCGTGACCCCGGTTCGCGCGCCAAGATTGCTGTGATTTCCTATGACAGCTCCATCGACCCTGTCGGTGCCTGCGTCGGTATGCGCGGCAGCCGGGTTCAGGCGGTCGTGAACGAGCTTCAGGGCGAAAAGATCGACATTATCCCGTGGAACGAAGACCAGCCGACCTTCTTGGTAAACGCTCTTCAACCTGCCGAAGTGTCAAAGGTTGTTCTGGACGAAGAAGCGGGCAAAATCGAAGTGGTCGTTCCCGAAGAACAGTTGAGCCTTGCCATTGGCCGTCGTGGCCAAAACGTGCGTCTTGCGTCGCAGCTGACCGGTTTGACCATCGACATCATGACAGAAGAGCAAGACAGCGCGCGCCGTCAGGCTGAATTCGAACTGCGTACCAAGCTGTTCATGGACAACCTTGATCTGGATGAATTCTTTGCCCAGCTGTTGGTATCCGAAGGGTTCACGAACCTTGAAGAAGTCGCCTATGTCGAAGTTGACGAACTGCTGGTCATTGACGGTGTTGACGAAGACACCGCCAGCGAATTGCAGGCCCGCGCCCGCGATGTGCTCGAAGCCAAGAACAAAGCGGCACTTGATGCAGCCCGTGCCTTGGGTGTTGACGACACGCTTATTGAATTCGAAGGCCTGACACCCCAAATGCTTGAAGCATTGGCCAAGGACGACGTAAAAACGCTGGAAGACTTCGCGACCTGTGCGGATTGGGAATTGGCCGGGGGTTGGACGACAACCAATGGCGAACGTACCAAAGACGAAGGTACGCTGGAACCGTTTGACATGACGCTGGAAGAGGCGCAGCACCTGATCATGACGGCGCGCGTATTGCTGGGTTGGGTTGATCCAGCCGAGCTTGAGCCAGACGTAGAGGAAGATGAAGAACTGGATGAGGAGGCCGAGGCCTGATCGTAGGTCTTGGGGAACGATATGGTACGCGGTGGCGTTTCTAAAGACCGGGAAGACGGTGCAGAGCGCAAATGCATCGCCACGGGCGAAGTGCAGCCCAAGAACGGTCTGATCCGCTTTGTGGTTGGGCCTGATATGCAGGTTTTCCCGGATATTCTGGGGAAACTCCCAGGACGGGGCATGTATGTAAGTGCGGACCGGGCTGCCTTGGAGTTGGCTGTAAAGAAGGGGCTGTTTTCCCGCTCGGCTAAACAACCTGTTAAGGTTGATGAAGGATTGGTGGACGAGGTTGAAAAACAGCTTGTCCGCCGTGTGGTTGATTTGATCTCGCTGCAACGCAAGGCCGGAAAGGCTGTCGCGGGCTATGAAAAGGTCAAGGGTTGGCTGCAAATGGAAGAGGCCGAGGTACTGATCCAAGCGGTAGATGGATCTGGTCGCGGTAAATCGAAACTAAGTACGCCGCATTTCGGTCATTACATTGGTTGGCTGACGGCAGACGAATTGGGTTTGGCATTCGGACGTCAAACTGTGATACATGGGGCGCTCGCCTCTGGTGGACTCACCTCTCGTGTTGTAGAGGAAGCCCAACGGTTAAGAGGCGTACGCATAAACGAGGGTGGCAACGGTCACCCGAAAGGATAGACGAGCTAGATGAGCGATAGTGACGGCAAAAAGACATTGGGCCTTCGTGGTGCGCCTGCGCGCCCGGGCAACGTAAAGCAAAGCTTTAGCCATGGACGTACCAAAAACGTCGTGGTCGAGACCAAGCGCAAGCGCGTTGTGGTTCCAAAACCTGCAAGTACCAAAACTGGCACTGGCAGCAACCCCTTGCTTGGGGATCCCAAAAAGCGTCCTGCAGGCATTACAGATTCCGAGATGGAGCGCCGCCTGAAAGCTGTTCAGGCTGCACGCGCCCGCGAATCCGAAGAAGCGGAAGCCCGCGTTGCCGATGAAAAGGCCCGCGCAGAAGACCGTGAGCGCCGCCGTGCCGAGATTGATGCCAAAGAGGCGGAAGAGCGCGAGCGCGAGGAAAGCCTGAAGGCGAAAGCCGAAGAAGACGCACGCCGCAAGGAAGAAGCAGAAGCAGCGGCCGTTGCAGCTGCCGCACCTGCGCCTGCCCAGCCGCAGCCCGCTGGTGCCAAGGTGCCGAACACAAAAGGTGGTGCACCAGCACCCGTTGTGCGCAAAAAAGAAGGTGACCGCGAGGAAACCAACAAGCGCAACAAAGGCAGTGATGACAGCCGCCGCTCTGGCAAGTTGACATTGAACCAAGCCTTGACCGGTGGCGAAGGTGGCCGCCAGCGTTCCATGGCGCAAATGAAGCGCAAGCAGGAACGTCAGCGTCAAAAAGCGATGGGTGGCACGGTCGAGCGCGAAAAGGTCGTCCGTAACGTGAACCTGCCGCCAGCGATTGTTGTATCCGAGCTGGCAAACCGTATGGCCGAACGCGTTGGTGCTGTTGTTAAAGCACTGATGAACAACGGCCTTATGGTAACACAAAACGAAACCATCGATGCCGATACAGCCGAGCTGATCATCGAAGAATTCGGCCACAAGGTTGTGCGCGTTTCCGATGCCGACGTCGAAGACGTGATCAAAGAGGCAGAAGACGATCCGAAAGATCTGATCACACGTCCTCCGGTCATTACCATCATGGGCCACGTTGACCACGGTAAGACATCGTTGCTTGATGCGATCCGCAAAGCCAAGGTTCAGTCCGGTGAAGCGGGCGGTATCACTCAGCATATCGGTGCGTATCAGGTCACCACGGAAAGTGGTCAGGTGCTTAGCTTCCTCGACACTCCCGGTCACGCGGCGTTTACGTCGATGCGGTCGCGCGGTGCTCAGGTGACTGATATTGTTGTACTGGTCGTTGCTGCGGATGACGCTGTGATGCCGCAAACGATTGAAGCGATTAACCACGCGAAAGCGGCCAAAGTGCCGATGATCGTGGCGATCAACAAGATCGACAAATACGAAGCCAACCCGGACAAAGTGCGGACAGATTTGCTGCAACATTCGGTCATCGTTGAGAAGATGTCGGGTGAAGTGCAAGATGTAGAAGTTTCTGCAACAACGGGTCAGGGGATCGACCAGTTGCTCGAAGCGATCTCGCTTCAGGCGGAACTGCTTGAGCTGAAAGCCAACCCGAATCGTGCCGCCGTTGGTGCCGTGATCGAGGCTCAGCTTGACGTGGGTCGTGGCCCGGTCGCGACTGTTCTGATCCAGAATGGTACGTTGCGCCAAGGCGATATCTTTGTTGTGGGCGAACAGTATGGTAAGGTTCGTGCGCTGATCAACGATCAGGGTGAACGTATCAAGGAAGCTGGTCCATCTGTTCCAGTCGAAGTGCTTGGCCTGAATGGTACACCCGGCGCCGGTGACGTTTTGAACGTGACCGATACCGAAGCGCAGGCACGCGAGATTGCTGAATACCGTTCGAAAGCGGCTAAAGACAAACGTGCTGCAGCCGGTGCTGCAACCACACTTGAGCAGCTGATGGCAAACGCCAAAGCGGATGCGACGGTTTCTGAATTGCCACTGCTGATCAAAGCTGACGTTCAGGGCTCTGCCGAAGCGATCCTTCAAGCGATGGAGAAGATCGGCAACGACGAAGTCCGTGTTCGCGTTCTTCATTCGGGCGTTGGTGCGATTACCGACACCGATGTTGGTTTGGCCGAAGCGTCGAATGCGCCGATTATTGGTTTCAACGTCCGTGCCAACGCGTCGGCCCGTGCAACCGCGAACCAAAAAGGTGTGGAGATCCGGTATTATTCGGTCATCTACGATATGGTTGACGATGTGAAAGCGGCCGCAAGTGGCTTGCTTAGCAACGAAATCCGCGAACACTTTATCGGTTATGCGTCGATTAAAGAGGTATTCAAGGTTACTGGCGTTGGCAAAGTTGCTGGTTGTCTGGTCACAGAGGGCAAAGCAAGCCGCTCCGCCGGTGTGCGTTTGCTGCGTGACGATGTCGTTATCCACGAGGGTACGCTGAAAACGCTTAAGCGCTTCAAGGACGAAGTGTCCGAAGTTCCATCGGGCCAAGAATGTGGTATGGCGTTTGATAACTACGAAGACATTCGCGCAGGCGACGTCATCGAAATATTCACACGTGAAGAAGTTGTTCGCACACTCGCCTGATCGCTGAAAATAAACAAATTTTACAAAAGCCCGGTTTCATCACCGGGCTTTTTCTATTGTGAGCCGCGCACAAAAAAAGCGTGTCAGGATTTTCCCGCACGCTTACTTTTAAGATGATGACTTTGGGGCTGCTGCCCAGACTAGCCTAGCTTTTACGACTGATCGGCTTGCCGGTATAAACGTCGTTATCAACTTTAACTGAGATCCGACCATCCGGCATGTCGCGTACAAATACGCCCTGAACAGACACGGTGGTTCCTATCGTGATCGTACGCAGCATCTGATTCCCCCAGAACAATTGCTAATATTTCAATTATAGGTGGCGGTTAATCTCTGTCCAGCCACAAAAACAACAATGTTAATCAATTGGTCGTCTTTGCGCATCAATCTTATCAGTTGATCACAGCCAGTCGCGCAAGATCGGGATCAAAGGAATGTCCGCTGCTGGCATAGGGTAGTCTTTTAGCTCATTTGCCCGCACCCACTTTAGTGTCTGCCCTTCGCGCGCGCGCGGTGTGCCTTCCCACTTTCGACAGGCGAAAAGCGGCATCAGTAAGTGAAAATCATCATATGCGTGGCTGGCAAAGGTTAACGGTGCCAGACAAGATGCCCATGTATCTATCCCCAACTCTTCTTGTAGCTCGCGGATCAGCGCTGCTTCGGGCGTTTCTTCAGGCTCAACCTTGCCGCCCGGAAATTCCCACAGTCCGGCCATAGATTTGCCTGGCGGGCGCTGTGCCAAAAGCACGCGCCCGTCTACGTCAATCAAAGCTACCGCCGAGACGAGAACAACCTTCACGACCGATAGTCAGCGTTGATGTCGATATAGCCGTGGGTCAAATCACAGGTCCAGACTGTCGCCTTACCTTCCCCCAAACCCAGATCAACACCGATAACGATGTTTTGACCTTTCATATGGGCTGCGGCGGCATCTTCGGAATAGTCAGGGCTGCGCCAACCGTCTTTGGCAACCTCGACATCGCCAAAACGGATCGACAGGCGATCGCGGTCTGCTGCGGCGCCGGATTTACCAATGGCCATGACCACGCGACCCCAGTTTGGATCCTGCCCTGCAATAGCGGTCTTGATCAGAGGGGAATTCGCAATGGCCATGCCGTGTGTTTTCGCATCGGCATCAGTGGCCGCACCGGTAATGGCGATTTCAACGAACTTGCTCGCCCCTTCGCCGTCTTTCACGACTTGATGCGCCAAGTCCAACATCAGCTCGTGAAGTGCGTTTTTGAAGGCGTCGTTCTCGCTAACATCCACACCAGACGCGCCAGTGGCCGCCATGATCAGGCTGTCTGACGTCGAGGTGTCGCTATCAACGGTGATGCAATTGAACGTAGTGTCGGTGTGTTCTGACACCATCGCCTGAAGTGCTGGTTGGCTGACCACAGCATCGGTAAAGATGTAGACCAACATGGTGGCCATGTCAGGAGCAATCATGCCGGAGCCCTTGGCAATCCCTGCAATAGAGACTGTTTCAGAGCCTAACTTGACCTTTGCCATCGCCCCTTTAGGAAAGGTATCTGTTGTCATGATCGCCTTGGCAGCATCTGCGATCCCGCCAGCGTCAAGCTTGCCTTTGAGGTCGGCCAGAACGGCAGTCACGCGATCATGCGGTAAGGGTTCACCAATCACCCCGGTCGAAGAAGTAAACACCCGCGACTGTGGAATGTCACAAATGCTGGCAACCGCTGCAGTGATCGCCTCGACGGCTGTCACGCCACCCTTGCCGGTGAACGCATTTGCATTGCCCGAATTCACCAAGATCGCTGCACCCGCGTCATGGGTGCCACCGATCTTGGCCTGACAATCCAGAACAGGCGCCGCACGCGTTGCGGACTTTGTAAAACTGCCCGCCACCGTGGATCCAGGGGCCAATTCGGCAAGCATCACATCGGTACGGCCCTGATACCGCACACCGGCGGCTATGGTTGCAAACCGGACGCCGTCGATAACCGGCAAGTCAGGAAACTGCGCGGGGGCCAGTGGGGATACGGCTGTTGTCTTTCCCAACGTTACTTACTCCAGAAGTTCAATGTTTGTCAGAACGGTGGGATCAATCCCATCGGAAGCGGATTGATCGACTTCGGCGGCCGCAGTCATTTTTTCGACCAGCTCTTGTACCTTGGCTTCGCGGATTTGCGTTTCCAGCTCGGCTTGTACTTCTGCAAGCGGCGGTGCGTCCTTAAGGCGCTTTTCGACAAGCTTGATCACATGCCATCCGAATTGCGTTTGAACTGGCGCGGAGACACTTCCCACCTCAAGCTCGACAACGGCGGTTTCAAACTCTGGGACCATCATGCCGGGGCCGAACCAACCCAAATTGCCGCCGCCGGGGCCGGAAGGGCCAGTTGATTTCTCTTTTGCGACCTCTGCAAAATCTGCGCCGCCTTCAAGCTCTGTTATAATCGCAAGCGCTTCTTCCTCGGTTTCGACCAGAATATGCGATGCGTTGAATTCTTCGGAAGGTTCTGCCGACCCATAGGTTTTTTCATAGGCGGCGTTCAGCGCTTCGGCAGAAATCTCGGCTGCCATTGCTTTTTCTATCACTTCACCTGCCACCAATTGGCGACGCTCGTTTTCCAGTGCCAGGGCAACGCGTGGAGGTACATCACCTTCAAAATTTTGGGCAAGTGCGGTCTGCTGAACCAATTGATCCAGAATACCTTTGAACAACACATCTGGTGGCAGCTGCTGATACTGCTCTGGCAGCGTTGCGCGGGCAATGATCATATGGCCAACAGTGATGTCTGTTCCGTTGACCGTTGCAACCACGGTATCTGCTTTGACGTCATCTTGAGCGGCAACCGGCAGCGCAAGCGTGGCGGCAACCACGAAGGGTGCCAAGAATGTGAGGGTTTTTTGCATGTATCTGTCCTAGGTTTGTCCGCCGCGAGGGGCTGCTACATTGACACGGTTTGGTACGCCCCTTACATCGCCCTATGGGCGCGGCTTGGGCGCACGTTCAGCCTTGTATCTAGGGGTTGTCCGGCGGCACGGCAAGCAGATGAGCACCCGACAACATAACTTCGGCAGGAGATTGCATGCTGGGCATCGGAACACTCGCCAAAAAAGTCTTTGGGACACCAAACGACCGCAAAATCAAGGCGACCCGCCCGCTGGTTGAACAAATCAACGCGCTGGAAGATCAATTTCTTGCTTTGACCGATGAAGGTCTGAAAGAGAAAACACAGGAACTGCGCAAACGGGCATTGGATGGCGAAAGCCTGGATGATCTGTTGCCAGAAGCCTTTGCCAACTGTCGAGAGGGCGCACGCCGCACCTTGGGTTTGCGGGCTTTTGACACGCAGTTGATGTCGGCAATATTCCTGCATCAGGGCAATATCTCTGAACAAAAGACAGGCGAGGGCAAGACGCTGACGGCCACACTGGCTGCGTATCTGAACGCGCTGACAGGCAAAGGCGTCCATATTGTTACCGTAAACGAATATCTGGTGCAGCGTGACGCTGACTGGATGGGCAAGGTGTTTGGATCACTTGGTCTGACCACAGGTGCCGCTGTTTCCGGCATGACCGAAGAAGCCAAGCGCGCCGCATATGATTGCGACGTGACCTATGCGACCAATAACGAGCTGGGTTTCGACTATCTGCGCGACAACATGAAGTCCGAGATCGGCCAGATTTTCCAAAAACATCACAATTTCGCGATTGTGGATGAGGTCGACAGCATTCTTATCGACGAAGCGCGCACGCCGCTGATTATTTCCGGGCCGTCGCAAGACCGTTCAGAGATGTATAAAATCGTCGATGATGTAATCCCGTTGCTTCAGGATGACCACTTTGAGGTGGACGAGAAGACCCGCAACGTGACCATCACCGATGACGGTAACGAATTTCTTGAGGTTGAATTGCACGCGCGCGGTTTGCTTGAGGAAGGTCTGACAATGTATGACCCTGAAAGCACGTCGTTGGTTCACCACGTCAACCAGGGTTTGCGGGCGCATAAACTGTTCCAGCGCGACAAAGACTACATCGTGCGTGATGA
This sequence comes from Roseobacter sp., assembly GCA_024636495.1. Lineage (GTDB taxonomy): Bacteria > Pseudomonadota > Alphaproteobacteria > Rhodobacterales > Rhodobacteraceae > Sulfitobacter. The sequence goes on along the minus strand of JAGXGZ010000053.1, from coordinate 18,040 downwards.
CGAAATCATGTTGATCGATGAATTTACGGGCCGCATGATGTCAGGAAGGCGGTTGTCTGATGGCCTGCACCAAGCGATCGAAGCCAAGGAAAACGTCGATATCAAGCCCGAGAACGTGACGCTGGCATCGGTGACGTTCCAAAACTACTTCCGTCTTTATGACAAGTTGGCGGGCATGACCGGTACGGCGGAAACCGAGGCTGAGGAATTTGCAGAAATTTACGGCCTAGGGGTAATCGTTGTGCCGACAAACGTGCCTGTCGCGCGCGTTGATGAAGACGACCAAGTTTACCGTTCTGCGCTTGAGAAGTATCAGGCAATGATCGAAGAGGTGAAGATCGCCCACGCCAAAGGCCAGCCCGCCTTGGTGGGTACGACATCCATCGAAAAATCCGAGATGCTAAGCAAGATGCTGACAGAAGCTGGCATCACGCACAACGTTCTGAACGCACGTCAGCACGAGCAAGAAGCACAGATCGTTGCGGATGCCGGTAAGCTGGGAGCGGTCACGATTGCGACCAACATGGCGGGCCGTGGTACGGATATTCAGTTGGGCGGCAACGTCGAGCTTAAGGTGCTTGACGCGCTGGACGCCGATCCTGATGCCGATCCTGTGGCGATCCGTGCCAAGATCGAAGCTGAACATGCGGATGAGAAGAAAAAGGTGATCGAGGCAGGCGGATTGTACGTTCTGGCGTCCGAGCGTCACGAAAGCCGCCGGATCGATAACCAGTTGCGTGGCCGGTCCGGCCGTCAGGGTGACCCGGGCCGTTCGTCGTTCTATCTGTCTTTAGAAGACGATTTGATGCGCATTTTCGGGTCAGAGCGGCTTGAGAAAGTTTTGACAACGCTTGGCCTGAAAGAGGGCGAAGCGATTATCCACCCTTGGGTTAACAAATCACTTGAGCGCGCGCAGGCCAAGGTCGAGGGGCGCAACTTTGACATTCGCAAACAGTTGCTGAAGTTTGATGATGTTATGAATGATCAGCGCAAGGTGGTCTTTGGTCAGCGTCGCGATATTATGGAAGCGGCAGATCTGTCCGAGATTACATCGGACATGCGCGAACAGGTGATCGACGACCTGATTGATCAATACATGCCTCCAAAAACCTATGCAGATCAATGGGATGCCAAAGGCTTCCAGCAAGCGGTGCTTGAGCAGTTGAATCTGGATATCCCCGTTGCTGCATGGTGCGAGGAAGAGGGCGTGGATGACGAAGTGATCCGCGAACGTCTGACGACTGCGTGTGATGAACAGATGGCGGCAAAGACCGAGAAGTTTGGCGCAGAGAACATGCGAAACATTGAAAAGCAGGTGCTTTTGCAGGCCATCGATGGCAAATGGCGCGACCATCTTCTGACGCTAGAACACCTTCGGTCGGTCGTTGGCTTTCGCGGCTACGCGCAGCGGGATCCGTTGAACGAATATAAAAACGAGTCGTTCCAGCTGTTTGAATCGATGCTGGACAGCCTCAGAACCGATGTGACGCAGAAGCTTGGACAAATCCGACCGATGACGGAAGACGAACAGCGCGAGATGGTCGCACAGATGCAATCAAATCAGCCGCCTGTTGCGCAGGCTGCTGAAGCTGACGCAAACGTCTCCGCCAATGGCTTTCAAGAGAACGATCCCACAACATGGGGCAACCCATCGCGGAACGATGAATGCCCTTGCGGGTCGGGGAAAAAGTTCAAGCATTGTCACGGGCGTGTCGCCTAGGCCTGTCCGATAATTGACGAACGTTTCAGCGCGCGCTTCACCTTTGGTGAGGCGCGCGTTTGATTAACGATCAGTACATCTTGGTGAAGGATGGTTGGCCAACCTCATCACGGAGACTGATATGCCCACTATTGATAACTTTCATGACTACAGCGCAGGTCTGACTGGCCCGATCTGCGGCGGATTCGATATTCTACCCGATGATGCAGCCGACATCGCCCAAGTGACCCGTGCGATCATGGTTTCCGAGGTCGGGAGCGTATCGGCAGTACTGAAAAGTGGTGACGTGGTTACGCTGCCGAACCTCATGGCGGGGGTCGTCTATCCATTTCGGATTGCCCGCGTTCTTGCTACCGGAACGACGGCGACTGGTATCAAAGGGCTTGTTTAGACGGCGCTTGTCGTCGGTTACCGACCGGTTGCCCGAAACAGCACCGGAAGGGTCCATAGCAGGATGCGCAGATCCTGACCAAATGTAACGTTTCTTGCATAGCGCCGATCAAGCTTTACCCGGCGAATATAGCAAGGCACCCGGCGCGCCTTGACTTGCCACAAACCGGTGATGCCGGGCCTGACGGAAAGATAATCTTTCCTGGCATCGCCGAACAAAGACAGCTCTGACCTTGTGACAGGCCGGGGCCCGACCAACGACATATCGCCCCGGATCACATTCCAGATCTGTGGCAACTCGTCCAGACTGGTCCGGCGCAGGAATTTGCCAAAGGGCAATACTCTGGGATCGTTTTCGAGTTTCCGGTTCATTTCCCATTCGTTTTTTGTATCCGGACTTTGTTTGAAAACCAGCAGCAGCGCCCGATCTGCATTTGCGATCATCGTGCGGATTTTCCAGCAGTGGAAGACTACACCGTTTCGTCCCACCCGCTTGTGCCCAAAAAAGCCGGAAGAGCCGATGGCGGTTGCAAGCCACCAAAGTAACAGGATGACAAACCCGACAAACGGCAGCAAAAGAAGGCAAACTGCAAGGTCGAACACGCGTTTACCGCCCCGCTCGTATAGCCCGCCGATCCTTGAGCGGTGCGCGGGTGTGATCCGTTTTGATGGATGGTCAAGAAACGCCATGATCTGCCCTGCTGTAGCTAGGTCGCCAATCGTCTTAGGATTGGCAGATCATGCAGAACGGATGCTAAATTCGTGTTAAGGGGGCTTCTAATTGCTGGCTAGACGTATTCAAATTCTACGCCACCATCCATGATGGTCGCAGCAGTCAGATTGTCTGTAGCGTAAGCACCTGTATCGATTGATATAATGCCGGGCTTCATCATAGGCTGTTCGGTTATGGTGTGGCCGTGCACAATCCACATGCCGTCTTTTCGCGGTACTTTGCCGAAATCGTTATGCCCCCAAAGCAACGCACGGTTTTTTTGCGCATCGATTGGCACCGTGGGATCCGCACCTGCATGGACAAAGGCAACATTTCCAGACGTCCAGCATTTTGGAAGGCCGCTGATCCAGTCGATCAGATCTTGGCCCATCGCCTCTACAAGTGCGTCGCGCGCGCGCTCTAGCTCTCCGCCCGTCGAGGTTTCAGAAATGCCCCAAACCCCAAAGCTTGCAAGTGTTTGCAGACCGCCGTAACGCAGCCACCGTCCGCCTTGCGCCTGAGGTTGGGCGATAAAATCAAGCATCATCTCTTCATGGTTGCCCATGAGGCATATTATTCCTGGCACGGCAAACAGAACATTAAGCACGTCGGCGCTTTGTTCCCCGCGGTCAATCATGTCGCCAAGAAATATAATTTGACCACCGACGTTATTTTCCGGAAATCTTTGAAGGATGTCAAAACGTCCGTGAACATCGCCAATTGCGATGAACGGTTCATCAGGGCATACAGGATCGAAATGCGCGGGCGGCTCTTCTGCCCGCTTAAACCATTTACCCAACATTTATCTGGCCCGTTCATCTGTGTTGCAAAACTGGCGCATCACTATTGCAAAATCGAAGACTGTCGATCCCCTAATGTGAAATCCTAAGAAATTCTATGTATTAGACTGGTATCGAGCATAATTAATAAGAAGGTCCGCAGATGCAAGAGCGGACCAAGAGAATAGTTTATGCCACAGGATTGATTGTGGTTGCGGTAACAGGCGCGTCCAGTCTTTCGGGCCAGTCGCTTTCTACGTATGGCACGCCTGGATTGGTTGAAATGCCGACGGCCGAAGTGATGAATGACGGTGAGCTTTCAGTCACCGCAAGCGCATTCGGGCCGACTTTCAGATATACGGCTGCTTTTCAGGTTTTGCCTCGCGTTTACGGCGCTTTCCGCTATTCAAAAATCAGTGGTTTTGGACTGCCGACTCCGCTACGCAGAGGAGACCTGTTTGACCGTAGTTTTGACATCCATTTCCAAGCTTTTGATGAGACAAAATACCGCCCAGCAATCGCTTTAGGCCTTCGGGACTTTCTGGGCACCGGGGTCCTAAGCAGCGAATATGTTGTTGCGACCAAAAGCCTAGGATCAAAGATCGAAGTGACTGGTGGTATGGGCTGGGGCCGTTTGGCGGGCAGAGGGTCTTTTTCAAACCCACTGGGGGCCATTTCGAGCCGGTTTGACACCCGACCTGTCGGATTTACGGGAACTGGCGGCCAAGTCGAAACGGGGAACTGGTTCCGTGGGCCGGCGTCGCTTTTCGGGGGCGTAAAGTGGAAAATAAGCGATCAAACAACGTTTTTTGCCGAATACTCTCCTGATCTGTACACACGGGAATCCGTTAACACCGGGATAGATATTTCGTCTCCAATGAACTTCGGTCTTGAATATCGGTTCAAGAACGGGGTGAGCCTCAAGGGATTTGTTGTTGGTGGCAAAGAAGTTGGCGCGCAATTAACCTATGTGATCAATCCGGCTAAACGCCCCAATGCCGGCAGCCTTGAGGCTGCGCCAAGATCCATAGGTCAGCGCAATCGGCTTGCTATCGCTGACTGGAACAACAGCGCAAAGGGCGGTGGCAAAGACGCGGCGCAGCGGGTGTTGCAGACACGCCTTGCGCAAGACGGACTTGAGCTTCAGGGCTTTACGATGTCGGGCACGCGGGCAACCGTTCGTGTTCAGAACAACCGTTGGGACATCGAAGCGCAGGCCGCAGGGCGTGCTGCGCGGGTTATGGCAGACACGCTGCCGCCGCAGATCGAAGAACTTACAGTGGTTTTCCAAAGCAACGGCGTGCCGATCAGCCGCGTTGTGACCCAGCGGTCAGATCTTGAAGAGCTTCAGTTCGATTATGATGGCTCTTGGCGGACACTTGCGCGGGCTGACATCAACGATGCCTATGACGAGGGCCGTGCCGGCGAGCTTGAAGACGCGTTTCCTGTGTTCGATGCGTCTGTTGGGCCGTATTTGGCCACGTCGTTCTTTGACCCAGACAGCCCCGTGCGTACAGACTTGGGTGTGCAGTTAAAGCTTGCTTATCGCCCCAGACCCGGCCTGACCTTTGCGGGTAAATTCCGGTATCCTTTGGTCGGAAATATTGGCGATTCCGCTCGGACTTCGAACTCTGCGATTGAACCTGTTCGCAGTAATGCTGTCCGCTACGCCCGCCAATCCGAACTTGAGGTGAACACCCTTACGGCGGAATATATGTTCCGTCCGGGTGAAAATCTGTTTGGCAGAGTGTCTGTCGGGTATCTCGAAAGCATGTTCGGCGGCGTTTCGGCAGAAGTGCTTTGGTACCCGACATCAAGCCGTTTGGCGCTTGGGGCCGAACTGAACTTTGTCAAACAGCGTGATTTTGATATGCTCTTTGGCTTTCAGAATTATGATGTCGTGACGGGTCATGCGTCAGCGTATTATGATTTTGGTAATGGCTTTTTGGGTCAGCTTGACGTGGGCCGCTATCTTGCGGGCGACTATGGTGCGACGGTTTCCGTTGATCGCGAATTCAACAACGGGTTCAAGGTTGGTGGTTACTTTACCCTTACAGATGTTCCGTTCAACACCTTTGGCGAGGGGTCGTTCGACAAAGGCCTGCGCGTCGAAATTCCACTTTCCTGGCTCACGGGCAGGCCGTCCCGCACGGTTGTTTCGCAGAAAATCCAGCCGATCACACGCGATGGCGGCGCACGCTTGAACGTTGAAAACAGGCTTTATGGCGTGACAAGGGATTACCGCGGCAAAGAGCTAAGCGACGGTTGGGGGAGGTATCTGCGATGATTACTCGTTTTACGACCCTTTTGCTTGCGGTGGCTTTTCTGACTGGCTGTTCGGGGTCCGGCGGCCTTGTTAACCGCGCCATTTCAATTGCCACGAACGAACCTGCGCAAGCCGCTTTGCCAGCGGGTCAGTTTCCACCGCGATTTGCGGCTTTGGTTGCGGATACATCGGTTCCACTGCTCGTTGTTACAGTTGAAAGCCGTGGCCAGTCGGGCCGTTTGCTTTTGGAAAATACAATCAATGGTGTAGATACTTGGCTGAGCGCTGATATGAGCGCGATGATGATCGAAGACGGGATGCTGCAAGGCACGCGCGGTGTCGGGTCAGAGCTGTTTGCCGCAGACATTTCAGAGCCCAAGCGGTTTATCCTGTCAGGGCGTACAGGGTATTCTGATCGCTTGCACAGCAACCTGAATGGCAATGATCGGATAGACACACGGACATACAGGTGCTTGATTGAAAGCAAGGGCTCAAGCGTGATCAACCTAGAAATAGGAAATATTCCCACGAGGGTGATGACTGAAGACTGCAAAAGTCTGGACCAGTCGTTCACAAACACTTATTGGGTCAGTTCAAATAGCGGTGCCATCGTTCAGGCGCGTCAATGGGCGGGGGTCGCGCTTGGATATATCAAAACCCAAGCGGGGGTTCGTTAAACGAAAGTGATGTTCGGGCTGGGTGGCCTGCAATGTCGAATGCTGGATTGGAGTGACGTGTCGTGAGATACCTTTTGGTGGCTATTCTAGGCCTGAGTTTGACGAGCTGCGGTACCATTTACCGCACACCCAAAGTGATCGAAGGGGCTTCTGGCGGCACCAACGTTCGCGTCATCGATTTGAATGGTGAAACAGTTGTTCAGGCCAACCGCTCACCCTTTTCGCCGCAGACGCTTCCTGCGGTGTTTTCGCAAACGGCGGGGTCTGGTTCCGGGTTAAGAGGCGTAGGCGCGCTTCCTGCTGCGACGATTCAAAATGAATCCCGTCCGGCCGCACTCGAGATGCGTTTGCCGCCTGACGCAAACCCTGGACCCTACGAGATCGGTATCGGCGACGTTGTCTTGCTTGCTACCCCGCGTGCAGGGTCGTCGGTCGAGCAGCTTTCCGGTTTGTTGGCGGCCCAGAACTCTCGGCAAGGTTATACTGTGCAGGATGACGGGTCGATCAACATCCCTGACGTCGGTCGTGTACGGATCGCGGGCCTGACAATCGAAGATGCAGAAGCTGCGTTGTTCCAGCGGCTTGTTGAAAACCAGATTGACCCGACATTCAGCCTCGAGATCTCTGAATTTAATTCCCGCAAAATTTCTATCGGTGGTGCAGTCGCCAACCCAACGGTTGTCCCTGTGACACTGACACCGCTTTATCTTGAGGAAGCACTCGCTGCCGCGGGCGGTATCACTGTAGAGGATCAAGACTATGCATCGATCCGTCTTTACCGCGATGGCACATTGTATCAGATTCCGTTGTCGCAGCTTTATGCAAGTGCCAGCCTGACCAAAACGCGCCTATTGCCGGGTGATGCTGTCTTTGTTGATACGGAATATGAACTCTCTCGCGCACAAGACTATTTCGCCCAACAGATCACGCTGATCCAGGCGCGGCAGGCGTCGCGGTCGTCTGCGCTGGCTGAGCTTCAGGCCGAGGTGGGTTTGCGCCGGGCTGATCTTGAGGAAGCGCGCCAAAATTATACCGCGCGGGTAGATCTTGGTGCTGACAACCGCAAGTATGTCTATCTGACTGGCGAAGTTGGTAAGCAGTCGCGTTTCGCCCTGCCGTTCGAGCGCACCGCGAGCTTGGCTGATGCCTTGTATGATGAGGGCGGTGGTGTTGCGACAGCAACAGGCGATGTATCGCATATCTATGTTTTGCGGTCTTCGTCGGACCCACGTGAATTTGGGGCCGTGACTGCGTGGCATCTGGATGCGCGCAATGCTGCGAATTTTGTTTTGGCAACCCGTTTTGAACTGCGCCCAGATGATATTATCTTTATTGCGCAGCAGCCTGTGACCAAGTGGAGCCGGTCGATCTCGCAAATTCTGCCGCAAATCTTGAGCGCAGGGACTGCTTTCGCAAATTAAGATAAATATGAGATCTTTGAAAAGGCCGGGTAGCATGCCCGGCCTTTTGCATTTTCGGCATCAACTGCTTTTAAGGTTCTGTCACAAACTTTTTTGACTTTCGCGGGGTCACGTAATGCGGCAGTAATTTTCCGGTAGACGTGGCGGACGAGAGGGGCGAAGCGATGGTTGATTTCAAGGGCGTACATTTCCCAAAGGAAGCGATCTTGTACGCCGTGTTCTTCTATCTGCGCTACCCTGATTCCTACCGCGATCTCGAGTAGATCATGGAGGAGCGTGGCGTTAATATTGATCATGGGACGCTGAACCGTTGGGTGATTAAGTTTGCGCCGCTGATGGCGGCACAAGCGCAGTCCCGCAAGAAGCCAACGGCTGAATCTTGGCGCATGGACGAAACCTACATCAAGGTTAAAGGCAAATGAACTTACTATTACCGGGCGGTCGACAACACAGGAAAAACCCTTGATTTCATGCTGTCTAAGCGTTGCGACAAGGCTGCGGCCCGTCGGTTTTTCAATCGCGCGATTGGCACCAATGGCGTGCCTGACCGTGTCGTCATCGACAAAATCGGCGCTAATCTGGCGGGTCTGCAAAACGTCAATGTGATCCTGAAGTTCACAGGCTCAGGAAACACCATCAAGATACTGCAAGTCAAATATCTCAACAAGATCATCGCTTCGTAAAGCGGATCACGGGCCCGATGCTTGGCTTCAAGGCCTTCCATTCTGCCGAGGAGACCTTGGCTGGGATCGAGACCGCGCACATGATCCGAAAGGGGCTCCATGCCAACGGCCTTACCGCACTTCAGCAGTTTACTGCCCTCGCAGCATAATTGTGTCCGGGCGATGCCCGCACTCAAATTCCAAAAAAATTTGCGATAGAACCGCTTATTCCACTGTTACAGACTTTGCGAGATTGCGCGGCTGGTCCACATCCGTGCCTTTTTCAATTGCCGTATGATAGGATATCAACTGCATTGGCACGGCATAGATGATTGCGGCAAATGGCCCTTCGATAGTGGGCATTTCGATCGTTTCCCAAACGCCTTCACCGCCCTCGTTTAGACCCGCCTGATCGCTGACCATGATGATCTTACCGCCCCGCGCCATGACTTCTTGCATGTTAGAGACTGATTTATCAAACAGCGCATCGCGAGGCGCGAGCACAATCACGGGAAGTTTGTCATCGACCAAAGCAATTGGTCCGTGCTTGAGCTCGCCGCTCGCGTAACCTTCGGCATGGATATATGAAATTTCTTTGAGCTTCAGCGCGCCTTCCAGCGCCAGTGGATACATCGCACCACGCCCCAGAAACAGCGCGTCGCTGACATTGCCCAAATGGCTGGCGATCTTCTTAACTTCTTCCTCACAAGTCAGCGCCTGCCCCACCAGACGCGGCACCGCCATCAACTGTTCGCATAGCTTGGTCTCGGCGGCGGCATCCAGATGGCCGCGCTGCCGTGCGGCTGTGATCACCATGGCCGCCAGCACTGTCAACTGACAGGTGAAAGCCTTGGTTGAGGCCACACCGATTTCAGTACCTGCCAAAATGGGCAGGGCCACGTCACTTTCGCGCGCAATGGAGGATGTCGCAACGTTGACCACTGACACGATCTTACCCGCCTTGCCAGCACAATACCGCAAGGCAGCCAGCGTATCAGCGGTTTCACCAGACTGGCTGACAAATAGCGCCACGGTGCGGTCTGATAAAGGGGGTTCGCGATAACGGTATTCAGAGGCGATATCGACCTCGACGGGCAGGTGGGCGATTTGTTCAAACCAGTATTTGGCCGTGTGACAGGCCAGTGCGGCAGTGCCGCAAGCCACCATCACCAGACGGTCCATATTGGTGAAATCAATGCTCTCCAGCAGCTCCCGGCCCATGCGATCAGCCGTGCTACGACCCCCCAGATAATAATCTGCCGCCGCCGACAGCACACGTGGCTGTTCCGCAATCTCTTTGGCCATAAAATGCTTATAGCCACCTTTATCAACGCTGTTGATGTCAATCTCGACAGTTTTTCGCGCGCGCTCCACCGTCTTGCCCTCGGCTGTGTAGAACGTGACCCCTGCACGGGTCAGGACGGCGATATCGCCTTCTTCCAGATAGGTCACTTCGGAGGCCATAGAAGCCAGCGCCAACGCATCCGAGCCGATGAACATCTCGCCGTCACCCCAGCCTACCGCCAAAGGTGATCCTTTGCGCGCTGCAATCATTAGATCGACCTCGCCCTCAAACAGGAAGGCCAGCGCATAAGCGCCTTCTAGTTTGGCGATGGTCGCTTTGGCGGCTTCTTCGGCGCTGTGCCCTTTATCAAGGAACCAGTTGCACAGCATCGCAACCGTTTCTGTATCGGTCTGGGTTTCGGGAACAATCTGATGTGAGACCAGTTCTTCGCGCAGGCTGCGATAATTTTCAATGATCCCGTTATGCACAACAGCTACACGCCCTCGCGCATGCGGGTGGGCGTTGACGGTGGTGGCGGCCCCATGTGTGGCCCAACGAGTGTGGCCGATGCCACTGGTCCCTGTCAGCGGATCATGCACCAGAAGATCGGCCAGGTTGACCAGTTTGCCCAAAGCGCGGCGGCGATCCAGCCTGCCAGCACCCATGTTTGCATCCACTGTAGCGATGCCCGCGCTGTCATATCCACGGTATTCCAACCGCCGCAATCCATCCACAAGGATCGGAGCCGCCTGATGTTTACCAACGATGCCGACGATACCACACATTAATAATCTGCCTCTAATTAAAAATAAATCTGCCGAATAATGTCTTTGATCCAGCTTTACTATTAAGCGCGGGTATATCCTAGTTTCAGCAGTTTGCAAAGTGACCTTACAGGCGGTTCTGTCACAAACTTTTGTGACTTTCGCTGGGTCACGTGAGTATTCCACGCGGATGTGGCCACTGGTTCCACGGCATGTGGCCAGCCTTTTGAGATAGACCTGCGAGGCGATCTCGGTGTTTTCAAACAAGTTGTCCGCCGATTTCATGCGGCGTCTCTGATTTCAGGGGCGCTGATTTCGTTTTCTGGGTTCAACCAGACGGGTCCTGCGGGTTGCCAGTTTCGGGTTTTTCCTGACCAGCGTTGTGGGTTTTGGGCGCGAGCAGTTGCATAGAGATTGGCACGATTTGTCAGCGTCGCACGATCATGACCTGCGTGGCGCGCATTTGGCGTGACGAAGCGGATGGCGCTGTGCAGGTGTTCACTATTGTACCAACCAGCGAAGGTTTGGACCCAGGCTTGAGCATCCGCCTTGGTGGCAAAGCCCTTGGTCGGCCATTCCGGACGGTATTTGCATGTTCGGAACAACGCCTCTGAGAAGGGGTTGTCGTTGCTGACACGTGGGCGGCTGTAGGAGGCCGTGATCCCCAGTTTTTCCATCGTCACCTTCATCGTGGCGCCCTTCATCGGGCTACCGTTGTCAGCGTGCAGAACCAAAGGGCTAAGATGACAGCCCTCTGCCAGCACGGCTTGGCGGATCAGAATGGCAGCCAGATCCGCACTTTCACGCTCATGAACCTCCCAGCCAACAATCTTGCGGCTGAAGATGTCCACGATCAGATACAGATAAAAGAACATGCCTGCGACAGGCCCCGGCATCCAGGTAATGTCCCAAGTCCAGACCTCACAGGACGCGCATGCCTGATAGCTTGTGGGCTTCTTACGCTTGACTGGGGACTTGGCTCGACCCCGGTGATGCTGCAATCCATTGGCGCGCAGAATGCGGTAGAAACTCGATTCCGAGGCTAGATACTGCCCCCGATCAGCTAGCTTTGGCACAATCTGACTTGGGGGAAGGCTAGAGAACTCCTTTGAATTACAGACATCTAGAACAGCCGCACGTTCAGCGGCACTCAATGCGTTTGCTGGCTCCGGGCGTGGCACGAGGGGGCGTTGATCAGGGCGAACCTCACCGTCTTTTGTCCAGCGCCGCAGAGTGCGTTCGCTGATTTCCAACTCGGAACAGGCTTTGGCGCGCCGCGCTCCTGCGGTGACGGCCTCATTGATCAGAGCAACTGCGGTTTGGCGATCTGGGGTGCTGATCATGCGTCCTCTCCGTCCCCCCAGATCGCTGAGGCCTTTTTTCGCAGAACAAGCAGTGCTGCGGTTTCGGCAAGCGCGCGATCCTTACGGGCAAGCTCACGTTCCAAATCTTTTACCCGTTTCTTTTCTTCCTTGGTTGCCCGCCCAAGACGTGCCGCACTCGTGCGGTCCCAGTCATTTGCCTGTTCGCAAGCAGCCCGCCACATGGCAATCTGCGCAGGATAAAGGCCGCGTTTACGGCAGTATTCGGCTAGGTCAGCCTCGTTCAGCGCAGCAGTTTCCAACACCGCCGCGAACTTGTCGCGTGACGACCAGCCCTCAGGGCTCGCATCAGCGTCAGGTAAGAGCTGGCCCTTACCACGCGCGTCCGCACGCCATTTGTGCAGCGTCGCCTCCGAAATGCCTTCCTCCTGCGACAGCTGCCGAATGGCCACGTTGTTCGGCGGCAGCATTCGCTTCAGCACAGCCGATCTGCGTTCCAGTGAATATCCCAAATCATTGTCCTAATCCGCCCACCTGAAAATTAGAGAAAAATAGAGCAGCGGACAACTTCCCTGACACAGGGGGATCTGAAGCTGCCTTATCTGTTGCTCACGCAGCAAACAGGAGGGTGAGATGTAAAGGTTGCTAATGCTCAAGATTAAGAGCGTTGTTGCATGGAGCGGGAAGAGGTCGGAACGCGCCCTACCCGAGACGGATTTCAGGCGGTGCGTTCAAAATTGGGACGGCCAAGTTCGGTCATCCAATTAAGGACTCGGACGCCAATCTTGGCCTCTATTCTCTGATTTTCGAAGCTGCGCGCCTTGAGCTTGTGCCCGAAGACGGCCTTCCAACGGCCGATCTGCGTTTCAATACGGCTGCGCTGATTGTAGCCCGATGAGGTCTGCCAAGCCATCCGACCGTGCACTTCGATTTCGGTAATGTGGCGGTCCCGAATGCTCGGGTTCCGTGAGGCGTCGGGGCTCAGGACCGCGTTCTTGGGTGGTGGGATAGTGACTTCGACTAACGGGCCGAAGCGGTCAGTCAGAGCCTCAACCGTTGGCTCGCCATCGTAGGCACCATCCGCAAGAAACTTCTCAACCGGGCCCTCGATCTGATCCAGCAGGCCCGGTCGGGGAGCTGCTCACCCTGAAGGGGGCTATTGTCACCATCGACGCTATGGGATGCCAATGCGAAATCGCCGCAAAGATCATCTCCGAAGAAGCCGACTACATCCTCGCTTTGAAGGGTAATCAGGGCAGCCTACGTACGGACACAGAATTATTCATGACGGAACAGGCGGCCGTAGATTACGACGGCACAACAGTCACTTACCACGAAACGGTAGAGAAGTCTCATGGCCGTATCGATACAGGGAGGGTCACAGTTTGCACTGATATTGACTGGCTAAAGGCGGACCACAATTGGCCCGGTTTGAAAAGCATCGTTATGGTCCAGTACCATGCCATCCTGTAGGATAAAACGCGCGCCGAAACCCGCTATTACATTTCATCAATGACATCAAATGCTAAACATCACGCCAAAGCCATCCGTGACCACTGGGGAATAGAAAACGGGCTGCATTGGATCATGGACATGGTGTTTCGCGACGATGAATGCCGTATCCGAAAAGGCAATGCTCCAGCCAATTTTACGACCATAAAACACGCTGCAAGCAACATGCTGCGCTCCGTAAAGGGGAAGCATAGCCTGCGATCAAAGCGCCACATTGCATCTTGGGATGATCATTACCTCTCCGAAATAATCAACACCTATATCTCATGCGATTCCCCTGCCCCACGCCAGCGTAACGGGCGATACTAAGTTGTAGTCACGGCCCCGTTGCGATAGGTGAAGGCAATCTACTCGCATTTTTAATCCAAGGCAGCTTTCTATGATAAGTTATACCAATTATCTAGCGCGATTAGGCAGGCCGATGAAAGTCGCTGTGCAACTGATTGTCGACTGCGCCTTGATTATGGTTTCCTTCATTGGCGCAATGCTGTTTCGGCTGGAAAGTGTTGCCTTTCTGGGAAATCCTGCGGATTGGGCCGCTCTTTTCGCCGCGACGGCGGTCACGCTGCTCTCCTTGCATTTTCTTGGCCTTTATCGCGCTCTCGTGCGGTTTGTGACAGGCAAGATCCTGATCACGATAGCGAAGGCCGCGCTGATCGGAGCTATCACGCTTTATCTCGCGGGGCTTACCTTCGGGGCAGGTATCCCAAGCTCCGTCTCCATCGTTTTCGGAATACTTGTTTTGCTCGCTGTTGGCGGGCTGCGCTTTGTCGCACGGACCTTTTTCCGCAACCCCGCCCAGCTCCATAAAAAGCCTGTAATAATTTACGGTGCCGGGGACTCTGGCATACACCTTCTCAATTCGCTGTTTCACGGTCGGGAATATACACCTGCTGCGCTTGTGGATGATGACAAGAGCCTACAGGGGTTGACTGTGGGGGGGTTGCCAGTCTATGCGGCCAGTGAAATTCCTCAGTTGCTTCAGAAAACGGGTGCGCAGGTCGTATTACTCGCCATTCCCGGCATTGGCCGCCCGCGCCTCCGCGAAATCGTAGAAGAATTGGAATATCTGTCCGTAGAGCTCAAGACGATCCCAAGGCTGTCAGAAATCATCAGTGGGAAAGCCAAGATTTCGGAGCTAAGGGCAGTCGCAGCCGAAGACTTGCTGGGGCGTGATCCAGTTGCCCCCGACCGGGAGTTGCTAGGCAAAAACATCGGGGGGCGCGTGGTAATGGTGTCCGGGGCGGGCGGATCCATTGGCAGCGAACTTTGCCGACAAATTCTTTGCCAAAGACCTAAGACGCTGGTGCTCTTCGATGCCTCTGAGTTTGCCCTTTATTCGATCGAGTCCGAGCTATCCGCGACTGCCGCTCGTTTGCAGCCCTCAATCAGGGTGGTTCCCATCCTTGGGTCGGTACAGAACAGTAGGGGGCTGGAGGATGCGATCACAGCATTTGGGGTGCAAACGATCTATCATGCCGCCGCTTACAAGCATGTGCCTTTACTCGAGGACAATGTGGTCGAGGGAGTTCTGAACAACGTGTTCGGAACCCTCACCATCACATCGGTTGCCAAGAAACTCGGTGTCGAAAACTTCATCATGATTTCGACCGATAAGGCAGTACGACCGACCAATGTGATGGGGGCAACCAAGCGCATCGCTGAACTGATCTGTCAGGCCTATGCGCAGGAGGCGTCTTCTACAGTTTTCTCGATGGTGCGTTTTGGCAACGTGCTTGGCTCGTCCGGCTCGGTTATCCCGCGGTTCCGCGCTCAGATCGAAAGCGGTGGACCAATCACGGTCACGCATAAGGATATCACGCGATATTTCATGACTATCCCTGAAGCTGCACAGCTGGTCATCCAGGCCGGAGCCATGGGCGTGGGAGGCGATGTATTTGTTCTGGACATGGGAGCCCCGATCAAAATCATGGACGTTGCGATAGGGATGGTGAAGCTCCATGGTCTTGTGCCGTATCTGGTGGGTCACCCCGATCAAATTTTGCCCGAGAAGGGCGATATTGCGATCTGGGTCACAGGCCTACGGAAGGGCGAGAAGCTCTACGAGGAGCTTCTGATCGGGAATAATCCGTTGCAAACCATGCATCCGCGCATCATGACGGCGTCTGAGGACTCGCTGCCGATGGATGAGTTGATGACGGTGCTCGACCGACTGCGTCAGGCTTGCGACAATGTCGATTTGCCCGCAGTTATTGAAATTCTTCGCGAATTGCCGTTGAACTATGCACCGGCCGGTGCAAAAATTCCGTATTGGTCCGCTTGAGTGGAAGACGAAGGACAGGGCGAAATGCCAAGCAAATTGAGTTTCGGGGCATGACGTCTGTGTCTGAACAGAAGCGAGGCCTCGTTGGCTCACTATTTAGCCGCGCACTGCATACCTACTTCCTGATGGCGCGTGGGCTAACGCTCGGCGTGCGAGCTATTGTGCGCTCCGACGACGGCAAGTTCTTGATGGTACGCCATACCTACACGCCTGGCTGGCATTTCCCAGGCGGCGGCGTTGAAAAGGGGGAGACGACAGCTTCCGCCCTGGCAAACGAGTTGCGGCAGGAAACTGGCCTTCGGCTGGAAGGCACGCCGGTGTTACATGGAGTGTTCCACAACAATGGCATCAGCCAGCGGGATCACGTGCTGGCCTATGTTTGCAACGTCAAAGGCAGCGTTGCAAGCAAGCCAACCAGCCTCGAGATTGCGGAAGTCGGGTACTTTGATCTCGCTGATCTACCAGATGGCACTGATCCCGGAACGATACGCCGCATGCGGGAAGTCGTTGGCGGCACAGCACCATGTAAGACGTGGTGAACCGATGCGACAAAGCGGGCGTGGAGGCAGGAGTATTCAGCCGTCTGGACGCCGAGCGGTCCTTCTTACGATGGAAGAGGAGATACGTCAGCGCAACGGCAAGTTCGTCACTGCCATGCGAAAAAAGTTCCTGTGCCACATCTTGGTGGCTTTCGACGTGGCGCACCGTCAACTCGACTTACGGCATCACGTGGGGCTGGTGAGCTTTAGCAAGGAGCCAACGGCAGTGCCGCTGGACTTGGTTTCTCAACTGATTCTGCGCTGCGACGCTAGTGTTGCGAGTCTAACGCTCCCTACCTATTTCCTCGGATTTCATCGATTTTGTCCAGTTCGCGGCGTTCCCGGGTGAGTATATCCTCTGTATGCGCCGTCTACGTCCCATTGATTTAGTGTCTTCCGTCAATTTTTAGTTTGCGTAACTGCCCATCATGTTGGATTGAGGATTTTGGTTGACTGATCCGGTTGGTTCTGAATCAACGGGTATATGTCTCAAGGTATAAAGTTTCCGTTTCTTCCCATTTCAGAAATTGCTGGCCGCGCCGCATATTTTGAGGCCGCTTATTTGAAGCAGATCGAAGTAATCGCGGCACTCGAGCAGCGGATCGATGTTCTGGAACGACAGGCTGCTCTCAACAGTAAGACAAGCAACCGCCCACCTTCAAGTGACGGCTTGAAGAAGCCCCCTGCACAGAAGCGGACGCAAAGCTTGAGGGGCAAATCCGACCGCAAATCCGGCGGCCAGCCTGGCCATAAGGGGAAGACGTTGCGACAGACTGCGACACCTGACCATGTTATTAACCACTACCCAGAGATTTGTGGCGCTTGCGGCGCGCCACTCCTAGCCAGCATGGCAGAGAAGACGGCTGCACGTCAGGTGGTTGATTTGCCAGTTCCGCCGCCGCCCGAGGTAACCGAGCATCGGGTACATCAGTGTCGGTGCGGCCAGTGTGATGCTGTCACGCGCAGCGTTTTTCCCGAAGGTGTTTCGGGGTCTGTTCAATACGGCCCTCGGATAGCAGGTATCGCCAGCTACCTGCAGACCTATCATTGCATCCCGCAAGACCGTCTCTCCCTTGTTCTGTCTGATTTGTTTGGCCTCTCAGCCGTTCCAGGCACCTTGGCGCAGCTTACCGGGCGCACAGCTGATCGCCTTAAACCCTTCGCAACGGCTGTATGTGAACGGCTGAGCGGGTCGCAAGTGGCAGTCAAACATCTGGATGAGACCAGCTTGCGCGTGGAAGGTAAAACGCAATGGCTACATGTGATCTGTTCACCGCTTCTGAGCCACTTCCGGGTCTCGTCCCGCAGGGGCGATCTCTTGACGGGGGTCTGCGGGCTTGTTGTGCACGATCACTGGGGCCCGTATTTCACAATCGAAGGCGTCCAACATGCTCTGTGCAATGCGCATCATCTTCGTGAACTCCAAGCATTGATCGTGATCGAGAAAGAACCGTGGGCCACGGACATGAAATCCTTTCTGCTTGAGGCCAAAGCCTTGGCAGACACAAGAACCGATGATCGCAT
Source organism: Roseobacter sp. (assembly GCA_024636495.1). GTDB lineage: Bacteria > Pseudomonadota > Alphaproteobacteria > Rhodobacterales > Rhodobacteraceae > Sulfitobacter. The sequence goes on along the minus strand of JAGXGZ010000053.1, from coordinate 183 downwards.
ACTTGACACCAACGTCATGGATGAACTCCTGCAACGCTATGATGAAATCCTCACCAAGGCGGTTGCCTTTCATGAGGCTCAACCACCTGTGCAAGCCATTTCTAAAGCCGGAAAGCGCCGAGGCCGTCCCAAACGCAGAACGGGTCATAACCTTGCGCTGCGCCTGCAAAAGCGCAAAACTGA
>JAGXGZ010000008.1 GCA_024636495.1 Roseobacter sp. | reverse complement strand
GCAATCAGCATCCTTCCGCCCGTCCGGGGACCGCCTGCGGTCTGACATTTCGACGTCAGACCGAACACTCAGGCACCAAAGGATACTGAAAATGCGCCGACCAACATGGGTCGTGATGACCTATGCCGTCCTTCTGCTTCTGGCAGTTGTGACGGCCCTCCCGAACTTTCTTTCCGAAGACAAACGCGACACGCTGCCGCCTTGGGCAACCAGTCAGACGGTATCACTCGGCCTTGATCTGCAGGGTGGCGCGCATCTGCTGCTGGCCGTCGATCGCGCGGATCTGGCAACCGTGCGCCTTCAGGAGTTGCGTCAGATACTTGTATCCGGGATGCGCAGTCTGAACCTGAACCCCGCAACGATCCGGGCCGACGGCACTTCATTATCCGCCCCCGCGAACGAAGCGCTGCTGGCCGTCCTGCAGGCGGCGGCGTCTGCCACCACTCAGCCCGGTACCCCACCAGACTTTACCGTCGACCTGTCTGACGGATTGGCACGGCTGTCCCTGACTGCATCCGGGCTTGACCGCGCGGCAAGCGACGCCGCCGATGCCAGTCTTGAAGTGATACGCCACCGGATCGATCAGGTCGGCGTCTCCGAGCCGGTGATCAGCCGGGTCGGCGATGACCGCATCCTTGTCCAGATGCCGGGCGTCGAGAACCCGGCCCAGCTGCGCGCGCTGCTGGGATCGACCGCAAAAATGAGTTTCCAGATGGTCGCACCGAGGCCGGGACCGGGCGTGACGCTGCTGCCGCTTCGGGACGGCACGGGCGAAATCCCGGTGGAAGACCATGTGGCGCTGTCGGGTGATCGGTTGGACGCCGCCGCGACAGGGTTTGAGCCCGACACCGGCCGACCGATGGTCACCTTCGATTTTGACGGTCAGGGGGGTGCTGCCTTTGCCGAGATCACAGCGGCCAACATCGGTCAAAGGTTTGCGGTCGTACTGGATGGCGAGGTTCTGACCGCCCCGGTGATCCAGCAGGCGATTCCGGGCGGCCAAGGTCAGATCACTGGAGACTTTGCGCTGGAAGAGGCGCAGACGTTGCCCGTGCTGCTGACTTCCGGCGCGCTGCCCGCGTCGCTCGACGTGATCGAGGAACGTAGCGTAGGTGCAGCACTTGGTGCGGATTCCATCCGCGCTGGGTTGGTCACGGGCGCCATAGGTCTGGCGCTGGTGGTTGCGATCATGGGCGGGCTTTATGGCGGTTGGGGCCTTCTGGCCAGCGCCATTCTTGGGCTGAACGTGATGCTTACGCTGACCGCGTTGGGACTTTTGGGGGCGACGCTGACGTTGCCGGGGATAGCCGGGATCATCCTGTGCCTTGGCATCGCGGTGGACAGCAACATCCTGATCTTCAGCCGTATCCGCGAAGAAACAGCCAAGGGCGCGATTGCGATCAAGGCGTTGACGCTGGGCTATGGGCGGGCTTGGGCGACGATCCTCGACGCCAATATCACCACGCTTCTGGCTATGGTGTTGCTTTTCATGTTCGGCGCCGGGGCGATCCGGGGATTTGCCGTCACGATGAGCCTTGGCATCGTCATCTCGATGTTCACGGCCGTCGCGCTGATGCGGTTCATGATGGAGACACTGGTGCGTCGCCGCAAGCTCAAGCGGTTGGACATCGCGCCGCTGTTCGGTGGCGTGCCAGCGCCGGGGAAACTGTCCTTCATGCGGCGCGGACGTCTCGCGCTTGCGATATCAGCAGTGCTTTCCTTGGGGTCGCTCGGCCTGCTCGTGATGCCGGGGCCGAATCTCGGGATCGATTTTACAGGCGGGGTGCAGATGGTCCTGCGCTCGGACGCGCCCGTGCCGTTGTCCGAACTGCGTGCCACAATCGCGGCACAGGTTCCGGGCGACGCGAGCCTGCAGGCCTTTGGCGACCCCAACGAGGCGCTGATCCGGGTGCAGGGTGAGGTCGGACAGGCCACTGTGGCCGCTGTCGAACGTGCAGCAACAGACGTGATCCCTGATGCGGTGTTCAACCAGATCGACCTTGTCGGCCCGACGATCAGTGGCGAGCTGGCAACCACCGGCCTGCTGGCGCTCGGCCTCGCCGTGCTGGCGATGCTGGCCTATATCTGGGTCCGGTTTGAGTGGCACTTTGCGGCCGGGGCCATCGCGGTGCTGTTTCTTGATGTCACCAAGACATTTGGCGTCATCGCGCTTATGGGATGGGAGGTGAACCTGACCACCATCGTCGCCCTGCTGACGCTGATCGGCTATTCGGTCAACGACAAGGTTGTGGTCTATGACCGGATCCGCGAACACCTTGCTGGCGGCAGTGACGAACCCCTGGCAGATGTGATCGACCGAAGCCTCAATCAGGTTCTGGCACGGTGCATCTTCACCTCGGGTACAACGCTCGCAGCGATCGTGCCCATGGCGATCTGGGGCGGGCCAGCGGTTTCGGGATTTGCCTGGCCGATGATTGCGGGCGTGACCATTGCCACCGCGTCTTCGTTGTTTGTGGCGGGGCCGGTCCTTGCTTGGCTCGCACAGCGCAACAAGGTTGCGGATATGCAGGATGCCCTGAGCAATCAGGCCTGAAAGCGACCATCGCCGGGGGCGCAATCTCCCGGCGAGATACCTCCTATTACGGTCGACGGAGCAATGTCACGCTGACCGTTTCTTGCAGCTGAATGTATGATCAGAAAACAAGGATGCGGTTCGAGTCGAGAAAATCTGAACCCGCGTCGCCACTGGCCCAACGGAGCCTGAACACATCATGGCAATCGACTTTTTGACACTGGCTCCTTACGCTGCCGTAATCTTGTTCATCGGCGTTTTCACAGCCTTTGTCCTGGAACTGCGATCCCCGGATGTTATCGCCTTTTGCGGGGCGTCAGCAGCTCTCGCCATCGGACTTGTCAAGCCGAGCGATGTCCTGGCCGCGCTCGCCAATCCTGCACCTGCAACCATCGGCGCGATGTTCGTCCTCAGCGCGGCCCTGGTCAGGACAGGCGTGCTGGAGGCCGTCAGCGATGTCCTTGGTCAATATGCGTCAACTCGTCCGGTCCTGACACTCGCGCTGTTCTTCAGTGCTGCGGCTGGGGCCTCGGTCTTCATGAACAACACACCGGTGGTCATCGTGCTGATCCCGGTGGTGATCACCCTTGCGCGCCAGATGAAGGTTGCGGCTTCGCACCTGCTGATCCCGCTGTCCTACATGGTCATTCTTGGCGGGACCTGTTCGCTGATCGGGACCTCGACGAACCTGCTGGTCGATGGCATCGCGCGCGATCTGGGAATGACACCGTTCAGTCTGTTCGAGATCGCGCCGGTTGGAATCGTCGTGGCCATCGTTGGCGGGGCCTTTCTGGCAATCGCCGCCCCGCGCCTTCTCCCCGTGCGACATACCGTCGGGGAGGTTCAATCCAGGCGCGACGGGCGCACCTGGCTGGTTGAACTGTTCATCCCTGTGGGCTCGCCACTGATTGGCAAAACAGTGCTGGAAGTGGACGCTTTCAAGAGGGCCGGCAGTCGGGTCGTCGACCTTGTCTGTGGCGATCTTTCCCTGCGCGCAACACTCGCCACATCGACAATGGCGGCTGGCGATGTTGTGGTTGTGAAGACCACTGATACCGATATCATGGGGTTTCGCGACGGCGCAGCGGTCGGCAACGCCGTTCTGGGCACCGAGCCGTCGACCGCCCGGCGTACGTCGGTTGTCGAGGTCCTGATCGGCCCGAATTCAAAAGCGCTGCACAGAATGGTCGGGCGCTTGCAGTGGCGCCGCCGTTTCGGGGTCTATCCGGTAGCACTCCACCGGAAAGGAGCAGCGGTCGACATGCGTCTTGCGATGATGAAACTGGAGATCGGAGATACCCTGCTGCTTGACGGTGCGCCGGAAGACATCGCGCGGCTTGCCGATGAAGAACAGCTGATCGAACTATCCTCCGTCACCTCGCGGGGCTTTCGCCGCAAGAAAGCCCCTATAGCGATTGCCACCATGGTTACCGTCGTCGCTCTGGCGGCCCTGAATGTGGCGCCGATCCTGACTCTTGCGCTGATCGGAGTTGCTGTGGTTTTGCTGACAAACTGCATCGATGCGGATGAAGGCGTGGGGGCGATCAACGGCCGGTTGCTGTTGCTGATCGTCTCGATGCTGACATTGGGGAGCGCATTGGACAATTCGGGCGCACTTGCGCTGATCGTGGCAAAGGTTTCACCGCTGCTGTCCACGGTCCAACCGATCGTCGCCCTTGCGCTGGTCTATGCCCTGACGTCTATCCTGACGGAACTTGTCACCAACAATGCCGTCGCGGTCCTGCTGGCACCGATCGCTGCGGGCGTGGCAATCCAGCTTGGCCTTGATCCGCGCCCTTTCGTTGTGGCCGTGATGTTCGGTGCAAGCGCGAGTTTTGCGACGCCAATCGGCTATCAGACCAATACGCTTGTCTACAATGCCGGTGGGTACCGATTTACTGATTTCCTCAAGATAGGTATTCCCATGAACATCATTATCGGTGCAGCGACGGTGTTTCTGATCCCGCTCATTTGGCCACTGGTACCCTAAGAGAAGTTATCAGCGTTGGCTCGCTATCCGGCAAGGCTGTCGTGCCTCACAGCGAAATTTTTGGTGCTGTCAGACGAATGCGAACCAGTCTCTGTTCTCCAGCGATCGCAATCTGTTAGGCTGCGCAGAGGCCGCGCCACTCGGCAAGAGCAGCGGCGCGGTTCAGCTTGAGATTTGGTCGGCTGTAGAGATGGCGTTCTTGGTTGAAATGGTTGTGAACGGAAGCGTGGACGGAGACAAATTTCTGTAAAGTTCGCATCCGTCTAAAGCGAAGCATAGCCCGTTCTCGCCTTCGTAATGGCTGGTGTGAATTCTCGGCCCGGCTGTTTTTCCAGCGGCCGGTTTCTTGCCGATCAGCGTTGCCGATCTCTTTTATTGCCGCGCCATAGGAACGCAGCATGTCGGTGGCGAAAACACGTGGGCGGCCATGGCGTTTCATGGTTTTTCTACGGAATTTCAAGGCTGCCTTGCGATCACGGCGCTTCGTAACGAAGCTTTCCAGAACTTCCCCTTCGTGATCCACGGCCCGCCAGAGGTAGTGCTTCTCGCCGTTAATCTTCACAAGCACCTCGTCCAGATGCCATTGCCAGTTTGAAAATGCGCGCATCTGGCTGACCCTTTTCTTGCGGATCTATGCGGCAAACAGCGGGCCAAATCTGTTCCACAAAAACCGAACTGTCTCATGACTGATGTAGATTCCGCGTTGTGCAAAAAATCCTCGACGTTCCTAAGCGAAAGCGGGAACCGCACATACATCATGACGGCCAGACGGATGATCTCGGGGCTCGTCTTGAAATATCGAAAGGGTGAGTGTTTTGTCATCATATGACGATAATTGCTCGCCCTGCCCGCCTCAACAAGTTTTCTTGTGACAGTGCCGAACGGTAGTGTCGCAAACTTTTCAGGCTAGCACATCTGCCTTGTCATCACCTACACCTGCCCGTATCAAATCATGCAGTGCGCCGTTGCTGGCAATGAATGATCCGGAAGAAAGCGCGCTCTCACCTGGCCAAAGCGGGGTGAATGTCCCCCCTGCTTCCGTCACCAAAAGCATCCCTGCTGCAATATCCCAAGGGCCCAGATTACGTTCCCAGTAAGCATCAAACCGACCCGCAGCCACATAAGCCAGATCAAGTGCTGCCGCCCCCCATCGGCGCAGCCCCGCTGTTTGTGGCATCAGCCGTTCGAGGTCTTGCAAACAATGCCCCAAATAGGTTACCCGCCCGCCCGCAGGCACGCCAGACGCGACCAGCGCCGCCCCCGCAGGCACATCACGACTGACTGTAATCTTGCGCCCGTTCAAAAAAGCACCCTTGCCCGCCTCGGCGCAAAACACCTCTGACTTGGCAGGGTCATAGACGATGACACAAAGCGGTGTATCCCCTTGAAACAAGGCAATCGATACCGCCCAATGAGGCAAACCTTTCAGAAAATTAGTTGTCCCATCCAACGGGTCCACGATCCAGCGCAACATGTCCGCACCGCTTTCGCGCGGCTGCGATTCCTCGCCCAGCCAGCCATAATCAGGGAAGTGGGCGGACAAATGGGACGAAATCGTTTTTTCCGATTGCAAATCAGCCTCACTGACAAAGTCGCCTGCTGTCTTTTCGGTCACAGCGATCCTGTCCCGCTGCGCTGACGCCTCAAGCAACCCCACACCCGCGAGTTCCGCAGCCTCTGCCATGATCCGTAACCGGTCAGACGCTGATGCAGGCAGGCTAAGCGCCATAGCGCACGCGGTGGCAAAGGGTGAGCGGATCATCCAGAGTATCGCCGTAGCTTGCGGGCAGGTCGGCAAACGCTGTCTCGCCCGAGATCAGCGCATCAAGCACGGGATCAGCCAATAGATCTAATGCCTTACTCAATCTGCGCGCATAATCCCAGCGTGCCGCCTGCCGCGCAGGAATACGCCCCACTTGAGAGCTGACAATCTGCAACCGTCCCCGATGAAACGCACCACCAAGCGGCACTTCAGTGCTTTGCGCACCGTACCAGCTTGCCTCGATGACGCGCGCCTCAAGACCAGCAACATTGATCGCCAAAGCCAGCCCTGCGGCACTGGCAGAGGCGTGAATGACAACATCCGCATCCCCGGCCACGTCGTCAGGACTAGCAAATGCACAGCCAAAATTCTCTGCCAGCGTGCGGCGGCTGGGATCAATATCAACCAAGGTGACCTGAGTTCCCGGAATTTGTGCCGTCAGATACCCCACGAGCGCACCCACAACGCCGCAGCCCACGACGACAACACGGTCGCCGATACTTACGCCCGCATCCCAGGTGATGTTCAGCGCCGTTTCCATATTCGCCGCCAGAATGGCGCGACTGGCGGGCACGGTATCAGGCACCTGCAAAGCCGCCTGCGCAGGCACAGCAAAACTGGATTGATGCGGGAACAACGCAAACACGACCTGCCCCAAGCGGGCCCCGTTCAGCACCTTGCCCACCGCTGCATAGCCATATTTGACCGGAAAATCGAACGCACCTTCCTGAAAAGGCGCGCGCATACGTTCATGTTCTGCAACAGGAACGTGCCCTTGGAACACCAGCCGCTCTGTCCCGCGGCTGATCCCTGTATAAAGTGTCTCGATCTCAAGATCATCCGGCCCAGCATCATAGACCGTATCACGCGCCTGCGCCGTCTGTGCCTGCGTGATCCAAAGAGCCGTGGCAACTGTCATAACTGATGTCCAGACTTGAGGGCTTTGACCGCCAAATAATGCTGGTTATAGACATTGCGTCCGACGCGCAGGTGAATCTGTTCGGTGATCGCGATCCCGCAATCCTCAAAGCTTTGGACTTTGGCGGGGTTATTCGTCAAAAGCCGCACTCTGGCGAACCCTAATGTGCGCAGCATCGCAGCTGCGACCCTGAAATCACGCACATCGTCGTCATAGCCCAGCCTGTTGTTCGCCTCGACCGTGTCAAACCCTTGAGCTTGCAGATCATACACGCGCATCTTGTTCGCCAAGCCTATGCCGCGCCCTTCCTGGTTCAAATACAACAAAACACCTGCACCCTCAGCACCCATACGGGCCAAAGCCGTGCGCAATTGCGGGCCGCAGTCGCACTTCAGACTGCCTAGCACATCCCCTGTAAAACAGGCCGAATGCAGGCGTGTCAGCACCGGGTGCGCCCGGTCTGGCTTGCCGATTTCCAGCGCATAATGCTCTTTGTTACCGCTTGGGTCGCGGAACACATGCAAGAGGCCCTGATCATGCGCTTCAAGCGGAAGGTCTGCTGCTGTCAAATGGCCCAAGACAGGGCTGTCAGCCAAGACGGACAAGACATCTTGTGCCGCTACCGACGTCAGATGCAGATCATCGGCAGCTTGCACTTGCGGGCCACTAAATACCGCAACAGCAGGCAACAATTCTGCCCGCTTTACAGCCCCGATTGCCGCCGCAGGGACCGCTGTCTGACCGCCTCGCAACATATGCAGCGGACCAATAGGGCCGCTGTGTGCGTCAAACCCCGGATCGGCCAAGCGCTGAAACCAAGCCAAACCGCTGCCGTCAGGGGGCAGAATACGCACCAGATCCTCCGCGATATCCGACGATGACGTCATCACGGCTCGCGCACGATGCGCAGTTAACACCAGCTCCGGCTCGCCGAAACGGCGCTGCAATGCATCAAATCGCTCGGGCGTCGCAGTCTCGATCGCCAGAACAATCGCACTGCCCGACCCGTCCGTCAGCCGGCACGGCAGACCCATAGACAAGTCGCCAGACACGCGGGCAAAGCTTTCCCGAAGGGTTGGGAGTAGACAATCAGATGTGGGCTGCATGATGTTTAACCTCAACGCGCGACGGAGCAAGCGCGCAATCAAAAAGAATATCAGTACCAAGATCGTAGACCCGCATCTGGGGCCTGCGGGCCATGGCCAATGTACCGACTGGTCCTGTCCTGAGCCCTTGCGGCCCGGATCCGATCAGCAAGGGGGCGACGGCCACATGTAAACGGTGCAGCAGGCCCTCTTCGAGGAACTGGGCAATCGTGATCCCACCGCCCTCAATAAGAATGCGCCGGAAGCCCGCGTCTTTCAAAGCGGCGACGATCTCTTTGGGGGCTATCCAGGACTTACGCGGCAAGGTAATCACCTCGACACCAGCGGGGCGTTTCGTGTCGACCGACTGGATAATGATACGCCGCGAGCTGGTATCTTGCAGCAGTCGCGCAGTGTCGGGCAAGCGCCCGTCAGGATCAATCACGACCCGCGCAGGGCTGGCCCCCTCCGCCAAGCGCACGGTCAGTTGTGGGTCATCGTGCAGCGCAGTCTTTACGCCGACCACGACCACATCCGCCACCGCCCGCATCCGGTGCAAATGGGCCAGTCCACCGCTTCCTGACACGTCCTGGGCATCGCCGGTTTCGGTCGCGATCCGCCCGTCCAGCGATTGGCCAATCTGGGCAAAAACCAAAGGTTCTGGGTCTTTGTGTGCAAGAGTACCGTAGACCGCCAACGCCTGCGCCTCTCCGTCGGTCCAGTCGCCGCAACACATGCAGCCGTCCCCTGATTTGACGGCCAAAATCCTGTCCCACACGCGCTTTGTAACGTTTAGCTGCTGCATCCTAATCTCCTGCCTTGCGCTGGATTGACAAGACATCTGTATGCCCGATATACCCCGTCGCCTTTGACGCCTTCCGGTCATGCGCCCAATCCACAGCGCCATCATAACCGTTCTCATCCGCCGCAGCGGCGATCCCGTCCAGCAGTTGCTGATGGAGTGCTGTCTCTTGCGCGCCCAGATGCCAAGGGCTGTCACCGGTCATGACCTCAAATCCAGCTGCAGCAAAAATCTCGGCTGTCACCTCAGCCGCCATTGGCCCAAGGGCTCCACCAAGCCCTTTGTCACTGCGCTGATGCGCGTTGAATGCCGCGGTGATGGCTGCATCTTGCGGATGCTCCGGCTTCCAGGACATCTGGCCATTGTAGTTCAGCGCCGCGTAAAATGGCAGATTTTCTGCTGCTAATCTTTGCGCAAGCTTCTCGACCCAAGTGCGCGGCATCAGGTCCAGCAAGGCAGACGCCGTCACAAGCGTCGCTCCAGAAAGGGGCAGTGCCTCGATATCACCTAAATCCGCCTGATAGACCTCTGATCCCACATGATGCGCCTTGGCCAGATCAAGCAGGCGCGCGTCGCCATCCACAAAGCGCCAATGACATTGCTGGACACCAAAAGCCCGCGCCGTCGATCCGGTTCCACAGCCCAGATCGACCACCACCGCGTCTGGTCCGGCCACATCGATTGCACGCGCCAATAGACCTGCATCGCGGGATGCATGGTCTACCGGTTCGCGTAAATTTAGCCAGTCAGGCGAAAACGGCATGTTTAAATATCCGCCTCGTACCAACCGCGCGCGACGTGGCTTTCCTCGAGCGAAACCTTGATCCGGCGCACCCGTCCGTTGTCCCCCAGACCAGAGGTTTTGACCGTCTCGCGCAGCTGTTGCCAGATGTAGTGGCACAGAAATTCTGTTGTGGTGATCTTACCCTCAAACGCAGGGACCTCGTCAAGATTGGCGTATTTCAAAGGCTTCAGGGCGGCAGCCAAAGCATCAAGCGCCAGCCCCATATCAATCACCAACCCGTTTTCATCCAAGTCTTCGGTGAAAAATGCAGCATCGACCACAAAGGTGGCTCCGTGCATGCCTTGGGCAGGGCCAAAGACGGGCGACTTCAGGGAATGGGCAACCATCACGTGATCGCGAACTTCAACAGCAAACATTTTTATCCTCGGTTATTAAAAGTTAGGGTTAGAGTGTTAAGAGAAGCACCGGAAAGACCTATATGCGACCCACGGATGGCAGGCGGCAGTTGGACAGCACAAGTAATGTTGTTTCTTGTCTGAGCTGGAACATCCACCGATGTCGGGGCAATGACGGGCGCGTCGACCCGGAGCGCACCCTTGCCACTTTGCAGGCAGAGTGTCTGGGCGATCCCATTGACGCGCTGATCCTGCAAGAGGCCGACACAGAAGTCCCGCCACACAGCGGCTTGATGGATATTGCCGCAACCGAGGCCGCAACCAACCTGCGATACGCTCATCAAGACGCGCGCCATCGCTGGGCGGACGGCAGTCACGGGTTTCTGGGGGTAGTCCTGTTTGTCTCCACCGATATATCGATTGACCGTATTACCTTGCTTGATCTGCCCGGGCGCTGTCACCGCGGCGCTGTCGTGGCTGACCTGACGCGCAGCGGGCGGCAGTTTCGTTTGATCGGTGTGCATTTGTCGCTGTCGCAAGCCTTGCGGTGGGCGCAACTGCGGATCATCAGCCAGTTCATGTTCCGCCAATCCCGGACGCCTACCATTCTGATGGGTGACCTGAACGAATGGCGCCCATGGGGTGGTATGGCACTGTCGCCTCGTTTTCTGGGGCAGACCTTCAGCGGCCCCGTCAAACCAACTTTTCCCGTCAATCGCCCCCTGCTGCCGTTGGACCGTGTCCTGACGACAGCCCCTGCGCATGTGCAGATGACCAAAGTGCTTGATGGTGACGCGATCCGGCAAACATCGGATCATCGTCCCCTGTGGGCGCGGGTCAATTTGGGCAATTAATAAACGCATCTAAACACCGCCATCGCGGGCACAGGTCCAGCTGGGCAGCCAGACTGGCCTGACTGGCGTATCCTCAAGCACACGCGAGCTCAACCGCAGCTCGGCTAGATCGAGATCACCGCGGGCCAACAAAAACGTCATGCGGCTCGCGTCTTGGTCCGGCAGCACAAAAGCGCTCGCACCCAGAAGCTCTGCCCCGTCACTGGGAGACATATCAGGCGCTGGATCCCGCACAGCCGCAGCCACATCAACCACGAAGCGGCGAAGTCCGGGAAGCTTATGCTCAAGCACGCCGCGACCCTGCACAAAAGATGCCAGCCCGCCCAGATCAGGCATGTCGCGGGTCCATGTCAAACGATAGGCATAGCGGCGGTATTCACCCCCCGCCTCCAACGCAGTCTCCGGACGCCAGAACGCTACGATATTGCCCATGAAATCGTCGGCTATAAGCTGTTCCACCAACATCACAGCCCCCGGACCCCAATCTTCCTGCGGCGCGATCCATGCAGATGGCCGATCATGATAAACTGCTTCGGTATCTTTAAGAGAGGCAGAACTGCGCGCTGTTTGATTTAGACCAAATCCCTTGTGTGCATTCAGCAGATAACGAAGCCGCAGTCCCGAAAAGTCCCCATCGGAGTTCTCGCTGGGAATACGATCAAAATAGCGCGGTTCGAAGTCAAACAGATCATAGGAAAATGCGATCTCTTGCACACCCGCGTCGATCACACGGTCGATCTCTGATGTTTCTGTAAAGAAGAGCCCAGGTGGCAACAAATCAACTGCAAAGCTGTCCCCATGCGGCAACATTTCGCCTTTGGCAACTAAGGGACGGATTTCGCGGTAGGCATCATAATCCAGATCCGCAAATGGTGGTGCCAAGGGTTTGGTTTGCGAGACATAGGATTGATCTCGCATGGTGCCTGCCAAGGAAATTAAATCAATGCCCTGAACATCTTGCGCCTCCGCGCCACCAGCACCGATCACCAGAAAAGCAGCCGCAGTGGCCAATAACGCGCGCTGCCTCACTGTGGCGTTCCGTTCAAAACAGGGATCAAAACCGGTGCCGTGATCAACGGCACAAAAATCAGGCTCACCCAAAGTGTACTTACGGGTCCGCCGGTCAGCGTGAAGCCCAGCAAAGCCACGCCCAAGCCCGCCGCCTGCCAGCCTGCAGTTAGCTGCCATTGCAGCCTGCGCGATGATTTCCAGCCGCAATCATCGCCTAAAGCAACGTTTCCAACCGCCCACGCATTTCGCAACGAGATTAGCGGACCGACCGGCACGGAAACGGCAAACTTTGACACAAACGCCCGCAAGATGACCGCCCACCGCCGCCATGTGCGTATGTATGGCAGCAGATCGGTAAAAACATATGGTTTGGCCACCAGCAAAACCAGCGCCACCAATGCGACACACCAAAAGATGCTGGCCTCGACTGATCCCAAACTCAACAAAACGAGCAGGACGAGCCAGATCGGCGCTGACAGATACCTGAAGATCCCCGTTACCAGATGCAATCGGCTGAGCGGCTGCAAACCAGCCCCGGTCAAAAGACGCATATGTTCAAGATAGCCTTGGCTCCAGCGCCGGTCACGGCGAAAGAACGTGCCCATCGATTGCGGCGCGTTTCGTGCACTACTGCGCATCGCAGGGTCAAGCTCCATACCCCAACGGGCCGGGCGAATCCACGCAGCCTCTGAAAAATCGTGGTTCAATTTTGTATCGCCAAAGGGGGGCGTATCTGAAAGGCGCGAGGACATTCGCCCAAACCGCGTTAGACTTGGGACCAGTGGGATAGCTGCCTGCAAAAGCACTGTGTTTGGACGTTGATCGCGCTGCCAGATTAAACGACGGACACTTTCCGCGCCCATCTTGCTGTCGGCATCTTTGACCAACATATACGCACACGCGTCGCCAAAGAGATCTGACCAACCAGCAATATTACCCAGCTTTTTGTCAGTGTTCTCTGCCTGACGGTGGTACATAATGTCACCCGCTGCAATCAGATCAGCCAAAGCGGCATCCTTATTCGCGACAGCCGCGTCGCCAGAGGTGTCGGAAATCACAAACACCTGTGTCTGGGGCGCTAGGCCCCCACGAGGCGAACTGGCGGTAAATCTGGTCAGATAGGATGGAAGACGTGTTGGGTCTTCGCCACATAAAGTGATCAGAACAGCCGTTTTGCTTGAGGACTGCCATCTGGCAGGCGGGCTGACGTCCAAGTCTTTCGGCGCGTGCAGCCGCAAAAGAAAAAGCACCACACCGCCCAAAATCCAAAGAGCATTGAGCACAATAAGAACCACCGCCGCCCCCGTCAGTACGGTCCATCCCGACACTGCAAGTGAAAAAGTCGCAACAATTGCCATCGCCATACTCAGCGAGAGCGCAATAAACACCCGATATGCCCGTCCCGTCAAAGAAGCGACATCAGGCAACGCACAGTAACCAACAACTGACGGAGATGTCTGAAAAGTGAGCAATACCGTCCCTTCCTCGCCGTTTAGGGCTGTTTTCCAAACGGCGGCCACATGCGAGTTAATATCCCATCCTTGCGGATTACCCCGTGATAGGCAGCCGCCCCAATATGCATAAGAACCAACGCGCCAAGCGCATAGGATCCGTAAAAATGAGTAGCTTTTGCGAGTTCCGCCAAGGCGTCTGAGCGTGGGACAAAACTTTGTAGTCCCAACGCATCCAGCGTCTCGATCGGAAATCTTCCTGCTCTGACCCTGACATAGCCCGCAAGCGGCATAATCAAGAGCAAGGCGTAAAGTGCGACATGCGTAATTCCGGCAGCAAATTTCTGCAATGGTGGCAGCGGTACGGGATCAAGCACCGGAGGGCGCAGCAAGCGATATGCTAAGCGCGCAAAGATCAGGATCAAAAGAAGAACACCAACGTTTTTATGAGCAATAAAAAGGAAATTCTGCAAACTGCGGTCCAGACCCTCACGGATCATCAGCGTGCCTATTGGCAGCATACTAAGCACCAGCAGCGCCATGGTCCAGTGGATCACACGCGCTGGTACACGATACTTTTTTGTTTTAATTGCCATTCGTTCTAACTCCTCACAGAACCTGTTAAAGTCTACGCACACCGGCGGGATTTCGTTCAAAAAAAATTATTTGTGGAACCACGCAAAATGAAAGACCCGTTTCCACAGACGCAAGCCTATTGGGCACGTCGTTTTGGCTTGTCACCCCTAGGGGTTTTTACCGGTTGTGCCGTCGCGGGCACTTTTGCGGTTGTTCTTTTGTCTTACGCACTTCTTCCCGACACGGCGCGGAATGCACTTTGTGTCAGGGAGGGAGAGATATTTTACCTTCTTGGGGCAGGATTGGCGGGATACCATCTCAAGCGCAGTTACCCTCACGCTACGCTTGGGCTTTGCAATATCGTGACGTTGGTGCGGCTGGTTTTGGTGGCGGTCTTGTTTGATGTCATGATCAGCACCACGCCCCCTGATTGGCTCATATTTGCAGTCGCCAGTGTTGCGCTGGCACTTGACGGCGTAGACGGGTGGCTGGCGCGGCGGCAAAAGTTGGTCTCAGCCTTCGGCGCGCAGTTCGACGTAGAGGTTGACGCCGTCTTTGCACTGATCCTCGCCCTTTACGCCGCCACAAACGGGACGGCAGGCATCTTTGTGATCCTCTTGGGCCTTCCGCACTATCTGTTCTGGACCGCACGGCTGCGCCTGACATGGCTCAACGCCGAATTGCCCCCCAGCTTTTGGCGCAAGGCCGTCTGCGTCTTCCAGATCGCAACCCTCATCGCCCTGCAATTGCCTTTCGTAGCTGTCGGACAGCTTGATTTGATGATCTTCGCAGCAACACTTGCACTCATCTGGTCGTTCGGACGTGATATTCTCTGGCTCTGGCGGGCGCAGGCATCATGATTTTGCGCGCGATCGTTGCACTGATTGTTCTTGATCTGGTTCTGATCCAGCCCAACCATCCGGATGCGATGGCATGGGATGCGCTGCTGCTGTTCCCGCTAGAATTGCCTGCGATCCTGCTGGCGATCATAGCCTTCGGCCGAAGCTATGCTGGCGTGGTGTTCCGCGTCATTTTGGTGGCCGCACTTTCCACAATCGCTATCCTGAAAACAGCCGATTTTGTGATGTTCAACACCCTCAACCGCGCGTTTAACCTTGTGGCGGACCTGCCTCTGGTCCGCTCTTTCTACGACCTGATCCTTGGGACTTTGGGTCAGGTCGTCGCTGTTCTTGCGATCATCGGCGCAGTTTTGCTGATTGTCGGGCTGGTGGCGGTTTTGTGGTGGGCTTGCAAGACTTGGTCACGCATCAAATTGCCCTCACTGGGACGGCGCGTTGTCGGGGGAGCCGCCGTGATCGTTGCGGGGCTTGTCATCGCGGACATCGGGGCCAAAATGGGCCATTGGACCATTCAGGCACCCTACCCCGGCACCGCCTTTACCGCCCGCGTCGGGGTCGAGCGCGTTATAGCGGCCCGACGCACCATCACCGAACTGCGTGCCTTCCAGATTGCTGCCCGCACGGATCCATTCGCCGGTCAGACCGACCTTTTCGATCTGGTTGACCGCGATGTCATTGTCGTTTTCGTCGAAAGCTACGGACGCACCAGCTTTGATACGCCGCTTTATGCCGATCTTCATCGCGCGACACTGACCCGCGCACAAGCCGACCTTCAGGGGCGCGGGCTTGCCATGGCCTCTAGCTTTTTGACCTCTCCGACCAAAGGCGGGCAAAGCTGGCTCGCCCACGCGAGCTTTGCCAACGGGCTGCGGATCGCGAACCAGACCAGTTACCGTGCGGTGCTGGCAAGTGGACGGCAGACCCTGTTCCACCTGGCACGAAAATCAGGGTTCCACACCGCCGCCGTAATGCCCCAAATCGTGCTGGACTGGCCCGAGGCGCAGCTCATGGGCTTTGACACCGTATTGGCCGAGGCGAATTTGGATTATGCAGGTGAGCCATTCAACTGGATCACCATGCCGGATCAATTCACTTTTGCCGCGATGGACCGACTATTGCGCAATAACCGGCCCGATGAACGCCCGCTCTTTATCCAGATGGCGCTAGGGTCTTCGCATGCCCCGTGGGTGCCGGTGCCTGATCTGATCCCATGGGACGCACTTGGCGACGGGACCGTCTTTAACCCGATCGTTGCTGCCAGCGACCCCCCGCACGTTGTGTGGCAAAACAACGACCGTGTGCGTGCACAATACAGTCTGGCGGTGGATTATGCGCTTCAAACGGTCTTTGCCTATGCCGCATTACATGCTGACGATCCGCCCTTGATGATCATCGTCGGCGATCATCAAGCCGCGGGGTTTGTGGCGCTTGACGAACGCACTGATGTGCCGATCCACATCGTCGGACCGCAGGCGCTTGTCGATCTGGTCGCGAATGCTGATTTCCAACCCGGCCTGATCCCGTCGGACAGCATCGCCCCACGGCCCATGGATGCGATGCGCGCGCTTTTGTTGCAGGCCCTGTCGTCGCGCCCAATGACAGAAGCTGCAAAATGATGCGTGTCTTGCCAATCCTGCCATCCGCTGCGCTGCAAGTCGGGAAAGTGGTTCTTACCGCTTTGATCCTCTGGCTGATTTTGCGCACCGTCGACGGGCCTGCAATCCTGCGCATTTTTTCAAATGCCCAGCCCATTTGGCTTGGTGTGGCGGTACTGGTCTTGCTATGCCAAACAGTCCTGTCAGCCCTGCGCTGGAAGGTCACAGCAGCACGATTGGGCCAAACCTTGCCCCTGTTACACGCTATCAAGGAGTATTTCATGAGCCAAGTGATCAACCAAGCGCTCCCCGGGGCTGTGAGCGGTGACGCCGCACGCGCCGTGCGGGCCCGCGCTCAGGCCGGTATTATGGTGTCATCCCAAGCCGTGATTTTGGAGCGTCTGTCAGGCCAGATCGCTATGTTCATCACCATGGCGATCGCCTTTTCCCTGACATGGAGCTTGCCTGGGGGGCTCGACTGGCCACCCAGCTTTGTCGTGCATATCGGCACGGGAGTCATCGTCGGCAGCATCGTTTTGACCGTATTAACCGCAGCCCTTTGGCAACCCGCACTGGTCGGACAGCGGGTCTCCCGCTTGCTCCGCCCGTTCTACGCGGGTCTGATGTCGCGTCAGGTTCTGCCCGCGCAAATCTTACTGGGTGCCGCGATCACATTGTGCAACCTCACGGCTTTTGCCCTTTGCGCCAAGGCTGTCGGTGTAGCGTTGCCAACTGCAGCGGTCTTTGCTCTTGTGCCGGTGATCCTGTTTTCAATGTTGATCCCCTTCACCGTGAGCGGCTGGGGGGTTCGCGAAGGATCATCCGCCATATTGTTGCCACTGGCAGGCATCGCAGCCCCCGAGGCGTTCGCCGCCAGCGTCATGTTCGGCTTCGCCATGATTCTGGCAGTGCTCCCCGGACTGATTTCGATAGGTGCAAAATGAAGGCCACCTTTGCAGTTCCCGGCGATCTTAATACCGTAACGGGGGGGTATATCTACGATCGGCGCGTGATTGAAGGCCTGCGGAAGCTTGGCTACGACATCACCCATACTGCTTTGCCCGCAAGCTTCCCCGACCCGACGTCCGACGATATGAACGCCACTTTTGTGACACTTGAAGCTGTGGCTGATGACGGGCCGGTGATTATCGACGGGCTGGCCTTCGGGGCCTTTGATCCGACACGGGTCGCCACAATGCGCACGCCCATCATCGCATTGATCCATCACCCGCTCGCTAAGGAAAACGGGCTTAGCCGCGCCCGCCAGGACCATCTGTTTGCAACCGAAAAAGCCAACCTGCGCTATGCACGTCACGTGATTGTGCCAAGCCCGCATACGGCCGCCATTCTGACGCAGGAATATGACGTCCCACCCGACCGGATCACCATCGCGCGTCCGGGGACAGACAAGCCCGACGGGACTGGCACCCCGACGGATCCACCGCTGATCCTGTCTGTAGGCATCCAACTACCCCGAAAGGGCCATGACGTATTGCTGCAAGCACTGGCCGAGATTATAGATCTGAAATGGCAGGCCGTAATCGTAGGCACACCCTTGGACGCAGACTATGCTGCGGGTCTTGAACACCAGAGGCGCGCATTGGGTCTGGGGGACCGTGTCACACTGGCAGGCCTAATCAGCCAGGATGCCCTGTCGGACCTCTACCAGTCTGCGCAGCTGTTCGCGCTGGCCACACGCTTCGAAGGGTATGGGATCGTCTTCGACGAAGCACTTGTGCACGGTCTTCCGATCATCTCATGCGACACAGGCGCGGTGCCGGATACTGTACCCTTTGATGCCGGGCGACTGGTCCCACCCGACGACCCCCATGCTTTTGCCACCGCCCTGCGCGCAGTACTGACAAATAAGACCGACCGCCAAAGCCTTGCCACTGCCGCCCTTGCCGCGGGGCAGATCCTGCCCAGCTGGACCGACACAGCAGTCTGCTTTGCCCAGACACTGAACCGCATCACGCCATGACCACCCTTGCAGCACTTAAACGATCCTTCGATATCTACTATCGTGACCATGCCCGCACCGCCCGCATGGATGCGCTGAATGCGCAATTCATCCGCGAAGGTAGCCTAGCCTTTGATATCGGTGCGCATGTGGGCGACCGCACAGGCAGTTTTCTGCGGCTTGGGGCGCGCGTTGTCACCGTAGAGCCGCAACCACAGGTGTTCCGCGCCCTGCGACTGCTATATGGGCATTGCAACAAAGCGACCCTATTGAGCAAAGCCGTCGGTGCAACAGCCGGAGAGCTCGATTTGCATATCAACAGCGCAAACCCCACGATCACAACTGCCTCGACCGACTTGATCGCCGCAGCGCAAGCGGCCCCCACATGGCAGGGTCAGGTCTGGGACAGTCGTATCACCGTTCCCATGACGACACTTGATGCGTTGATCGACGAATACGGGATTCCCGACTTTGTGAAAATCGACGTAGAGGGCCACGAGCTTGCAGTCCTGTCAGGATTGCACATTCCACTGCCTGCCCTTTCTTTCGAATTCACAATCATCCAGAAAGAACTGGCCCTTGTCTGTATCGATCACCTGGCCACGATCGGTCGCTACCAGTACAACTACAGCCTTGGTGAGGACCATAGGTTCTTGTATAGCGACTGGAACGATGCGCCAACGCTGAAAGCCGGCATTCAGGCATTGCCGCCAGAAGCGAACTCTGGCGATATTTTTGTGCGCTTGACCTGAGCGCGAGATGCGAATGAACCACCTCTCTTTTTCCGAAGAGCCCGAAGCATGGGCCTATCACTGATTGATGCGGTGTTGTCACGTTAACTCGCTGATTTTGCAAGCTGACATACTGACCGCCCCCAGTTTGCCGGAGGCTCCAAAGTAAGTATGGATGGAGCCCCTGGAAAAAAGTAACAGAGCCAACAGATTTTCGACTGAGGTGCGTGCCCGCGCGGTTCGGATGATTTTGGAACACAAGCATGAATACGCCAAT
>JAGXGZ010000052.1 GCA_024636495.1 Roseobacter sp. | reverse complement strand
GTTTCCTCCGGTAACAAGCACTACTTTTTTGATAAATCGCCTCATTGGTTATTGCCCTTTCAAATACCGCAAAGTCGTCAATGACGGTGGCACCAATCAACCGCTGCAACAATGGTTTTGTCAGCAACGAAAGTGGTAACTTTGGGCTCTTTCCGGACCTTTGCTACGGCCAGCACTGAGGTCCGGTGTGCGGGACAAAGTGTGCCTTCGCTGCGGCTGCGCCAATGGCTGCTTTCGGGAGCGTTCAACAAACGGTCGTTTTCACGCGCGACGACTCCCCTGCACTGACGATGAAGGATATCTCGGTCAATGCAGGAGCGCATTGGTAGGTATTGGTAGACGGGGCCGCGTCGCACCCGACGCTACATCTGTTCATTCCGGTGCGTGAGGGGCCGCATTCTGCGGTGCAATCACCTGAATGCCAATCCTGTTCAGCACCTCAACGACCTTTTTTTCATAGTCTTTGATCGTCTGGGACAGCCATGAGAGGAAGCTTCGTTCAGATTGCGATAATTTCCGACCGATTGGATAGCAGATCGAGTACCGCTCGACACTATGTAGCCCCATTTTAAACGGGGCAATTAGGCGGCCACTGTTAATGGCATCCAGGCACAGGAAGCTATCTCCTATCGTCACTCCCGACCCCGCTAAAGCTGCTGAAAGGCACAATGATGTCTCATTGAAACTTGTGTAGGTCGCCTGATCTCCGGGATCGTCAATGCCCGTATTTTCGAACCATGCCGACCAGGGGTTATAGTTTTTATCGAGCAGAAAATGCGCGTCGTGGTAGCGGCCATGTTCAAGAATATGCGCTGACTCATATTCTGGCGTGCAAACAGGAATATCAATCCAATCGCACAGAAACTCTTCGGCGAGGCTGTCGTTTTTGTAGCGCCCCTTCGGGCCATAAAATATCCGAAAGCTGAAATCCTCGTCCGGGTGCAGCCGCCCGTTACGCTCTGCGTTGACCTCGACGGAGGTGCCCGGATGGTTCAGCAAAAAGCCGCCAATCCGCTCGGCCAACCATGACGAAGCGAAATCCTGTTCGACAAGCAGTCGAACCGTGTCGGGGCGACTGGAATGTTCGACCGTCCTTTGCACGCTTGCCGAGATAGTATCAAAACCCTGCCGTAGTCCCGCCGCCAACTCGCTCCCGCGTTCGGTAAGCATGACTTTCGGGCGGGTCCGAATGACCAATTGGCATCCCACCACCGCCTCCAAGCATTTGATTTGCTTGCTGATTGCAGGGCGCGTCACATTCAGCGCCCGCGCGGCTTCGGTGAATGTACCTAACCGCGCAACAAGGTCAAACGCGCGCAAGGCGGTGAGGGCAAGGGCAGGGGGCATATGCAAATGGTAACCTCAGGTTACGATACGGTAAACTTAATAATTTCGATTCCCCAAGAATTGTTCCTAGGATCGCGCTCACTCGCCTAGTGACTGCTGCATTGAAAGAGGACCCCAAATGAGCAACCCCGTAAAATTTGCCATGACCGGCCCTGAGGGATGGAAGGATGCGGCAGATACCGCACTGGAAACCGCAGAATTGATTAAGGGCCAGCCAATGGGGTTGGATCATGCCTATTTCGAAAATGAAAAATCCAGCATTCGCGCAGGCATCTGGCGTTCGACGGCGTATTGCGAATTCTACGAAGATTATCCCTGCACTGAATTTATGTATGTGCTGGAAGGGTCGGTAACCCTAGAGAACGATGAGTTCAGCGAAACCTACAAAAAGGGGGACGCGTTTCTCGTTCCAAAAGGGTTCCGTGGCCACTGGAAGCAGACCGAGCCGATGTTGAAATACTACGTGATGATCGACTGATCCTACACCAACACTGGAATCCTTATGTCCCGTTCTGCTTCTAACGAACTCACAACCGATCTGGGCACCTACGACTATGTCGTCATTGGTGCCGGATCAGCGGGCTGCGTCTTGGCCAATCGTTTGGGCGAAGACCCCAACGCCCGCATTCTGGTGCTAGAAGCAGGCGGCAGCGACAAATCGCTGTATGTTCAAATGCCCACGGCGCTTTCGATCCCGATGAACACCAACCGCTTCAACTGGGGCATGAGCACCGAGCCCGAACCGGGATTGCAGGGCCGTATTATGAACCTGCCGCGCGGCAAGGGGCTAGGCGGATCGTCGTCGATCAACGGTATGTGTTATGTCCGCGGCAACCCGATGGACTACGAACTGTGGTCGGCGCTCGGGGCCGAAGGATGGCACTGGGCGAATGTGCTGCCCTATTTCCAGCGTCTCGAGAATGTGAACGGCGGAGGCCCGCTGCGTGGTACCGACGGACCGATTTCAGTTACTCGCGGGGCCGAACAGAATCCGCTGTACGGGGCATTTGTCGAGGCCGGCACGCAGGCTGGCTATGCTTCCAGCCCCAACATGAATGAACGCCAGCACGAAGGTGTGGGGCCGATGGAGATGTCGGTTGGCGGCGGGAAGCGATGCAGTGCAGCAGTGGGCTATCTTTATCCAGCGGTTAAGCGTGGGAACGTGCGGGTCATTTCGCACGCAATGGTCGATCGCATCTTGTTTGAAAACGGGCGGGCCACGGGTGTGGTATTTACACATGAAGGCGCCGCACAGATTGCTCACGCAGGGCGCGAAATTATACTCAGCGCAGGCTCGATCATGTCGCCGATCATCCTCAAACGATCTGGCATTGGCCCGGCAGCCGAGTTGAAGGCGCAGCAGATCGAGGTTCTCGCCGACCGGCCCGAAGTGGGCGAGAACCTCATGGACCACCTTGAGATTTATCTGCAGCAAGAATGTACGCAGCCTGTGTCACTTTTTCCCCATATGAGCATTTTGGGAAAGACGAAGATCGGGGCGCGCTGGCTGCTGACCAAGGATGGCTTGGGCGCGACAAACCATTTTGAGAGCGGCGGTCATATTCGCAGCCGTGCGGGCATTGTGTATCCCGACATTCAGTATCATTTTCTGCCGCTGGCTATTTCGTATGATGGCAAGGCCTTAGCCAAAGGGCACGGCTTTCAGGTACATGTCGGCACAAAACGGTCCAAGAGCCGTGGGTGGGTGCGCCTGCGCAGTTCAGATCCCCTCGACCTACCGCGCGTCTGCTTTAATTATATGACGCACGAGGACGATTGGTTGGAGATGCGGGCCTGTGTCCGGCTAACACGCGAGATATTTGCGCAACCTGCGTTTGATGCCTACCGGGGTAGCGAGCTTGCTCCCGGCGGCGACTGCCTGAGCGACGAATGTATCGACCAGTTTATCACCGACAAGGTCGAGAGCGCCTATCACCCTTGTGGCACCTGCCGCATGGGACTTGACGATGCCGCTGTGGTAGATCCCAACACACTGAAAGTTAAGGGGGTGGACGGCCTTCGTCTGGTGGACAGTTCGGTGATGCCTCAGGCAACAGCGGGCGATCTGAATGCGCCGACGCTGATGGTGGCCGAGCGCGCGTCGGACCTGATTCGGGGGCGCACCCTGCCTCCGGCGCAAGAGGCACCGTTGCTAGCGGCGCAGGACTGGGCGACCAGTCAACGATCCGAGCAGATTACGCGTGACTATTCCACCGACCGGGCCGGTTTGCGCGTGGCCCTTCTCAAAAATGCGACAAAACAATAAAACTAAGGGAGAAAACAATGAAACTGTCTCTGAAATATACAGCTGCGGCGCTTGCCATGACGCTGGCAGGCCTGAGCGCGACCGGCGCAATTGCTGACGCCGAGTCGTCGGACCCAATTAAGATTGCCATCAACGAATGGACCGGGCAGCACCTATCGGCAAATATCGCGGCGGTCTTGCTTAAAAAAATGGGCTATAACGTAGAACTGGTAACGGCGGGCGGCCTCCCTCAGTTCACCGCGCTGGAGCAGGGCGAAATTCACTTTAATCCCGAAGTTTGGGATAACTCCATCACCGACGCTTATACCAACGGCCTCACGTCTGGGGCGATCGTTGACATGGGCGAGCTGGGGCTTGAACCGCGCGAGGGCTGGATCTATCCCGACTACATGACCGAGCAGTGTCCCGGACTGCCGAGCTATCAAGCTCTATTTGATTGCGCGCAGGTCTTTGGCACGGCCGAGACCTTTCCTAATGGCCGCCTGATTGCGTATCCTGCGGACTGGGGCACTCGGTCGAAATCCGTCGTTAAAGAAATCGGCCTGCCTTTCACTGCGGTGCCTGGTGGGTCAGAGGGTGCGATGGTGGCCGAGCTTAAAAGCGCGCTAGCGTCGAAAGAACCCATTTTGATGATGTTCTGGCAACCACATTGGGTGTTTTCGGAAATCGAGATGAATTGGATTGAGTGGAATCCAACGGAACAAGAATGCGTCGAAGAGGATCAGGATCGCGAGACGGCTTGTGGTTTTGCTCAAGCTTCGGTCAACAAAATTGCTTCCAAGTCGATGGCTGAAAAATGGCCGAATGCCGCAAAATTTGCCGAGCAGTTCACTTTGACCAACGACGAACAAAACGCGATGATCTTTGAGGTCGACCAAGACGGGCGCTCTTTGGAAGACGTGGTTCAGGATTGGGTCACAAAAAATGAAGATCGCTGGTCACCCTGGATCAAGTAAATGTCAAACAATGATACGCCCGGCGTGATGCGCCGGGCCTTTTTGATCTGATGGGATCGCGAATGGCAGCTTCGGTAACAAACACGGCAGAAACGCAAAGGCCGGTGAAACTATCCTGCCGCAATCTGTGGAAGGTCTATGGCACAAAGCCAAAACATTATTTTGATGCGTTTGGCTATCAAATAGACGTTGGCGCCTTGGCATCCCGGATGCGCGCCGAGGATCATATTCCGGCGGCCATCGATGTCACCTTTGATGTGCATGAGGGGGAGATTTTCGTCATCATGGGCCTGTCAGGGTCCGGCAAGTCCACAGTCGTCCGCTGTCTGTCGCGGCTGATTGATGCCAACTACGGCGAGGTGCTTTTGGACGGCGACAACCTGCTGAACAAAAGCGACAAGGAACTGATCGATATTCGCCGTCACAAGATGGGCATGGTTTTTCAGAACTTCGGCTTAATGCCCCACCTGACGGTTTTGGAAAACGTCGCCTTCCCGTTGAAGTTGCAAGGATTGTCGCTGCGCGACCAGCGCGAACGCGCCCAACGGGTCATCACGCTGGTTGATCTTGATGGTCGCGAGGATGCGTTTCCCACCGAGCTATCAGGCGGGCAACAACAACGTGTCGGTATCGCGCGTTCGCTGGCGGTAGAGCCGGAGGTGTGGTTTCTGGACGAGCCTTTCTCGGCGCTGGACCCGTTGATCCGCAGGCAGATGCAAGACGAGTTTTTGCGCATCCAGAAGGTGCTGCATAAATCCATCGTTTTCATCACGCATGATTTTCTGGAAGCGCTGCGTATCGCGGATCGCATGGCGATCATGCGCGATGGCAAAATCGTGCAAATGGGCACTCCTGAAGATCTAATCCTGCACCCCGCGGACGATTACGTTGCGCAATTTACCTCGGAGGTGCCACGCATTCGCGTTTTGCGGGCCCAGGCATGCGTGATACCCGCTACGGGTGATACCTCCGTTATGGCGCATGTGCCCGGCTCGATGATTGTGGAATCGGTGTTGACGGAACTGGCCGAGAACCCGTCAGGCGTGGTTGTCGATGACCCAGATGGTCACGCGTTGGGTGTAATCACTCCGGTTTCGCTGATTCAGACGCTCGCTTCGGTCGCTGAGGCCCGCGACGGGGGCGGCGCCTAGCATGGCAAGCAACGCAAAGGCACAACGAACCGGTCAAACACTGGGATCGCGGTTGGGCTGGCCTGCGGTTATTTTGGTGTCGGCGTCGTGCGTTCTGGCGATGGGCCATCTGGATTGGGTCGCCGAATTCCCCAGCGCCCTGCAACTGCCTATTGGCGGGCTGTTTAACGCGATAATGAAATGGATGGTCACCAATACCGAGCCGTTTTTCAAAGCTGTGACTTTCGTGCTGAGCTATCCCATGGGCTGGATGCGCGGCCTGTTGCATTGGCTTCCGTGGAGCGCATTTATCGCCGTGCTGGTCATAATCGCGTATCGCGCGGGCGGCGCGTGGCTTGCCGGGTTCACCGGGATAAGCCTGCTCTATGTGCTGGGGGTCGATTTGTGGGACGAGGCCATGAATTCGTTCGCACTGGTGTTTATTTCCGTGCCGCTCGCCGTTTTGATTGGGTTTCTATTAGGCGTCCTCGGCGACGCGTCAGACCGGGCAAAGCGGGCAATCATGCCGCTCTTGGATATTTCGCAAACCATTCCAGCATTTGCCTACTTGCTGCCGATCCTGTTGCTGTTTGGCTTTGGTCCGGTTGTCGGGCTGGTCGCTTCAATCCTGTTTTCGTTCCCCCCGATGGTTCGCAATACCATGCTGGGTCTGCGCGGCGTGCCATTGGAAATTGTGGAATCCGGCCTTATGTCCGGCGCCACAAATGCGCAGTTGTTCTGGCGTGTTCGAATTCCATCGGCGTTGAAACAGATCCTGATCGGGGTCAACCAGACCACTATGGCATCGTTGTCGATGGTCATTATCGCATCCATCATCGGCGGCACTGCCGACATCGGGTGGGAAGTTCTGTCAACAATGCGCAAAGCGCAGTTCGGCGAAAGCATGATCGCCGGTATTGTCATCGCATTGATGGCGATGATCCTGGACCGGATCACCTTCGGGTTGGCCGAAAAACAGGGCAGCACGATGGTTAAAAAATCCCTTGTGCAACGCTATTTTTTCCCCATGTCGCTGCTGATGGTAGCCGGGGCGCTGGTGGTGATGGACGACGCGGTGCCGTTTCTGGGACACTGGCCTGATGCGTGGCACCTTGATCTGGCAGGGCCATTGAACCAGGTGATTGAACGGTTTGTCATCGTGTCCAAGCCGACGGTGGAGGCGATCAAGACTGCCTGCCTGTTTTTCGTGATGCTTCCGTTTAAGATCGGGTTGGACAAGACCGTTAGCCCATACACGTGGGGCTTTGCCCCGACGGCGTGGCACGTGGCCGGATATGCCGCGCTGATTGGTTTGGCGTCGTTGGGCGCATGGCGCAAAGGCCACGTTGGTTTGGCTGTGACTGCTCTGCTAGGAGGGCTGGTTTTTTACATCGGTCTGACAGACATGCCTTGGATCGCAATTCTTTCGATCCTGATATGGTTTGCGTACCGATTGGGTGGGCGCAAGCTGGCGATCGGTACGGCGCTTGGGATGCTCTTTCTTCTCGTCTCCGGCAGTTGGGACAAGGCGATGCTGTCGCTTTATTTGTGTACGATTGCCGTCAGCCTGTCTTTTGTCATGGGCGCGTCGCTGGGCACCTTGGCCGCGCAGTATGACGGGTTCTCGCATTTCATGCGCCCCATCAACGACACCATGCAGACACTGCCCCCGTTCGTCCTGCTGATCCCCATTGTTATGATCTTCAAGATCGGGGAGTTTGCCGCCCTGCTTGCCATCATTGGCTATGCCTATGTTCCCGCGTTTCGCTATACCGAACACGGGTTGCGGCATGTGTCAGAAACCGTCGTCGAGGCGGCTTCGAGCCTTGGCACCTCGCGCGCTCAGATGCTGTTTCTGGTAAAGATGCCCTTGGCGCTGCCGAACATCATGCTCGGGCTGAACCAATCCATAATGTACGGCATCGCGATGCTGGTCATCGCGGCCTTGGTGGGGACCACGGGATTGGGCCAAGAGGTATATGTCGGGCTGTCAGCCGGCAACTTTGGTCAGGGTTTCGTTGCAGGGATTGGCATGGCGATCATCGCCATTACCGCCGACCGGTTTTGTCAGGCGTGGCAGCACAATCACCAACATCACGTTACAAAGGAATAACCATGAAGCTGATCTATTCAGATGATCATCGCGCCCACGCTGGCGCCAAGGAAATGCGCTACGATCAGATGATCCCCATGTCCGAAAGCTCCGAGCGTATGGATATGATCATGGCGGCGCTGGCAGACGCGGGTTTTGCAGACATTGTACCGCCCGAACCGCATGGGTTCGAAACCGTGCATCAGGTCCATGACCCCGCCTTCGTCAGCTTTCTGGAGCGATGCTACCCCCTATGGGAGGCCGAGTTTGGCCCCGGCGGTTTTGCGACCGCCTATACTTTTGGCATGCGCGGAATGGATCAAGTGCCCAACCAGTCTGTGCATTCGATGCTTAGCTGTTACACCTTCGATGTTTGCGTGCCTTTCGTAAAAGGTACGTGGCGGGCTATTAATTCGGCGAAGGACGCCGCGCTGACGGGCGTCGACCTGATGCAACAGGGTGAACGCGCAGTGTTTTCGCTGTGCCGCCCTCCGGGGCATCATGCCTCGCGGGATATGGCAGGGGGATATTGCTACCTAAACAACGCAGCGATAGCGGCACAGGCACATCTAAATGCCGGGGCAAAGCGCGTCGCCATCTTGGACATCGACTATCATCATGGAAATGGCACGCAGGCCATATTCTATGACCGTGCGGATGTGTTATATGCCTCTCTGCACTGCCGCCCCGAAGACGAATATCCATTCCTGATGGGGTATGCGACCGAAGTCGGCACAAATGCGGGCAGAGGCTATAACCTCAACCTTCCGATGCCGCGCGGCACTGACTTCAGCGTTTGGGGTCCGGCACTGGAAGCTGCACTGGCCCGGATCAAATCCTACGCGCCAGGCACGCTTGTGATCTCGCTCGGGGTCGACAGTTTCGCTGGTGATCCCGTCGGCGGGTTCGAGTTGCAAAGCGATGATTACGTCGCAATAGGCCGGACGATCGCTAAGGCAGGACTGCCAACGCAATTTGTAATGGAAGGCGGTTATGCAATGGAGGCTTTGGGTCGCAACGTTGCTAACGTAATTAGCGGGTTTTCAGATGACTTTGCATCTCGTTAAACCTCAGCGAGGTCTTATCAGTAAAACTGGCCCGAGCGGGCCGGGGGCTTGTTAGCCTTGCGCCATGGCAAAGCACTGCCGTTTCGCTATTTTAAGGCGAGCCCCGAGGTGATCTTACTTGTTGTGATTCTAAATGTCCGTTTCCCGCTTCCCCTTCGGAACGTGGAGGATCTACTGCACAAACGGGCTTTGTCAGAAGAAACTGGCTTGAGCCGGGCAGGGCAGTTTCGTAGCGTCTATCCATGACAAAACGCGACCCCTTCAAGTACTTTCACAGCAGCCCTGAGATCATCCGCCTGGCGGTCATGATGTACATTCGCTTTCCCCTTTCGCTCCGAAACGTCGAGGACCTGCTGCACGAACGCGGGATCGACATCAGCCATGAAACGGTGCGGTACTGTGGAACCGGTTTGGCCCAATGTTCGCCGCAGAAATCCGTCGAAAACGGGTGCAGCAGATGCGGTCGTATTCGAACTGGCAGAGGCATTTGGACGAGATTTTCGTGAAGATCAACGGCGAGCGACACTACCTGTGGCGCGCGGTTGATCACGAGGGTGAAGTGCTGGAAAGCTATGTTACCAAACGCCGGGATCGCAAAGCGGCATTAAAATTCCTTAAGAAATCAATGAAGCGCCACGGACGTCCTCATATTTTGGTCACCGACAAACTTCGTTCCTACGGCGCTGCGATGAAGGATCTCGGCAATGCTGACAAGCAGGAGACTGGCCGCTGGGTGAATAATCGTGCGGAGAATTCGCACCTGCCGTTTCGACGACGAGAACGGGCCATGCAACGGTTCCGC
>JAGXGZ010000051.1 GCA_024636495.1 Roseobacter sp. | reverse complement strand
TTGGCGTGGCTTACATTGTTGCCCGACATCGGGCCTTTTCCGGTCAATTCGCAAACGCGCGACATGGGTTTATCCTTTTGCTGCTGGGGCGTGTCCGGCGATCCGGCTCAACACCCAAAAGGGCCGCGCGGTGGCAACCCATAAATTCGTTTTCTGGCTTTAGGCGGAATCATTGGCGGGGTCAACCCAAGCCAGCTGCGTTCCTTGCGCTTTTCCTTTTGCACTTGGTCGAAAGTTTTGGCATTTGTGAAGCATGAGTATCCAGTCACGCGCCCTTCTTGTTCATTTGTTCACAGCAACCGGTGCAATTTTCGCGATGTTAGCCATGTTGGCGGCGGTTGATCAGGAATGGGACATGATGTTCCTATGGTTGGTGGTCGCCTTTTTTGTTGATGGCATCGACGGGCCGTTGGCACGAAAATACGATGTTAAGACCAACGCACCGCAATTTGATGGTGTGTTGCTGGATCTGATCATCGACTATCTGACCTATGTCTTTATCCCTGCTTTTGCCTTGTTCAAATCCGGCCTGATGGACGGGTGGAGCGGTTGGGTCATGATCATCATCATCACCTTTGCGAGTGCCATGTATTTTTGCGACACGCGTATGAAAACAAAAGATAATTCATTCTGGGGATTTCCTGGATGCTGGAACATGCTGGTGCTGGTTCTATTCGCGTTATCGCCCCCTTGGTGGGTGTCGTTAATCTTGGTCACCTTCCTTGCGGCAACGATGTTCGCCCCCCTCAAATTCGTCCATCCGGTGCGTACAGAACGCTGGCGCAGCGTCACCTTGCCGATGGCGCTGGCGTGGACAGTTTTTGCTGGCTGGGCCGCTTGGGTCGATTTCCACCCGCAAAGCTGGGCGCATTGGGGTCTGATGATTACCAGCCTTTATCTAGTCTTTGCGGGGGTTGCCCAACAGTTCCTCTATGAGCGGGAAACGTAGCAGGGTTCAACCGCACTTGGCCTACCTACTAGATAAGCAGCCCCGCCGCACCTTCATGGCGCAGTAATGCAACCTTGGTTTCGACCCCGCCTGCCCCCGAATACCCGGTAAGACCCTTGGCACCCATCACGCGGTGGCACGGAATGATGATAGGTATGGGGTTTTGCCCGCAAGCTTGCCCCACGACCTGCGCCGGAATGTTTAACGTCTTGGCGATGTCGCCATACGTGCAGGTGTCGCCAAAGGGAATCGCATAGATCGCATCGCAGACAGCCCGCAAAGTGTCTGTGCCCTCAACGCGCAATGGCAGGTCGAATTGCGTCAACTCTCCAGCCTCAAAGGCCCGCAACTGGACAGCGGCATCGTCAAGCAATGCGCTTTGGTCAAGAAACGTATCGTCTTCCCAAGACAGGCGCACGATCGCGCCCGCCTTTTCGCTGATGACCAGCGGACCGAAACGCGTGGGAACGGACCGGCGTAGCATTGGTCAGGAACACGCCAAAAGGCGAAAAGTGGGGGTGACCCCCACCCTATGATACCGCCTTGTCGCAGCGTTCGCACAGACCAGCGTGATCATGCGTGCCCACATCCGGCAGCACCTTCCAACAGCGTGCACATTTTTCGCCCGATGCCTTCTCGAACACGACGGCAACCCCTTCGGTTTCGGGCATGCGGAATGCTTCCGCCGGTGCATCATCTCCGGTGATCGCGATTTGCGACGTGATACATACATCCTCGAACGCCACGCTTTCCAGCGCTGCGCGCTGCGCATCGTCAGCGACATAAACGATGGGAGACGCCTCAAGTGAAGCACCGATAACCTTGTCCACCCGCTGAACTTCCAATGCCGATGTTACGACGCGCCGCGCCGCCCGAACCTTGGCCCATTTGGCCGCCAGATCGGCATCAAGCCATGCTTTGGGCGTTTCAGGAATGTCTGTCAAATGAACCGAGCTTTCCTCGCCAGGGAAGCGTTCCAGCCAGACTTCTTCCATCGTGAACACCAGCACAGGCGCCAACCATGTGGTCAAACGGTGGAACAGGATATCAAGCACCGTGCGTGCCGCCCGCCGCCGCAGCGTATCCCCATCACAATACAGCGCGTCCTTGCGCACATCAAAGTAAAACGCCGACAGATCGACCGTGGCAAAGGTAAAGACGGCCTGAAACACGCCCTGAAAATCGAACTTGGCATAGCCGTCGCGCACAACCTGATCCAGCTCGGCCACGCGGTGCAGCACCCAACGTTCAAGCTCTGGCATGTCAGCCGGGGCTGTCCGGTCACTTTCCTCGAAATCCGACAACGCGCCCAACATATACCGCATGGTATTGCGCAGACGGCGATAGCTGTCGGCGACCCCTTTCAGGATCTCCGGCCCGATCCGCTGGTCGGCGGTATAATCTGTCTGCGCCACCCAAAGACGCAGAATATCCGCGCCGTATTGTTCGACGATCTTGGCGGGCACGATGGTATTGCCGATGGATTTGGACATCTTCATGCCCTTTTCATCCAGCGTAAAACCGTGCGTGACCACATTGCGGTAAGGCGCGTGCCCTGTCGTTCCCACGGATTGCAGCAGCGACGAATGGAACCACCCACGGTGCTGGTCGGTGCCTTCCATGTAAACATCGGCGATACCGTCTTCTGATCCGTCGGGCCTGTCGCGCAGCACAAACGCGTGGGTCGACCCGGAATCAAACCACACATCCAAGATATCGAACACTTGGGTGTAGTCATCAGGGTTCACGATGCCGGTCAGGAACCGTTCCTTAGCGCCGTCCTCATACCAGACATCCGCACCATCCGCTTCGAATGCGTCGACAATCCGCTGGTTGACCTCAGGGCTGCGCAGCAGGAAATCAGCGTCGGTGGGCAAAGCGCCCTTTTTGGTAAAGCAGGTCAGCGGCACACCCCATGCCCGTTGACGCGACAACACCCAATCGGGACGCGCCTCCATCATCGAATGCAGTCGATTGCGACCCTTCTTGGGCACCCAGTTGACGTTGTCGATCTCGGTCAGCGCACGCTCGCGGATGGTCGTCCCGAACGTATCCAAGCCGTCACCGACGGTCTTGTCGATCGCGGCAAACCACTGCGGCGTGTTGCGATAAATCACCGGTGCCTTAGAGCGCCAGCTGTGCGGATAGCTGTGCTTGATCTTGCCGCGCGCCAGCAGCCCTCCCACCTCGGCCAGCTTGTTGATCACGGCCGTGTTGGCGTCGCCTTCCTTGCCATTCGGCTTGAGGATCGACTTGCCGCCAAAGAACGGAAGATCCGCGCGGAACGACCCATCTTCGATCACGTTATAGGTGATCACTTGCTCAAGCATGCCCAGATCGCGGTAGAGTTCGTATTCCTCAAGACCGTGGGAAGGCGCGCAATGGACAAAGCCCGTGCCTTCGGTATCGGTTACGAAATCAGCAGCGCGGAAATCGCGGATGTCATCCCACTCGCCATTGCCGCCTTCGGCACCGGCTAGTGGATGCTGCAAGGTGATCTTGGCCAAATCATCCTGCGTCACATCACACAGACGGCGCACCATGGTCTCATCCAGCCGCGCGCGCCCGAACACTTCCATCGCCATACTGTCTGACAAGATATAACGATCACCGATATTGACCCAGGATTCCTCTGGACGGCCGGTCACTTCGTACAGACCGTAAGAAATGCCTTCGCCGTATACGACTGCCTTGTTGCTTGGCATCGTCCAAGGCGTCGTTGTCCAGATTACAACCTGCGCACCGTCTAATGTTGCG
Organism: Roseobacter sp.; assembly: GCA_024636495.1. Lineage (GTDB taxonomy): Bacteria > Pseudomonadota > Alphaproteobacteria > Rhodobacterales > Rhodobacteraceae > Sulfitobacter. Next base: position 11,885 of record JAGXGZ010000051.1, on the reverse strand, counting down.
TCGCCCGTGCCCACAACCTTGAACTTCACCCAGATCGTAAAGCTTTCCTTGTCGTGGTACTCCACCTCGGCCTCGGCCAAAGCGGTCTTTTCCACCGGCGACCACATAACAGGCTTTGATCCCTGATAAAGCGTGCCGTTCATCAGGAATTTCATGAATTCCTCCGCGATCACACGCTCGGCGTGGAAATCCATCGTGAGGTACGGATCAGCCCAATTGCCCGTGATGCCAAGCCGCTTGAATTCCTCGCGCTGGATATCGACCCAACCGGCGGCAAATTTGCGGCACTCTGCGCGGAAATCGTTGATCGGTACGTCGTCTTTGTTCTTGCCCTTCTGGCGGTACTGCTCCTCGATCTTCCACTCGATAGGCAGACCGTGACAATCCCAACCGGGAATGTATCGCGCATCAAAGCCCATCATCTGATGGCTGCGCACGATCATATCCTTGATCGTCTTGTTCAGAGCGTGACCGATGTGCAGGTTTCCGTTCGCATAGGGAGGACCATCATGCAGCGTGAAAGGTGTCCGCCCTTCCTTCTCGCGCAAACGGTCATAGACGCCGATCTTTTCCCAACGGTCCAGCCATTCAGGCTCGCGCTTTGGCAGGCCAGCGCGCATCGGGAAATCGGTCTTGGGCAGGTTCAAAGTGGATTTGTAATCAAGCGTCTCGGGGGTATCGGCGCACATGGGGGCGTCCTTTGGCAAACTAAGTAGGAAAATGAATGATCAGGTGCGGTGCGAGCGTCTCAAACACCTAAAGCCCGGCGGCTCAACGGTCAGAGCGCCGGGAAAATAATTCGCATTATGATCACGGATATCCGGTTCATACGCGCCTTATATGTCGCCACACAACAAGCGACAAGCCCCCCACGTATCATCTTGGGCCCCTGCTTCTCTGGCTCTTAAATATCCCGGGGTTTGGGGCAGCGCCCCAACCCGCCGCCTTACTCAAACCCCATCCTGTGTTCCCTTGCCAAACAGCCCGGACAATGCCCGTTTGATGATGCTGCGGACTTTGGGTTTGCGCGCTTGCGAAAACGGCATAGGGCGGCACACTTCCATAGCAGCTACCCCGACCCGCGCCGTTAAGGCCCCATTCACCAACCCCTCACCAAAGCGTCGTGACACCTTGGCAAGGATCGTGCCGCCCAAGATCGGCTCAAGCATATCATCGCCAACAGCAACCGCACCTGTGGCAACCATATGCGACAGCACAACGCGCGTCAGCCGCCACGACCCGAAAAAACCCGATCGCCCACCATAAATTTCGGCCACGCGCCGGATCATCCGCAAATTGCTGGTCAAGGCCGCCGCGACATCCGCAAGGGCCAGCGGCACAAGTGCCGTCACGGTCGCGACTTGCCTTGCAGCGGCTTCGACTTCGCGGCTGGCAGCAATATCCAGCGGGCCAAGCAGTTCAGCCTCGACCAGCGACAGCAACCCATGTGCGTCCAATTGATCGCTGCGCAATTCTGCCAACCGGTCACGGCCCCACCGGGTATCCTCGCGACCCTGGTACAGGGCCGTCAAACGGTCTGTCACGGACCGGGCGGCTTTCAAATCATCCTGCGACAATGCCTGCCCCACATCATGGTGCAGCCCATCCAATCGGGCCAGACGGCTGAACGCGGCCAGTTCGCGCAAACACAAAAGCGCCAGAACCAGCAGCAGCGCACCGATCAGAATGCTCATCGCAAGCCCGATCAGCGGGTAGCTGGCCATCAACCCCGTGACAAAGTTCCAAGCCGATATCGACACCAAGGCCCCGATCAGCGTGGTCAGCAGCCACCAAAACAGCTTGACCAGCTTTGACGGTTTACGCGCGGCCAACCGCGCCGCAATCTGCATCGCCTGACCTTTGGGCGCAGGCATCCCGACCTCGGGCACGGGCGGCGCATCCGCCACCGACGGGCGCGGTGCGGTGTCTTCCTCAAGATCAAACAGGATCGGTCCTTTTGCCATCATTGTGCCTTTCGCTGCCAAGAATACCGGATATCGGGCAGGCCTTCGTCATTGCCGACACCATCGGTGCGGGTTACCTCGACAAACCCGTGCTTGAGGTAAAATTGCTGCGCCGGCGTGTTTGCTTGGAACGTCCAAAGCTCAATTCGGTCTTGCTGGGACCGGACATGCGTCAACAACGTCTCTCCGACACCAGCGCGCCGCGCGGTTTCGGCCACATAAAGCGCATCAAGGTCCTGCCCATCCGTAGCAATAAAACCCACGATCTTGCCTTTCTGTTCGGCCACTGTCACCAGACCAGCGGCGATCAACTGGCCTGCATGGGCGATATCCTCGGCCCCGGAATGCAAGCGCGGCATCCATGCAGTTGTTTGCACAAACTCTGACAAGATCGCGCCGACCTTGCCCGCGTCGGTTGATCGAGCTGCCCGCAGTGTTGTCATAACCGATCCCCGATCAAGAACTCGGCAGCGCGGTCAAGCCTTATATGGGGCGGGCCGTCGCCGGGGCGCAGGTTCAGCTTTGCTGGGGCGAAGCGCATGATTTTATAATCCTGATCAAGCCATTTCTCGGCGCCCGCCCGCGCAGGGCTAAGCAGGTGCGCAGGATCTTTGGGCAATTCGCCGGGATAAAACGCTGCCTCTTTACCAGTCTCCAGAAGCCGTCCGCGCACGACATCCAAGGTATCGCCGTCGTGGTTCATCGTGGCTTCAGTCGTCGCCCGCAACGATGCCAAAGACATCGCAAACGTCCCAGCCCCCGCAAATCGCGCGCGGTCGCGGGCCTCGCGGGTCAAGGCCTCCATGATGGCGGTCAGACTGGGGTGTTGTGAATGATGCAGGTGATCCGCCTTGGTGGCCGCAAACAAGATCTTCTCGACCCGTTTTCCCCGCAAGAGTTGGGTCAGAAACCCGTTGCGCCCGGGCTTGAAACTACTCAGGATTTCGCTCATCGCGCCGCGCAGATCCTCGACGGCACGGGGGCCCTGATTGATCGCCCCAAGGGCATCGACGAGAACGATTTGGCGGTCGATCTTGGCAAAGTGGTCACGAAAGAACGGCTGCACGACCTGACGTTTATAGGCCTCGAACCTCCGCGCCATTTCCCGCAGCAATGACCCCCGCGCCCCTTCACCGCCGGGCAGCGGCGCAAAGGTCAGCACCGGCGATCCGGCCAGATCACCGGGCAACAAGAACCGCCCCGGTGTGCAGTCGGAATACCCGTTCGCGCGGGCCGTTTGAAGATACTGCGCAAAGCTGGCAGCGAGAGTTTGCGCGGTCGGCTCGTCAAGTTTTGCCTCAGGGTTGGTTGCACCGATCAAGGCCCGGTATGCTTCTGCCTCAACGCGCCCCTCGATCCGCGCCAGAACCTGCGCTGACCATTGGCTGTAATCCACGTCCATCAAAGCAAGGTCCAACAGCCATTCGCCGGGATAATCGACGATATCAAGATGGATCGTTCGTGGCCCCTGAAACCCTGCAAGCAGTCCGTTGGGGCGTACCCGAAGCGACAGGCGCAGCTCTGAAATCGCGCGGGTGCTGTCGGGCCAGTGCGGCGTTGGGCCAGTGAGGGCCGCCAGATGGTTTTCATATTCGAAACGCGGCACCGTATCGTCGGGCTGTGGTTGCAAGAACGCCGCCTCTATCCGGCCCTCAGACGCGGCCAAAAGCCCCGGCATCCGGCCACGGTCAAGAAGGTTTGCAACCAGCGATGTGATGAAGACGGTTTTACCTGATCGTGCAAGGCCGGTGACACCCAACCGGATCACCGGCTCGAAAAACACCTCTGACACGCCATCCTGAACGTTTTCCACCTGCCGCCAAATTCCATCGGCAATTCTAGAGAGTACCAAAGCCCGCGCCCGCCTGTATCTTGCTATTGCTTCCCAACATAAGCACGGGGTGTAGGGATTGCCAGAAGCGCCTGCCCGCGCTAAAGCCCCGCAATGTATCGCTATGCCCTGAAAGTCGAATATAACGGTGCCCCGTTTCACGGATGGCAACGCCAAAACGATGTGCCGTCGGTGCAAGGTGTGATCGAGGCAGCTTTGGCCAAGGTCGAACCACGTGTGCACAATATTGCCGCCGCAGGTCGCACCGATGCAGGCGTGCACGGGCTGGCGCAGGTTGCCCATTGCGACATGGAGCGCAATTGGAAGCCGTTTCGCCTGTCAGAAGCGCTGAATTACCACATGAAACCACATCCCGTCGCCATTGTCGCCTGTGCGCCTGTCAGCGAGGATTTTCATGCGCGTTTTTCGGCGCTTGAGCGGCGCTATCTGTTTCGCGTTCTGGTCCGGCGTGCGCCTGCCACCCATCAGGCCGGATTGGTTTGGCAGGTCAAGAAACCGCTGGATCTGGAAGCCATGCGCGCAGCCGCCAAACATTTGATCGGAAAGCATGATTTTACCACTTTCCGCTCGACGATCTGTCAATCGGTCTCGCCGGTCAAAACTATCGACCGGCTGGATATGGTCGAGGTCGAAACCGCGGCCGGGCTTGAGGTGCATTTTGACGTCCGCGCCCGATCCTTTCTACACAATCAGGTCCGCAGTTTCGTGGGCACCTTGGAAAGGGTTGGTGCAGGATCGCTGACGCCCGATGACGTCAGAAAAATGCGCGAAGCACGCGACCGGCAGGCCTGCGGTCCGGTCTCTCCCCCCCATGGACTGTACCTGGCGCATGTGGCATATGCCATTGATCCATTCGAGGCCTAGGTTTTTGCGACCTCGTTCCAGTCGCCATGATGCGCGCCGACTTTGTCGATCCGCTCGAACCCGTGCGCTCCAAAGAAATCCCGTTGCGCCTGAATAAGGTTGGCGGTGCCGCGCGCGCGGCGGATTGTATCATACCAGACAAGCGACGCACTGAGCGACGGGGCCGCGACGCCAGACAAGACTGCGGCAGCCACAACCCGACGCAAGGCCCCGATAGACCCCTCCAGCATCTTGCGGATTTCTGGCGCAAGGATAAGTTCATTTTCTGGCAACTCGCTGCGAAAGGCGTCGGCGAAATCATCCAGCAGGGCCGAACGTATAATGCAGCCTGCACGCCATATCTCGGAAATACGCGCCATATCCAGCTGCCAATCGAATTCGTCTGATGCTGCCGAAAGGACGCGAAACCCTTGCGCATGACCAAGGATACGGGCGGCAAGAAGCGCATTTTCCAGATCATCCGGATCAGGCATGTCGGCCGTTTGGGCGGCGGCGTTCAGCAGCGGTTCAGCGGCTTGTCTTGTTGCCTTTTCGCTAGACCATCCGCGCGCGCCCACAGCCGCCTCGATTGCGCTGGCCGATTGCCCCAGCTTCAGCGCCTCGATCAAGGTCCAGCGTCCAGTGCCTTTTTGCCCTGCCTTGTCCAGGATCACGTCCACAAGAGGTTGATCGGTATCGCCATCCACCGTTTGTAAAGCGGCGGCTGATACCTCGATCAAATACGAGCTGAGCGGGCCTGTCTGCCAGCTTTCAAACAGCGCGCCTATTTCAGGCGCAGTTTGACCGCAAACGTCGCGCAGGATCCCGTACACTTCGGCGATCATTTGCATATCGGCATACTCGATACCGTTGTGCACGGTCTTGACGAAGTGCCCCGCGCCATCGGGGCCCAGATGGTCCACGCAAGGGTCGCCTTCGAATTTGGCGGCAATCGCCTCGACCATCGGGCGCAACTGGTCCCAGCTTTGGCGCGTACCACCGACCATCATAGATGGCCCGTGCCGCGCGCCTTCGGCCCCACCCGACACGCCCATGCCAACGAAGTGGCACCCAGTTTCTGCGACCATTTCAGCGCGCCTGCGGGTCGCGTTGAAATCGGCATTGCCGCCATCGACAATCGTATCATCTTTGTCCAGCAAAGGCAGGATCGCATCAATCATCGCATCCAATGGTGCGCCAGATGGGATCATAAACAAGATGTTGCGGGGACGGGCGATGGCTGCAACGAAATCGGCAAGGCTTTCGTGGCCAGAAAGTCGATTGGCAAGCGGGCCTGCGTTCTGAATGAATGGCGCTATCCAGTCCGGCTCTTTATTGCTGACTGCCACGTCAAATTCGTGATCAGCGAAGTTCAAGGCCAATGCACTGCCCATCGTGCCCAAACCATAAACCCCAATATCAGCACCTTTTTCGTGCGTGGTCATGTGTCGTCCTTTTCGTCATTCCTTTGTAAATTGGAACGCGACGTTCAGACCTGCAAGTGTCTCAACGCTAAGAAATTGATTTCTTTTGTGAAATCATTTACAAATATCGGATAAAACAAAAAAACATGGCTACAGGCAGTAAGATTGAAATGATGCACGTTTTCAAACGCGCATGGGAGGATGTGTTTCTACCCATGTGGCAGCGGCCCAAAAGGCTGCAAGTGGCAGCGCTTTGCTACCGCGAAACACCTGGCGGCAAACAGGTCTTGCTGATCACCAGCCGCGATACCGGACGGTGGATCGTCCCAAAGGGCTGGCCGATTGACGGGCTTGATGGCGCAGGTGCAGCCTTGCAAGAGGCATGGGAGGAAGCCGGCGTTTCAAAGGCCGATATCGAGAGCGACCCCATTGGTTTTTATGACTACGACAAGCGCTTGAACAGCGGATTATCAACGCCTGTGAATGCCCAAGTCTACCTGACCCGCGTGCGCAACCTCGAGGATAAATACCCAGAGGTAAAGCAGCGCAAGCGGCAATGGTTCACGCCTGCGCAAGCAGCACTACTTGTGGATGAACCCGATCTGCGCGAGATTCTCTTGTCCCTTTGAAATAGGTCTGAAAGGTCCGGCAGCTTGGCCGTTCGGCTTGTGTAGAGCCTGAGTTTCTGTCACCACGCCGCATTCGTCGTGATCGGAGCAAAGATGAGTGACGCCCCCAAAGGCCAGCAGTGGAAAACCCTCGATACCGATTTGCATCGAATTTCGCGGGTTGAACAGGCCGCGACCTATGCGGCGCGTCCTATGGTTGGCTTTGGCATTGCGTTGGCGTTCATCGTTCTGGCCGCACTTGTCGCGGGCATTTTTCTAGGTCACGCGCCGTCGAACTATGTCGTCATCGCCGCCGCCGCATTTGGGGCCTATATGGCTGTCAATATCGGTGCCAACGATGTGGCCAACAATATGGGTCCGGCTGTCGGTGCCAAGGCGCTTAGCATGGGCGGTGCGATCCTGATCGCTGCAATATGTGAAAGTGCGGGCGCATTGCTTGCGGGGGGCGATGTTGTCTCGACCATATCAAAGGGGATCATTGACCCAACATCGGTCGCCGATGCGCAGGTGTTCATTTGGGCAATGATGGCGGCGCTGATCTCCTCGGCGCTTTGGGTCAATCTGGCGACTTGGGTCGGCGCACCTGTTTCTACGACGCATTCGGTTGTGGGCGGTGTTATGGGGGCGGGGATCGCGGCCGCGGGATTAAGCGCTGTAAACTGGCCCTCGATGAGCCTGATTGCTGCAAGCTGGGTGATTTCGCCCGTTTTGGGTGGCGCCATTGCAGCGGGTTTTCTGGCCCTGATCAAAGCGCAGATCCTTTATAAAGACGACAAGATCGCTGCTTCGCGCCGCTGGGTTCCGATCTTGATAGGTGTCATGGCGGGTGTGTTTGCCACGTATCTGTCCCTTAAGGGTCTGCAGAAAGTCATTCACATCGATATGGGCATCGCCCTGCTGATCGGACTGTTCTTAGGCTGTCTAAGCTACGCCATATCACGCCCCGCGATTCACCGCGCGTCCGAAGGGCTGGAGAACCGGAACAAGTCGGTGAAGATCCTTTTTGGGCTGCCGCTGGTCTTATCGGCCGCTTTGCTTAGCTTTGCGCATGGGGCCAATGACGTAGCCAACGCGGTCGGGCCATTGGCGGCCATCGTCCACGCCTCAGAATTCGGCGGATTCGAGGCCAAGGTCTCGATCCCGATGTGGGTCATGGTCATTGGGGCATTTGGGATTTCGTTCGGGCTGTTCCTGTTCGGGCCCAAACTGATCCGCATGGTCGGCAGCCAGATCACCAAGCTGAACCCGATGCGCGCCTACTGCGTGGCGCTGTCAGCGGCGATCACCGTGATTGTGGCATCTTGGCTTGGACTGCCAGTCAGTTCGACCCACATCGCGGTGGGTGGCGTGTTCGGCGTTGGTTTTTACCGTGAATGGCATATGGAACGACGCCTGCGCGGCCCGAACGCGAAGGTCGGTCAGGTTAAACGCATTGCCGTAGAAGAACGCCGCCGCCGCAAACTGGTCCGTCGGTCGCATTTCATGACGATCATCGCGGCGTGGGTTATCACAGTCCCAGCTGCTGCCACGATGTCTGCACTGATCTTTTGGGTGCTGACTTTATTGGTTAACTGAAATCATCCGGCGTCAGGTTCGGCACCCCCTGCCCCGCGCCCTCGGCCTGTTTGATCTTTTTAAGAACACCTGCGCAGATCGGTGTGTCTACCGATTTTGCGGTGCCCATCTGAACAATCAGGCCCTGAAGCGCATCAACCTCAGTCGGTTTTCGCGCCTCAAGATCATAGGACATCGACGTGCGGGCCATCGGATCGACCGTCAGCATTTTCGCAGCGATGCGTTGGAAGACTGGCGTTGGCAAGCGTAGAGCCCACGGGATCAACCCCACCGGAAGCGGCGTTGTCGACACGGCTTTTATGCCATGGACTTGTAGGACGCTTAGTGCCTCAGCCATTTGCGCGGCCATGACCCGCCGCCACGGGCGGCTGAGCAGTTGCTGTTGCAAGGTTAACCCTGACAAGGCGTTCAGCGCATTGTTCAAGTTGATCAAAAGCTTGCCCCATTGCACCCCAGCAATATCGGAGCTTTCCTTGAACTTCAGATCGGTGCACGACAGCGTATCTGCAAGGGGCGTTTTCCCTGCCTCGACCACGATATCCCCGCTTGTTGCGCGGTGGACACCACCGGGCGCAACGGGGACGACATTAAATGGCACCATACCTGCACGAACATCTAAGTCAGGCAGCGTGTCGCGCAAGATCTGTGCGGCTTCAAGACCATTTTGCAGGCTAATCACAACCACGCTTTGGGGGGCTTTTGCGACAATGGCCTGTGCTATCGCGACCGTACCCGAGGTTTTCACGGTAACCAGCACAATCGCTGCCGTGCGCAGGCACGAAGGGTCATCCGTCAGCGTCAACCTTTCAGGAGATAGCTTGCGGTTAAGGCCGCCAAAATCAGTCAGATGCAGCCCATGTTTCGTAATCTGGTCAATAATGCGCAGACGGGCAAGGAACGTGACCTTGTGGCCATGAGTTGCCAAAAGCCCGCCAACAAAGCACCCGATCGCCCCTGCACCAGCAATGACGATGGGTGGTTTTGTGGTCACTTATTCAAACACCAACGCATGATCGATTTCTGAGCATGCAGTCGGTTTTCGGCCTCGTCAAAGATCACCGAACTGGGTCCATCCATGACCGAACTTGTCACCTCGTCATCGCGGTGCGCGGGCAAGCAGTGCATGAACAATGCGTCCGGCTTGGCCTTGGCCATCAGGGCGTCATTGACCTGATAGCCGCGCAACTGGTTGTGGCGACGCTCGCGTGCGGATTGCGGATCATGCATGGAAACCCACGTATCCGTGACCACCAGATCCGCCCCCTCGACGGCCTTGTTGGGGTCACGTTCGGTTGTGTATAGCCCGTTCAAAGAATGTTCAGGATCAAGCGTCGGCGGACCGGTGAAAACCAGCTCAAAATCAAAGCTTTTCGCAGCATGGGCAAAGCTGGCAAAGACATTGTTGCCGTCACCTGACCAGACGACTTTCTTACCCTTGATGGGACCGTTATGTTCCTCGAAGGTCATGATATCGGCCATGATCTGGCATGGATGGGTCCGGTTGGTCAGCCCGTTGATCACAGGCACGCTTGCGTATTCCGCCATCTCAAGCAAGGTTGCTTCCTCGAATGTGCGGATCATGATCAGATCGACATAACGCGACAACACGCGGGCCGTATCGGCGATGGTTTCGCCGTGGCCCAACTGCATGTCTGCACCGGAGAGCACCAAGGTCTGGCCGCCCATCTGGCGCACGCCGACATCAAAGCTGACACGCGTGCGGGTTGATGGCTTTTCGAAAATCAGCGCGACCATGTGATCTTTGAGCGGTTGTTCGTCGTCGGGCGCACCGCGTGGGCGGCCATTGCGGCTTTCTTTCATCGATGCGGCGTTGTCGATGATGTTGCGCAGGTCGGCAGGATCGGTTTGGTGAATATCGAGAAAATGTTTCATGTCGGCTTCTTCTTTTTGGACAGGACGGGGGGCCAGCCCCCGAACCCCCCGGAGTTTATTTTGCAAAATGAAATTCAGGCGGTTTTTAGGCTGCCTACTGCTTGATCTAGGCGGCTTACCGCTTCGGCGATCTCTTCATCCGTGATGGTCAGAGGTGGCAGAAGGCGGATCACATTGTCGCCGGCAGGCACGGTGATCACTTCGTGCTTGTAGCCCGCCGCGACAACATCGGTATTGGTCGCTTTGCATTTAAGGCCCAACATCAGGCCACTGCCGCGAACACTTTCGAACACGTCGGGATGGCTGGCGACAAGGCCTTCCAGTTTTTGCCGAAGCAGACCGGCCTTGCGGTTTACCTCGGCCAGAAATGCCGGGTCTCCTATGATATCGATCACGGCATTGCCGACCGCGCAGCCCAAGGGGTTGCCCCCGTAGGTAGAACCATGGGTGCCAGCCGTCATACCGGATGCCGCATCCTGAGTTGCCAGGACCGCCCCCAAAGGAAAACCGCCGCCAATACCTTTGGCAACCATCATAATATCCGGCGTGACGCCAGACCACTCATGCGCAAAAAGCTTGCCTGTCCTGCCAACGCCACATTGGACCTCGTCCATGATCAGCAGAATGCCATGTTCGTCGCACAGATCACGCAGGCCTTTCAGGCATTGATCAGGCACTGGGCGTATGCCGCCTTCACCTTGCACCGGCTCGATCAGGATCGCTGCGGTAGTGTCCGTGATGGCGGCGGTCAATCCATCATGGTCGCCAAATTCGAGATGTACAAAACCGGGCAGCAGCGGGCCAAAGCCTTTTGTCATCTTCTCGGATCCTGCAGCGGCGATACCCGCGGAGGAGCGACCGTGGAACGAGCCGGAGAAAGTGATAATCTCGACCCGGTCAGGCTGGCCCTTATCATAGAAATACTTGCGCGCCATTTTCACTGCCAACTCGCAGGATTCAGTTCCTGAATTGGTGAAAAACACCGTATCGGCAAAGCTTAGCGCCACAAGCTTGTCCGCGAGGGCCTGCTGCTGCGGGATTTGATAGAGGTTGGACGTGTGCCACAGCTTGCCCGCCTGTTCGGTCAACGCCGCGACAAGCGCCGGATTGGCGTGCCCCAAAGCGTTCACTGCGATACCTGCACCCAAATCCAGAAATCGGCGGCCGTCTTCTTCGATTAGCCAACTGCCTTCGCCTTTTACAAAGCTAAGCGGTGCGCGGGAATAGGTCGGCAGAACAGATGGGATCATCGGGATCATCCTTATGGGTTGGCCGCATCAAAGCCACAAGAGGCCACGAGGAGCGGAGAGGGTCAATGCAATTAAAGGGTGTTTCGCGGATAATTACCGCAAATGATCAATCCCACCCGGTCAGGGGCGGGGCGCTGGTTCAGCTTTGGCGTCTTCGCGAAATATGAAATGCTGTTTTGATCATTCTGTTTTGTTAGGGGTGTATGACGGTTTTGCAAAGCTAAATTTGCAAACGCGTTCATATTCTTGTCGATTTACGCCACTCAAATCAAAGGCGATGTGGTTTTACGGCGCTGAATGGGGGTACAAGCCACCCAAACACCGCTTCGCGCCTTGCACCCAAGCTGACAGTGATTAGTATAGGGCCTTGAGATTTTCCAAGGCGGTCCGGTATGGGGCCGCTTTTTAGCTAAGGACACCAAATGTCTTGGACTGATGACCGCGTAGAGATTTTG
>JAGXGZ010000007.1 GCA_024636495.1 Roseobacter sp. | reverse complement strand
TTGCGCAAACGCGCAATGTCTGGTTGGGCTCGACACGGGCTCTTGGCTGTTGGCGGCGGCAGGGCAGTTGAACGACAGGCCTGCAACAATCCATGGGCATCTGTTCGAAAGCTTTTCAGAGACGTTTACTCAAGTAGATGTACGGCAAGAGCGGTTTGTGATAGATGGCAACCGGATCACATGCGGTGGTGCCATGGCGTCCTTTGACTTGGTTCTTACTCTGATCGGGGAGCATTGCGGCGAGATCATACGTCTCGATGTCGCGGCTCTTTTTCTGCACCAAACCAATCAGCTATTTGAGGAATCTGACACCAGGCCGGTGCGTTCCAAACTGGTTTCTCGTGCTCTCGTCCTTATGGACGAGAACGTTGAAACGCCTGTGCCGATCCCGATGATCGCGCAGCACCTTGGTTGTTCGCCAAAAAGCCTGCAAAGGCGGTTTGCGCGCAGTTTGGACGCGACGCCAGGTCAAGTCTATCGGCATAGACGCCTGATCGCTGTCAGACGCTTGGTCGAAAGCACCAATCTTTCCATCGCTGAGATTGCGGCGAGGTGCGGATACGAAAACGCCAGCTCTATGACACGGGCCTTTAAGACCCAGTTTGGCACGACGCCAATGGATATGAGAACTGACTGACCGAGCACCCATTCATATTGCGCATGGCACACTGAGATATCGTCTGGTAAAGCCGCCAGCCATCACTGACGCCTGAATTTTTTCCCTATCCCGGCACCCGGTCTTCGAACCGTCGAAACAACAACGCGATGATCCCGGCGATGATCATATAAAATACCGCCAGCAGGATCAGTGGTTCGTACACAATAAATGTGTCCGACCGGACGCGCGAGGAAACGGCATAGATCTCAACTACGGTGATCGTCGCGACCAGAGGTGTGGCCTTGAGCTGCAAAATGGTTTCACCGCCCAATGTCGGCAGCACGTTGCGAATGGCCTGTGGCAGCCAAATGCGGCGGAACATGGTGAAACGCGGCATGCCGAATGCGTTTGCAGCTTCAAGCTGCCCCTTGTTCACGCTGCCGAACGCGCCGCGCATGACTTCACCTTCATAGCCCGCGTAAGACAACGTCAGCGCCAGAACTGCGTAGGGCCAAGCTTGGCGCAGATAGGGCCAGAGTTCACTGCTGCGGATCCACGGGATTTGAGGGAAGAGCGAGCCGAGGCCGTAGTAGAGCAGCCAGATCTGCAAGAGCAGTGGCGTGCCGCGAATGACGGTACAAAATATCCGCGCGGGGGCGGAGAGATACCAAGGTCCGATGGCCTGCGCGAGGCCAAGGGGGATGGCCAAAAGAAAGCCCAGCACACAGGTGACGACCAATATCCAGATCGTGCGCCAGAGGCCCTCAAGCGCCAATGGGGCGTATTCCGGTATCCAATCCCACCGCAGCGCCACGGCGCACCAGATCACCGCACCCAGCAAAAGCGCCAGCATGACGATGCGATGGGGCTGCATCAGAGCGCGAAACGCGTTCATCGGCCCGCTCTTTTCAGAGACGGCTGACCGCGCCGCGCCCATTTTTCGATCCGGGCAAAAACCGCGCCCGAACAAAGCGTCACAATTAAGTAGAGTGCGCCCGCGGCGAGGAAGAAGGTGAAATAGGCGCGCGTGCTGGCGGCGGCCTGCCGCGTCTCGAGTGTCAGCTCGCTAAAGCCGACGATGGCCAACAATGCGGTATCCTTGGTTGCAATAAGCCACAGGTTCGCAAGACCGGGCGTGGCAAATGACATCATCGCGGGGATGGTAACCCGGCGCATCAGCATAAACGGCGGCATGCCGTAGGCTCGCGCGGCCTCGATCTGCCCCGGTGACACGGCTTGAATTGCGCCGCGTAACACCTCAGTAGCATATGCGCCCTGCACCACGCCCAGCACCCAGATACCCGCGACCACACCGCTGATTTCGACGCGGCCATAGCCCATGACTTCTGAGATTTTATTGATAAGATCGGTGCCGACGTAATAGAGGATCAGGATCAGCACCAGTTCCGGCACGGCCCGAATCACAGTCGTATAGACAGCGAGGAGGTCGCGCAGGACCACCCCGCCATAGAGCTTGCCATATGCCCCAAAGAGCCCGATCAGCAGACCGAACCCGAAAGCGCCAAACGCGATCTGCATTGAGTTTGCGAGTCCGCGCAGAAGGTTGCCTCCCCAGCCCGGCGGGCTGAGGGACAACAATTTCGCACTTTCGGCAAGACCGAGCGTTTCGAAGAAGAACTCCACGATACGGGCTTACTCAGCGTAGATGCTGGTATCGAAATAGCGCCCGGTGATCTCCTCGTGGGTGCCATCTTCAAGGATCTTGGCGATGCCCTTGTTCATGCTTTCGCGCAGCGCATCATCACCCTTGCGCACCCCGGCGCCGACACCTTTGCCCAAGATGGCCTCGTCATTCTTGACCGCCCCCTTGATTTCGCAGCAGGCACCGATGTCGGAGTTGACGAAATCCGCCATGGCAATGCTGTCGGCCTGTGTGGCGTCGATCCGACCCGAGACCAGATCCTGATTGGCTTCGTCCTGCGTCTGATAGACCCGGATCTCTGCCGCATCGCCGAAATATTCGTTGGCATAGGCTTGGTGAATTGTTGAGGCTTGAATACCGACGATCTTGCCAGCGAGGGACTCGGGTGTAGGCTCAATGTCCATCGACTTATCCGCCACAATCACTGCGGGCGTATTGTAGTAGGGATCGCTGAAATCAATCGTCTGCTGACGCTCTTCGGTGATCGACATGGACGCCATGATCACATCGATTTGCTGGCCGGTCAGCGAAGGGATGATGCCATCCCAAGCGACAGGAGTGATCACGCAATCCAATTCGGCCGCGGCGCAAACCGCTTTGATAACCTCGACTTCCCAACCTTCCCATTCGCCAGAGGCGTTAAGAGAGGCGAAGGGGGGATAAGGTTCTGCGGCAATGCCGATCTTGACCTCTTCGGCGGCTACGGCACCTGCGCTCATGATTGCAGTCGCGATTGCGGTCGTCATAAGTTTCTTGAGTGTCATTTGTACTCTCCCTGTTTTGTTTTTGATGGTTTAACCGACTGTCTGCAGAAACTGCTGAAGTCGGGCGGATTGAGGGCTGCCGAAAAGCTGTTCCGGCGGTCCCTGTTCTTCAATGCGGCCCTCGAAAAGGTAGACGACATGGGTCGCGACCTCGCGGGCGAATTTCATTTCATGGGTCACGAGCAGCATGGTGCGCCCTTCGGCTGCCAGATCGCGGATTACCGTGAGCACCTCACCCACCAATTCGGGGTCGAGAGCGCTGGTGGGTTCGTCGAACAACATCACGCTGGGTTCCACCGCAAGGGCACGGGCAATGGCCGCACGTTGCTGCTGACCGCCGGATAGAAACGCTGGAAACGTATCCGCCTTGTCGCCCAGACCGACCCGCTCAAGCAGCCGCCGCGCGAGCTTGATCGCTTCATCCCGTGGCACCTTAAGCACATAGACCGGCACCTCTATGACGTTTTCCAACAAAGTGCGATGGGTCCAGAGGTTGAAGGCTTGAAACACCATTCCAAGGCGGGTCCGGATACGTTCGATCTGCCGGCGATCCACGGGCGAGCCGTCTTGGCGCATCCGGATCTCTTCACCGTTGACAATAATCTGGCCCGCGCTTGGGGTTTCCAGAAAATTGATACAACGCAGGAAGGTCGATTTCCCCGAGCCGCTGCCGCCGATAATAGCAACAACATCACCCTTTTGCGCGGTGAGGGAGACGCCCTTAAGGACTTCCAGCGTGCCAAAGGACTTATGCAGGTCAGTAACCCTTATGGCCTCATCTTGCCCTGCGCTATCGGCATCAGCGTCTCTTGCCGCCTGCGTGGTTCCGATCGGCTCTCTGCTCAAAACGTCCGCGCCCCCCAATTGGCGTTCCCCAAAATTGTGCCTTGTAGTAAGGCCCTTATTTCGTAATCATGCAAGTGTATAATTACAAGGTCTGGAAATCGCCCGTGTCGGACAACCCTCCTAAATTCAAGCGTGAGCCAGCGGAGCACCGCAGGGAGGCGCTGATAAAGGCGACCCTGTCGCTGATCGCCGAAAAGGGCGTTCAGGCCGCCACAGTTCGGGCAATTGCCGCCCGCGCAGATGTGTCACAAGGCATGATCCGGCATTATTTTTCGTCCAAGGAAGAGTTGATCACCGCGGCGTATGAACATCACATGGACCGGTTGACCGATCTGACATCGGCCTCCGCGGATGCCGACAGCGGTGCACCAGCGGCACGACTCGCGGCTTTTGTTGTGGGCAGCCTGACGCCACCGGTCGTTGACGCCGGGTCGGTCAGTCTTTGGGCCGGGTTCCTAACCAAGGTGCATGACGACATGCAGATGCGCGACAGTCACGAGCGGACCTATTATAACTTCCGCAACCGCCTTGAGGCGCTGATTGCCGCCGTGTTGGAGGAGGCAGGTCAGCCAGCCACACCGCAGAAGCTGCGGCATTTGGCAATTGCCTGCAACGCCGTGATCGACGGTCTTTGGCTGGAAGGCGGTATTCTCTCAGGGGCATTCGCGCCGGATGAGCTTCCGGAAATCGGGATTAGATCGGTCGGCGCAATCCTCGGAATGAACCTTAAAAAGGCTGGGCAACAGAGATGAAACAGACAGACATTACCAAACGCCTTGCAGGGCTTGGCGGCGCAAAATGGAAAGTCCACCTTAGGGCGCGCGAGCTTGCCGCACTGGGCCGCGATATCGTTGAATTGACCATTGGCGAGCCGGACGTTCCGACCCCCCCCGCTCTTGTGGACGTCGCCGCAGATGCGATGCGCCGCGGTCGTACCGGCTATTCCGATGGCCGGGGGGAGGCGGGCTTGCGCGCCGCACTGGCCGAGCGCTATTCAAACACCTCGGGCTGCCGCATCACGCCAGATCAGGTGATGTGCTTCCCCGGCACGCAGACCGCCCTTTATGCGGTGCTGCTGGGTGTGGCAGAGGCTGGTCAACAGGTTTTGGTCGGCGACCCGATGTACGCCACATATGAAGGGGTTATTCGCTGTAGCGGCGCTGAGATGGTTCCGGTCCCGCTGCGCCCGGAAAACGACTTTCGCATTCACGCCGATGACATCGCCGCAAGGATCACCCCGCAGACCACGGCGATCCTGCTGACCACACCGCATAACCCCACCGGATCGGTGCTGACTCGCGCAGACATCGACGCGATTGGAGAACTGGCAATCGCCCATGACCTCTGGCTTATCTCCGATGAGGTCTACGAAGACCTTATTTTTGACACCACCGATTTCTGCTCGCCCCTATGGCGTCCGCAATTGGCTGACCGTGTCATCGTTGTCTCCTCGATTTCAAAATCCCACGCCGCACCGGGCTTTCGCAGCGGCTGGTGCATAGGGCCGGAAGCCTTCACCGAGGCACTTCTGCCGCTGTCGGAGACCATGCTCTTTGGCAACCAGCCCTTCATCGCGGATATGACCGAAAAGGCAGTGCGCGAAGGGTCTCCGGTAGCCAATGGGATGACGCAGCGGTTTGCCGCGCGGGCCAAGCGCTTGCATCGCCGCCTGTCCGAAGAAAGCCAGTTAAAGGTCCACCGCCCGGAGGCTGGCATGTTCGCAATGATCGACGTCACTGCCACCGGGATGAGCGGCAACGACTATGCCAGTCACCTGCTTGAGCACGGCGACGTCGCGGTCATGCCCGGCGCGTCCTTTGGCGAGACGCTTGATGCTTGGGTAAGGGTGGCGCTGACCACCGGCGATGCGGCATTCGACGTGGCCTGTGACCGGATCATTCGCCATGCGGCGCAACTGCAATTGGAATCCGCATGACCAGCATCGGAGAGGCATTGGTCGCCCAACTTTCAGAGCGCGGTGTCGACTGTGTCTTTGGCATCCCGGGCGTACATACGATTGAGCTTTACCGGGGCTTGGCCGCCTCTGGCATTCGCCACGTAACACCCCGGCACGAACAGGGCGCGGGATTCATGGCGGATGGCTATGCGCGGGTATCCGGCAAGCCCGGTGTTGCCTTTGTCATTACCGGGCCGGGGCTGACCAATACGCTGACAGCAATGGGGCAGGCGCGCGCCGATTCCGTGCCGATGCTGGTGGTCTCCAGCGTCAACACGCTGCCCAGCCTCGGCCAAGGTCGGGGCCATTTGCACGAGTTGCCGGATCAACGGGCCTTGGCCCGGACTGTTGCGCTGGTGTCGGAGCGTGTCGAAACCTCCGATGAACTAGCATCGATGCTCGCGCGGGTCTTTGAGCCGTTCAAAAGCGGTCGACCGGGACCGACACATCTCGAAATCCCGCTGGATGTTGCAGGTAAACCCTATACCGCAGAATCGCAGGCCCGCTCACACAGGGCCCCGCCTTCTTCGTCTGCCGATCAAATAGCAGAAGCAGGTGCCCTATTGGCGCAGAGCAAGGCACCGGTGATCCTTGCCGGAGGCGGGGCCCGACGCGCGGGGGCTGCCTTAAGTAAACTTGCCGAAAAGCTCGGCGCCCCGGTTGTGCAAACGGTGAATGCACGCGGCATAATGTTTGAGCATCCCTTGGGCGTTCCAGCTAGCCCCAGCCTGCAAGCGGTGCGTAGGCTCATCGCCCAGTCAGACGTTGTACTGGCCGTGGGCACCGAACTTGGCCCGACCGATTATGACATGTACGCCACCGGCACCATGCCGCAGATGCAAACGATGATCCGTGTCGATCT
>JAGXGZ010000050.1 GCA_024636495.1 Roseobacter sp. | reverse complement strand
ATCTCGACGCGCAAAATCAACAATGTTAGTCGTTTCCATGGTGGTGTATCTCCTTTGGTTGGGCTGCTGTCTCACAACAACAATTCAACCAGATACGCCGCCAACCTTCAAACTCTCAAACACCAGATTCAGTCATAGCTCCAAATCGGTGCAAAATCCGTGCACCTTCGAGGCCATAGTTCAGGCTCATCGGCCTAGCCCGTGCGCTTTCTAGACCTATCTGGGGCGCTGTAGCCAGCCCCTGCCTGAGGGACCGGCTACATGAAGAATGAATGGAGAATTTCTCTTAAACTAAGGTGTATCAATCATCATTTGGGCTATGGTTTCAAACCAGCTTCGTATTTCGTCATTTGGATCAGTCTCGGCTAGGCGTTCGGCGGTCATCAACGCCACAGCTGCGTTGTTCAATGCATGTTTCGCTCGCCCTTCCTTTTTTTTCTTGTTGCGGTCCGAGACCTCCCCCCAACCGCCAGCACCACTAGCTACATGAACAGCTTCCGCAACTAGCGTTGGCACATCGTCAAAGTCGTTGAATGGTCCTGCAAGAGTGACAGTAATATTTTGTGCCGCGTAGGCATCAAAGATTGCTCCGACGTGTAAGTAGTTTTCCAATTCGCGTTTATCGGTTGCGATAGCACGGCAAGAGGTCCGATCATTAACAGCCGCCATATGGACAGTATACTTAGGCTGATCTGGTGGAGCATTGTCTCGATCACAGATATGAAACTCTGGCCTGTTTATTGGTGCCAGACGTGAAGCCCACACTGCTAAATTACTTCCTCCTAGAGGAACGAATATCAGCTCTCCATCGAGCTCTAATTTCTCAAGGTCAGGAACTTTTTCACCGGCATTAATTAGAACCTGAGACATTCCCTTCAAAAAAGAAATATCGTGGACTCCTTCTACGCCTATAAAAATTTTGACATTGTGATCGGCGAGCACACCAAGCGAACGAGCAATTTCAGTTAGTTCAGCCTCCTCCCCTTCCACAATAGACCGAGCATTTTCTGCATTCTTTCGAATGAATCGAAGGTCATTTTGATCGAGGTATCTCGCTAGCATTGGGGTATGAGTTGTCAGGATAACTTGCTTTCCTTCACCGGTTGAAAGTTCGCGAAGTGCATTTAGTAGAAGGCGTTGGTTTCGGGGATGCTGGCTTGTCTCCGGTTCCTCGATTGCATAAATCACAGATGTGGATTTTTTTTCAACTGCGTCCTTTTCGGCTTTCGCCCGAAAAAAATTGAGCAGTACTAAACGTTTAACGCCGCTACCTCGCTTGTTGAGCGGGATACCCTCATCGCCAGTTATGCTTGTTGAAAAAAGCGATGCCCAAGGACGTGTTGAGATAACAGGATCAAGGGATTCAGCGATTGTTGGATCCATCTCGCGAAGCTTCTCAACAGTCGCAGCAGCAATCTTTTTAACTTCGGCTTCAACGTGATCCCTAACTTCTTGAAGCTTTGGCTCAACAGCTTTTATCGCCTCTTGAATAGCAGCTTTAAGTGGATCTTGGGCCTCAGCATCCTGATCAGTGCTTGAGCGGTCCGATTTGAACAGCGCGAAGGTCGGGAGGTATTGTTGAAGAGCCGTCCAGACTTGCTTCCCCCCTTCATTTTCGAGAGGTACGGCTACTTCGCCCAGCTCTAGCTCATCCGACGCGTCCCATATGGCCCTGCGAACCAGTGAATTGACCCGCTTATCGACACCTTCGAGGTTTGCCTCTAAGGCCTCTGCACGCTTTGCTAGATCTGCTTTCTTGAGTGAGAGAAGGTCACTAAAACCTGCCTTCTTCGGATGGAGACACATTGCCTCGATACTCGTTTCTTTTGGAATAGATCTTCCACCGTCGTAAGTTTTTCGGATTACTAATGTTTTCTGAGGGCTAAGAAGAAATTCTTCTGCCAGAGTTGTTGGTGCTTCTACATCAACTATCAGCTGTTCTGGAAGCTGGTCGAATTCGCATTCTATCCGCATCGCCTTAGGATCACCTGTTTTACAGGCATCATCTTTATCCGCCTTAGCGGCCTCAAAAAATATTGCTAGGGCATCCATTATCGAGGATTTCCCTACATCATTGGTGCCAACCAACGCTGTCAGGTTGTCAAATCTAACAGTTATGGGGGCGTCGTAGCATCGAAAATTCTCTAAACTTAAACTTAAACCAATTAGTCTCATAATAGCTCCCTTTTAATCGCATAGGTTGCATCGAAGCCTACTCCAGTCAAAGGGTTTGATGTGTTGTTATGGTCTAGGCTATGGAGTTTTGAGCTCAGAAAAATATGGGAAAAGTAGTCGAGAACAAAGAAAATAGTCGTGCAAAATCCGTGCACAAGATCTGAAAAACTTATTAAGCTATTGTTTATAATTAATAAAAAAAGGAAACAGCTTCCTCTCCTAAGGGGCAGGTTGCTGGTTCGAACCCAGCCGGGATCACCAAAAACAAGTGACTTCCTGTATAGGGCCTCATGCGGGAAATGTGACCTGTCCGAAGATCGGCCGCAAGAGGGTCGAAAGGTCATGCAGCGTCTTTGTACTCCTGATCTAATCAACGTTCATTTCTGACATTCAGAATCGAAGCTGAAAGCATTTGCTGCACGCAAGCCCTGAACGCCATAAACCGGTCATAGCAACGTGGTCAAGAAATCCCCGCGCAAGCCGGCCTCGAGCAGTTCAAGGTCGTCTGAGCAGTTGGTATATTGCGCGACCATACCGGGCGGGATCACAAAGGCATCGCCGGGCTGTAGATCGCGGGGGTCTTGGCCTTCGGCTGTCAGGGTCA
The DNA here is from genome assembly GCA_024636495.1 of Roseobacter sp. Classification (GTDB taxonomy): domain Bacteria; phylum Pseudomonadota; class Alphaproteobacteria; order Rhodobacterales; family Rhodobacteraceae; genus Sulfitobacter. The sequence goes on along the minus strand of JAGXGZ010000050.1, from coordinate 173,496 downwards.
TTGATCCTTCGGTTACAAAGGTGAAATGGATGTCGGCATCATGTTTGCTGGGCGGCGCGATCTTTCCTGCGAAATGCACAACCTGAATGCCAGCCACGCCTTTTGTCCCGTCCGCGATGCCTGTGTCCCGTGCAACGAAGCCGGGAATGCGGAACGGCTGCCATCTGGCACCTTCCCTGATGTGGTGCACGAACCGTTGTTCGTCCCATTCACGCAAGGGATCGCCTTTGCCATTGGGCAAAGTCATCTTGTGGTCGATGGTGGTGACATGTTCGGCGGGCACACCAATTTCGATCACCTCGATGTTGGGCGACGCTTCGACTACGCGGTGGCGGATGCCGGGGGGTTGGGTCACGCAATCACCTGCCTGAAGGCGGATCATGTCGCCTTGATCTTCGTATAAAACATCGACCCATCCGCGGTAGCAATAAATCAGCTGAAACCCGACGGTGTGGAAATGCACCATATCTGGGACCGGCCCGCCGTCGGGAATGCGGATGTGACTGGCAATGATCGACCCGCCAAGCCGCGAGGGGATCAGATCGCGGTAATGCATGCCAGCGCGACCGATGACCCAAGGCGCTTCGTCGCGCAGGCGGCGCACGGCAAATTCATGCTGAGTCAGAGGCTGGTCCACGGTGGGTGTAAGAGGGACGATGTCGATCTGCGTTCCATTCGGCGCGGTCAGGCTGCGAGCGCCATCTGCAAAGCCGTCCAGGTCGTCCGTCAAGATGCGCAAGCGACCGGGGGGCACGTCGGCGCCTTTCTCGATCCTGATCCGCAGTCCGTGCCCTGAAAAGCTGGCAACACAAGGGTCATCTGCAGGAAAAATGCTATCCAACCGCAGCCCCAGTGTTTTGGTGTAAAACGGCAAATCATCGCGCAGTTCCTGCGTGGGTAACAGCACTTCGGCCTGAATGGGTTGGGGCATTAGATCACTCCGTCTGGGGTCCGCCAATCAGTGGCATTATTCGCTGTCCTGCTCAACATCGCGCTGCACTTGGGGGTTGGCAACGCTGATCCGGGGCGCACCGCCCATTTCTGGTCGCCTGCTAAGGGCGCGCAAGACCGGTTTATTCAGGGATGTGGCGGCACCTGTTTCGCGCAAGACGATATATATGCCACTGATGATAATAACGCCCGCACCGACAAAGGTCATCAGGTCGGTTGTTTCATTGAAAAAGATCCAGCCGAACAGGGCGGCCCAGATGATCTGGCTGTATTGCATCGGCGCAACCAGCGCCGCATCGGCCAGCGTGTAGGCGCGGATCATCAGGGTCATGGCCAGCACGGCAAGAACGGACACCAACAGCAGCAACCCCAGATCTGCAATCGGCATTGGCTGATATACAAACGGCAAGATGCACAACATGATGACAAAATTGGCCAGCAGCGGATAAAGCAGCAACACTTCGCGGCGTTCGCGGTCGCCGATCTTGCGCATTACAACAGACGTAAGCGCTGTGCCGAACGCAGACACCAAGGCTGCCATATGCCCCAGCCCAAGCGCTGCCGTGCCGGGGCGCAATACGATCAAGACGCCGATCAATCCAACAACGACTGCGACCCATCGATGGGCGCGCACGACCTCGCCCAAAATGGGGACCGACAGGATGGTGATTAAAATCGGGGCTGCGAAAAGAATTGCATATGTGTCTGTCAGCGGCAGAACGGAAAAGGCGTAGAACGCGCAGAACCCGCCAACGACCACTGCCACGGTGCGGATCGCGTTCAGCAAGGGCAGGTTAGGGCGTAGGTTTGCGGCGGTCTTGTCTGTGACCAGCATCAGGGTCACGACAGGAAAGCTGAAGAGCACTACAAAGAAAACGATCTGAAACGGGGAATAGCTTTCGCCCAACTGCTTGATTGCGGCGTCATGAGTTGCATAGACGGCAAAGGCCAGCAGCCCCAACAGCATCCCTTGCAAAGTCGTGCTGCGGGGCGCTTTGGGCTGCGAAGGGCTGCTGGGGTTGCTCATTCCATTCGCCTTTCGAAAGGACGCATCCGACGTTTATGCCGGATGCGTATTAGTCAAAGGCTGGCGTCAAGCGCCGCCAAGATTGCATCGCCCATCTGTGTGGTCGAGATCGGTGTGCCGTCCTCTGGCCCCATCAGATCTGCAGTGCGTGCGCCATCTGCAAGCACTTTTTCAATCGCTTGCTCAAGACGTGTGGCTTCGTCGCCTTGATCAAACGAATAGCGCAGCGCCATCGCAAAGCTCAGGATGCAGGCGATCGGGTTTGCCTTGCCTTGGCCCGCGATATCGGGCGCAGAGCCGTGTACGGGTTCATACATAGCCTTGGGGCGACCGTCTGCGTTCGGCGCACCCAAAGACGCGGATGGCAACATGCCAAGGCTGCCTGTCAGCATCGCCGCGCAATCGGACAGAATGTCGCCGAACAGATTGTCGGTGACGATCACGTCAAACTGCTTGGGCGCACGCACCAGCTGCATGGCACCATTGTCGGCGTACATGTGTGTCAGCTCGACATCGGGATAATCTTCGTCATGCACCTTCTGGACGACCTCGCGCCACAGGATGCCGGATTCCATGACGTTGGCTTTTTCCATCGAGCAAACTTTGTTGCCGCGACGGCGCGCCAGTTCGAAAGCTGAGCGGGCAACGCGGTCAATCTCGGATTCTGTATACCGCTGGGTGTTGATGCCGACACGCTCGTTGCCTTCTTCAAAGATGCCGCGCGGTTCGCCGAAGTACACACCGCTCGTCAACTCGCGCACGATCATGATGTCCAGACCCGCCACGATGTCCTTTTTAAGTGACGAGAAATCGGCCAAAGCGTCAAAGCATTGTGCCGGGCGCAGGTTCGAAAACAGGTCCATTTCCTTGCGCAGACGCAGCAGGCCGCGTTCGGGTTTTACGCTGAAATCAAGGTTATCGTATTTTGGCCCACCCACGGCACCCAGCAACACGGCATCCACGGCCAACGCTTTGGCCATGGTATCATCATGCAGCGGCGTGCCGTGCTTGTCATAGGCGGCACCGCCAACCAGATCATGTTCAACGTCGAACGCCAGATCACGCTTGTCGCCGTACCAGTCGATAATGCGCACGACCTGATCCATGACCTCGGGGCCGATGCCGTCACCGGCAAGGATAAGCAATGTGGGATTGGCCATCGGGAAACTCCTGAAAAATATGTTGCTAGCGGCCTAGCGCGGTCCGCTGTGGGCGTCAAGAACGGCTAGCGGTCCAGATCGACCCAGATCAGGCTGTGGCGGCTGGCGATGGGGTTTGCCACACTGCCAAAGGCCGAAATACGCCAGTCTGACGAGGGCAGCAAATAATCGACACGCAAGTCTCCCACACCCTCGAAGGTCGCGGTTGGTTGGCCAAAAAGCGGGTCTTGAAGTTTGGGGTTTTCCAGCAGGCTGAGGATCGCGGGCTTCAGCCCGTCGCCCTTGTCAGGGTCAAGGTTCATGTTTCCTAGCAGGATAAACCGTTCTGTTGCAGGGCTTGCAAAAACACCTTGCAGGTAGTGGTCCCAGAACATGATTTCATCATGGTTGCGCTTGCCGTTGCGGTCTTCTGGCCCGTCAAATACCGGAGGCGTCGCATGTGATGTCATCAGCGTAATGGTGCCAAGGCTTGGCACCGCGATTGGCACAACCCAATGACCATGCGACGATAGCCGCTGGATTTGCAGCGCCTCTGGCGATGGAAAGGGGCCCGATGTGGTAGCTGGCAGCATGGCATCTGGCATGTCACGCCATAGCAGATCGGAATAGTCCTGCACGCCTTCTGCAATAATCGGATATCGTGAAAGGATGGCCATCGCACCGTCACCAAAAAACCGGCCATAGCCCTGCGCATCCCTTGCGCCCCCGGTTTTCCCGTCGCCGTCCAGATCAAGCGATGTTTGACGGCCCGCATTGGGGGGCAGCGCAAACCGGAAAGGATAGTCAGGCCCGATCTTGGCAATTGCAGCTGCAAACGCGTTCAGCGCAGCGCCCTGCAGATCATAGTCAAAGCCCTGAAGGACCAGTATTTCAGGTTCCGCTTCTGCAATCGCCCCGATAACAGCGGCGATCTGGTCGTCATCGCCTTTGAGGATGTCGCGCAGCAAAAGGCCGGGACCGTCGCGCGAAAGTTCCGAATTATAGGTCGCGATCCGAACCGGGTCTGCCCAGAGGGGCCCGGCAACAAGCAGAGCGTAAAATATCAGGCTGGCTGCATACCCGGCTTGTCGGCGTCTGCGTCTGCGGCATAGGCGCGGCGGCGCTTTTCTCCGATCATCTCGGCGATCTTGCCCATGGCAATACCGCGCATGATGATGCTGGCTGGAAGGAATGCCCATGCGGCGATTGTCCAAATCTGGGTTTGCGGGTTCTGCAATGTGATCGGTTCTATCAGATCGGCGGTTGCCTTGACTATTGCGGGGATCACGAAGGGCAGCAAAAAACCAAGGGCGATGTTGATGCGGGCATCGCGCTGAAGGCGGCTGATCACGTCGCCGCCCGTTGTCGGGTCAAACAAGGGCAGGTTGACCCAGACGTTAAAGGCACCCCTGCGCGCAGGCCAGTTCATAACGCGCACCAAAATCAAAAATGCAGCCATCGACAAAAGCGAGATAAGATAGGCCATGCCCGCAGATGTGCGCACAGACTCCACCAACGCCTGAGAGGCACCCGCTGGCAGCATCAGCACAATCATGCGAACGGGCGAAAAGGGGAAATCCATGGCGTTGCCAATGATCGTCCCGATTGACGTAAAGATGTTCGATATCGCCGAGGGGTTGGTCTTGTCCTGCAAAATGAGCGTCAAGACGACGACTGTCGCAAAAAGCGATGCAAAGCGCAGCCTGTTGAACGGGGGGGCATCGCGGAATTCGATAATGCTGGGATAGTTCGAGTTATATTCGACGAACGTCAAAAAATAGGCCAGCAAGGCCACCAACATGGTGATCTGGCTAGAATCGGTTATGACATTAGGAAGCATCAGCGCAGGAGTGGCCACCAACAACGCCACCAGAATCCCACGCGCGCCAGCGCCTGTTATACGTGCAATCACAAAACTACCCTTCCAAGATTGGCCAGCCACGGTTCAATGCCGCGTGCTTATCCCAACTTGATGCCCTCGGATTAGGAAGGCCTGCCTCATTGTTGCCTAATTTGTGCCTTCTTTCGCCTTAGTTCTCAAGCCTCTTCGTTACCTTGCATTAAAGGATGGGGCATTTTGAGGGAGAGGGTGGTGCGTTCTTGCATCATTGGTGGGTCAAAAATGAGGCGAACCGCAAGATGTTGTGGGCGGGCTTATGTCGCCCACAACACTGTCAGGAATTAGGAGATTTCAGCCTTGCCAGCCCTCAGACCCAAGGACGCGCTTGGGATGCGGATGCTTCAAAGCTGTCGATGGACGCGGCCTTTTCCATCGTCAGACCAATATCGTCCAAGCCGTTCATCAGGCAGTGCTTTTTAAAGGCGTCGACCTCGAAGGTGAAAACCTCACCGTCCGAACTGGTGATCGTCTGCGCTTCAAGATCGATCTCGATCCGGGCGTTGGCACCCTTTTCGGCGTCTTTCATCAGCACATCGACCTGCTCTTGTGGCAGGGCAATCGGCAAGATGCCGTTCTTGAAGCAGTTGCTATAGAAAATGTCAGCAAAGCTGGGCGCGATGACACAGGTGATGCCAAAATCCGCAATCGCCCAAGGCGCATGTTCGCGAGACGATCCGCAGCCAAAGTTATCGCCCGCCACGATGATTTGCGCGTCGCGGTATTGCGGCTTGTTCAAGACGAAATCGGGGATCTCGTTGCGGTCATCATCATAGCGCATTTCGTCAAACAGGTTCACACCAAGGCCTGAGCGCTTGATGGTTTTCAAAAACTGCTTGGGGATGATCATATCTGTGTCGATGTTGATCAAGGGCAGGGGCGCGGCAATGCCGCTAAGCGTGGTGAATTTGTTCATTGCTGAACTCCAGTGTTGGAACCGTCAGACTGTTTTTCTGCGGTTTGTTCATCGGGTGCGTCACACGTGCCGTCAATCATCTGACGAAGCGCTTTGCGCACGTATGGTTTGGATGTGATGCGGTTCGAGGACACGCTGACCGCGCCGGAAACGCCGCGGGTCAAGATGCCGGAGGCTGACATTTCCCCCATCATCGCATGCGCCTGCACCGGATTAACCCGAAGCTTGGCAATCAGATCGCTTGCGTTCAATCCAATGCGCGTACGGGCATGGAAAACGGCCAGCCCGTATTGATAGCGGTTATAGCTGCCCGCCATCGCCGCCGCCGGTGCCGAGGCACCGATGGCAGGCAACATAGGGGTCAAGCTGGCCGCGCCAATCATGGATAGAAAATTGCGTCTGTGCATGCTTTTGTCCTTTTGTTTGGCAAGGGCCTGAACCCTTGCCAAAACCTTACATCATCTCGCGCACATCGGTCAGACGGCCCGTGATTGCAGCCGCAGCCGCCATCGCGGGTGACATCAGATGGGTGCGTCCGCCCCGGCCCTGACGGCCCTCAAAGTTGCGGTTCGAGGTCGCGGCGCAGCGCTCGCCCGGTGCCAACTGATCGGGGTTCATTGCCAAACACATGGAACACCCTGCCAGACGCCATTCGAAACCGGCGTCTTTAAAGATATCGGCAAGGCCTTCTTCTTCGGCTTGAGCGCGTACAAGGCCCGAACCGGGCACGATCATGGCGCGCATCCCGTCCTTGATCTTTTTGCCCTTCAGAATTGCCGCTGCGGCGCGCAAATCTTCGATGCGGCCATTGGTGCAGGACCCGATAAAGACGGTGTCGATTTCGATATCGGTCAGCGCCATGCCTTCGGTCAGGCCCATATAGTCGATAGACCGCTTTGCCGCATCAACCTTGCCGCCTTTGAAGTCTGTCGCGGCGGGGACGGCTGCGGTGATTGGCAGAACATCCTCGGGCGAGGTGCCCCATGTGACGGAAGGCGCAATATCTGCGGCATCAATCGTCAACACCTTGTCCCAATGCGCGTCATCATCGGAATAAAGCGTTTTCCACCACGCCAAAGCGGCCTCCCATTGCGCGCCTTTCGGGGCGTGGGGGCGGCCCATGCAATATTCAAAAGTCTTCTCGTCCGGCGCAATTAGGCCTGCGCGTGCGCCGCCCTCAATCGCCATGTTGCAGACAGTCATGCGGCCTTCCATCGACAGATCACGGATCGCTTCGCCGCAATATTCGATGACATAGCCGGTGCCGCCAGCGGTGCCAGTCTGGCCGATGACATGCATGGTTATGTCCTTGGCGGTTACGCCGGTCGTCAGTTTGCCGGTGATCTCAACCTTAAAGTTCTTCGATTTCTTCTGGATCAGCGTTTGCGTGGCCAGGACATGCTCAACCTCTGAGGTGCCGATGCCGTGGGCCAGCGCGCCGAACGCACCGTGGGTGGCAGTGTGGCTGTCACCGCACACGACGGTCATGCCGGGCAAGGTCCAGCCTTGCTCGGGGCCGACGATATGCACGATGCCTTGGCGCACGTCGGACACGGGGTAATAATGCAGGCCGAATTCCTTGGCGTTGGTGTCCAGCGCTTCGACCTGAATGCGGCTGTCTTCCGTCATGGTACTGGCATTGGCGCGGTCCAGCGTGGTGGGAACGTTGTGATCAGGCACAGCGATGGTTTTGTCGGGCGCGCGCACAGTGCGACCTGTCATGCGCAAGCCTTCAAAGGCCTGCGGGCTGGTTACTTCGTGGACCAGATGGCGGTCGATATACAGCAAGCACGTGCCATCGTCGGCTTCATGCGCAACATGCGCATCCCAGATTTTATCATAGAGCGTTTTGGGGGACATGAGGTCCTCTCCCGTTTGTTAGGTATGTTTGGGGGTGTTCAGAAAATGCACGGGGGTGCGCAGGGGGCTTTATAGCCGTGCCAGCACAGTATGGGTCGCCCCGAAAAAACGTTCACGCAAGCGGGTGCGATCACATATATTGAACAGATTTGCTGAAACATGTGTCATGAAGTGCTGGTTAGACCTTTTCAGGCTTGTAATCAAGGATTCTGAGGCACTGGGCGGTGCAGTCTTTGTTGGCAAAAGGCCGCCCGTTCAAGGATTGGCGGAACAGCGCTTGCTCAATTCGCCCGAGTATCCCAAAATTACCGTATGTGCCTGTAACCCGTCTGCGAAAGTTGCCCAATGAACCCTGATCCCTTCATCTCTTTTACAGAAAGCATGCAGGCGTTGATTTCCGGGGGCGTCAGCCTTGTCGAAGGATTGCTGCAACCGGGTTGGCGTCAGTATCAAGTCATTATCCTGATCGCGGTAGCACTTGCATCCTGGGCGCTGCATCACATGTCGGGCAACTGGGTTCAGGCGTGGGTACGCAGTTACGAGGGCTGGTCCAAATGGCAATTGCGGATGGTCGTCCAGATCAAGCGCCGGCTGGGGCTGATTTGGTTCACGACACTTTCGGGCCTTATCTATCTGGTAATGCAGAACCTCACGTGGCCGTCGCGGTCCTATCTTATCGGCATCTTTGCGGCCTTGGTTGCGGTGTGGGTGTGTATCGCATTTGCCGCCCGACTGGTGCGCAACCGACCCATGCGGCGGCTGGTGACGTGGGGCCTTTGGATCTATGCAACCCTATATTTTCTGAACGTCGTCGACAGCGTTTCTGCGTTTCTTGACAGACTCGCCCTGCATGTGGGCGATTTCCGGCTGTCTGTTCTTACTGTGATTACAGCGTTGGTTGTGATCGGCATGCTGTTTTCCGTGGCGCGGATCATCAGTCAGGCGACGGCATCGACCATTCGCAAGAATGAAGATATCAGCCCGTCAATGCAGGTGCTTGCCGTCAAGGGCGTTCAACTGACCTTTTATGGTATCGCGTTCTTTATGGGGGTAAAGGCCGTGGGAATCGACCTCACGGGGCTTGCCGTGTTGTCGGGTGCCATTGGTGTGGGCCTTGGTTTTGGTTTGCAAAAGGTCGTGTCGAATCTTGTGTCGGGCATCATCATTCTGATTGATAAGTCGATCAAACCGGGGGATGTGATCAGCCTTGGCGAAACCTTTGGATGGATTCAAACCCTTGGCGCGCGCTATGCGTCGGTCGTGACCCGTGACGGCAAGGAATACCTGATCCCGAACGAAGACCTGATCACCGGCCAAGTCGTCAATTGGTCACATTCCAACGATTTCGTGCGGCTCGATATCTATTTTGGCACGGCGTATGGTGATGATCCGCATCTGGTCCGCAAGCTTGCTGTTGACGCCGCCAAAGGTGTTGACCGTGTGCTGGGGTTCAAGGCACCCGTTTGCCACATCGTAGGCTTTGGCGACAGCAGTGTGGATTATATTCTGAGGTTCTGGATCAAGGACCCGACCGGCGGTTTGACCAATATTCGCGGCAACGTCTATCTGGCGCTTTGGGATACGTTCAAGGAACACGACATTTCGATTCCGTTCCCGCAGCGCGAAGTCAAGTTGCTTGGTGACGCCAAGCCGCTAACTGCCGAAAGCTGACTTGCCGAAGTTTTGTGATGGCCTATCTTGAACTTGCGTAGTGCCGTATCGTTTCTACGTACCAGTGCGGTAACGGAGGGGTCAGCCCGATGATGGATAAGCAAACAGTTGTTTTGATCTTGGGCAGTGGCCCGAATGTGATGGCCAGCCAGACTTGGCCCGCCGATTGGTTTGACCATATCGTTGTGATGAACAACGCATGGCGCGTCCGCCCTGACTGGAACGCACTGGTTTATCCCGAAGACTTTCCTGCCGACCGGATGCCCGAAACCGTAGGGCCTGATCAAAAGCTGGTTGATGCAGACGCGTTCGTCCCTGCGCAAAACGGTTTTGGCGGATTTGTTTATGCAGGGGGGACGATGGCCTACACGACCGCCTATTGGGCGCTGTCGGCATTGCGTCCTACAGTCTTGGCATTCATGGGCTGCGATATGGTTTACCCTAAATCCGGTAATACGCATTTTTATGGAACGGGCACGGCGGATCCGCTGCGCGATGATATTACCTTGCGCGATCTTGGTGCGAAATCCGCCAGACTGGCGTTGGTTGCCGCAGAACAGGGCTGTGCCTGCGTGAATCTGTCCGAAGACCCCTCTGCCTTGCTGTTTCCCCGTGCCAAGCCTCAAGGGTTGCGCAACCGTCGCTTCAGTCTGGATCTGGACCGCGCCCGATATGCGGCACTGCGAGAGAAAGAAGACGCACTGGGCTATTACACGCCAACGGGTCGCTACTGGGAAGACGTTGAAAAAGTAGACCCAAGCGCTGTGGCAGCTTTGGACAAAGGCTGGCGTGATCTGTTCAGTGGTGATGCGGGAAGTTGACGCAGCGGTGTGTCGGAACCTAGCGAGGGGGTAGCGGGTAGTTTCTTTAAAGGAGACTGAAATGCCCGATAAGATAACGCTCAAAGCCAAGACAGCCGTGACGCATGATACAAACCACTATGTGTTCAGCCGCCCCGAAGGGATGACTTTTGAACCTGGTCAGGCCGCAGAAATTGCCATCCAGAAAGACGGTTGGAAAGACGAGGGTCGTCCTTTCACGTTTACGTCGATGCCGTCGGATGATGATTTGGAATTCGTCATCAAAACCTATCCGGACCACAACGGGGTGACAGAACAGCTTGCCACGTTGGAACCGGGTGCCGAACTGACCATCGACGGCCCGTTTGGCGCGATAAAAGATCACGGACCGGGTGTATTTTTGGCAGCAGGCGCGGGGATCACGCCCTTCATACCGATTCTTAAAAAACGCGCGCTTGATGGCAATCTTGAGGGTTCGACCCTGATTTTTTCCAACAAGACTGAGAAAGACATCATCATGCGTGGCCAGTGGGAAGCGATGCAGGGGCTAAGGACAATCTTTGCCGTTACCGATGAAAAGTCTGATGCATTGCACAGCGGTAAGATCGACAAATCCTTTCTGGAAAAGGAAATAAGCGATTTTGATCAGATGTTTTATCTGTGCGGGCCGGGTGGTTTTGTCGATGCCATGCGGGACGCCTTGCGAGATCTTGGCGCCAAAGAAGGCAGCATTGTCACAGAAGACGGCTGGTAAGCGCTTGTCAGGGTTGCTTGTCATTGAAATTTCACGCATGTGCGCATATTCTAAATTATCCCCAGCGCCGGGGGACTGTCGGCGCGCCTAAAGGAGGACAATGTCCTGTCTACTCTCTCAAATGCAGCACCAACTGCACCTGCGCAGGTATCAATGATGGTTGCTGATACAGATGTAACCTCAAGCGACGCGCTGCTGGCCTCGATCTTGACCCAACTTGACGACGACAAAGCCGAAGAAATCGTGCAGATTGATCTGCGCGGCAAAACGGCAATCGGCGACTATATGGTTGTGTGCACGGGTCGGTCTTCGCGTCAGGTATCTTCGATCGCGGAAAAGCTGTCGCAGATGGTCAAAGACGAGTACGACCGCACCCCGCGCGTTGAAGGTAAAGACACAGGCGACTGGGTCTTGATCGACACGGGCGATGTGATCGTTCATGTCTTCCGGCCGGAAGTGCGCGAGTTTTATCAGCTGGAAAAGATGTGGATGCCAACAGACACACCTGAACCACCAGCCGTTATGCCACACTAAGCCCAAACGGGCTTAGTCGAGATGCGTGTTCATATCTGCGTGGTCGGGCGTTTGCGCTCCGGACCCGAAAAAGATCTGATCGATGACTACCTCAAACGGTTCGACCGAACAGGTCGCGCCTTGGGCCTTGGGCCAGCACAAATCCTGGAAGTCGAAGATAAGAAAAACGGTGGCATGGCGGCCGAGGCGGCTTTGCTGCGTCGTGCGGTCCCCGATGGGTCGCTGATATGTGTTCTGGACGAACGCGGGCGCGTAGAAACGTCGCCTGATTTTGCAAACAGACTTGGCGGCTGGCGCGATCAAGGCCGCGGCGACGTGGCCTTCGTAATCGGGGGGGCGGATGGCATAGCCAAAGATCTGCGCCAAGACGCAGATCACGCGATATCATTTGGCAAGATGGTTTGGCCGCACATGCTGGTGCGTGTGATGCTGGCCGAACAGCTTTACCGCGCGGCCTCTATCCTGTCAGGTGGTCCGTATCACCGGAGCTGATGCTATTTTAGATCAACAGTTGTGACGCCAGGTGCCCAGCCCGCCACCGTATCACGGACCTGAACGCCGACTTGCGTGGTCCCCTCTGGCAGAGCGATTCCCGAAAGTGAGCGGGTCAACGGCTGCTCGTCGACATGTGGATGAATAAGCTCGCGGATGGCAAGTTGATTGCCCGACATATCAAGAATGCGCCATGCATCCGCAAAATGGTCCCAACCCGCGTCTTCGTGGGTAATGGTTACGTCAAAAGTCCAAAGGCCCCCGGATTGGCTGGCGCGGACGTTCTTGATCTCTGCATTATCTGCCGCAGCGCTTTGGGCGATCAAAAGAAATGCAATGGTAAGGCCAGTCTTAAACATGTTTTCACCGATCCAGTTAAAAATCATACATAGACTAGTATTCCTACTTTTCCAATAGGATGCGCCGGGACTGCGAGGTGAATTCGCGCCGCCAAACGATTGTGACGGTCACGATTGCGGCAAAAGCCAACGCATGTGGCGCGATCAGCCAGCTTAGACTAGCGAGCGCAAAATACAGTGACCGCAGCCCCCGGTTGAATCCACGTGCTGCCGTAATGTTGATCTCGGCCGCTTTCGAGGCGAGCTTGAGCGCGCGAGGGTCGTCTACATCGTTCGGCACCGCCGCCATCAAAACCGAACAGTAACCGAACAGGCGGTTTGACCAGACAAACTTCAAAAACCCGTTCGTCAGAAAGAACAGCGGCAAGAGCATTTTAATCTCCCATACGATTGTGGGCAGATCGGTCAGGGCCAAATCCTCGACTACGGTGGCAAGGCGTTCGGAATTTCCCATAAGCGCCAAAGTTCCGCCCAAGGCGATCACACTGGTCGAAGCAAAAAAGGCAGTACTTTGCCGAAGGGTGCTTAAAATCTGTGCATCGAATATGCGCGGTTGTCTGGTGATCATCTGCACCATCCACTCGCGCCGATACTGTGCCATAAGCTGTGACACAGAGGGTCGCTTGGTTCCTGCGTGCTCGATCACCAAGCCAAGGCCAAACCATAGGATGAAAATGCCAGCAACGGCGGCGAAATCGATAGGCCCAAACAGGGCGATGCGGTCCATCCAAGTCATAACATGCTGCATACGCTGGACTGTTCAGACTTGCCAATGGGCTAAATTGGTCATATTATTTTACCAAATTGGAGGATCACGATGGAAATGCCTATTCCGAACCCAGCGATCATCGCCCGCAAAGCGCGGGTGGTTGAACGTTTGCAGGGTGTGCTGCCCGTTGACGCGGTGATTTTCGACGAACGTGAAACCCGTGCCTATGAATGCGACGCGCTAACCGCCTATAGGTGCCCGCCGATGGTTGCAGTGCTGCCGTCAACGACGCAGGAAGTGTCCGACGTACTACGCATTTGCTTTGAAGAAGGCGTACCCGTCGTGCCGCGCGGATCTGGCACCTCGCTGGCCGGGGGCGCACTGCCAACAGCAGATTGCGTCATCCTTGGCGTGGCGCGGATGAACGACGTGATCGAGACGGATTATGAAAACCGCATCATTCGCGTACAAACCGGCCGCACCAACCTAAGCGTCACCGGGGCGGTCGAAGAGAACGGCTTTTTCTATGCGCCTGATCCGTCCAGCCAATTGGCTTGCGCCATAGCTGGCAACATCGCGATGAACTCAGGTGGGGCGCATTGCCTGAAATACGGCGTGACCACAAACAACTTGATGGGCGTCAAGATGGTGCTGATGGATGGCGAGATCGTAGATGTCGGCGGCGGGCATCTGGACGCGGGCGGTTTGGACCTGCTTGGTCTGATCTGCGGGTCCGAGGGTCAGCTGGGCGTCGTAACCGAAGCCACCTTGCGCATTTTGCACAAGCCCGAAGGCGCGCGGCCTGTTTTGATCGGCTTCGATGATAACGAGGTCGCCGGTGCCTGCGTGTCGGACATTATCAAGGCGGGCGTTTTGCCTGTTGCGATCGAATTCATGGATCGACCTTGTATTGAAGCAACAGAGGCGTTTGCCAAGGCGGGTTATCCCATGTGCGAGGCACTGTTGATCGTTGAGGTCGAAGGATCGGACGCTGAGATTGACCACCAGCTCGCGTTGATCAGCGACATTGCGCGGCGGCACAATCCGGTCGAGCTGCGTCAATCCAAATCGTCCGAAGAAAGTGCCAAGATCTGGCTTGGCCGTAAATCTGCCTTTGGCGCAATGGGGCAGATCAATGATTATATGTGTCTGGATGGGACGATCCCGGTGTCGTCCTTGCCGCATGTGTTGAAACGGATCGGCGAGATGAGCGATCATTACGGCCTGAAAGTCGGCAATGTTTTCCATGCTGGCGATGGCAACATGCACCCACTGATCCTGTTCGACGCCAATAAACCCGGCGATCTTGAGCTTTGTGAAGAGTTCGGGGCAGAGATATTGAAGCTGTGCGTTGAGGTCGGCGGTTGCCTGACCGGAGAGCACGGTGTTGGCATCGAAAAGCGCGACCTGATGCATGTGCAATACGCAGCCGATGATCTCGATGCTCAGATGGGGGTGAAAGACGTGTTTGACCCTGCATGGTTGCTGAACCCCGCGAAAGTATTTCCGCTGGACGCATCTGAAAGCCGCCGTACGATCAAGCTGGCGGCCGAATAGGCTAATCGCTGGCAGCAGCCTGTTGGGCAAGCGGTTGGATTTGGATATTTAGGAGCCAGAGAAGAATGGGCATCACCTCAGAAGAAGCGCTTGTTGACGCGGTCAAGGCGGCACGTGGTCCGTTGGCTGTCAGAGGCGGAGGCACGCGCGGGGTCCCCGCCGCTGGAGACGTTTTGTCGGTTGCTGGCCTGAACGGGATCACCCTGTACGAACCGGGTTCCCTGACAGTCGTTGCGCAGGCGGGGACACCTGTCGCCGAGATTGAAGCCGCATTGGCCAAGGAAAACCAGCGTTTGGCGTTCGAGCCAATGGATCATCGCGGTCTGCTTGGCACGGTGGGTGAGCCGACGATTGGTGGCGTCATGGCGGCAAATGTAAGCGGGCCGCGACGCATCTCAGTCGGAGCTGCGCGAGATTTCTTGTTGGGTGTACGATTTGTCGATGGGCGCGGGGCGGTTGTCAAAAACGGTGGACGGGTGATGAAAAACGTCACCGGCTATGATCTGGTTAAGCTGATGGCAGGATCTTACGGCACGCTTGGCGTCTTGAGCGAGGTGTCCCTGAAAGTGCTGCCGCGCCCTGAAACGCAAGCCACACTTGTGTTGCACGGATTGGATGACGATGCTGGCATCGCGGCATTGGCCCAAGCACTGGGTAGCCCCTTTGAAGTCACGGGTGCCGCGCACAGCCCAGCGGCTCAGAAAACAACTTTGCGGATTGAAGGTTTTGAAACCTCTGTCGCGTACCGTTTGGGCAGACTTCGCGAGCTGTTGGCAACAACCGGTGCCGAAATGGATGTGCAAACAACGAAAGCGTCCGAGGATATGTGGCATCAGACCAGAGACGTCGCAGCGTTCCAAAACCAAGAGGGCGATATTTGGCGCGTGTCTTGCAAGCCGTCTGACGGGCCAAAGCTTGCCGCCGGGTCCGGTGCGCAGGAATGGTTCTATGACTGGGCTGGCGGGCTGATCTGGTTGCGCGCAGCCCCGGGTCACGATCTAAGAGGGGCGTTGGGGTCATTTGTTGGTCATGCCACGCTGGTGCGCGCAGACGTTCAGACCAAAGCGCGGTTGGGGATGTTCCACCCGGAATCCACAGGCGTTGCGCGATTGACTGCAGGGTTGCGCGCCCAATTCGACCCCAAGAGTATTTTCAACGCAGGCCTGATGGAGCGCGCTGCATGATGCTGATTGTGATCTTCGTGATTATTTTCGGGGTCGGTCCGCTTATTTTTCGCTTTTTGACGCGCAAGGCCCCTTCTGCCAAGGGCGCGCGGCGTCTGGCGTTATTTGCTTTGGTCTGCGCGGCGATTGCGCTGACCATTCGCTATGGGGTTGCGCGACGCTGGGGCGCGGATTTGTTTAATACAAGTCTTGGGATCATGTTCATCTGGCTGGGCTGGATAGGCGTTTTGGCCTTTGGTACCCAAGCAATACGGCGCGCAGACCCAAGCCTCGCCATGCGACGATGGACAGCCGTGCTGGGGTCCGCCGCCACGACGATTCCCTGGTTTGGCCTGATTTGGGCCAGCTCCATCGCCTCCTGAAACGTTCAGACACTTAGGGTCACAGACCCTCAAATGCCGGAGTATCCATGCAGACCACATTCACACCAGAGCAGCTGAAAAGCCCGGCGATCAAACGCAGCAATGAAATCTTGCGCGCTTGTGTGCATTGCGGATTCTGCACGGCGACATGCCCGACCTATCAGGTACTGGGAGATGAGTTGGACAGCCCGCGTGGCCGGATTTACCTGATCAAGGATATGCTGGAAAATGACCGCGATCCGGATGCCAAGACGGTCAAGCATATTGACCGCTGCCTTTCATGCCTTGCCTGTATGACGACCTGCCCATCGGGGGTGCACTATATGCATCTTGTCGATCATGCGCGTGACTATATCGAACAGCGCTACAAACGGCCGTTTAGCGATCGTGCGCTGCGCTGGATTTTGGCGCGTATTCTGCCCTATCCGACGCGGTTTCGTTTGGCACTTTTGGGTGCCAAGATCGGGCGACCCTTTGCGCGGTTGATGCCCGATGCACGCCTGCGCGCAATGCTTGAGATGGCCCCCAAGACGATCCCGCCGGTCAGCCGAAACGACGACCCGCAAAGTTTTCCCGCTCAGGGCGCGCGCAAGAAACGTGTGGCCCTGATGACGGGCTGTGCGCAAAAGGCGCTTAACACCGACATCAACGACGCGACCATCCGGGTGCTGACCCGGTTGGGCTGCGAGGTTGTTGTTGCGGAAGGGGCGGGCTGTTGTGGCGCTTTGACCCATCACATGGGTAAGGCCACCGAAAGCCACGCAACGGCCGCCAAGAACATCAAAGCGTGGTGTGCCGAGATCGACGGGCAAGGGCTGGACGCGATCGTGATCAACACTTCGGGCTGTGGCACGACAGTCAAGGATTACGGTCATATGTTCCGTAATGATCCACTGGCTGCCGATGCCGCGCGGGTGTCTGCGATTGCGCGCGATGTGTCCGAAGTCTTGATGGAGCTTGAAGTGCCCGATCCCGTAGCCTTGCCGGAGGCGGAAAATATGATCGTCGCTTATCACGCGGCATGTTCATTGCAACATGGCCAGCAGATCAAGACCTACCCCAAGGACTTGCTGAAAAATGCGGGTTTCACCGTTGTCGAACCCGCGGATTCGCATCTCTGTTGTGGGTCAGCCGGGACGTACAACCTTATGCAGCCCGAAATCTCGAAACAGTTGAAAGACCGAAAGATCAAAACCTTGCAGGCCAAGAATCCTGACGTTATCGCCGCGGGAAATATTGGCTGCATGATGCAGATCGGATCGGCAGCGGGCATTCCCGTTGTTCACACGGTCGAGTTGCTGGATTGGGCATCAGGGGGTCCAAAACCTCCGGCGCTGCGGGGGAAATATTCGGCAAAAAGCGAAATCCCCCGCCTTCGCTAAGGGTACTGCCCTAGTTCTGCCGTATCTTGCGATTAACCAAAGGGTCGAGAATTCGCAAATTCCCAAGGAAGGGAGCCTTGCCGTGCGCCGTTGGGTTGCCCTTTCGATCATGTCGCTTACCATCGCAACAGCGGCGTTGGCGCAAGATGCAAATCTTAAGCGTCTTGATACGGGTGTTGACGCGCGCGACTGGGAAGCTGTGGGCAGACTGGATATTGCAGGAACCGGTTTTTGCACGGGTGCGTTGATCGCGCCGCGTTTGGTGCTGACTGCTGCGCACTGCCTATTTGACCGAACCACGAAATTGCGCATTGACCATAGTGAGGTCGAATTTCTTGCAGGATGGCGTAATGGTCGGGCAGGTGCTTACCGAAAAGTGCGCCGTGCCGTTGTGCATCCGGACTACATATACGATGGTGTGGTCTCCTCCGAACGGGTGCGAAATGATCTCGCGCTTTTGGAACTTGACCGCCCGATCCAAAACACAACGATCACGCCTTTTGAAACGGCTGCCCGTCCGCGTCGCGGTGACCGCTTGGGCGTGGTCAGCTATGCCAAGGACCGTTCCGAAGCGCCGTCGCTGCAAGAGGTTTGCAGCGTTCTTGCCCGTCAGGAAGGTGTGTTGGTTACCACCTGTTCAGTTGATTTTGGGTCCAGCGGTGCGCCAATCTTTACCTTTGAAAAAGGTGTGCCGCAGATCGTTTCTGTAGTCTCAGCCAAGGCTCAGGTTGACGGCAAACAAGTGTCTCTTGGCACCGCTTTGGGTAGTCCTTTGGCGTTGCTTCAGGCCGAACTGGTGGCAGGCAAAGGGGTTTATCAGGCCCCTGGAATTGAACGCAAACGTGTGCTGGCAGAAGATCGCCGTCGCACCACGGGCGCAAAATTCATAAAACCCTAGCGCAAGCACTGTTGGATGTGTCCGCCAGAAAACCTCTTGAAACGGCAATTATTCATCCCCACATCTAGGTCATCGGAACGCCTAAATAGGGTTTCGGGACGAAAACAGGGTCTGTCCATAATGGAAGGCCCGGATATGTAAATCGCTCAAACGAGGATGAACACCTATGCGTAATTTTGATTTTGCACCGCTCCATCGCTCCACGATCGGCTTTGACCAGATCGCCAATCTGATGGACCGGGTTTTGACAAATGATGTCGCTCAGCCCACCTATCCCCCCTATAATATCGAGAAGTTGGCCGATGATGCTTACCGCATCACCATCGCCGTTGCCGGCTTTTCTGATGCGGATCTAAGTGTCGAGGTGCGCGAGAAATCCCTGATCGTTTCGGCGCGTAAAGCGGACGAAGATTCCACAAAAAGCTATCTGCACAGGGGCATTGCCACACGCGCCTTTGAGCGCCGCTTCCATTTGGCCGACCACGTCCAAGTGATTGGGGCCGTCCATTCAGATGGTATGCTGCACATTGATCTGGAACGTCAGGTTCCAGAGGCGCTGAAGCCACGGCAAATCCAGATTGCAGGCTCCACCAAGTCTGTCGGTAAGGATGTCGTCGACGCCAAACCTGTAAACTAAAACTGCTTACAAACCGCAAAACCAGACCCGGGGCGCGCGCTCTGGGTCTTTTTGTTTGTAGCGCACTAGGTCATATATGTTGACTTAAAAAAACGCCCACGCCAAAGTGCCTGAAATTGTCATGGGGGGATGCGTGATGTCTTTGAAGGAAATTTTCGCCACACGTGCTACGCGCATGAAAGCGTCTGAAATTCGCGAATTGTTAAAGCTTCTGGATCAGCCTGACATCATCTCTTTCGCGGGCGGTATCCCTGATCCTGATCTGTTTCCCAAGACTGAATTTGCGAAGGCATTTGCCGATGCTTTGAATGGTCCGATGGCTGCCCAAGGGTTGCAATATTCAACCAGCGAAGGGTATCTACCGCTGCGGGTTTGGATCGCGCGGCAAATGCAGGCGATTGGCATACCTGCAACGCCTGACAACATCCTAATCACCTCCGGCTCTCAGCAAGCGCTTGATTATCTGGGTAAACTGTTCCTGTCGCCCGGTGATACGGCGCTGGTCGGCTGGCCCACCTATCTGGGTGCTTTAGGCGCTTTCAACGCCTACGAGCCGCATTATGACAAGCTGGACCCGCTGAGCAATCGAACAGGTCCCGATTATGCGGCGACAGCAGAAGCGAAGGGGGGCAAGGCCAAATTCGCCTATCTGTCAGTCGATTTTGCCAATCCGACGGGGGCGACCGTCAGCCATGCAGCCCGCGCGCGCGTGATTGATCTGGCCGACGAGATGGAAATTGCGGTGATCGAGGATGCCGCCTATCAATCCCTGCGCTTTGATGGCGAGGCGATTCCGCCGATCCTCACCCTTGAAGCCGCCCGCAAAGGTGGAAACCTTGAGGCATGCCGCACAATCTATTGTGGCAGTTTTTCCAAGACGCTGTCGCCGGGCTTGCGGGTAGGCTGGGTCGTGGCCGCGATGCCTGTCATCAGCCAGTTGGTACTGATGAAACAAGCAGCGGATTTGCACAGTGCGACGCTGAACCAGATCGCGATTACCCAAGTTGCCGAACAGCATTTTGATAGCCATGTGGCTACCATACGCGATGCTTATTCAGCGCGTCGTGATGTGATGCTAAAGGCACTGACGCAGCACATGCCCGAAGGGGTGTCATGGACAAAACCCGAAGGTGGAATGTTCATTTGGGTCACCTTGCCGGGTCAATTGGACGGTGCGGAATTGCTTAAGCAGGCGCTGGAAAGCGCGCGGGTCGCCTTTGTGCCCGGTCACGCGTTTTTCGCGGACGGGTCAGGGCGCAACACGATCCGGCTGAGCTTTTCGAATTCATCCGAGGATAAAATCGCAGAAGGTATCAAACGTCTTGGTGCGCTCGTCAGCAAAGCGATTGCCGCTTGAATGAAAACGGGCGGCAGGATCATCCCGCCGCCCGCTTGTCGCATATCAGACCGACATGCAGATGTATTTCATCTCGAGGTAATCCTCGATCCCGTGGTGGCTGCCCTCGCGGCCCAGACCGGATTGCTTGACGCCTCCAAAGGGGGCTACCTCGGTCGAGATAAGGCCGGTGTTCACGCCGACGATGCCGTATTCCAGCGCTTCGGCCACTTTGTAGACGCGGCTAAGGTCCTTGGCGTAAAAGTAGGATGCCAGACCAAAGATCGTGTCATTGGCCATCGCAATTACGTCATCTACGGTGTCAAATTTGAACAGCGGCGCCAGCGGGCCAAAAGTTTCTTCGGTGGCGACCATCATATCCTGGGTCACACCTGTCATGATTGTGGGTGGCAAGAAGTTTCCGTCCATCGCGCCATCGTCGCCCAAGATCACGGTTGCCCCTTTGGCTTTCGCATCTTCGATATGCTCTTTGACCTTTTCGCCCGCGGCGGGGTTGATCAGCGGCCCAAGGGTCACGCCTTCCTCAAAACCGTCACCGACTTTCAGCTTTTGCACAGCGGTTTTCAGCTTTTCGGCAAAGGTGTCATAAACAGCGGCCTGCACATAGATGCGGTTGGCGCAAACGCAGGTCTGACCGTTGTTGCGGAATTTGCACAGGATCGCACCTTCGACAGCGGCATCCAGATCTGCGTCGTCAAATACGATGAACGGCGCGTTGCCGCCCAGTTCCATCGAGCACTTCATAACCTGATCGGCGGCTTGCTTCATCAAGATGCGGCCCACTTCGGTCGATCCGGTAAAGGTCAGCTTGCGCACGGCGGGGTTTTCGCAGAATTCCTTGCCCACTGCGGACGACGACGAGGAGGGCACCACATTGAACACGCCCGCAGGGATGCCTGCGCGTTCCGCCAGCACGCCCATGACGATCGCCGACAGGGGCGTTTCAGCGGCAGGGCGCGCGACAAAGGCACAGCCAGCGGCCAGCGCAGGGGCGGCCTTGCGGGTGATCATCGCGTTCGGGAAATTCCACGGCGTGATGGATGCGGCTACACCGATAGGCTGCTTGATCACGGTGATGCGCTTGTCGCGCTGGTGGCCCGGAATAGTCTCGCCGTAGACCCGCTTGGCCTGTTCGCCCATGAATTCTATGAAGGACGCGCCATAGGCGATTTCGCCTTTGGCTTCGGCCAGCGGCTTGCCCTGTTCGGCGGTCAGGATTGCGCCTAGATCGTCCTGGTTTTCCATCATCAAATCGAACCACTTGCGCATAACGCCCGCGCGTTCCTTACCGGTCCATTTGGCCCATTCTTTTTGCGCTACTTCAGCCTGCGCAATGGCACCAGCGACCTGCGCACGGCTTAGGTTGGCAACCTTTGCCACAACATCGCCGCGTGCGGGGTTCATCACGTCAAAGGTGCCATCGTCGCCATCAACCCACTTGCCGCCAATATAGGCGCGTGTTTCAAGCAGGCTGGGGTCTTTGAGCATGGATTTCAGGTCTGTCTTTGCGTCAGTCATTTTGATCTCTCCGCTTTTGTTTGTGGCACCCAAAGCAACATTCGCTATGATTGTCTAGTTCCAGTTTGTTATAGGAACCCCAAGGGAGACCCAAATGCAATTAGATGACGCCTATGCCAATGCCGCCTATATCGACGGTGCCGAAGATTTTCCGCCCCGCTGGCAAGAGGCTGCTGCTGCTTTCCGGAAAAAGTTAGGGTTCCGGTCGCAAAAGGGTATTTCCTATGGCGCGTCTGATCGCGAAGTCTATGATTTCTTCGAGCCCGAAGGTGTGTCGCGCGGCACAGTTATCTTTGTACACGGGGGGTATTGGAAGGCGTTTGCCCCGACCGATTGGTCGCATCTGGCTGCGGGCGCGCTGTCGCGTGGCTATGCCGTCGCAATGATCGGCTATGATCTTTGCCCTGACGTGCGTATCAGCCGCATCACTGCGCAGGTCGCCAAGGGCGTGATCGAGGTTGTCAAACGCACCCAAGGCCCGATTTCCTTGGTAGGCCATTCTGCTGGAGGTCAACTGGTCGCCCGCATGATGGATCCGCTGTTGTTGCCGGGTGATGCGCGTGAACGCATCTCAAATATCGTCTCGATATCGCCCGTCGCAGACCTTACGCCGCTTTTGCAAACAACGATGAACGAGATTTTGCAGCTGAGCGAGGCAGAGGCCACCGCCGAAAGTCCCGTCAATATGACGCCGCCCCACGGTGTAAACGTTACAATCTGGGTCGGCGCCGACGAACGCCCTGCTTTTATCGAACAAGCTGAACAGTTTTCTCGGGTTTGGGGGGCGAAACTGACAGCGGTCGAAGGGCGCCATCACTTTGATATCATTGATCTGCTTGAAGACCCTGAAAGCGATATGATGAAGGCGCTGCTAGGGATCAAGTGACCCCTTGATCGGCTACTGGAAATAGGTGAAAACGGTGTTGGCCTTGGACGATGGCGTCGTCCTGATCGTGGGCTTTTGCGTCCTGAACGCCGGGACCTTTCTGTAAAGGAGGGTCTGATATGGCCACCTCGTCAAAGACAAAACGTCCCGATATGTACCGTTTCCACAACGGTGAGAAATCCCCGTTGCCATTTGAGGCAGCCGAATACGAGGCGCGTTTGGAAGAACTGCGCGAGCGGATGGACGCTGCCGGGGCAACGGCCGCCGTTTTCACCTCGATGCACAACATCGCCTATTATTCGGGTTTTCTGTACTGCGCTTTTGGCCGGCCCTACGGTCTGGTCGTAACGGAAACCGAATGCGTCACTATTTCAGCAGGTATCGACGCGGGCCAGCCTTGGCGGCGCAGCTTTGCCGATAATATCACCTACACCGACTGGCAGCGCGACAACTACTGGCGCGCAGTTGCGTCTGTTACGGGCAAGGGTGGCGTGATCGGATACGAGGGCGACCACCTGACCTTGATGCAGCGCGACAAGCTTGAGGATTTTCTTGAACCTGCCGTGATGATCGACCTGTTCGAGACCACAATGCGCCAGCGGATGCACAAATCCGAGGCCGAGATCGCGTTGATCCGGCAGGCCGCGCAAGTCGCGGATGTGGGCGGCTATGCCATTCGCGACGCCGTCAAAATTGGTGCCCGCGAGATCGACATCGCTATGGCGGGCCGTGATGCGATGGAACTTGAGATCGCCAAACGCTTTCCCGATGCCGAATACCGTGACACCTGGGTTTGGTTCCAATCCGGGCTGAACACGGATGGCGCGCATAACCCCGTCACCGCGCGGCAGTTGGAACGCGGCGATATCCTGTCGCTGAACACGTTTCCGATGATCTCGGCCTATTACACCGCGCTGGAGCGTACGATGTTTGCAGGCGAAGTTGATGCCGCGAGCCTCAAGATTTGGGAGGCCAACGTCGCCGCCCACGAATACGGGATGAGCCTGCTCAAGCCGGGATCAAGCTGTGCGGAGATCACCCATAAGATCAACGCCTTCTTTGAAGAACGCGACCTGTTGCAATACCGTACCTTTGGCTACGGGCATTCGTTCGGCGTGCTGTCGCATTACTATGGTCGCGAGGCTGGGTTGGAACTGCGCGAGGATATCGACACTGTGCTGGAACCCGGCATGGTGATCTCGATGGAGCCAATGTTGACTGTGGGCGCAGACAAGCCCGGAGCGGGGGGCTACCGCGAGCATGATATTTTGGTCATCACCGATGACGGCAATGACAACATCACAGGCTATCCTTACGGTCCTGATTTTAACGTTGTGGGTTAACAACCCTTTTGTCCCGATCCATCCGGTTTTTGCCTAATTAAAAGCCGGATGGGTCATCGGCCGCTGGCCTTGTCCTTGAATGGTCGCGTAACGTATCAAGATGCATATGCATGGGACGGCTTGACGCTTTTTGCGATATCTCTATTCGATGGCGTGGTGTCATATGATCTGGCATATTTTGCATCTGTTTAAAGGATGTTTGATGAACGAGTGTTTTTCTAAATACTAAAGCTGAGTGGAATGAATGAAAGCTGCCTTGATTGAAAACGAAGAAGTGCGTCTCGCATTGCTTCGTGGATACAATATTCTGGATACGGCACCCGAAGAGGGCTTTGACGAGATCACAAAGCTGGCGGCTGAAATTTGCAATGTCCCTATTGCGATGATTTCGCTGGTCGATGAAAACAGGCAGTGGTTCAAGGCCAAAGTCGGGATCGACGCGACTGGTGGAGGTCTTGAGAACAGTATCTGCGCCCACGCGATCGCGGGTGACGCGTATCTTGAGATACCCGATACCACTGCCGATCCACGCACATGCGACAATACGTTTGTCACAGGCGAAGAATCCATCCGCTTTTATGCAGGGGCCTTGTTGGAAGACGGCAATAACCTGCCCCTTGGTACGCTTTGTGTGCTGGACCAAAAACCAAAAGAATTGAACGATTTTCAACGCCGTGCTCTGCAAGTTCTGGCCAATCAAGTCATGCGGCAGATCGAATTGCGCAAGGCGTTGGCCGATGCCGAAATCCTGCGAAAAGAAGTCGATCACCGCGTAAAGAACTCGCTCCAGTCGCTCGAAGCCTTGATCCGTTTGCAGGTGCGCAACGAAAAGTCACCCCAAGCCCGTTCCGCGCTGGATGCAGTACAAGGGCGGCTTGCAACGATCAGCCGCCTGCACGAAGCGTTGTATTTGACGGATTCAGGTGCCTCGATAGACATCGCAGCATTTCTGGCAAAAGTCATCCGGTCAACGCAGGAGCAGATGCCCGATGGCGTTACGGTGAACGTCCAGATCGAACAGTGTAACTTGTCGTCGCGTGCAGCGTCTTCGGTCGGAATGATCGTGAACGAGGCGATGACGAATGCTGCCAAGTATGCTTTTTCCGACCGCAAACGTGGTACCTTTACTGTGGTGGGGCAGCGCAGTGACGGGTTTTATCACCTAAGCTGCACCGATGACGGCCCTGGCCTTCCTGACGGGCATGGCGCGGGCTCCGGACTTGGGATGCGCATCTTGATGGCTGCCGCGCAGCAGCTGGGTGGTGAAATGCAGATACCAGACCGCGACACTGGCGCTGAGATCAAGGTTGTCTGGCCCGTCAAGGACTGACACCCCTGTGCGGCGCGTCGATTCCGCAGGGAAAGCCGGGAAGATTGGCGAAAAAAGCCGGTTTTAAGTTCTGGTGGTCGCGCCATTTTGAAAGGACGTTCAGCTATGATTGCGCTACTTCAACTGGTCGTTGGCGGCTTATCCATCCTGACCGTGATATACGTGGGTTTGTCGATCTATTCGCGCCGTATCCGTCGTGGCAAACTGCGCCAGAAGTGGCGCAATGGCCCACGCCTTGTGGACTTGGACAGTTTCGTGCAACGAGGCCTTAAGAAATACGACAACTCCATCCGTCGTAAATTGATCTTGGGTGTCTATATTATTCCTGTGGGGTTGGTCGTGCTGATCATCTATCTCACCAACTTTAACTAAAGGAAGCCAACGCTATGGGTATCATCAAATGGGTATTCTGGATCACAGTCTGGACGGTGGTCGCGGCGTTCTTTCATTATACTTTGCCACAGACCGATATCGTTCGCATTACCGAGACGTATGAAAAGCGTATCGACTTTGGCGAAAATTCGATCTTTTGGTCGAATGCGGATGTGGGCAACAACACCACTTTGGGCAATCGCGATGTTTTTTTCATCCAGTCGCGTCGCGCCAAAGGTGATGTGATGGTGTATCGCAACGAAGATACCGGCTGGGGCTGGCCGCCCTATTTCAAGTTCGATACGACGAATTTGCAAGCCGAGGCCGCTGATCTGAAGTCGACATCCGAGACACCGCAATATGTGGCGCTAAAGCATTACGGCTGGCGCAATGAATTCCTGTCGATTTTCCCGAACGCAATTTCGATCCGCCCGGTCGCGGGACCAGATGTGTCAAAAGGTATTCCGGTACTGAATATCATCATCTTGACGCTGTTTTTGGCATTCATCTATGCGATCTGGGTGCGGTGGCGCAGGTTCAAGGCGCGCCGTATTGACCCGACATTTGAACGGATCGAAGATGACTTTGCGGAAAAGCAGGGCCGGTTTTCACGCTGGATTTCCAGTTGGAAAGGCAAACCTTAGTCAATTGTCTTGACCGGGGCAGGGGGCCAGCCCCCGCCCTGCGGGCCCCCCCCGGGATATTTTTGAGCCAGAGAAGCGGGGGGATCAATCTTTGCGGGCGACCATGCGACCCATGGGGCGACCCCCTAGAATGTGTACATGCAGATGCGGTACTTCCTGGACACCATGCGCGCCAGCGTTTGATATCATCCGAAAGCCGTCGCCGTTTGCAAGAGTGACACCTTCAGCTTTGCAGACCTCTGATATGGCGCGAATGTATCCTATGATTTCAGCATCGGTCGCTTCGGCTGCGAAGTGATCAAAGCTGACATAGGGGCCTTTGGGAATAACCAGCACATGTGTCGGGGCTTGTGGTTCGATATCGCGGAAAGCCAGCGCATGTTCAGACTCGAATACAGTGTTATTCGGGATCTCGCCGCGCAGAATTTTCGCAAAGATGTTTTGGTTGTCATACGTATAGGGCATGGGGCGTCCTTAGTCTGAAAATAGGTAATGCGTCTCTGCGATCTCTTTCGCTTTTTCGCGCGGGATCTGAAGAAAGCCGGCAAGCACAGCGGAATTTTCCTCGGGCGATGCGCTTTCGCGCATTCTGGCGTAGTGCTCGAACTGTGCGTCGCGAATACGGTCGGATTCAAAGGTCATATCGTTGCGGATGGTCGGCAGGATCCGGTCAAGGGTTTCGTTCGACGTCCGTTCGCCAGCAAGGCCGACGCGCATGGCGTGCCCTGCCAGATATTCGTCAGAGAACTGGCATTCGATTTCCAGAATGCGCGTCACAGAGCGGTCCGAGGCAAAATCATTCAGAAGGTCAATGTTGCCCGGGTCCATGCAGACGATCAGACGGTCGGTTTCGTAATAGTCAAACAGCATCCGCATCAATGCGCGCCGGTGACGTGTGCGTTTGCCAAGCGTGTTCTGAATGCCGCCAAGGTCGGGCAGCGGGGTGCTTTCTTCGTTAAAAAGATACTCGATCGAGGGCAGGTTCGTGGTTTGCCTGATCCGTTCCAGTACCCTTTTTGCGACGTGCCATTTCTTGCAGATGACGATCAGCAATTCCCGTTCACGCCCCAGCGTGCTTTCGGTTTCCCAAAAACGGGTCGCAAAGCGGCGCCCGATACGGCCCCTTCCGCTGAGGAAGTTGAACAGACTCTGCCCTTCGTTGCTGATCTGGAAATCGATGCCTTGGGCGGTGTATAAAAGGCCGAGCCGCCGCTTTAGATCCATTGCCTCGCTGCTGATCTTGCGTGCAAACAGATAGTCTTGGGCCAACAGAAGATCATAGTGATCATTGTAGAATGTCAGCGGCATGCCATAGTCGGTGAACATCAAAAATGTCAGCGTGCGGGCGCGGATTTCGTTTTCAGGGATCACATGGCGGACGATAGTTTGAAAAAAGGTCTCGTCAGGGATCCAGGTGGTGCGGAAAAAGCGCATCACATCCCTGCGCCGTTTGGTGAATTCTAAAACCGTTTCAATCGTTTGACGTCGCAGGCACCACCACTGGCTGCCAATCTGGATTTGCAGGTCCGAGGGAATCTCGCGGGTAAGGCCAAGCCGCTTCTGAAGCTGGAACATCCAGTAGAAACGCCTTTTCTGGGTTCGTTCATTAAACCAATGACGATAGATCAGCCGCTCTTTCGTCCAGCCTGTCTTGATCCAGTCGCTTTCGAAATAGTCAAAGCTTTCGATGAAATCGACATCGTTTTCGTCAAGGTAGTTGTGCGTGTATTCGGCTGACTTGATTGCCATGCAATCGCCGGACAGCATGTAGAAATGCGTGGCACGTGGGAACGCTTCAACGGCACTTTCAACGGCATTCAGCGTCGCTTGTACCAAGGACCATTCGCCCCAACCGCAGCGGATACGCTTGCGGGCAAAGGTCACGCTTGGGTTTCCCGATAGGGCTTTGGTGATCTGGGCGAATGCCGCTTCGCTTGCCGACGCATCAAAGTGGATCGACATATAGTCACCTGCGGACGTCAATCGTTCCGCCTGCTTGATGATGGCAGTCGGGTCCTTATGACAAAGCAGGATGTAGGCGATTTTTGCCATCCGTGACGAAGCTGCCCTTTTTTGTATGAGCTATAGAGGTTAGATAAAGACGATGAGCGATTGAATAAACCGCGAAAGTTTGCTTTTTTTAATGTAAGGCCATTCTGTTGCCACAAAAATCGACATAAATGACAAAAAGATTAGGAGGCCGGGCAGAAAATGGGTTTTCCAGGCACTTGGATGACGGAAAGTGAAAGCGTTGTGTACCGCGTGGTGCCCAAATGCGCATGTTCGACCATTGGTCAGATCATGTTTTATTCTGATCATGGTGAATTTTTCGATGGCGACATCCACGACGCCAAGGCGCGCATGCACAAATGGGCGCTTGAGGAATCGCAAGCGCCGATTGCAAAAAATGTACAAAATCACGAATCCTATTCGTTCACCTGCGTGCGTAATCCATATACGCGGGTCCTGAGTTCATTTTTTGACAAGATTTGCGGCATCCAACGCAACGGCAAACGCTATCGTGGCAACCTTGTCCCGCTTTTGATTCAAAAATATGGCATCGAAGTCGGGGGTGCCGACGGCAAGCAGGAATTCGACCAGATCGCCAGTTTTCGCCGCTTCTTGCTGTTTGCGCGGGATACCATCCGTTGGCGCAGGCCGATGGACCCTGACATTCACTGGTCGGGGCAAGCGGGACATGTCAGCACGTTCATTGTGAATGGCGGGACTTATGACAAGATCGTTTGGACAGAAAGTTTCAATGACGGCATGCAAGACGTGTTGGATGCGATCAAGACACCACACGAGGTGAAGCTGGCCGATATCCCACGTTTCAACGAATCCGAAGGGCATGGCCCCAAGCGCGCGCATCCGGTCGAGGATTATTTTGACGATCTGTCGATGCACTTGGTGCGCGAGATCTACAAGCGTGATTTCGAACTGTTCAAATATGACTTCGACAATCCGGCCAACAAGATGCCGATCGGAGAGATTGACCTGGAAGAGGTTCATGCAAAGCTTGGTGATTAAGCCTGTCGCATAGCCAACAAAGGCAGCCTCGTTGGAAAGTATCGATCAACTTGTCGCGCAATACGGGCTGTGGGCAGTTTTTCTCGGCTGCTTTTTAGAGGGCGAATCAATCCCAGTGACTGCTGGCGTTCTGGCGCACAGTCACCTTCTTGTCTTCCCCCAAGCGGTTATAGCTGTCGCCTTGGGGGCTTGGTGCGCCGATGTGTTCTTTTTCTGGATCGGCAGACGGTTTCGCGATGCAACGCTGGTCACGCGCCTGCGCAAAACGCGCGGTATTGAAAAGGTTTTGGCCATGGTCGGCCGTGGGCCGCTGAAATTCGCAGCGGTTTTCAGATTTATCCCGGGCATGCGCATCTTGGGGCCTTTGGCTTTGGCGCAGTCCTCTATCTCGACGATGGCCTATCTGGGGCTGACGGCGGTGTCGTCTGCACTTTGGGCGCTTGTTTATACCAGCGCCGGGCATTTGTTGGGCACGCTGATCGCGCGTTTGTTCGGCCATATGCACAGGACCGAGCTTATCCTCGCCGTCGCGGGCGCTGTTTTTGCCGGAGGGCTGATCCTGTCGATCCTGCACATGCGGAGGCGCAGGCAGCCGCGTTAGCTGTTGCCACCTTGGACGACTTTGGCAATTCGCGCGGCTGCGGCGGCACTGCCCTTGATTGATGGATGAATCATATCTGCTGCGTGAAACGATCTGTCGCCGCTAGGCACCATATCCGCTAAAGATACAAACGTAACGCCGTTGTCGCGCTGTGCCATCACAGCGATCCGCCCCTCAAGCGCGTCACCTTCGGCTTTGCAATGTTCAATCGGGGACCACATTCCGGGGCTGCGCAGGTACCCGACAAAAGCCACTTTCGCACCCGCCCTGCGGGCTTTGGCAACAAGCGAAGGGATCTCTCCACGCGTTCCATCGGGGCTGATCAGCTTGTTCAAGCGGCGCTTGCAGCGCATGCAACCACAGCCCAGCCATAGATCATTCCCACCACCGTTGATCACCACCCAATCCCAAGGGCCGTCGCGATACTGCTTTGATATGTTCATGCCCAAGGCCCCGCTAAGCGGGAGGTTGTAGCGAAACCGTGCACCGGTAAATGCGCGACTTTGAACCTGACCGCCAATGCGTTTTTGCAGCTGATCTGGAACGGCTTGATTGCTGATTGCATGGGTGGTCATAAAGGAATCACCCAACACCAGAATTCGCAAAGGCTCTTTCGTGTGTCCGGCAGTGGCAAGAAACGCGATACAGGCAGCAGCTAGGCCGAACCGGGCGAAAATGTGGCGCATTGGTCGATCTCCTTTGGCAGACCTAAAGAAATAGAGGGCGATTCTGGCTTTTTTGTGGAATTAGGTTCTCGCTGGCGAAACAGCGCCCGGTCATTGTCGCGGTTTCGCGAACGTCTTGGCCCATCTTGCACGCGCGGCCTGTGCGGCTTACATCCCTTGCATGTCACAGGTAAAATCATCTTCGAAATCCGATCCAAACTATAAAGTCATCGCTGAAAACCGCCGTGCGCGGTTTGATTATGCGATTGATGATGATGTGGAATGCGGAATCATCCTTGAAGGCTCCGAGGTTAAATCCCTACGCAACGGCGGTGCAAATATCGCTGAAAGCTATGCGGCGGTCGAGAACGGAGAGCTGTGGCTCGTGAACTCGTACATCGCGCCTTACAGTCAGGCCAAAACCTTTACGCACGAAGAACGCCGCCGCCGCAAGCTGCTGGTCTCCAAGAAGCAGCTGGCGACCCTGTGGAATGAAACGCAGCGCAAGGGCATGACGCTTGTGCCGATGGTGATGTATTTCAACCATCGCGGCATGGCCAAGATCAAGATCGGCATCGCCAAGGGTAAAAAGCTGCACGACAAGCGCGAGTCAGAGGCCAAGCGTGATTGGTCGCGCCAAAAGCAGCGGCTGTTGAAAGATCATGGCTGACGGGCTGTTTCTGATTGGCTACCGCTATAGTGTGTACACCCGTATCGTACGCGCTGCACTGATCGAATTGGGGTTGGATGCGACCTATCACGAGGCAAACCCCTTTGCGTCCACCGTTGACCCGATGCTGAGGGAAAATACCCCGTTTCGCCGCGTGCCTGTGCTTAAGCACCAAGGGTTCGTTCTGACCGAAACCAGTGCGATCCTGCGCTATCTTGATGCGATTGGCCCCGGTTTACCGTTGGTTCCCACTGTCCCGCATCAGGTGGCGCGGATGGCCCAAGTCATCGCGATTACTGATTTCTACGGATACGTTCCGTTGGTCAGGCAAGTGTTCGCCAACGCCGTATTCGCCCCAATGATGAACGAGGATATCGATCAAGCAAGCCTGTCGCAGGGCCTGCGCGATGCACGTCTCGTGCTCGAAAGCCTCGATATGATTGCGGCTGAAGGGTACCAGTTGAACGGGGCAGACATCACACTTGCCGATCTGCATCTGTCCCCGATGGTAGGGTACTTTGCGATGGCCCCTGAAGGTGCGGCGATGCTAAAGGAATTTCCGGCGCTGCACCAATGGTGGCAGCAGGTCTTGGACCGCCCAAGCCTGCTCCAGACCGACCCATTTAAAGAACGCTAAATCAGCCAAACCCTTGCCTGCCCCCGCCGGCACGTTTAGTCATAGCGAAAACCAGTTCTCATAGGGGGCTTGCCCATGGCCGACGACCCAAAAACGCTTGTCTCAACAGATTGGCTGGCACAACACCTTAAGGATCCTGACCTGCGCTTATTGGATGCATCGTGGTATATGCCGGACACGGGTCGTGATCCCAAGGCCGAATACAACGACACCCACATTCCCGGTGCGCGTTTCTTCGACATCGACGAAATTTCCGATGCCCGCTCTGATTTGCCTCACATGGCCCCTCCGACAGAAAAATTCATGTCGCGGATGCGTGCCATGGGCGTGGGCGATGGTCATCAGGTTGTGGTCTATGACGGCGCGGGGCTGTTGTCCGCCGCGCGCGTGTGGTGGCTGTTCAAGCTGATGGGTCAGGAGAATGTCGCCGTGTTGGATGGCGGTCTGCCCAAATGGGTAGCCGAGGGGCACAAGACCGAAGACATGCCACCTATTCCGCGCGACCGCCACATGACCGTCCGTTTTCAGAACCATCTGGTTCGCGATGTGACACAGGTCGCTCAAGCGTCGAAGCTTAAGGATCCGCAGATCGTGGATGCCCGCGCCACCGATCGGTTTCGCGGTGATGTTCCTGAACCACGCGCAGGGTTGCGGTCGGGCCATATCCCCGGATCACGCAGTCTGCCCTATACGGATCTGCTGAATGCCGACAAAACCATGAAGTCGGTGCCAGAAACCAAAGCTGCTTTCGAGGCGGCTGGCATTGATCTGACGCGCCCGGTAATCACCAGTTGCGGCTCTGGCATCACTGCGGCGATTTTGGCGCTGGCGCTGGAACGGATGGGCCACAAAAGCTGGTCCCTATATGATGGATCTTGGGCAGAATGGGGAATGTTCCCCACCGTGCCCGTTGCGACCGGAGACGCATAATGTTCGAAACCCTCAAGGCGCAACCCGCCGATAAAATCCTTGCCCTGATGCAGATGTACAAGGACGATCCCCGCGATACCAAGATCGATCTTGGCGTGGGCGTTTACAAGGATGCCACGGGGCTAACCCCCGTAATGCGCGCGGTCAAATCAGCCGAGCATCAGCTTTGGGAAACGCAAAACAGCAAGTCTTACACGGGTCTGGCGGGTGATCCTGCCTTTGGCGATGCGATGATTGATCTGGTCTTGGGTGATGCCATGCCTCGCGCCAATATCGCAGCGGCGGCTACGCCGGGCGGTACGGGCGCTGTGCGACAGGCGTTCGAGCTGATCCAGATGGCGCGGCCAGACGCCAAAGTGTTTGTGTCCGATCCGACCTGGCCCAACCACCTGTCGATGCTGAAATATCTCGACATGCCTGTCGTGCCTTATCGCTATTTTGATGATGAAACCCGTGGCGTTGATTTCGATGGCATGATGGCAGACCTCAAGACCGCGCAAAAAGGCGACGTGATCCTGCTCCATGGGTGCTGTCACAACCCGACCGGTGCCAATTTGAATGCGTCGCAGTGGGATGATGTGATCAAGGTGCTGCAAGACACAGGTGCCACACCAATGATCGACATTGCCTACCAAGGCTTCGGGGATGGCCTAGACGATGATGCCGCCGCCACCCGCAAGATCGCGGCTTCGGTTCCTGAATGTCTGATCGCGGCAAGCTGCTCCAAGAACTTTGGGATCTACCGCGAACGCACGGGTATGCTGATGGCGGTCTCCTCTGATGCGTCGGCGCAAAAACTGAACCAGGGCACACTGGCGTTCCTCAACCGGCAGAACTTCAGCTTTCCACCCGATCACGGGGCAAGACTGGTAACGATGATCCTGAACGATGCGACCTTGCGGGCCGACTGGATGGCCGAGCTTGAGGAAATTCGCAACGGGATGCTTGGCCTGCGCAGTCAGCTTGCGGGTGAACTCCAGCGCCTCTCGGGCTCTGATCGCTTTGGCTTTCTGGCGCAACACCGCGGCATGTTCTCGCGACTGGGCACCACACCGGAAATGGTAGAAAAGCTGCGCGCCGATCACGGGATCTATATGGTTGGCGACAGCCGCATGAACATCGCGGGGCTTAATGCCGCGACGGTGCCTATCCTTGCTCGGGCGATCCTTGACGTGGGCATCTGACCCACCTCATTTTCACCCTTTCCTAAATACTCAAAAGGCCCGCGCTTTCCCCAAGCGCGGGCCTTCAAATTTCGCGGCATATCGTCAGGCAGTCAGGTTATACCTTGTCGCCAAGCGCGCTTTTGACGGATCCCGACAGGTTCTGGGCCGCGCCCTTCGCCTTTTGCACTTTGCCTTCGGCTTGCAATTTCTTGTTGTCGGTCATCTTGCCGACTGCGTCTTTCGCTGCACCGGCAGCTTTGTTTGCCGCACCTTTGGCCTTATCAGTCAACTCGCCCATGGTTCTATCCTTTCAGGCTATCGTGCGTTGCGGATCACGATGATCGCTGCTCCGATCTGCACACCAAATAAATGCCCGGTGCGCGTTTTGGTTCCCGCGTGCTTGCCCAAGGGTAGGCCGGTTTTTGCCACTCACGAATTTAGGCCGACCAAACAAAAAACCCGGGCGCGAACGCCCGGGTCTATTTCTTGATATGTTGAAGACTGCTTAGCTCTTGGAGAACTCAGGGTAGGCTTCCATACCCAGCTCGGACACGTCCAGACCTGCGATCTCGGCTTCTTCGCTTACGCGGATGCCCATGGTGACCTTCAGGATCATCCAGACAACTGCCGAAACGATGAAGACAAATGCACCGATGGACGCAAAACCGATGATCTGTGTCACAAAGGATGTGCCTTCGGTATACACAGGAACCACCAAAGTACCCCAGAAGCCGGCAATCAGGTGAACCGGGATCGCTCCGACAACGTCATCGATCTTGAGCTTGTCAAGGAACGGAACCGCGAACACCACGATCACACCGCCAACAGCACCGATCCAAAGCGCACCAAACAGCGTTGGGTCAAGCGGACCGGCTGTGATGGATACCAGACCAGCCAGCGCACCGTTCAGCAGCATGGTAAGGTCGATCTTTTTATACAGGATCTGCGTCAGGATCATCGCCGCAACTGCACCACCGGCAGCTGCCATGTTGGTGTTTGCAAAGATCTGCGCAACGGCATCCGCGTCGATCATCGACCCAAGGGCCAAC
Organism: Roseobacter sp.; assembly: GCA_024636495.1. Taxonomy (GTDB): domain Bacteria; phylum Pseudomonadota; class Alphaproteobacteria; order Rhodobacterales; family Rhodobacteraceae; genus Sulfitobacter. The sequence goes on along the minus strand of JAGXGZ010000050.1, from coordinate 138,169 downwards.
TGCGAACCACCGTTAAAGCCGAACCAACCCAGCCACAGGATAAACGTACCCAGTGTAGCAAGCGGCAGGTTCGAACCCTGCATCGGCATTACGCGACCGTCTTTGTATTTGCCGATACGTGGCCCAAGGATCAGGGCACCGGCAAGCGCAGCAAAGCCACCAGCAGCGTGCACAAGTGTGGAACCGGCAAAGTCTGAGAAGCCTGCTTCAGACAACCAGCCTGCGCCCCACTGCCAGCTTGCTTCGATCGGGTAAATAAAGCCGGTCAGAACAACGGTGAAGATCAGGAAGGGCCACAATTTTATACGTTCGGCCAAGGTGCCCGAAACGATGGATGCAGTGGTCGCGCAGAACATCAACTGGAAAAAGAAGTCGGAAGCGTTGGAATAGCCGCCCGCGTCAATCGCCGTCTTGATGTCTTTCGTGCCGATTGTACCGAACCAGCCTTGGATGATCCACGCATCGCCGGGGTACATGATGTTGTAGCCGACCAACCAATACATGATGGCGGCCAGTGCAAACAACGCGATATTCTTGGTCAGCTGCGTGGTCACGTTCTTTGAACGGACCAGACCGGCCTCAAGCATCGCAAAGCCGGCTGCCATCCAGAAGACCAGGAACCCGCCGATCAAGAACAGCAGCGTGTTGAAGATGAATGCAGTCTCGGACGCGCTGGCAAACTCGGCGTCCTGTGCAAGGCCCAGCGTCGGCAACAGCGCAACTGTCGCGGCTAGGGGAAGAAGAATTCGTGATTTCATGTCGTCATATCCTCGAGCAGAAAAGTTTAAATGGCGTCTTCGCCGGTTTCACCGGTGCGCACACGCACCGCCTGCTCGACATCGAGCACAAAGATCTTACCGTCGCCGATTTTGCCGGTGTGGGCGGTACGGGTAATGGTTTCGACCATCTGGTCTGCCAGCGCGTCTGCGACCACCAGTTCCAGTTTGACCTTGGGTACAAAGTTCACGACGTATTCAGCGCCGCGGTAGATTTCCGTGTGACCGGATTGGGCACCAAAACCCTTGATTTCGGTTACCATCAGCCCGCGCACGCCTGCTTCGGTCAGCGCTTCGCGGACCTCTTCAAGCTTGAACGGCTTAATTGTTGCTATGATGAGTTTCACCTAAAGTCCCTCTTCTAGATTGCAGGTTTTTCCTGCGTGATGCCTGCAAAAGAAAGCGGGACTCTGCGCTTGGAAGAAAGACCCGAAGGGCTGTGGAGAGGTGTCAATCAGCCCAAAACGATTAAATTATAGGCTAAAATATAGATACGCCTAAAAAATAAGCAAATAATTGATGCGGCGCTAGGCCGTCGGCGCTAAACAATCCGGCATTTGCAGGGTACAGTGCCAAAAAAGAATGGTCGAGCGAGCAGCCAGATGAGTGATTCACCCAAGCAAAAGCGGCCAATGGTCGCCGATAAGCGCTATAGCAGCAAAAACGCGGCTCCGGCGAAAACGGCGCCTGCCAAAAAGGTGCCTGCGAAACGGAAACCTGCGCGCAAGGCTGCCCCCCGTCGCGGTGGGATATTGGGTTTTCTAAGCGCGCTCGTCCGCTGGGTTTTCGGATTGATTTGGAAAATTATCTCGCGGGTCGCAATCGTAGCAGTTCTGATGCTGGCGTTGGCTGTTGGCTATTTTTATACCACGCTTCCCCCGCTTGAAGCGTTACTTGACGGGCGCGCGCGCGGTTCTGTCACCATGCTAGACCGCAACGGCGCCGTCTTTGCCTGGCGCGGTGACCAGTTCGGCGGAATTGTGACTGCTGACACTATATCGCCCGCGCTCAAAAATGCCGTCATCGCAACCGAGGACAAACGGTTCTACCGCCATTTTGGTGTCTCGCCGCGCGGTATCGCGTCTGCGGTGCGGATCAACTTGTCAGAAGGGCGCGGGCCTTTGTCGGGCCACGGCGGTTCTACGATTACACAGCAGGTCGCAAAACTGCTGTGTTTAGGCGAACCCTTTGATGCGACATCGGGCCAGACCGAAAAGGAATACGAGGCCGAGTGCCGCCGTTCCTCGCTCAAGCGCAAGGCCAAGGAAGCGGTGTATTCCATGGCGATGGAAGCGAAATATTCCAAGGACGACATCCTGTCGATCTACTTGAACCGCGCCTATATGGGCGGTGGGGCCTTTGGTGCCGAAGCTGCCGCGCAACGCTTTTTCGGCAAACCGGCGTCGGCCTTGCGCCCTGCCGAGGGGGCGATGTTGGCCGGATTGCTGACTGCACCCACAACACTATCGCCCACCAACAACCTTGATCGTTCCCAAAATCGTGCCGCTACAGTGATCCGGTTGATGCAGGATCAAGGGTATCTGAGTAAGGCAGATGCAGACGCCGCCATCGCTAACCCGGCCGAATTGTCCGAAGCCGCCGAGGCGGAAGCCGGTGGTTATTTCGCCGATTGGGTCATGTCGTCAGGGCCTGAATTTTTCACCCGCAACACCACCGAAGATGTGATCATCAAGACCACGCTGGATCAGCGTATCCAACGTGCCGCCGAAGCAGGGTTGGACTGGGTGTTTGAAAACAAGGTGCGTGCGGGTTCCAAGGCGCAGGCGGCGGTCGTCGTGATGTCGGCGGATGGTGCCGTGCGCGCCATGGTGGGCGGGCGCAAAACCAAGGTTGCGGGCGCGTTCAACCGTGCCACCCAAGCGATGCGCCAGACCGGATCGTCGTTCAAGCCGTTCATCTATGCCGCTGCCCTTGATCTGGGCTATTCGCCGACTGATCTGATCGAAGACGCGCCCTATTGTCTGAACATTGCCGGATCAGGCCAATGGTGCCCGAAAAACTATACCAACAGTTTTAAGGGGCAGGTGTCGCTGACAACCGCGCTCAAGGATTCCTTGAACATTCCTGCGGTCAAAGTATCCGAAAGCGTTGGCCGCGATATTGTCAGTCAGGTTGCAACGCAATTTGGCATTCAAAGCGATCTTGCGGTGGGTCCGGCGCTGGCGCTTGGCGCGTCCGAGAGCACCTTGCTTGAGATGACGGGCGCCTATGCCGGTATCCTGAACGGTGGCTCGTCCGTAAAACCGTACGGTCTGATTGATCTGAAGCTTCAGGGCGACAATGAACCCTTGATGGGCACCGGCGGCGGGATCGGCGAGCGTGTCATTCAGGAAGATGCCGCGCAGCAACTGGTCTATATGATGTCCAAGGTGGTGTCGGAAGGGACCGGTGGGCGCGCCCAATTCGGCGGACGTGAACTGGCAGGCAAGACTGGCACAACACAAGCCAACCGCGATGCGTGGTTCATCGGTTTTTCTGCGGATTACGTTGCAGGCGTGTGGATGGGCTATGATGATAACACCCCGCTAACAGGCGTGTCGGGCGGTGGTTTGCCGACCGAGATCTGGAAAGAGGTGATGGAGCGCGTCCACGAAGGGCTGCCGCTTCGCCCCTTGCCGATGATTGTTCCGGCGCCTGTGGTGGTTCAGGCACCACCTCCGGTACAAGAGTACATTCCCGTTCCGGCACCTCAGCCCCAAAACCCAATCAGTCTGATTGATCAGGTTCTGCGCGACATCTTTGGCGGCGGATCATCCCGCGGTGAAGACCGCTGACATTTTCCATGGGGAACGGGACGGCGGACATAAAAAAGGGAGAGCAGGGTTTCCTGCTCTCCCTTTTCTGTCTGGCTTGGGGGTCCGAGGTAACAAAGCCCCCAAGCTTTCATGACATGTTGGCTTAGAAGCCTAGAACCAAAGACAGGCCCAACTGGTTGTCAGTGGATTTCAGCCCACCAACAGGATCGGTATTGTAGTCGGTGCGGTAGCTGATGCGTGTCGACAGGTTATCGGACACTTTATAGTTAATACCCGCATCGTTCGACACAACGGTGTTCACTTTCGAGCCGACAATGTCGGTGTCCATGGTGAACGAGACAACATCGTTGAACGCGTAGAAATAGCGCGATGCGGCGATGGCACCGACTTCGGTGTCAGAATTGCCTGTCTGATCTTTGAAGTAGCGCACGCCGGGGCCCGCCTGAATGCGCCATGTGTGGCCTTCTTTGTTGATCGCGCGATACCCTGGACCAAAGCCCAAGAACGCATCGGTTTCGGAACCGGGGATCTGCACGCCAGCATTGTTGGTCAGATAGCCATCGTACTGATAACGTGCCAGACCAAACGCATAGAACTGCTCGGTGAAATAGCGGCTACCTTCATAGGTGCCAAAGAACTTTTCTTCGCTTTTCTGACCGTTTGCTTCGCCATACTGAATTGCGAAACCGACAAGGTGGTTCCAGTTGCCAATGCCGTATGTCAAACGGCCTGCGCCTGTGACGTCAGCATTGTCTGTGTTGCCATTGGTGCCCGAGGCAGACAGCGCGAAAGACCCGCGCCAGCCTTGTGCGACACCATTGGGGCCGTAACGCTCTGCGTCATTGCCGCGTGCCAGATCTGTGTTCACGTCGTCGTTGATATCGTCAATCTGGTCGTTCAGCGTTTCAAGGCCAAGCGCACGTTGTTGTGCGAATACTGGGGCGGCAGCCATCAGTGCGATCGCGGAGACCGCTGTTACTTTAAGAAGCGTATTCATTGGGGGAACCTTTCCCTTAGAAGTGACCCGACCCTGGGAGAGGGCCGAAAGCATTTCTGCTGAGGCTGGATTTAATTTACCCATTCAGGTAAGTGAAATTCGTATTAATCATGCATAAAACAAGTATTTACCGTTTGAAACGGCTGACAGGTCAACAAGTACAGGCCGTCAGTCGTGCAGCAGCTTTCCTATCATGATATTTTGTTCGTTTTCAGCAGCTTGTGCGACATCGACAAGGGTGCGGCGGGCGACTGAAAGCAGCTCTGGCTCAAGACCTTCGCGCCAAACAACCCATGCCGGGTAGTGAAAGCGTGGCGCATCTGCAACGACATGCAATTTTCCGGCGTCCAGATACCGCTGCACGGACCGCGCGGGCAGATATGCGGCAGCCTTGCGGTTCACGATATAGTCGCCCGCTAGCCCGCCCAAAGACAACGATCGCCCCGAGTTCGTGAGGTGGGGCAGGGCTGTTGCATGCATATGCGTGAACTCCGGCCCCCAATCGACATACACATATTCGGTGGTGATCGCGTGCAAATCGACCTCGAACGACGAAACAAGGATCAGCTCGTCCTCCAGAACCGGCTCTACCACCAAGCCGGGCCGCAATTGTGGCGAATATAGCAGTGCCGCCTGAATGACGCCTTCGACCAGAAAACGCGTCAGCCTGTCAGACATCCCCATCTCTGCGCGTATGCTTAGATCGGGCAAGGCAGTTTGCAGGCTGTCGATCCAGCGAAAGCCTAGCCTGTGCCAAAGCGAATATTGTGCCCCAAAGGAAAAACTGCGGCTATAGCCTTCGGGGATGGCGATCTGCTGGCGGGCCTCTTCCCAGATTTTCAACAGGCTAAGCGCGTAGGGAATGAACTGTTCCCCCTCGGGCGTCAGAAGCGCCCCAGCTTTCGAGCGGGTGAAAAGGGCGTGCCCCAGACTGTCTTCCAGCCGCTGCACGCGCAGACTGACGGCAGATTGCGTGACAAACAGCCGTTCTGACGCGGCGACGAACGAGCCGGAATTGGCAACTTCGATGAAGGTTTTGATCAGTGTGATATCCATGATGACAACCATGGGCCGGGCCGGGCGGCTTGCCAAGAGACGGATCGGATTTCCAGTTGCGATGCCCCTTTCCGTTTTGCCCTTGCGGCGTTATCATTCGCCAAACCAAATTTGATTTCAAAGGAACACACCACATGAGCATCACCGACCGTCTGAACGATCTTGGCGTCACCTTGCCCGATGCACCTGCCCCGGCGGCGAACTATGTTCCTTTCGTCCAGACCGGCAACATCGTTTACATCTCGGGCCAGATTTCGAACGGTCCTGACGGGCTGATCATCGGCAAGCTGGGTGAAAACATGGATGTGGCAGCCGGTGCTGCTGCTGCAAAAACCTGTGCGATCAGCTTGCTGGCGCAGGTTAAAGCTGCATGTGGGGGCGATATCGAACGGCTGGTGCGGGTGGTCAAGCTGACAGGCTTCGTCAATTCGACAGTGGATTTCACCGACCAGCCAAAAGTGGTCAATGGCGCGTCCGACTTTTTGGTCGAAGCATTAGGCGATGCGGGTCGTCACGCACGTTCCGCCGTATCTGCCGCGTCCTTGCCGTTGGGGGTCGCTGTCGAAATCGAAGGGATTTTCGAGATCAAATGAAGCTGCAAGCCGCCTTTAGCAAAGCCCCGATTGCCCATCGCGGCTTTCATGACGTCAGCGCGGGCCGTCCCGAAAACAGCCCTGCTGCCTTCAGGGCTGCGATAGAGCGCGGTTATGGCATCGAACTAGATGTCCAGCTTAGCAAAGACGGTCAAGCGATGGTGTTTCACGATTATGCGCTGGATCGTCTGACCGAAGAGTCGGGCTCCATTCACTTGTGCACTGCGTCTGATCTGTCGCAGATCACGTTAAAAGGCGGAACGGATACCATTCCGACGCTCAGCGAAGTGGTTGCGCTGGTGGCGGGCCGTGTGCCGTTGCTGGTTGAAATAAAAGACCAGGACGGCGGCATGGGCGACGCCATTGGCCCGCTTGAGGCCGCAACCGCGCAGGCGTTACAAGGATACGCTGGCGATGTGGCCGTGATGTCATTCAACCCTCATACGGTTGCGCGCATGGCTAAACTTGCGCCCGACGTGCCGCGGGGCATCGTTACCAGTGCCTATCGATACAATGACTGGCCCCTCTCCAAGGCCGTTTGTGACCGTTTGCGCGAGATACCGGATTACGACCGTACAGGGGCCTGTTTCATCAGTCACGAGGTCGACGACCTTTCGCGCCCTCGTGTGACCGAGCTGCGTACGGCCGGAGCAATGGTGTGTTGTTGGACAGTCAGAACGCCCCAAACCGAGGCGACGGCACGGCAGTTCGCCGATAATATCACGTTTGAGGGATATGACGCACCGCTCACCGCTTGAACCTTGGCGCATCGGCCACAGATACACCCTATGGCAATCGGGACAGCAGCATGAGCGCGCAAGAAGTCGAAATCAGGATACACGCGCGGATTGCCGACATCGGCCAAGAGGAATGGGACGCTTGCGCTTGTCCTGAAACGGCAACAGGCGCGCGCCCGATTGATCCGTTTACGACCTATCGCTTTTTGTCCGCACTTGAAGACAGCGGCAGCGTTGGAACGGGCACGGGCTGGCAACCGCAGTATCTGACAGCGGGGATTGACGGACAAATGATCGGGGTGGCCCCGATGTACGCGAAAGCCCACAGTCAGGGCGAATATATCTTTGACCATAGCTGGGCGCATGCGTTGGAGCGCGCAGGCGGGCGCTATTACCCCAAACTACAGATCGCCGTGCCCCATACCCCGGCGACAGGCCGCCGTTTTCTGACTCGCCCCGGCTTTGAAGAGGCGGGGATGGCGGCCCTTGTTCAGGGGGCTGTGCAACTGACGGACAACAACGGTCTGTCGTCCTTGCACATCACCTTTTGCACCGAGGCCGAGGCGATGGCGGCAGAGCCGTTGGGCCTGATGGCCCGCAAAAGCCAGCAGTTCCATTGGCAAAATCGTGGCTATGCGGATTTTGACGGCTTTCTTGCCACGCTTAGCTCGCGCAAGCGCAAGAATATCCGCAAGGAACGCATACAGGCGCAGGACTTTGGCGGCACGATTAAAACCTTTACCGGTGACGCGATTGAACCGGAACATTGGGATGCTTTTTGGGAATTTTACCAAGACACGGGTGCGCGCAAATGGGGCACGCCCTATCTGACACGACGGTTTTTCCGCATCGCCCAAGAAACCTTGCGCGATGATATGGCGCTGGTGTTGGCAAAGCGGGATGGAAAATGGGTGGCGGGCGCGCTGAACTTTATCGGGGCTGACGCGTTATACGGAAGGTACTGGGGCTGCACAGAGCATCATCCGTTCCTGCATTTCGAGCTGTGTTATTACCGCGCCATCGACATCGCCATCGAGATGGGATTGGCAATGGTAGAGGCAGGCGCACAAGGAGAACACAAGCTGGCGCGGGGGTATCTGCCAACGGCAACATGGTCGCTGCATTGGATGCGCGACAAGGGGTTTGCCCGCGCCGTTGAAGATTATCTGCGTCAAGAACGCGCGGCCGTCGATGAAGAGATCGACATTCTGACAGATTACGGCCCCTTCAAACGGGCGACGATTGAGGAGCAACAATGACCGAGAAATTAAGCGAAGAAACCCGAAAAACCGTACTGGCACCGTTGTTTGCAACGGGTTGGGCAATGACCGATGACCGTGACGCGATTGTCAAAACATTCAAGTTCAACGATTTTGCAGACGCATTCGGGTGGATGACCCGCGCGGCCATCTGGGCGGAAAAATGGGGTCACCATCCTGAATGGGAAAACGTATATAACAAAGTCGTCGTGACGCTGACCACCCATGATGTTGACGGGCTTAGTGCGCTGGATGCCAAGCTGGCCCGCAAGATGGATGGGTTGATCGGCACAGACAAATAGCGATCGCGCCAACGGAAAACAAAAACGCCGCCCTCTCTGACAGGGGCGGCGTTTTGCGTTTCATGTCCTAAGACGGTTCACATATTATCAAGCAGCGCCTCGCCGCCCGACGTTTCACAGACGCCGGGGTTTTCTTCGGCTTGGAAAAGCGTCACTTTGCCGTCATCCACCAGCATCGCATAGCGCTTGGACCGCGCGAGAAGGCCCACTGGCTCGGCTGTGAAATCCATGCCAATGGCTTTGGTGAACGCGCTGTTGCCATCCGCCAGCATGGTGATGCCAGCCGCAGTCGCACCTGTCGCGTCGCCCCACGCCTGCATCACGAACGGGTCATTGCACGATACGCAAATAACCTCGTCCACGCCTTTTGCATCAAACTGATCCTTGGTGCGGATAAAGCTGGGCACGTGCGCGGAATGACATGTAGGTGTAAACGCACCGGGCACAGCAAAAACAACGACCTTGCGGCCTTTCAGCTTGTCAGCCATCTGCACTGGCGAGGGGCCATCAGCCCCCATTTGCATCAGTGTGGCGTCTGGCAGGGTATCGCCTTGGGAGATCGTCATATACGTGACCTTTCATGTCATTGTGTTTGTCTCTTCGTTAGATATAGGGTTTGCACGCAGTCAGGAAACCAGTTTTTTCTTCGAGAGGTACATCATGGGTCATGTGATCGTAATCGGGGCTGGGCAGGCGGGGTCTTCTTGCGTGGCCAAGCTGCGCAATTCAGGATTTGACGGCAAAGTGACGCTGATTGGCGCTGAACCCGTGCCGCCCTATCAACGCCCGCCCCTGTCCAAGACGTATCTAACCGGCGGCATGACGCTTGAGCGTTTGTTCCTGCGCCCCGAAAGCTTTTATGGCGAGCACGACATCGATCTGATGTTGAACACCCAAGTCGAAGCGGTTGATATCACCGCGCAAACCATCCGCGTGAACGGTCACGATATGAGCTATGACGATCTGGTCCTGACCACCGGATCTGTCCCCCGGCGTTTGCCTGCCAGTATTGGTGGCGCGCTTGACGGGGTGCATGTGGTGCGGGATCTGGCCGATGTCGATGCGATGGGGCCGCGATTTGCCAAAGGTGCACGGGTGCTGATCGTGGGCGGCGGCTATATCGGGCTTGAGGCTGCATCGGTGGCAGCCAAGCTGGGCTTGCAGGTCACATTGGTTGAAATGGGTGCGCGTATTCTGCAACGGGTTGCGGCCCCGCAAACATCTGATTTTTTCCGCGATCTCCATACATCGCATGGAGTCACTATCCGCGAGGGTGTCGGCCTTGAGCGGCTGACCGGCGATACCCATGTCACGGGCGCAATTTTGTCTGACGGATCAGAGCTAGCGGTGGATTTTGTGATCGTCGGCGTCGGCATTGGCCCGGATATCGCCTTGGCCGAAGCGGCTGGAATCGAGATCGATAATGGCATCAAAACGGATAGTCACGGCCGTACCTCGGTGCCGCGCGTTTGGGCAGCGGGCGATTGCACGTCGTTTCCGTATCGCGGCGGGCGCATCAGGTTGGAATCGGTCCCTAATGCCATTGATCAGGCGGAATGTGTGGCCGCAAACATCATGGGTGGCGCCAAAGAATATGTCGCAACGCCGTGGTTCTGGTCGGATCAGTACGATGTGAAATTGCAGATTGCAGGCCTTAACACCGGCTATGATCGCGTCATTACGCGGCGAACCGATGCTGAAACAGTGGCGTTCTGGTACTACAAGGGTGATGAATTGCTGGCAGTTGACGCGATGAACGACCCGCGCGGTTTTATGATCGGGCGCCGCCTGATCGAGGCTGGGAAATCCCCTTTACCCACCCTAATTGAAGATCCCGCAACCGACCTGAAAGCGCTGTTAAAGGCGTGAGGATCATCGCCGGAAAATCACGCGGCACGCAGCTGGCCGACGTTGGCGCTGGCGATGTGCAGGCGCATTTGCGACCCACCTCGGACCGGGTGCGCGAAAGCCTTTTTTCGATGCTGACCCACCACAACGTGATCCAAGGCGCGCGGGTATTGGATTTGTTTGCTGGCACCGGCGCATTGGGACTAGAGGCGCTATCGCGCGGCGCAGGTACGGTTGTTTTTGTTGAAAACGGGCGCGTTGCGCAAAAGCTGATCGGCGAGAACACCAAGAAATTGCGGGCCGAAAGCGACACAAAACTGCTGCGCGAGGATGCGACAGCGCTTAGCGATTGGAAGGGCGCGCCGTTTGATCTGGTGTTTCTTGACCCGCCTTACGGCAAGCGGCTGGGGCAGATGGCACTTGCCAAGGCCCGTCTGGGGGGCTGGCTGACCCCGGGTGCCATGGTAGTTTGGGAAGAAAGCAGCGCGATGGACGCGCCCGACGGCTTTACCCGGATTGATAAGCGAAAATACGGGGATACGTGGATCACACTTTTGCAACTCGGCTGACCCTGAAATTGTTCTGCCTTTGCATTCGCCCTACATAGGCATAAGAGCTATTCAACGTCCAAAACCGAAAGAAGCGCCCGATGAGCCTGAGCATGACCAGTACCTTTATCAAACCGATGCACCCCGAGGGGCGCAAGTTTGTGGCAATTTTTGCTGCGATCACGTTGGTGCTTTTCTTGCTGGCTGATTTTCTGGGTTGGATCGGTGTTGGTGCAACCATCTGGTGCTACTACTTTTTCCGCGACCCTGAACGCGTGACACCCAAAGGTGATAGTCTTGTGATCAGCCCGGCAGATGGCATCGTGTCGTTGATCGAACCAGCCGTTCCACCCGCCGAGCTGGGGATGGACGATACCCCGCTGACCCGTGTCAGTGTATTTATGAACGTCTTTAATTGCCACGTGAACCGCGCCCCTGTGGCTGGTGAAATCACTGAAATAGCTTATCGCGCTGGCAAGTTCTTTAATGCTTCGCTGGATAAAGCCAGCAAAGACAACGAGCGCAACAGCCTGCGCATCAAGATGGCTGACGGGCGCGATATCGCCGTGGTTCAGATTGCCGGCCTTGTGGCCCGCCGCATCGTTTGCTTCACCAAACCGGGCGCGCATACGCAGGCTGGTCAGCGTTTTGGCCTGATCCGATTTGGGTCGCGCGTGGATGTTTACTTGCCGCAAGGTGTGACGCCAAAGGTCAGCATCGGCCAGACCATGGTTGCTGGCGAAACCGTTTTGGCAGAGCTGTCCTAAATGACGGATCGCCCCCCAGTCCCTACCGACAAGCCGAAGGCGGAATTTTCGCTGCTGCAATTGATACCGAACATGTTGACGATTGCGGCGATCTGTTCGGGCATTTCGGCAATCCGTTTTGCCGCCGAAGGGAACACCGCGCTGGCGGTTTTTCTGATCACGCTTGCAAGTATCCTTGATGGTATGGACGGGCGCGCGGCCCGCTATCTGGGCAGCGACAGCAAGATCGGCGCAGAGCTGGACAGCCTTGCTGATTTCGTGAATTTCGGGGTTGCGCCGCCGCTGGTCGTGTATTTCTGGGGGTTGCAAGACTTCTATCGCGCGGGCTGGCTGGCTGTATTGGTCTTTGCGATTTGCTGCGTCATGCGGCTGGCGCGGTTCAATGTGGATTCGCGCACCAAAGATCCTCTGGATGATGGCGGCTATTTCACCGGTGTGCCGTCGCCTGCGGGCGCAATGCTGGTCATGCTGCCGATTTATTTGCCCTATGCCTTTGGGCCGGGGGCTGCGATGCCGGATTTTCTGGCATGTATTTACATCGTGCTGGTCGGCTGGATCATGATCAGCCGCATTCCCACATGGTCGTTCAAGTCGGTTAGCTTTTCGCGCACCAACGTGACTTATTTCCTGATATTCTTTACCGGCTTCATCGCCTGCCTTGTAAGCTTCCCATGGGCCACGCTGGTCATATGCTGCTTTGCCTATGCCGGCAGCATCATTTGGGCGGTGCTTGAACTGCGCATGGACAAGCGCAAAAGCTAGTCTTGGGTGTAGGTCGGATGGAAGGTCCCGGCGGGCGACAGGGTGAAAATCTCAACGCCCGTTTCGGTCACGCCGACGGAATGTTCGAATTGCGCTGACAGCGATTTGTCGCGGGTCACGGCTGTCCAGTCATCGGCAAGAACTTTGGTTTCGGCGCGGCCCAGATTGACCATCGGTTCAATCGTGAAAAACATGCCCGGTTCCAAAACAGACCCGGTGCCGGGGCGCCCGTAGTGCAGCACATTTGGCGGGGCGTGAAAAACACGGCCCAAACCATGCCCACAGAAATCGGTGACGACGCTCATCCGGTGACCTTCGACATAGCTTTGGATGGCATGGCCGATATCGCCAAAGGTATTGCCGGGTTTGACCGCTTCGATGCCCAGCATCAGGGCGTCATGGGTAATCTCGATCAGACGTTCCGCCTTGCGCGGCAGCTTGCCTGCGACATACATCCGAGAGGTGTCGCCAAACCAGCCATCGACAATCACTGTGACGTCAATATTCAGGATATCACCGTCTTTCAGCTTTTTGTCGCCGGGGATGCCGTGACAAACCACATGATTGATCGAAATACAGCTGGCGTGCTTGTAGCCCTTATAGCCGATCGTCGCGGATTTTGCGCCTGCGTCCTCGACCATCTGGGTGATCAGGCCGTCGATAGCCCCTGTGGTCTGACCGACAAACACATGCGCTGCAATATCGTCAAGAATCTGAGCGGCCAGTTTCCCAGCCGCATGCATTCCGGCGAAATCCGCAGGATCGTAAATGCGGATGCCGTCTTTCGTCTGGCGTCCTCGGTGTTCATTCATCACCGGTCTCTCCATCATAATTTAAACATCCTTAGCGCGGGTTTCGGTCAAGGACCAGTCCGGGGTCATTCCTTTAGCGGTAAATGGTCGGCCAAAGCAATCTCTTGAGGGGTAATATGCGTTGCGATCACCATTGTTTCCAGCCCGGCTGCACGCGCATCTGCAAAAGCAGCGGCATATCCGGGGTCAATATCAGCAGCGAGGGCGAATTCTGTGCAATCCGTGCGTTGCACCAGATACAAAAGGACGGCGCGGTGGCCCAAGCGTGCCATCGCCGCTAGATCCTTTAGATGCTTGGCACCGCGTTTGGTGACGCTGTCGGGGAATTCAGCCAAACCGGGGCTGCGCGATAACGTCGCGGATTTCACCTCTACATAGGTATCGGGCAGGCCCGGTTCGGTCAGCAAAAAGTCTATCCGTGAGTTTTCGGCATACTTCACCTCGGGGCGTATGGTGCCGTACTTCGACAAGGCGTCGATCTCGCGCGCTTCAAGTGCCGCTTTTATTGCCCGGTTCGGCAATGATGTATCTACGCCGGTGAAATGCCCGTTCTCCTGGTCTATCAGCCGCCATCCATAGTTCAGCTTGCGCTTTGGGTCGTCGTTCGGCTCAAGCCAAATGCGCATGCCCGGTTCTGCCAATCCCAACATCGATCCGGGATTGGAGCAATGGGCTGTAACCTCGCGGCCGTCTTCCAACGTGCAATCGGCCAGAAACCGTTTGTAGCGGCGGATCAGGCGGGCGGGGACAAGTTCGGTTTGAAAGCGCATGTGCAGTGACCTATACGTCATTCAACGCCCCCTCAAGGAGACAGGTATATGTCAAACCCCACTGCCGCTATGATCGTCATCGGCGATGAAATCCTGTCGGGACGTACCCGCGATTCCAACATGCACCATTTGGCAGGGCAGCTGACAAGCGTCGGCATCGACCTGAAAGAGGTGCGGGTGATCGGGGATGAACATGACACCATCGTCAGCGCGGTTCAGGCACTGTCGAAAATGTACGACAGCGTGTTCACCAGCGGCGGTATCGGCCCGACGCATGATGACATTACGGCGGATTGCATTGCGGCGGCGTTCAATAAACACATCGACGTGCGCGATGACGCACGCGCCATTCTGGCAACCCACTATGCCAAATCAGGCACCCAGCTGAACGAGGCGCGCCTGCGCATGGCCCGTATCCCCGATGATGCAACGCTGATCGACAACCCTGTTTCCGCCGCACCCGGTTTCAAGCTGGAAAACGTCCATGTCATGGCCGGTGTCCCGTCGGTATTCGAGGCGATGGTGGCCAGTGTTTTGCCCACCTTGACCGGAGGGGCGCCGTTGATCAGCAGCACCGTGCGCATTGATCGCGGCGAAGGGGATATTGCGGGCCCTCTGGGACAAGTGGCAAAGGACCATCCGGCGCTGTCGATCGGATCCTACCCGTTTCAGAAAGACGGTAAATATGGCGCGCATATCGTTATCCGGGGGGTTGACCCCGTAGAGATCAACGAGGCTGTTCAAAAGATCGAAGCAGCCTTTCAATGACCGCGGATTTGGCCCGGCTTTACGAGGTCATCGACCAGACCTGGCCCGCCGCACGCCGTTGGACTGAAAATGGCTGGACCTTGCGCGATGGCCAAGGGGGGGGCAAGCGGGTGTCGGCGGCATCAATCGCGGACCCGGAGGCCGACATAACCCAAGCGGCAGATGCGATGCGCGCAATGGGGCAGAAACCCTTGTTTATGCTGCGTCATGGCGATGATGCGCTGGATCAAGCGCTTGAGGCGCGCGGATACCAGGTGATTGATCCGGTGAACCTGTATGTCTTGCCGATAGCAAAGCTGACCGACATCCCGATCCCGCCCGTCACCGCATTTGAGATCTGGGAGCCCTTGGCGATCATGCTGGAAATCTGGGCCGAAGGCGGCATTGGACCAGACCGGATCAAGGTGATGCACCGTGCCGTACAGAAAACTGCGATCCTGTCACGCTGGAAGGAAAAACCCGGTGGCGTGGCCTTTGCTGCAATCCACGATGGCATATGCATGGTTCACGCGGTCGAGGTGTTGGAACATCAGCGCGGCATGGGCGTGGGGAAATGGATGATGCGCCGTGCAGCCGTCTGGGCGCAGGCACAAGGTGCCAGCCACATGGCGGTTCTTTGCACAAAGGCGAACACGCCTGCAAACCGGCTTTATCAGGGTCTGGGCTTTGCCAATGTGGGCGACTATCATTATCGGCAAAGCCCCGAGTGAAGGAGCCACAAGATGGCCAAAGACGCCCCCACCGCCCTTGATTTGCCGATGGTCGATCCACTGCCTGAAGCCACGCAGAAATACTTTGAGGTCTGTCAGGACAAGCTGGGGATGATCCCCAATGTGTTGCAGGCCTATGCCTTTGACATCGACAAGCTGAACACCTTTACCGCCATGTACAACGATATCATGCTGGGTGTCTCAAACCTGTCCAAGCTTGAGCGCGAAATGATCGCCGTGGTCGTGTCGTCGGTGAATAAATGCTACTACTGCCTGACGGCCCATGGCGCAGCTGTGCGCCAGCTATCGGGCAATCCCATTCTGGGAGAGCAGATGGTGATGAACTGGCGCGTGGCCGATCTGGATGCGCGGCAATGGGCGATGCTGGAATTTGCCGAAAGTCTGACGGTGGCCAGTGCCAAAACAACCGAAAGCGACCGCCAAGGTCTGCGGGATGTGGGATTTAGCGATCGGGACATCTTTGACATTGCGTCGGTGGCGGGGTTCTTCAACATGACCAACCGTGTTGCAAGCGCTACCAATATGCGGCCCAACGACGCCTATCACGCGCAGTTCAGATGATCTGGCGCGCTGGGCTTGTCTGTTTTGCTTTGGCAACGCAGGCGGGGGCCGTTGAATTGTCACTGCCCCCGTCCGCGCGCGAGACAGTCACGCGTAACACCGGACCTGACACCTATACGGCCCCGATTACCCCGTTTGAGGGGGGCACGTTAGAAACCGTCACCGTCGAAGGCAATGTCGCGCGGTCTGCTTGGCGGCTCGAGGTTTCGGGCCTGACGCCCTTGCAAGTGCTGCGCCCGCTTCGGTCGCAGCTTGAGGATTCAGGATACCAGATCGTCCTCGATTGCAGCGCCGTGGCCTGTGGTGGCTTCGACTTTCGTTTTGCTGTTGAAACGCTGCCCGGTCCGAACATGTACGTCAACATTCGCGCCTATCAGTACGTCACGGCCGTTAAGGGGCCTTTGGCCGCGCCCAGCGATGTGATCACTTTGTTCGCCAGCACCTCGACGTCGTCTGCCTATGTGCAGATCATTCAGGCGGGGGCTGCCAGTGCTCAGCCTGATCCAGTCGCCAGTGCGCAGACAGCGCAGATAGTTGTTGGGGAAAACGGGCTGGCGGCAAAGCTGCTTGAGCAGGGGCATGTCGTGTTGTCGGGTCTGGATTTCAGTTCGGGTACGGCGGCTTTAAACGATGCGAGCATTGGCGCGCTTGCCGGTCTGGCGGCATTCCTCAAGGATCGGCCCGCTATTCGGATCGCACTTGTGGGTCACACCGACAGTGATGGCGGTCTTGACCCGAATATCGCATTGTCGCGCAACCGTGCGGCTGCTGTGCGTCAGCGGTTGCTGGAAAAATATGACATTCCGCCTTCTCAGGTCGAAGCGCTGGGCATGGGCTATCTTGCTCCGGTCGCGTCCAACCTTACGGCAGAAGGCCGAGAGGCGAACCGGCGGGTCGAGGCGGTTCTGCTTTCCCAAGACTGATCCCGACAAACTGAACCCCCGCAACCTTTTCAGGACGCGAGGGGGATCGAATTATCTCGACAATTTCACCACGAGAGAGTTTGGCGACAGGTTTACCAGTCGGTCGGGCCTTTGTCTGCAAAGGCATGAACCAGGAAATCGATAAAAGCGCGTACTTTAGGCTGCGTGAAGCGGCCAGGAGGGTAAACTGCGTAGATACCTTGAGTTTCCAGCGGGAGTTCGGGAATGGCATCTTCGACCAGACCCTTTTCCATCGCTTCAGAATATAGAAAGCTGGGCAGGTAGGCGATGCCAAGCCCTGAAATCGCAGCATTCAAAAGCGATTGCCCGTCATTGACCGACAGCCAGCCAGCGGTGCGCACCTGACGTTTTTCACCCGAGGGCGAGGTGAGCTTCCACATGTTGCCGCTGGATTGGTTCGAATAATGAAGCAGCTTGTGATCGTTCAGGTCGTCGATCTTTTCTGGGCGACCGTACTTTTCGAAATAACCAGGGCTGGCGATCATGCGTTTGGTGGTTTCGGTTAATTTGCGGGCGCGCAGGGTGCTGTCTTCCAGCTCTCCGATGCGCACGGCCATATCGAAGCCTTCGCTGATCAGTTCAACATAGCGATTGTTGAGCACCATGTTGACGGTGATGTCGGGAAATTCCTCAAGAAACCCTGAAAGCGCAGGCGACAAGTGATTGACGCCAAAATCTGTCGCAACCGAGATACGCAGCAAGCCGGAAGGGGCCGATTGCATCGAGGTGACCAATGCATCGGCTTCGCCAGCATCATTCAGAACGCGGCGGGCGCGGTCGTAATAGGCAAGGCCGATTTCGGTTGGGCTGACCCGTCGCGTTGTCCGGTTCAGCAGGCGTGCCCCAAGGCGCGCCTCAAGCGATGAGACATGCTTGGATACGGCGGACTTCGAGATACCCATCTTCTTGGCGGCATCTGTGAAACCACCTTGGTCCACGACTGTGGCGAAGGCTTCCATTTCTGTCAGGCGGTCCATTGCCGTCCCCTTTTCAATCATCTGCGTTGAGACTGGTATGACGGCCAATTCAGGCAGGATCGCGGCAGGGATGGGACAGTAGCAAGGTGATTGCGAGGATCGTTCGCGGCGCAGAAACACTGAAACAATTGTCTGTTACAGCGCCCTTTAGATCCAGCGGACAAGCCTTAGGACAAGAAACATCAGCACTGCCAGCAAAAGCATACCAAGGCACAGAACGGCAAACGCCCAAGGGTGATCGGTGCCCGGCATGCCGCCCACGTTCACACCAAACAGGCCCGTGATAAAGCCAAGCGGCAGGAAAATCGCGGCCGCCACAGACAGAACATAGCCGTGCCGCGCCTGTCGCTGGGCGATGTTGGCATCGTGTTCTTCCTGTACCGACACAAGGCGGTCGCGCAGCTCGTCCAGCTCCTCGACGGCGATCAAGGCGCTGTTGGCCTGTTCGCGCAATTCTAGTTGGCTGTCTTCGGGAATCAAAGGGATGTCCAGCGATGCCAGCTTGCTGAGCGCAGCGCGCTGTGGATCAAGATAGCGCCGCAACCTAATTACGCTGCGCCGGATCTCAGGCAGTTCCCGGGGCGTCGGCGTTTCCTTGTCCTCAAGATCGGTTTCGAAGAAATCGGTGATCTCGTCTATGCCCTCGACATGTTGCTGAACCCGTGCTGTCAGACGACCGATAAGGTCCTCCAGAAACTCGGCGGGCGAAGGTGGCGCAGTTTGCCCTTCGGTCGCAAGACGGATTGCATCGATGGCGAACACCTTTTTGCGCCGCACGGTGATCAGCAGATCGGATTCCACATACATCCGGACCGACACCATCTCGTCGGCATCTTCGCCCTGGTTCAGGTTGATGCCGCGCAGGTTCAGGATCAACCCGCTTTCAAACCTGTCACAGCGCGGGCGCGTTTGTTTCTGGATCAAGGATCCGGCGGGGATCTCGCGCAGATGTTCGCGGACCCAAGGTACAAGCATCTCGTCGGTCAGATCGAAATGCCACCATCTATAGGCACCAGAGCCGGTCAGACGGGTATCTTGGGGAACTGATGATGTCCCGTCGGCATAAATATCGAAAACACAAATCGGCATGGGAAGATCCGGAACTAGAACTGACAATCTTCATAGTCTGACAGACCGCGCCCGATGCGCAAGCTGTGCCTCTGACGAGGATGGGCTTGAAGGTTGGCGATACGGGCTATCCTTAAGTCATCTTAAAGGAGGATTTCCATGAAACATCTTTTGGCGACAGCTGCCGTTCTGGCATCAATGGCATTGCCTTTGTACGCAGGTGGCCCGACACCGTCGAACCCGGATGCGGTTCAATATATCATTTCCCCGATGGACGGCGCGACAGTGTCTTCGCCCGTCAAAGTGCAATTCGGTTTGCAGGGCATGGGCGTTGCCCCAGCTGGTGTTGAAAAGGAAATGACCGGCCATCATCATGTGATCGTCGATAGCGTAGTTTTCGGGTCAGACGACCCCGAAGCGCTGAGCACGTCGATCCCGGCTGACGAGACGCACATTCACTTTGGTGGTGGTCAGACCGAAGCGATGGTGGAATTGGCCCCCGGCACGCACACGTTGCAGCTTGTGCTGGCAGACCAGAACCATGTGCCCCACGCGACACCAATCATGTCCGACGTGATCACGATCACCGTCGAGTGATTCTAGCGGTAGGGTGGGTCTTGCCCCACCTTACCCCCTCAACTCAAAGGGCAGCCGCCAGCCGGGTGCCCTGATCAATCGCACGTTTCGCGTCAAGCTCTGCTGCGACATCCGCGCCGCCGATGACGTGGCAGGTGATGCCCTTGGCCTCCAGCGCATCGGCCAGCGACCGGTCCGACAATTGCCCGGCACATAGTACGATGGTGTCAGCTTCGATCACCTGAGGTTTCTCGCGCCCCTCGCCAAAGCTGATGTGCAGACCGTCGGCATCGATCTTTTCGTAATTCACGCCTGCGATCATCTGCACATTCTTCATGGTCAGCGATGCGCGGTGAATCCAACCCGTCGTCTTGCCCAGACCTTTGCCGACCTTGGTGGGCTTGCGTTGCAACATTGTCACCTCGCGCGCAGGCGCATGGGGCTGCGGGCCTTCTGGGGCGAGGCCTGAGCGGTGTTCGGCGGGATCGGTCACACCCCATTCCTTCATCCATTCGGGCAGGTTGGTGGTGGTGCTGTCGCCGTCATGCACCAGATGTTCTGACACATCAAAGCCGATGCCGCCCGCGCCGATCACGGCGACTTTCTTGCCTGCCGTGACCTTGCCATTCAGAATGTCGATATAGCTGACCACATTGGCCGCATCCTGCCCCGGTATTTGCGGATCACGGGGGATCACGCCGGTGGCAATAATCACTTCGTCAAAGCCACCCAGATCGTTGGCAGACACTTCGGTGTTCAGCTTCACCGTGACGCCATATTCCTTGACCATTGCGCGATACCAATCGACAAGGCCCCAGAATTCTTCTTTGCCCGCGACCTGTTTGGCAAGGTTCAACTGCCCGCCAATCTCGGGCGCGCGGTCAAAGATCGTGACGCTGTGCCCGCGTTCAGCTGCCGTGATAGCCGCAGACAGACCCGCCGGACCTGCGCCCACAACAGCGATGGTTTTGACGGTTTGCGTTGGTTCGACCTTTAGCTCTGTCTCATAACAGGCGCGCGGGTTCACCAAACAGCTTGAGATTTTGCCGCCAAAGGTGTGATCTAAGCACGCCTGATTGCACGCGATGCAGGGCGCGATTTGGTCGGCCTTGCCCGCAACGGCTTTGGCGACGAAATCCGCATCCGCCAGCATGGGCCGCGCCATCGACACCATGTCGGCGCAACCATCGGCCAGCACGCCCTCAGCCACCTTGGGCGTGTTGATCCGGTTCGAGGTGATCACCGGAATGCCCACCTGACCCATCAGCTTTTTCGTGACCCAGGCAAATGCCGCACGCGGCACCGAGGTCGCAATCGTGGGAATCCGCGCCTCGTGCCAGCCAATGCCGGTGTTGATGATCGTGGCCCCCGCGGCCTCGACTGCCTTGGCCAGTTGCACAACCTCGTCGAAGGTCGATCCATTGGGGATCAGGTCGATCATCGATAAGCGGTAGATGATGATGAAATCGGGGCCGACGGCCTCGCGCACGCGGCGCACGACCTCGACGGGCAGGCGCATGCGGTTCTCGTAGCTGCCGCCCCAGTCGTCGGTCCGTTTGTTGGTGTGCGTTACCAGGAATTGGTTCAGGAAATAACCTTCCGACCCCATGACCTCGACCCCGTCATAACCCGCTTGCTGGGCGAGGACCGCACAGGCGGCGATGTCGGCAATCTGCTTTTCGATGCCATCGGCGTCCAGCTCCTTGGGGGGCGAACATCGAGATCGGGGATTTGATCGCCGAGGGTGCTACGCAATCCGGGCTGAACGCATAGCGACCCGCGTGCAGGATCTGCATCGCGATCTTGCCACCCGCATCATGCACCCGCTTGGTCACGACTGAATGGTTGGCAACATCCTGGTCCGACACCATCATCGCGGCACCATGGGCCACGGCACCTTCCTTGTTCGGTCCGATCCCGCCCGTCACCATCAAGGCCACATCACCGCGTGCGCGAGTGGCGTAAAACTCGGCCACGCGGTTCCAGTCACCGGTTTCCTCAAGCCCCGTATGCATCGACCCCATCAAGACGCGGTTTTTCAGCGTGGTAAAGCCCAGATCAAGGGGGGCAAGCAGGTGCGGATAGTCGGACATGGGATAAACCTTTCGGGGCTGGTACGCGTTGCGCTGAGGTTCACCCTAAGCGCTACCCCCTGTCACGCGCAACGCTGCGTAAGGCGATATACCTAGGCAGGTTCTTGTGGTAGATCGCGCCCTGCCAGATGATGAGAAGGCCCGGTACATGACCCCAGAAGAGATCGCCAAACTGCCCTACCGCCCTTGTGTCGGCGTGATGCTGGTGAATGCCGATGGCCATGTATTCGTCGGCCAGCGAACAGACCGCGATCAGGA
Source organism: Roseobacter sp. (assembly GCA_024636495.1). Classification (GTDB taxonomy): domain Bacteria; phylum Pseudomonadota; class Alphaproteobacteria; order Rhodobacterales; family Rhodobacteraceae; genus Sulfitobacter. The sequence goes on along the minus strand of JAGXGZ010000050.1, from coordinate 116,189 downwards.
CGCATGGCAAATGCCCCAAGGTGGCGTTGAAAAAGGCGAACACGCCGAAGTCGCCGCCCTGCGCGAGCTTGAGGAGGAAACCGGCATCTCGCCCAACTCCGTATCGGTGGTCACGCAAACCGAAGGTTGGCTGCCCTACGATCTACCCCATGATCTGGTGCCCAACATCTGGAAAGGTCGCTATCGCGGGCAGGAACAAAAATGGTTCCTGCTGCGCTTTCACGGGGCGAACGACGAGATCAACCTAGAGACCGAGCATCAAGAGTTTTCGGAGTGGCGCTGGTTGCCGGTGGAGGATCTGGTCGCCAACATCGTGCCGTTCAAGCGCGATGTTTACGAGGCCGTCGTGGCGGCGTTTCGCCCGTATTTGGGGGTGGCCTAGAGGGGAAGGCAGTTTTGCATCATGGTCAGCTTTGAGGCCATATTGAGCGATGCTGCTTAACGCGCGAACGTCGGCTATTCCGATCCTGCGGCCAATCGTTTGACCAACACCAAGGTCAGTATAACCGCAATGAGAAGAAACACTGCGGCGACCATCCACGCGACAGGGGTGGAGTACATCTGTGCGACGGCTCCGGCCAAAACCAGACCCAATGTCGCTCCCAATTGTTGTATCAGCGATCTCAGAGATAGCATTGTGGATCGCTGACGATCCTCTACGCAGCTATGCAAAATGCTGCTGGCAGGCGTCTCACTGATGCCAAGAATTACGGAATACAGGATGAAAACCGTCACAAAGCCGATGATATTGCCCTGTACCGCCATGGCAATCTGAACGCCCGCCAGACAGGCAAAAGTTGCCGCAAGTGTCATTGCGTGCCGCCGTTTGAAAATCCCGCTGATGCGCGGAGACAGCGATGCGCCGAGAGCGACAGAGAAGAAATACGTCGCCGTCAATGCACCAATGACGGTGTTTGCATAGCCTTCATCCAGCATAGGTTTTGCATGGGTCGGCCAAATCACCTCGACCGGGTTGGTGGCCATCAGGAAAAGTGCCAGTGCTGCCAAAAGCAGCGACAGCGCGGGATGTTTTAGGGCCAGAAGGCCTGCGTCTTTGACCACCAACGGGACGTTTGTGAATCCTTGTTTAAGAGCAAAGGGGTTCATCGGGCGCGGTTTTTCTACAATGGCAAATACTGTGAAAACAAACACGCCTAGCATGACACCAAAGCTTGCCGCATAGGAAACATCGTAAATGCTGAAGCCGTATCTCTCGGCGACCGAACCAAACGCATCAGGCAAAAGACCTCCCAACACGGCGCCGACAGCCAAACCCATTGCATTGGCCCATTGCGCTTTGGCAAGCGCGGGTTGAACATCAACATTAGGCGCGGTGGCTTTGAAGGTTTCAACAAACCAGGCATCGAGCGTGCCTGACCGCAGCGCACGTCCTAAACCGATGAATGCAAAAGATACCGCGAGACCATAGAAGTCGCTCGTTGCGACAAAAAGTGCGACTGAAACTAGGCTAGCGATGACCGCCGTCAGAAAGACCGGCTTGCGTCCAATGTTGTCAGCCAAACCGCCGAACGGGAGTTCCATCGCCATAGTCGTGAGCGAATAGACCCCAAAAAGAAGCGAGATTTGAAAGAGGTCCATACCTTTGTCGGTTAACGCCAGAGCAACAACGGCAACCGTCAGACCCATCGCAAAACGATCAAGAAACTGGTGGGTCTGAAACACCCGAATGTGCCATCGCGCCGAACCAGCCAGCGCTGCCAAGGAAAATTCTTTTTCGGTTGCCATGCTTGCAACATCGACGTTGCTGCCGTTTCGCACAATACCTTAGATAAGCCGGAAACTATTCTGCGCTCATCAAACCGGACTTTCGACCAACCCCGGCGTTTGTCAGCGTTACGGCCTGTCTGGTTTTTTACCCGACAGGCCATAGGCAGAAGAAACCCTAGATCGGTTACTTCTTTTCGATACTGATAAAACGTCCGTAACCGTTGTCACCGTCGCTTTTGAATTCTACGGCGATGGTATCTCCTGCAACCAGACCCTCGGGAATGATCTCAGGGTTGGGAATTTTCAGAACGCTTTTATCGTCTAGAACGATGATGTTATCGACGCGATCAAATGCGATGACGGTGCCCGATAGTTCATCGGCAAAAGCAGGGGCAGCAACGAGGATAAGAGTGGAAATAAGAAAACGGACCATGTCGGCCTCCAAGTTAAACGTATTTCGTAAATGGGAGGTAAGTGGTACCGAACAAGAGAGCGCGAGGCCGCGAGAAAAATATAGTTTTCAGTGGTCTGTCGCGTTCAAGGCATCATTGGATCTTTTAATAAAGGGGCCTTAGCTGTCTATTCCTACTCTAAGAAATCGAGACTGCGAAACATTAGTCTTGTTCCATACCCGCAAGTTTGCGTTTTCTGGAAATTTGAGCCTAATCTACTAAAGTCCAGTCCCCAAAGCCGACTTCCGCCAAGCCTCAAAAATCACTTAAACTTCACTCAATAATCGGTACATGCGGCCCTGCGTCTTGCCCCAGCGTGCCCGTCAGGCGCGGGTCATCTGCGACCTCTATCTGACGCGCGTAGGCTTTGAAGCCGCTGCGGATATAGAACGAAAGCGCTTGTGGGCTGTCGATCGTGCAGGTGTGGACGTGGAAGCGCGTGATGGGCCGTGCCCATGCCGTGGCAATCGCATGGTTCATCAGGAAACGACCCGCGCCTGATCCAATAAGCGCATGCGTCAGACCGAAATACATCAGTTCGCACGCGTCAGGTTGACGGAAATCGAGCTCGAGCAATGCCTCGTCCTGCCCGTCTTTCGAGAGGGTAAAGAATGTCACATCGGGGTCTTTCAAAATCCCGCCCAGTTCTGCGTCCGACATCTTGAGCCGCGCAAACCACAGCCATTCCTGCGCGCCGACGCGGCGAAAGATGTCACGGTACCATGCCAGCGTGGGCGTGACCTGTCGTAAGGTCACGCCGTCTGACAAGTCGATTTCGCGGATCGGTGCGGGTTCGCGCATTTCCAGAAGCGTGACAACCATTGCGATCTTGCCCGCAGGCACGTCGTGAAAGCCATCACCCAGCATGGATCAGACCAAGCCTTGGGCTTTGAACAGCGCCATGATGTCCACCTCGGGGCGAGGGCCAACGTGGCTGATGACTTCTGCCGCGCAGACATTGCCCATCTTGCCGCATGTCTCAAGATCGCGGCCCGTGGCCATGCCGTATAGGAAGCCGGCAGCGAATTGATCGCCTGCGCCTGTGGCATCGACGGGCGTGATCTTGGTCACCGGCACATCGACACGCTCTCCGTCGCGGATCAGCGTGACGCCGTCGCCAGAGCGCGTGCAGACAACCGTGCCGCACATGGCGGCTGTTTGCGCCAGCGCGTCTTCCATATCGTCAGTCTCAAACAGGGACCGGATCTCGGCCTCGTTGCCGATGACGTAATCCAATTCGTCGCGGATCATGCGGATGAAATCGTCGCGGTGACGGTTCACGCAAAACGGATCAGAGATCGCGATGCCTGCCTTGCCGCCCGCTGCACGCACCTGGCGCGAGGCCTCAAGGAAGGCTTGCTTGCCCTGATCCTTGTCGAACAGATAGCCTTCGAGGAAAATGATCTTGGCCGCCGAAGTCACAGCTTCCGGCACATCATCCGGCCCCAGATCGGTTGAAATGCCCAGATAGGTATTCATCGACCGCTCGCCATCGGGCGACACAAAGATCATCGAGCGTGATGTGGGCAGATCACCGCCCGCAACGGGCGCGTTCACGAAATCCGTGCCGCCGTCGATCATCGACTTGGCATAGAACTGGCCCAGATCGTCGTCTTTGACCCGGCCGATAAACGCCGTCGGCAGACCAAGCGCACCGATGCCCGCAATCGTGTTGGCGACCGACCCGCCGGGGGTCTGCAAGCGGTCTTGCATTGCACCATACAGGTCTTCTGCGCGGTCACGTTCGATCAGTTGCATGATACCTTTTTCGATGTTCATCTCGCCAAGAAACGCGTCATTGGCATGGGAGATCACATCGACAACGGCGTTGCCGATTCCGACTACTTCATATTGGGTCATTCAGTTTTTTCCTCATAGGGGCAGAGATCACGGATGATGCAGGTTCTGCACTGCGGCTTGCGCGCTTTGCAATGATAACGGCCATGCAGGATCATCCAGTGATGGGCGTGTTGTTGAAAATCAACGGGAATATTGTCTTCGATGGCCCGCTCGACCGCATCCACGGTTTTGCCCGGTGCAATTCGGGTGCGATTGCCGACGCGAAAGATATGGGTGTCTACGGCCTGTGCGGGATAGTTCCACCACATGTTCAGCACAACATTTGCGGTCTTGCGGCCGACGCCGGGCAGCGATTGCAAGGCTGTGCGGCTGTTGGGCACGACGCCCGCATAGTCGTCGACCAAAATCTGGCTAAGCTTGATCACGTTCTTGGCTTTTTGGCGAAACAGGCCGATGCTTTTGATATGGTCGATTAACCCGTCCAAGCCGAGGTCCAGCATTTGCTGTGGCGTCTCAACGATTTCGAACAGGGCCTTTGTTGCTTTATTCACCCCTGCATCGGTGGCCTGCGCACTAAGCGCGACAGCCACCAGCAATGTATAGACATTGGTGTGGTCCAGCTCGCCCTTGGGTTCGGCATCCGCCGCCTGAAAGCGGGTAAAAATCTCGCGGATAGTATGATAATCGAGTGTTTTTGTCATGGCACATGGTATGATTGGAATTTGCCATTAGGGCAAGCCAAGGCAGGGCCTGAAGCAGCATTTCCTGACACCTGCCTGAATGCTCCGCATTTGGCGCAAGTTTCGGGTCGCAGAACGGACCGCCGATGCGTAGTTTGATACCATGAAACAGAATATCACACCCCCGATGATCGACCCTGAAGCAGCCTACCATTACGGCGTGATGCGCCGGGCTATTGAGGTGATCGATCATGCTTCGGATCCTTTGGCGCTGGATCAGATTGCCAGCGAAATGGGAATGAGCGCTGCGCATTTCCAACGGCTGTTTTCGCGGTGGGTGGGCGTATCGCCAAAACGCTATCAACAATATCTGATGCTGGATCACGCTAAAGATTTGCTTCGGGATCGGTTTACCACGCTTAGCGCAGCGCAAGAGGTCGGCCTCTCAGGTTCGGGTCGGCTGCACGACCTGTTCTTGCGTTGGGAGGCCATGAGCCCCGGTGAATTTGCCCGCAAAGGCGACGGTCTGGATATCTCTTGGGGTTGGTTTGACAGCCCGTTCGGACCTGCGTTGGTGATGGGCACGGACCGCGGCATCTGCGGCCTCGCTTTTTCCGCTGAGATGGGAGCGGCCGAAGCCATGGAGGATCTGACCCGGCGTTGGCCCGGCGCCCGGTTCAAGCAGAATCCCGATCTGCTGGAAGGTTGGGTGCAGACGGCTTTTGGCGCGCAGTCCGGTGGGGGTGGCAAGGCCCCGATCTACCTGATCGGCGCCCCGTTCCAGATCAAGGTCTGGGAGGCGTTGCTGAATATCCCGTCAGGCAATGTTACCACGTATTCGGAAATCGCCCAGACCATCGGCACACCAAAAGCCGTGCGCGCCGTTGGCACCGCCGTTGGGCGCAATCCCATCAGCTGGCTGATCCCCTGCCACCGGGCCTTGCGCAAGTCTGGCGGTTTGGGCGGGTATCACTGGGGTATCCCTGTCAAACGGGCAATGCTGGCATACGAATCTGCACGCGCGGACGTGTAATCATAGGCGGGTTGGTGCCGACCGTTTGCGCAGAGACATTTTAAAGGGAACCGGACCTCGTGTAGGAGAGTTGTGCGACGAGATGCCTCGCCCGAACGGGGCCCCAAACAAAGGCAGAAAGATAAAATGACTTTTTCAAAAATGACGATCGCGGTAGCGATGACAAGTGTTCTTGCCCTTAGCGCATGCGAGCCGGGCCCAATTGGCGGCAACCCGAACGATCCCAATGCAAAGACCCGTAATGGTGCCCTGATCGGTGCAGGCGCAGGTGCGGTGATCGGTGCATTGTCGCGCGGTGATGGCAACCGTGCAGACGGCGCGCTTGCCGGTGCGCTGGCGGGCGGCGCAATCGGTGCGGGTGTCGGCTATTCGCTGGACAAACAAGAGGCAGATTTGCGCCGTCAGCTTGATAGCGATGTGATCATCACCAACACCGGCGACCGTTTGATCGTGACACTGCCCCAAGACATTCTGTTCGCAACAGACAGCACAACGGTTCAGGGCGGTATGCAAAGCGACTTGGCCGCCTTGGCGCGCAACGTCAACGTCTACAGCAATTCGACGCTCCAGATCATTGGCCACACCGACAGCGACGGCGACGCGGCATACAACCAGCAACTGTCCGAAGGCCGCGCGCGCGCGGTGGCGAACGTGCTGATCTCAAACGGTGTTCCGTCGGGGCGTATCCGCTCGATCGGGCGGGGCGAAAGCCAGCCGGTTGCCAGCAACCTGAACGCATCGGGCAAAGCGCAGAACCGCCGGGTCGAGATCGTGATCCTGCCAAACGCAGCATAAACCCGTTCGATTTAAGCAAAGGAGGCCTCGGTATTACCCGGGGCCTCTTGCTTTTTGAGGGTGCCGCCACACCTCGTGGCACGACAAACGAATAAGAAGGACAAACATCATGGCCAAACCTTCCCTCATCGGGATTTCCGGATCGCTGCGCAAAGCGTCGACAAATTCAATGTTGCTGGCCGAGGCCGCCCGTCTTTTCGGCGATTGCGACTATGCCGAAGCTGACATTCGTTTTCCGCTGTATGATGCGGACGAGGAAGAGGCCAATGGTGTGCCCGCAGCCGTCCAGAAAACCGCAGACCAGATCGCAAATGCCGATGCTGTTCTGATTTCGACTGTGGAATATAACAAAGGCCCTTCAGGTGCGCTGAAAAATGCATTGGACTGGATCAGCCGGGTCGATGGCAATCCGTGGAGTGGTAAACCCTTGGCCGTGATGTCTGCCGCAGCGGGGCGTGCAGGCGGCGAACGGGCGCAGCTGATCCTGCGCAGCTTTATGGTGCCCTTCCGGCCACGTATCTTGCAGGGGCCGGAAATCCATCTGGCCGCCAGCCACAACGCTTTTGATGAAAACGGGCACCTGACCGGCGAGATGTATGTCAAGGAACTGACCCAACTTATGGACGCGTTGCGCGCCGAGATTGGCCGCTAAGCATTGGTAAGGGGCCTCGTTGTGCGGATTGCGGGGCGATTCAATTTTGGCTAGCGTTGGGCAATGGATAATGTGCCTAAGACCCAACAGCGACATCACGATGTGATCGACCCCGCCCGCGCGGAGGCTTTTTTGGCCGCTCTTGGGCGGTCGGGCGGGGTTCGCACTGGCGACACCCTGCCGCCGTTTTTTCACCAGCTCTATTTTTGGGACCCTGAACCACCTGTGATGCTGGGTCGTGATGGCCACCCAAAGGTCGGCGGGGTGATCCCCGATATGGGTCTACCGCGCCGCATGTGGGCAGGAGGGCGGATAACCTTTCACGCGCCACTGAAAGCCGGAACAGTAGCCGAAAAACACACGACCTGCGAAAGCCAGCAACGCAAGGACGGGCGCAGCGGGCCGCTGGGTTTTGTCACATTGCGCCATGAAATTTTGCAAGACAGCGGGCTATGCATCACCGAATGGCAAGATCTGGTTTACCGCGAGGATCCTGACCCTACCGCACCCAAGCCTATCCCGCCGCAAGCGCGCACAGATGCGCAAACTTCTGAAAGCGTCACGTTTACCTCGACCTTGCTGTTTCGCTATTCGGCGCTGACCTTCAATGGCCACCGTATCCACTATGATTTGAACTACGCGCGCGACATTGATGGCTACGATGGCTTGGTTGTGCATGGCCCGCTATTGGCGCAGCTTTTGATGCTCAAGGCCGAGGCCGAACTAGGCCCGCTAACCACGTTCACCTTTCGCGCGACATCGCCCTTGATGCACCACGAGGCAGCAACCCTGTGCCGCAATGGTCGCGATCTTTGGGTGCAAGGGCCAGACGGGCGACAGTGCATGGTCGCCAGTGCCTAGGGGGCAACGCTTACAGGTTGTCTTCGACCCTGAACCCGTCGGGGATCGTGTCGCGTCCGTCCAGCAGCAGATCGGCCATGATCTGCGCGATTTTGGGCGCCATGCCAAAGCCGATTTTAAACCCGCCGTTGGCGATGAAATGATCGGGCCTTTCAGGCCAAGCCCCCAACATCGGTGCGCGGCTATGGCTGCGCGGGCGCAGACCTGCCCAGCGGTCGATCACCTTTGCATCCGCCAAAGCGGGCACCGCAGCACAGGCGGCAGCGATCACATCGTCTAGTTTTGCATCGGTCTGGTCGGGGCTGTCAAAATACCGTTCGGTGGTGGACCCGACCGCAACCGTGCCATCGCGGTGGGGGATGATATGGACCCCGCCCGCAAAAAGCTGCGGCATGTCGCGGGCGTCATGGGCCAAAAGGGCTGCCTGCCCTTTTTCGCCCGACCCGACAACACGCGCATAGCTGGCTGACATCTCTTGCAATCCTGCGACCCCCGTTGCCCACAGAACACGGCCCTTGTCGGCCCCTTCGGCCTGAACCTCGACGCCCTTGGCGGCGAGCGCCAGCACCAATGCCTCGCAGGCGCGGCGCGGGTGGATCAGCGCGCTTAGGCTGTCATAGACCAACCAGCCAGAGGGGCTGGCGGGTTCCCAATCGGATGCGGTGGCCCGAACCACCTGCCAGACCGCTTGATCGGCCCAATGGTCCTGCGCAGTCTCGGCGCGGCGATGCGCCAGCGCCAAGGCCTTTTCATCCGTGATCGGCTGCAAGCGCCCCTTGCGGCAATAGCCCGATTGGCCACCCCCGACGGTTTCAACCTCGCGCCAGAACGGCTCTGCCATCAACAGGCTTTCCAGCTGGAACGCTTTTTTCGCGCTCCATTTTTCGGGCACGTGCGGGGCCAAGGCCCCCACGATGCCGCCACTGCTGCCGGATGCCGGCCCATTTGGGTCAATCACCTGAACCGATGCGCCGCGCTGCACACAGGCCCATGCGATAGACAGGCCAAATATTCCCGCCCCGCGTATCGTGATTTCAACCATTGCCAATCCTCGCCAATTTTGCGCAGTGTTTTCGAAAGACCCGATAACATAAGGCCGCCCCGTGGAGAACCAGACAGCTGATATTGAATGGAAAGACAGCGGTGTTCCGGTGTCGTCCATGTTTGATGACCCGTATTTCAGCCTTGATAACGGTGTTGAGGAAACCCGCTATGTATTTTTGCAGGGCAATGATCTGCCCAATCGGTTTCGCGACGGGTTTCGCATTGGGGAATTGGGGTTTGGCACGGGCCTGAACCTGCTGGTTGCTTGGGATGCTTGGGCGCGCAATGGCACGCGTGGGACTTTGCAATTCACATCATTCGAGGCTTACCCGATGACGCACGCGGACATGGCGCAGGCGCATGAGAAATTTCCCGAATTTGACGGCAAGCGCGATGCTTTGCTGGCAGCATGGACGCCTGAAGGCGGCACGATGTCTTTTCCGGGTCTTGAGCTGACTGTCATCATCGGGGATGCCCGCCAGACCGTCCCCCTATGGCAAGGCTTGGCCGATGCATGGTTTCTGGACGGGTTTTCACCCGCCAAAAACCCAGAGCTTTGGGAGCCGGAGTTGCTAAACGATGTGTCGCGGCACGCAGCACCCTTTGGCACGGCAGCGACCTACACTGCCGCAGGGGCCGTTCGGCGCGCATTGGAAGCGGCAGGTTTCGCGGTTCAGCGGACCAAGGGGTATGGCCGCAAGCGCCACATGACGCAGGCGGTGCGCGTGTGACCCGCGCCACCAACCGCGCAGCGGCGGCGGCGCAGTCAAACAACATCCCGCTTGGCATTACGCTGATGGTGCTGACGACCTTTGTTTTTGCGGTGCAAGACGGGCTGTCGCGGCATTTGGCCGCCGAATACAACGTCATGATGGTCGTGATGATCCGCTATTGGTTCTTTGCGGCCTTCGTGATTGCCATTGCCAAACGGCATGCGGGCGGCTTGCGCGCCGTGGCCAAAACCAGCCAGCCCGTGCTGCAAACGCTGCGCGGCCTGCTGCTGGCCGCCGAGATTTGCGTGATGGTGATCGGGTTCACCATTCTGGGGTTGGTCGAAAGCCACGCGGTCTTTACCTGCTATCCGCTGTTGGTCGCGGCCCTGTCTGGCCCCGTGCTGGGCGAAAGCGTGGGTTGGCGCAGGTGGGCGGCGATTGGTGTGGGCTTTGTCGGGGTGTTGATCATCCTGCAACCGGGCATGAACGTCTTTAACCCCGCTGCCATCATCCCGCTGATCGCGGCAGCGATGTTTGCAGTTTATGGCCTGCTGACCCGCTATGTGGGCCGCAAGGACAAAACCGCGACGAGCTTTTTCTGGACAGGCATTACCGGGGCTATCGCCATGACGGCTGCGGGCATCTGGTTTTGGGAACCGATGGCGGCGACCGATTGGATCTATATGGCGATCCTATGCGTCACGGGCGTGACGGGGCACTGGCTGCTGATCCGCTGTTACGAGGTGGCCGAGGCCAGCGCGGTGCAGCCCTTTGCCTATCTGCAACTGGTCTTTGCCAGCATCATCGGCATCAGCATTTTCGGAGAAGACGTGCGCACCAATGTTGCCATCGGTGCCGCGCTGATTGTGGCCGCTGGCCTATTCACCTTTTGGCGCGAACGGCAAAAGCGTTGATCCGATAAGTTCTTCGGTAAAGGGGCGCGGCAGCGGGTTTAAACCCAGACGGGCGCGGTAGACCGGCAGGCTTTCTGTGACGCGCATGACGTAATTTTGCGTCTCGCGGAACGGGATCATCTCGATCCAGTCAACCACGTCAATGTCGCCTTCGCGCGGGTCGCCATAGTCGTTCATCCAGCGCGGTGGGCGGGCAGGGCCAGCGTTATAGGCCGCCGACACCATGACGACATTGCCATTAAACTGCCCCGCCATCTGCGCCAGATACGTCGCCCCCAACAGCGCGTTGTAATCGGGGTCTGCGGTTAGGCGATCCGTTGTGTGCAGGCCGCTGACCCCAAGATCGCGCGCGACATCATCGGCGGTGCCGGGCATCAACTGCATCAATCCGCGCGCGCCAACATGGCTTTGCACGACGGGGTCAAATTCGCTTTCGCGTCGTGTGATGGCCAGCACCATTTCGGGGGCCATGTTCAGGTCCAGCTTGATCGCCGGATGCAGCGGGTAATAAGGGGCCGCAATCGTAATGCCGCGCTGGGCCACGCGCTTGCCGATCATCACGGCCAGATGCGGCTGGCCAATGTCAATTGCGGCCTGACCCAGCAGGGCGGCATCATCTGCGATCAACTGCTCTGCCAGATGGGTCCAGAACCGCTCGGCAAGGCTCAGCTCGCCCGAGGCTTGCAAAAGCATCCCTGCTTGGAACAGGGGCGCAGAGGCAAGCGCAGAGCTGCGCCAATCCTGTTTGGGCGCTTCGCCAGCTAATGTCTGATCAAACGGCAGGTTCCCGCGTTCGGCGGCCAACAGACCATAGAATGACGACTGAAATTCTGCCCCTTTTGCATAGGCTTTGGCTGCCCCCGCCGCGTCGCCCATGTCTTGCAAGGCGCGGCCCTGCCAATAGGCGGCGCGGCCTTGGCTGATTGGGGATTCGACGGCGTTGTCATGTTTGCTGAAATGGATCAGCGCCAGTTCGGGGTCTTTGAGAAAACGCAGCGCGATATAGCCCGACAACCATTCAAGATCGGCGTAATGCGATCCTTCCTCCAGGAAATGTTGCGAGGCCATGCGGTAGGCGCGTTTCGGATCACCGCTGCGCATCTCGTCGCGGGCAAGCGCACGGCGGCGGTTGGCCCATGCCTCGGGTTGGCCAAGGGCTGCGGCGCTGATCGATTGCGACAGGAGCAGGTCTTTGGCGCTGTCCTCAAACCCCTTGCGGATGCGCCATTCAAAGCGGTCTTTTTGCAGCCCTGCATCGCCGCCCATGCGGGCTGGCAACGCGTTGATCAGCGCGTTCACATCGCCTTGGCGGTTTTGCAGGGCGATCCGCGTTTGCGCCAGCGCCTTGGCGTCTGCGCTGACCAGATCAAACATCTGCCGCGCTTGCGTCTGTTCGCCCTGCCACAGCATCGCGTCCAAACGTGCGGCATGATGGGGTTTCAGCAACGCCTCGTGTGCGGCAAGAAACAGCGCTTGGGAAATCGCATCCATTGGCAGGGTGCGCCACGCCAGAACAAGCCGCGCTTGCGCCTCTCCGCCACGGTCTGCCCGTGTCAGGGCCGCAGTATAGCCCAGAACACCGCGGGGGGTTTGCGGCTCGCGGCCTTGGAAAAACGCGATCATGGCGGCATCGCCAGCGGCGATCACTGCGTCTTCTGATTGCGCGCGCAGATAGTCTTCTCCGGGCCAGTCGGGGCGGCGGTTCAGGAACGCGGTCACCTCGTCATAGCTGCCCAGTCCTGCACGCAGGCGGTGCCATTCGACAATGTCTTTGGCCACTGTGCCATCGCGGCTGGCAATCATCGCGGCATTGTCCCAGTTGCCCGCCCTTACAGCATCCATCGCCCAACCTAGTGGCCGAGGGCGTTCGGCCAGCGCAGGAGACGCAAGGGTCAAAACCAGTATCAGCGTCGCGAGGGCGCGTGTCATCACTTGCATTTCCTACTGTTCAGGGGCTACAGCCTTGCAACATACTGTAAGGCGCGCAGGGTTCAACTCACGTTGCCGCCAGTCAGCAATAGGGCGCCTGCCCAGCAACGCAAGAAAAGGAGCGTGCTCATGTTACAAGGTTCACTACCTGCACTCGTCACGCCGTTCACGAACGGCGCGCTGGATTTGGACACGCTCAAAAAGCTGGTTGAGTGGCACATCGCCGAAGGGTCAAACGGGCTGGTCCCCGTTGGTACCACGGGCGAGTCGCCCACCTTGACTCATGCCGAACATGAAACCGTCGTTGCCGAAGTGGTCAAAGCCGCTGCCGGACGCATTCCTGTCGTTGCGGGAGCCGGGTCGAATAACACGGTTGAAAGCATCCGTCTGGCCAAGCACGCCGAAACAGTCGGCGCCGACGCCGTTCTGGTCGTTACCCCCTATTATAACAAGCCGACCCAAACCGGGCTGATCGCGCATTTCACCGCAATCCATGAAGCCTGCGGTCTGCCGATCATCATCTACAACATCCCTGGCCGTTCCGTCGTGGACATGACGCCAGCGACCATGGCCGAGCTGGCCAAGCTGCCGCGCATCGTCGGTGTCAAGGATGCCACCGGTGATCTGGCGCGGGTCTGTGACCAGCGGATGCTGTGCGGGCCGGATTTCATCCAGCTTTCGGGCGAGGATGCGACCGCGCACGGGTTCAACGCCCAAGGCGGCGTTGGATGTATTTCGGTGACTGCCAATGTGGCACCCAAGCTGCTGAGCCAGATGCAGGCGCATTGTCTTGCCGGTGATTACGCTGCCGCCTTGGCTATCCAGGACAAGATGATGCCGCTGCACAAAGCGATCTTTACCGAGCCGGGCTTGGTCGGTGTGAAATACGCCATGTCGCAGCTGGGCCTGTGTTCGGACGAGGTACGCCTGCCGCTGACACCATTGACAGACAGCACCAAGGCGCTGGTGAATGCGGGTCTGCGTCACGCCGGTTTGATGGCTTAAGCCTTTACGCTGTTTTATCGCGACCTTCGGGCGTGTGGGGTAAAACCTGCGCGCCCGTTTTACCTTTTGCCGTAGTACAGACCGACGACATGTTCCGCCTGCGCAAAGAACAGCCAGCGGGCGGCTAACACACCCGCCACATGCACCAGTACGGCAAGCCCGCCCGCCACATGCGAGAAAGGCACCAGCAGCAGAACGATGGGTAGCACGGTCATCAGCACAAGCGCGATCACCCGCAGTTTGAAACCATGTTTGCGCCCGATCACATAGACGAATTCACGCAGCAGATAGTTGGTGCCTGTGTGCGGTGGCTCAAACGCGCGGACCTGCCCGATGCCGCCCAGCTGGGTGGCGGTGGCAAGCGTGGTGCCCGAGGTGGCAAAGCGCGTGTCCCCCACGATCCAAGTGGCAAGTTGGATGGCACCTGCGAGAAGGATCAGCCACAGCGCCCAAGTGACTTGCCCAGCCAGCAGCGCACCGCCCGCAATGGAAAGCGACAGAAAGTTGAGCGGTGTCAGGGGCATGTTCCAGCGCGGTACGGTTTTGAGCTGGGCATAGATCATTGCGGTGGTGAAAACGGTGCCGAGGGAGAGGAGCCCGCCGATCACGCCAAGGACGCGCCAGTGCTCCCCAGCAAAGACCGCTCCGGCACCATAGATTGCCATCACGATCAGAGCGGCCACGGCGCAGACCCCCTCGCGGCTGAGCCAGCTGGTTTTCCACTGGCTAAACGCCTTGAGCGCGCGTTCGGGGTGGCCAAGATGGAAGGTCGAGGCGATCAGCCCGCCGACGGCCAGCAGATAGGCAATGGCGAAGAACACAAAGGCGACGACGCCATCGGGCGACGGCCAGCCAAGCCCGAGCCAGAACAGCAGGCCAAAGCCCAGACCCGAGAACGTGCTGAAGAAGATTACGGACGGGGCAGGATGCATCAGAGTTTATCCAAGGTACGGTCGAGCCAGCCCAGAAACCCTTTGGGCTGGTCGGTGATGGGGGCGAGAAACGGGGCAAGCACGTCGATTTCTGGCATCTGGTCCTTGGGGCGGGGGGGCAGATATTTATTCACCGGTTTTGTGCCCTGTTCGGGCATCAGATCGACGCCGCCGCGATCTGCGACCAACTGGCTGACCGCGCTGTCGGGATCACCAAGGTCCCCAAAGTGCCGCGCACCGGAGGGGCAGGTGCGCACGCAAGCCGGGATGCGGTCTTCTTCCGGCAGGTTGTCGTTATAGATGCGGTCCACACAAAGGGTGCATTTTTTCATCACGCCTGCCGCTTGGTCCATTTCGCGGGCACCGTAGGGGCAGGCCCATGCGCAAAGCCCGCAGCCAATACAGTCGGATTCGTTGACGAGCACGATGCCGTCTTCGCTGCGTTTATAACTGGCACCCGTGGGGCAGACGGTGACGCAAGGCGCGTCTTCGCAATGCAAACAGGATTTGGGGAAGTGGATCAGTTGAGCAGCACCTTCGTTGGGCTGAACCTCATAGCTGTGGACGCGGTTGAGGAAGGTGCCGGATGGTGCCGCACCGTAGGCGTCCTGGTCTGACAGTGGCGCGCCGTAGTTTTCGGTGTTCCAGCCTTTGCACGAGATCACGCAGGCATGGCAGCCGACACAGGTGTCCAGATCGATCACGAGGCCGAGTTTTTTCTGGGTCGTTTTTGGCAGTTCGGTCATGTGCGGTTTGCTTTGCTGCTGTCGGAGTGGGGGCCAGCCCCCACACCCCCGGGATATTTAGGAGCCAGAGAAGGGGCTATTTGGTTTGCCATTTGAGATTTTTTGGGGCTTTGGGGACGGGGGATTTTTGTTTGGCTATGACGGGTTTGGATTCCGTTGGTGGGGTGGCTTTGGCGAGTTTGACCTTGAGGTCGAACCACGCGGCCTGGCCTGTGATCGGGTCGGAGTTGGACCAGCGTAATCCGTCGCCCTTGGGCGGCAGAAGTTCGTGGATCAGGTGGTTGAGCAGGAAGCCTTTGGTGGCCTCGGGGGCGTTTTCATCCAGCGCCCAAGCACCTTTGCGTTTGCCGATGGCGTTCCATGTCCAGACTGTGTTTTCGTTGAGCGCCGCCATTTCAAGCACGGGCACGGTGATTCCGCCATGGGGGGAGGTGACGCGGGCCCAGTCCCCGTCCATCAGATCGTTTTCGCGCATCAGCTTTGTCGGGACATAGAGCGGGTTGTGGCCATGTAGTTGGCGCAGCCATGCGTTTTGGCTGCCCCAGCTGTGGTACATCGCCATCGGGCGCTGGGTCAGGGCGGTGATGGTGAAGCCGTCGTTGCCGCTTTGGTCGGTCTCGTACCAGATGGGCAGGGGCGACATGGTGTGTTTGATTCGGGCGCGCAGGTGGTCCGGGGGTTGGCGGTCTCCATGGCCTTCGGCGGCCAGTTGAAAGCGGCGCAGGGGTTCGGCATAGAGCGAGAAAAGATAGGGTTGGGGCGCATCGAACAGGCCGATTTTGACGGCCCAGTGCTGATAGGCAGCGTTCCACGGTTTGTAATATTGCGCACCGTCGGGGATATGTTCGACGAAAAACCCGCCGTTTTTGATGTAGCTGTCCAGTTGGCTGGGGTTTGGTGCGCCGCGTCCTGATTTGCTGCCATCCGCGCCGCGAAACCCTGCCAGTGGGCCGATGCCGGGGCGACGTTCGTGGTTGGTGATGTAGTCGGCGTAATCGGCGTATTTCTGGCCTCCGGTATCGTTTACAAACCCCGGCAACCCCAGTCGCGCACCCAGATCACACAGCACCGATTGGAAGCCGCGCACATCGCGGTCGGGTTCCACCACGGGCCAGCGGATTGCATCGGCGGCGGCGTCGGCCTCGCAGATCGGACGGTCCAGCAGGCTGATGCAATCGTGACGCTCAAGATAAGTCGTGTCGGGCAGGACCAGATCAGCAAACGCCACCATTTCCGAGCTATAGGCATCGGAATAGATGATGCGCGGGATGACGTAGTCGCCGTTTGCGTCTTTGTCGGTCAGCATCTGCATCACGCCGCCGGTATTCATCGACGAATTCCACGACATATTCGCCATATACATGAACAACGTGTCGATCTTGTAGGGATCACCCGCGTGGGCGTTCGAGATCACCATATGCATCAGGCCATGGGCGCTGAGCGGGTTTTCCCAGGTGAAGGCTTTGTCGATGCGGGCAGGGGTGCCATCGGGCTTTAGCGCCAGATCATTCGGCCCGTGGACATAGCCCAGATGCGGGCCGTCCAGCGGTTGGCCGGGGGTCACGCCGCAATGGGGTTTGGGGTGCGCTGTCGCCGGTTTGGGATAGGGGGGTTTGAAACGAAAGCCGCCGGGGACTTCGACGGTGCCAAGGATGATTTGCAGCGTATGCAAGGCGCGGCAGGTCTGAAACCCGTTGGCATGGGCCGAGATTCCGCGCATGGCGTGAAAGGATACGGGGCGGCCCGTCATGGTCTTGTGGGTATCGCCGCGAAAATCGGTCCATTCATGGTCAAGCTCGAACGCCTCGTCAAAGGCTGTCCGCGCGATTTCAGCAGCGATGGCACGGATGCGCGGCGCAGGGATGCCGCATCGCCCGGCTACGGCCTCGGGGGCGTACTCCTCGCAGAGGTATTTTTCCGCCATGTGGTGAAAGACGGGGCGATGCGTGATGTCGCCCACGGTATGGGTGGCCGACAGATCGGGGCGCACGCCGGGGGTGTCAAAGGCCGTCAGCTTGCCGGTCTTGCGACAGATCACCAATTGCTTGCCCGCGTCGTCGCGCAGCAACAGGCCGAATTCGGGCGAGGTTTCATCGCCATTGACCAGCACCGGCGCATCGGTGAAGCGCGCCAGATAGTCCAGATCCATGCGCCCGGCTTTCATCAGGCAATGGATCATCGACAGGATAAATAGCCCGTCGGTGCCCGGTGTGATGCCGACCCAATCATCAGCCACGGCGTTATAGCCGGTGCGGATCGGGTTGACGCCAATGACCCGCGCGCCGCGTGCTTTGATCTTGCCGATACCCATTTTGATGGGATTGCTGTCGTGATCCTCGGCCACGCCGAATAACATAAACAGCTTGGTGTGGTCCCAATCTGGCTGGCCAAATTCCCAGAATGCGCCGCCAATAGTGTAGATCCCCGCCGCTGCCATATTAACCGAACAGAACCCGCCATGGGCCGCATAATTCGGCGTGCCAAAGTTTTGCGCCCAGAATGAGGTAAAGCTTTGGGATTGATCGCGCCCCGTAAAAAACGCCAGCTTCTCGGGCGCCTCGGCGCGGATCGGGGCCAGCCAATCGGTGGCGATTTGCAGGGCCTCTTCCCATTCGATTTCCTCGAATTCGCCTGATCCGCGTTCGCCAACGCGTTTGAGAGGTTTGCGCAACCGGGCGGGCGCATTGTGCTGCATGATGCCTGCGCTCCCCTTGGCGCATAGCACGCCTTTGTTGACGGGATGATCGCGGTTGCCTTCGATATAAGCGACCTTCATTTCGCCCGTGGCATCCGCTTTCATATGCACATCGATCCCGCAGCGGCAGGCACACATATAGCAGGTTGTTTTGCGGATTTCGTCCGATACAGGCGGGCTTAGGTCGAGAACCGGTTGCTTATGCGTCATCCTTGCTCTCTTTCTTCAGGGGGTCAGTAAAACGCTGGCTTCGCGGGCAATCTGAATTTCTTCCTGTGCTTCCACGGTATAACTGGGAAGGTTTCCCATCCAAGAAAGCTTGTCAAGAATGGTGTTCCGTATCGTGGCTGAGTTCTCGCCGATACCGCCGGTAAAGGCGATGGCATCCAACCCGCCCATCGCGGCGATCATCGACCCCGCTTGGCGGGCGGCCCAATAGCAGAAATGATCGATGGCAAATTGCGCTGCGGGGCTGTCGCTGGTTTCGAGACTGCGCATGTCTGGGCTGAGGTTAGAGAGCCCCAGCAGGCCAGCGTCGTGGTGCAACAGGGTTTCGGTTTCATCCAAACCCAATTGCCGGACCAGCCGTAGTACAGCACCTGCATCAATCTCGCCCACGCGGGTGCCCATGGTCAGGCCTGAAAGCGGCGAGTACCCCATGGTTGTGGCCACGCTTCGCCCGTCAAGGATCGCGCAAAGCGAGGCCCCATTGCCAAGGTGACAGGCCAGCAACCGCCGGGGCAGCGTGCCGCTTTGCTCAGGGAGCGCGCGCACAAGGGCCGCGTAGCTGGTGCCGTGAAAGCCGTAGCGTTGCAAGCCCGCCAGATCGGTGCGATCGGGCAAGGCGTAGCGGCGGGCGACATCGGGGATGGTGGCGTGAAAGGCAGTGTCGAAACTGGCGCATTGGGGCAGATCGGGGGCAAGCTGGCGAACCGCATCAATTGCGGCCAGATGGTGCGGGTTATGTAAGGGGGCGAGCGTGATGCAGTCGGCGATGGCGTCGCGGACTTGCGGCGTGATCAGGCTGGCTTGGGTCAGTTTGGTGCCGCCATGGACGACGCGGTGGGCCACGGCGTGCAGGGTGCTGACGGCGATGCCTTGGCCCGCGAGTGCGGCAAAGATCGCGGCAAGGGCGGCGGCGTTATCGGACAGGTCAGCGGCTTGGGCAATGGTCCCGATTTTGATCGACCCTGCGGTGCCGATGCCTGTGGCCTCGATCCGCAGGACCTCGGTCAGGGCGGCATCGAACAGGGCCGTCTTGATCGAAGACGACCCTGCGTTCATCACAAGGATATGGGTGCCCGCCACCCGTCAGACAGTCTGGGCGCGCATGTCGTCTTTGCTGATGCCCGCGACCGAGACTGGTTTTTTCATCGCATCGCGGCGGAAGGGCTCGCCCAGTTCTTGGTTGATCATCGCCTCGATCACGGTGGTCTTGCCGTGGTTCATCTGATCATCGACGGCCTTGTTCAGCGCAGCGGTCAGTTCGTCCATGGTGCGCGCCACGACGCCTTGTAACCCACAAGACTGCGCGATGCCCGCATAGGACACCTGTTCGTCAAGCTCGGTGCCGACGAAGTTATCGTCGAACCACAGGGTCGAGTTGCGCTTTTCGGCGCCCCATTGGTAGTTGCGGAACACGACTTGGGTCACGGCTGGCCATTCGCCGCGCCCGATGGCGGTCAGTTCATTGACCGAGATGCCAAAGGCACCATCGCCAGCAAAGCCCACGACGGGCACATCGCGGCAGCCGATCTTGGCGCCCACAATGGCAGGCAGGCCGTAACCGCAGGGGCCAAACAGACCGGGCGCCAGATATTTGCGGCCCTCGTCAAAGGACGGATAGGCGTTGCCGATGGCGCAGTTGTTGCCGATGTCAGATGAGATAATCGCATTGGCGGGCAGCGCAGATTGAATGGCGCGCCACGCCATGCGGGGGCTCATCCAGTCGGGCTTGTCCGCGCGGGCACGTTCGTTCCATGTGGTGCCGGGATCGTCATCCTCGTGGTCCATGCTGGACAGTTGCTGTGCCCATTTTGACTTGGTCTCGCCAATGATGGCTTTTCGGTCCGCGCGGCCCTCATCGCCAGCGGTCTCGGACAGATGCGCCAGCAGGGCGGTGGCCACTTTGGTGGCGTCCCCGACGATGCCAACGCTGACCTTTTTGGTCAGACCGATGCGGTCGGGGTTGATATCGACCTGAATGATCTTGGCGTTCGCGGGCCAGTAATCCATGCCATATCCCGGCAAGGTGGAAAACGGGTTCAGCCGCGTGCCAAGGGCCAGCACCACATCGGCGCGGGCGATCAGTTCCATCCCCGCTTTGGACCCGTTGTAGCCCAAGGGGCCAGCAAAAAGCGGATGTCCGCCGGGGAAGGCATCGTTATGCTGGTAGCCGACGCAAACCGGCGCGCTTAGGCGTTCGGCCAGCAGTTTGCTGGCCTCGATACCGCCTGTGGCCAGCACCACGCCAGCGCCGTTCAGGATCACGGGGAACTTGGCGCTCGACAGCAAAGCGGCTGCCTTTGCGATGGCCTCTTCCCCGCCGGAGGGGCGCTCGAATGCGACGATTTCGGGCAAGTCGATGTCGATCACCTGCGTCCAGAAATCTCGGGGCACGTTGATTTGCGCAGGGGCAGAGGCGCGTTTGGCCTGCATGATCACGCGGTTGAGCGTTTCCGCAACGCGGGAGGGGTCGCGAACCTCTTCCTGATAAGCGACGCAATCGGCGAACAGGTTCATCTGCTCCATTTCCTGAAATCCGCCTTGGCCGATGGTCTTGTTTGCGGCTTGCGGCGTGACCAAAAGGCAGGGCGTGTGGTTCCAATAGGCGGTTTTCACGGCGGTCACGAAATTGGTGATGCCGGGGCCGTTTTGCGCGATCATCATCGACATTTTGCCGGTGGCGCGGGTGAAACCGTCTGCCATCATGCCAGCGCTGCCTTCGTGTGCACAGTCCCAGAATGTGATGCCCGCGTCGGGGAAGATATCCGAGATCGGCATCATCGCCGACCCGATAATGCCGAATGCGTTATCAATGCCATGCATCTGCAAGGTTTTCACAAAGGCTTCTTCGGTGGTCATCTTCATGTGGGGGGGCATCCTTGGCAGTGATTTCAGGTTTGGCGCACATTAGGCGCTGGGGGGCATGCGGGTAGGACCAGCAAGGTGCGCTGGATAAGGCCAGTTCAGGTTCCGTTTTTAATTTCTTCGGCAACAAGGGCAATGCCTTCAGCGATCTGCGCAGACGGGATCGAGGAATACGCGAGCCGATAATAGTTTTGCGGTGGTGTGTCGCCATGGAAAAAGGGCGCACCGGGTTCGATCAAAACAGATTTTGCACGCAACTGCTTGGCCAGAGCGTCCGTCCTGATATGATCCGGGGCGCGCATCCAAAACGATGATCCGCCATACGCCCCCCGTCCGGCGATTTGCAGCCCGTTTTCAATGATTGCTTGTTCCATCGCGGTGCGGCGCTTGTGCAAGGCGTTGCTCATCCGGCGGACAAGAGCGTCGTAATGGCCCAGCGAAAGGAAGTAGGCGGCGGTGCGCTGGATATGCCCCGGCGGGTGCCGCAGAACCGAGGCGCGCAGGGCGCGTGCTTCGCGGATGAAGGGTTCGGAACCCACCAGATAGCCAAGGCGCAACCCGGGGAAAAGTGATTTGGAGAAGCTGCCCACATAGATCACCCGCCCATCCTGATCGAGCGATTTCAGCGAAGGGGAAGGTGATTTGAGAAAGGACATCTCGAATTCGTAATCATCCTCGACTATTAGCGCATCCAGCGCGCGCGCGCGGTCAAGCAAAGAATGACGGCGGGCCATGGGCATGGTCGCGGTCGTGGGGCATTGGTGGCTGGGGGTCGTAAAGATCACGTCGGTATCGTCAGGAAGCGTGTCCGGAATAAGCCCCTCGTGATCCACCTGAGCAGATGAAATGTGGCAGCGCGATTGCGTCAGGATATCACGCAGTGCGGGATAGCAGGGGTTTTCCAAGGCCGCGTGCCGTCGCTGGGTCAGCAATACCTGGGCTGTCAGCCACAAAGCGTTCTGGGCACCAAGGGTGATCAGAATTTGCTCGGGTTTGGCCGAAATACCGCGCCTTGGCAGTGAATGACGTGCGATGAATTCGATAAGCTTTGGGTCGTCTTGGTCATAGTAATCCGTTGTCAGCGACGTGAAATCGCGCTGACCCAAGGCCTGCAATGCGCAAAGTCGCCAATTGGCGTGGTCAAACAGGGTTGGATCGGCTTGGCCATAGATGAACGGAAACCGGAACGTACCCCAATCTTGCGGCTTGACGGGGGTCGCACCGCCGCTGAAACGCTGCCCGATGGCGCGAGTCCAGTCTACGGAATCGACGGTCTCCTCGGCCGGCTTGAAATGAGGGGCAGGAGGCGCATTTTCGGAAACGAAATAGCCTGATCGACCTTTCGAGGTCAGATAATCATTCGCCAGCAACTCGGTATAGGCGATGGTCACGGTGATCCGGCTAAGCCCCAGATGCTGGGCCAGCCTGCGGGTCGAGGGCAGCTTTTCACCTGTACGAAAACGGCCCGACAGGATGCCTTGGGCAATCATCTGTTGGATCTGCTGTTGCAGCGTGCCTTGGGCATCGGGATGCAGGAAAAAGGTTTCTACGGGAAGTGCCATAAAGATTAGCCTAGGCTGGCCTTAGGTACCGCGCAATCTGGCATTATGGTCTGTCCGCAAAAAAAAGGCCCCGGCAAATGCCGAGGCCTAATGTCTTTTCTACCCTGTGGCAGAATAATTTTATGGGCAAGCAGCGGTGTAGCGCTGGCCAGCGGAGTTTTGGTAAACGCACTGACCGTTCGCACCACGGCCAAGATACGCACCAGCGGCTGCGCCAGCCAAGCCCCCAAGTACGGCACCCTTCGCGCGGTCGCTGTCGTTCGAAACAACAGCACCCAAGGCGGCACCAGCGCCAGCGCCGGTCAGGGTGGACCCGGTTTGTGTGTCGCAGGCAGCGACTGCGCCAATCAATGGCAGGATCAACAAAAATTTCTTCATGGTCTTCTCCAAATTCTACTATAAAATTAAACGCAGGGGATCATGAATAGTTCCAGTTTGATTTATTGCATCGGCGGGAATTGGCCGTGTCGCATGGCTTTTTATCCGAAAACCCGCCCCATGGCACCGTCAACGGCGGCAATGATTTCGTCGATATCGTCCTTCTTCGCGATCAATGCGGGGCTGAAGCACAGGGTGTTGTTTTTTCCCGGCAGCGATCTGTTGGTCGCCCCGATAATCACACCTTGGGCCATGCAGTCCGCGACAATGGCTTGAACCAGCTTTTCGGCGACTGGCACGCGGGTGCTCCGGTCTTCGACCAGTTCAGCGCCCAAGAACAAACCTTTGCCGCGCACCTGGCCGATGACCGAATACTTGTCGGAAAGCTCTTCCAGCTGTTCCAGCATGTAGTGGCCCATGTCGGTGGTATTTTGCAGCAGGTTTTCGCGTTCAATGATCGCCATATTCTCGATGCCCGCTGTCGGGCCAGCGGTGCAGCCCCCAAAGGTCGAGATATCGCGGAAGTAGTTCATCGGATCAGTTGCGTCATCCTTGAACATGTTGAACACCTCTTCGGTGGTCACAAGGCAGGCGATGGCGGCATAGCCAGAGGCAACACCCTTTGCCATCGTCACCATATCCGGTTTCACCCCGTAGTGTTGATAGCCGAACCATTCGCCGGTACGGCCCACGCCGCACACGACTTCGTCGATGTGCAGTAAAATATCGTATTTGCGGCAGATTTCCTGAACCCGCTCCCAATAACCATCGGGGGGCGTGATGACCCCACCACCTGCGGTGACGGGCTCAAGACACAGACCACCCACGGTGTCAGGCCCTTCGGCAAGGATGATCTTTTCGATCTGATCTGCCGCCCAGACGCCGTAGTTATCCTCGGGGGCACCGTCCTGTTCGAACTTGCGATACTCAAGGCAATGAGGCACGCGCACGAAGCCGTCGGTAAAGGGGCCGTATTGTGCATTGCGCTCGTCCTGACCGCCCGCCGACAGACAGGCAATAGTGGTTCCGTGGTAGTCGCGGTCGCGATACAGGATCTTGTGCTTCTTGCCGCCATAACGTTTGTGGGCGATCTGGCGGACCATCTTAAAGCCCTTCTCGTTCGCCTCTGATCCAGAGTTGCAGTAATAGACCCGGCTCATCCCCGGCATCTTTTCGATCAGTTTTTCAGCAAAGACCGACCCCGGAATCGATCCGGCAGAGCCTGCAAAATAGTTCAGCTTGATCAACTGGTCGCGCACTGCGTTGGCGATGCTTTCGCGACCATAGCCGACATTAACGGTCCAGACCCCGCCCGACACGGCATCCAGATGCTCTTTGCCCTTTTGATCCCAGACGCGCATGCCTTTGCCTTCGACGATGATACGGGGGTCTGTCGTCTCGTAAGGCTTGTGTTGACTTAGGTGGTGCCAAATATGGGCGCGGTCGGCCTCAACCACACGGGAGATGTCGTTTTCGTTGAATGTACCGTCCATGGACCAGACCTTTCGGATGCTTGGGGTGTCTTTGCACGCAAGTATAGCGATGCTTTGATGAAACCACATCGTAAAAACGAACGCGCCAGTAGGGCCAGCTGCAGCCTGATGTTAAGTCCAATTCAGACAGTCAACCGATGAAACTGAAGCAAGCCTATGTATCCGCACTATGTTTGCCTGGCAAAGCGGGCCGGAAGTTTTGAAAACTCCGGCCCGGATGACGTTCAAATCCATTCTCCCACCCAATTTTTTGCCTATTTAGGAAGCGCCTCTTGCGTCGCAAACCACGCCGCCACATCTGCGCGCTGGTCTTCAGTCAATGCCTTGGCAAACCGGTGCATCGGGTTCAGTCCCGGCAAGGGCAAGCTCGATTCGCGGGCAAAGTAATCAAGACGATTGCGCAGATAATTGACGTTTTGACCCTGAAGCCTTGCGATCAATGGCATCTCTTTGGTCTGCGCCGCACTATGACATGTCAGGCACGCAGGTACGCCAACATCGGCCAGCCCGTTCTCGGCAATCGTTTGACCGTTTCGCGCCTGAATGGGGTTCACGTTTCCAAGCGATGGCAATGTCATCCCATTACCCAGATAAGCGGCGACATCAATAATGTCCTGCTCTTCGATCCGCCGGGCAACTTGCAGCATCCGCTCGTTTTTGCGCTGATCGCTGCGAAAGCTCAGCAATTGCTGTTGTAGATATTCCGCGCTGTGCACCGTGAGGTTAGGATATTCACCGCTTTCAACGCCGGCACTGTTTGGCTCGTGACATTTGCTGCAAACCATCTCGGCTATCTGCTTGCCGTTGGCAGGATCAACCTGTGGTCCCAGTGGCGGCAAGGAAGCTTCGGTTGCTGGATCTAGGGTCGCAAAATAGGCTGAGACTGCTTTCATCTCATCCGCGTCCAAACCGCCAGCTTCGTGCTGCATCGGGTTATACAGGCCAACCGCTTGACGTTCGCCTGCTTTGAAGGCTGCCAATTGGCTGTTAAGATATATGGCGTTCTGACCAGCAATGTTTGGCACATTCAGCCCGCTGGGAACACGTGTGCGCTGATGGCAATCCAAGCAGGCGGCAACGGCGACCTGCGGTTTGCCAAACATCGCGATCTGCGCACCTTGGTTCATTAACGCCGCGTCTTGCTGGCCAAGTGTTGGCAGCACGACGTCAGGCAGGTTTTCATAGTATTGACCCAGCTGCGTGATCTGCTGGTCTGATAGGCCCGATGCGACAACCTGCATGATCCCGCTGGCTCTTGCACCTGTGGCATAGGCTTGTAACGCGTTCGAGATGTAACCGGCGCTTTGCAATGTCAGGTTTGGCGCACGCCCGTCAGTGGCGGAACCGCTGCCATCTGCACCGTGGCATGCCGCACAGCGCGCAACGGGCAATCCACCCAAGGCGATATCGGCCCATTCGGTTGCAGGTGCTGCATAAAGGTACTCTTCAATCGGATCAGCTTTGATGCCGACGTTGCTGGTGGCCAGCTCGCCGGGCACGCCATAAGGCATTTGGGGCACGTCCTGAATTGGCTTGACCATATTGGCATATGTCGCACCGTCCATATCGGGAAGCTCGCGCAGAAACGCGACGATCGACCAGATTTCATCTTGGTTTTCGGTCGTTGGCCATGCAGGCATAGCGCTAAAGCGTACGCCGTTTTGCAAGATGACAAACAGCTCGGAATCGGTGAATTGATCTACAACGGCAGGCAGGTGCTGAGGGCGTGGGCGCATCGAAAGCGCAATCGGATTTTGCCCAAGGCCGGGGCCACCATGACATTTTGAACAGACGTTTTCATAGTGCTGTGCACCCAGCTTGACGCGACCAGCATCGGCAAAATCAGCAGGCGGGGGTGTATCGGCGCGCGCCGATACGGACCTTTTGAACACCGTGTGTAGCAGCGATGTCGTAATTGGATAATGCGGCGGTCTTGCAGAGGTTGATACCAACCCAAGCGCGATCACGGCGGCACCCACGGCCCCGCCCGCGACACCCAGACCAAGCAAGGTCAACAAGATCATCTTTAAACTGATTTTACTATTTAACATACACCACATTCCTTGTCAGAAGCGCGCACTATCCAAGATAAAACAACTCGGAATCTGCGACGCTTTATGACGTAAATCAGTGTGGCATTATGTCAAATTGCAATAAATAAGTCCCTACAGATGACCTTTAGATTTTAGATACAAAGCTTTACTTGGGCCGAAAGCTGGTTTTGGGGCGCTTGGGTGCACCTTCGCCGCCGCCAACGGGCTTGCCACCTTTTGGCTTACCGCCAGCTTTTCCCAACTTGTTTGGTGGCACGAAACGTTTCGACGGATCGGCAGCGCGCGCCTTGTAAGGTTTGTCAGCTGCAGGTTTCGCATCGCTGCGCGGGGCATCGGTGCGTGGGCCTGCGGGCTTGTCTTTTTTCCAAACGGCTTTTGCCTTGGGCTTGTCGAAACTTTCGGGCTTTGGGTTCGATTTCGGCTTGGGGGCAGCGCCTGCTTTCATCGGTGTGCGTTCAGTCTTGTGTGACTTTGGCGGCCGTTCACCTTTGGGAGCACGGGGCTTTTCAAACTTGGGTTTGTCGCTGCGTGGTTTGTCAGATTTTGGCGCACGGGGTGTTTCGCTGACAGCGACAGGTGCCTCGACTGTTTCGGCACGCGGTTTGCGCGGTGCAGTTGGTGCATCGGGGTCATAGGCCGGGCGGGGCGCGCGTTCGGGGCGCGGACCACGATCAGGTTTCGGGCCACGGTCAGGCTTTGGCCCTCTGCCGGCGGGCTTGGGGCCGCGCGACAGGTCGGGGGCCTTGTCCAGCTTGGTGACAATCGCGCCGTCTTCGACCTTCATATCAGGGCCAAGCGCGTTGGTGAATTTTGCTGCCGACGTGGCAAGGATTTCCACAAATGTATGGCTGGGCTGCACGCGGATCGCGCCCACGTCATCCTTCGTCAGATCGCCCATGCGGCAGATCATCGGCAGGATGGTGCGCGGCTCTGCCTCTTGGTTGCGCCCGATCGAGATCGAGAACCAGACCGACGGGCCAAAATCGCCGCGTGGCTTTTCATCGGCGGGCGTGCCAGGTTCGGCAAGCTGTTCCGGTGCGGATTGACGCGCGCGGTAAAGGTTGACGAAAGCGGTCGCCAGTTGTTCGGGGCTAAATTGCTCTACCAGATTAGCGACAAATCCCGCTGCATCATCCGGGATCGGATCAGACCAAGCGGAATCGGCCAACAAACGCTTTTCGTCTTCGGCGTTCACTTCTTCGGCTGACGGTGGGTTGGCCCATTCAACTTTCAGCTTGGCACCACCAATCAGGCGGTTGGCTTTGCTGCGCAATTTCGCAGGCACGATCAGCGCGGACACACCTTTGCGTCCGGCGCGGCCTGTGCGACCGGAACGGTGCAGCAAAGTGTCAGAATTCGACGGCAGATCCGCGTGAATGACCAGCTCGAGATTGGGCAAATCGATGCCGCGCGCGGCAACGTCGGTGGCAATACAGACGCGGGCACGCCCATCGCGCAGGGCTTGCAAGGCGTTTGTCCGCTCGGATTGCGACAGCTCGCCCGACAAAGCCACGACCGAGAAGCCCCGGTTGGTAAAACGGGTGGTCAGGCGGGCAACGGCAGCGCGGGTGTTACAGAATACGATGGCGTTCTTGGCCTCGTAGAACCGCAAGACGTTGATGATTGCGTTTTCGATATCGCGCGGATGTACGTTCAGGGCGCGGTATTCGATATCGGTGTGCTGCTTGGCCTCGCCGATGGTTTCGACCCGCTGCGCATTGCGCTGGTAGGCTTTGGCAAGCTTTGCGATGGCGGCGGGCACTGTTGCGGAAAACAGCAAGGTGCGGCGTTCTTCGGGTGCTTCCGACAGAATGAACTCAAGCTCGTCGCGAAAGCCAAGGTCCAGCATCTCGTCGGCCTCGTCCAGTACCACGGCGCGTATGTCATTGAGGTTGATGTTATTGCGCTTGATGTGATCGCAAAGGCGCCCCGGCGTGGCCACGACAACATGCGCACCCCGGTCTAGGGCGCGGCGTTCGGTGCGCGTGTCCATGCCGCCCACGCACGTGGTCACGACGGCCCCGGCAGGGCCATAAAGCCAGGTCAATTCGCGGCTGACCTGCATCGCCAATTCGCGGGTCGGTGCAATGATCAAGGCCAGCGGTGCGCCTGCGTGGCCGAATTTCTCCGAGCCGCCAAGCAATGTCGGTGCAATCGCCAGACCGAAACCTACGGTCTTGCCTGATCCGGTTTGTGCCGATACCAATAGGTCAGCGTCGGCAAGGGCCGGATCGGTGACCGCCTTTTGTACGGGGGTAAGCGTTTCATAGCCTTGTTTGGCAAGCGCGTCTGCGATGGTCTGAATCAACGGAATGTCCTGTCTGAATAAATTTGCGCCTGAATAACGCGCTGCACGGCGTTGGCGCGTACGCCAGCCGAGTGTTGCGCCCGTCCCTAATCGCTTGTGGGTCGGATGTACATGACTTTGTCAAAAGGTAAGTAGTTTAGACCTATTTCAACATTAAACTGCGCTTTTATCGCCGCTATGCCGCAGAACGCCCTCGCGTTTCTTTGATCACTGTTTTGTCTTTTACCCGCGAGGGACAGAATCTAAAATGATTGCTTGGGCTTAGCTGAAAATGATGTGCGGCCTTGAAATCGACCTCGTCAAAGGCACTCTTTTCATGTAGAACAAAAAGTGAACATATGGAGGGATGCATGACACCCGATTCCAAATTTGCACAAGTGATTTCCTTGTCAGACAAACGTCTGGTCAAGGACATACCTGCACCACACATGGGGGGTGCGATCCTGCGCGATGTTCTGCCGGACGCGCCCTTCGATGCAGCAGGGACGGGGTTTGTGCTGGCGTGTTTGCCCGACAGCAAGGACCCAGTGCTGTGGATCCAAGACCGCATGTCACGGCGCGAAAACGGGCGGCTTTATGGCGCGGCACTGCGGGGCTTTGGCTTTCACGGCCACATCCTGCGGGTCGAGGTCAGCCACCCGCGCGACGTGCTATGGGCGATGGAGGAAGGGGCGTCCTGCGCCGGCCTGTCGGCGGTTGTGGGCGAAATTCACGGTGCGCCAGAGGTGCTCAGCTTTACCGCCACCAAGCGGTTGGCGCTGCGGGCCGAACAATCCGGCGTGCCGCTGTGGTTGATCCGGTCGGGCGATCACGGCGCGCTGAGTGCGGCGCGCGAACGCTGGCGGCTGCGGTCGCGGCCTTCGGGGGTGAACCGCTTCAACGCCCAAGCCCCCGGCATGCCGGTCTGGGAGGCGGATTTGTTCCGCGCCCGTGGCCGCGCCCCCGGTGTCTGGACGGCCCGCTATGACAGCCACGCGCAACGAGCCGAGGATTGTCTCGGTCTACTTCCCCGATCTGGCGATGGAGCGGTGGCGGCGGATCATCAGCCAGCATCGCACGCCTCCGGCGGATGATGTGCCTGTGGTGCTGGCGCGTGATGGCACCCACGGTCCGGTGATCCACGCGATGAATACGGTAGCGCGCGCGCGGGGCATTGCGGCGGGTACGCGGGTGGTCGATGTGCAGGCGATATATCCTGATCTGCATGTGGAACGCGCCGATGCGGCGGGCGACTACAAGCTGTTGGAACGGCTGGCCCATTGGGCGCGGCGCTGGTGCCCCTGGACTGTGCGCGATGGCCAAGACGGGATTGTGCTGGACGTAACAGGTGCCGCGCATCTGTTTGGCGGCGAAGCGGCGATGCTGCGCGACATGGCGACACGGTTCAAGATGCAGGGCCTGACTGTGCGGCTTGCCATGGCACCGTCACGGGGGGCGGCACAGATGTTGGCGCGCTATGGGCAGCCGTCGGTTATTTGCGATGGCACGACGATGATGGCGCAGCTGGCCCCTTTGCCTGTCGCGGCACTTCGGCTGAGTGAGGATATGTTGCGCCTGCTGACGCGGCTGGGCCTCAAGACGATTGGCGCGTTGGCGGATGTGCCACGCGTGGCGCTTATGCGGCGGTTTTCGGGGCTGGCCGAGGATCGCAACCCGCTGGTTTTGCTGGACCGCGCCACGGGCCGTGCCGCCGATCCGCTGAACGCGCCGCCCGATGCGCAGGTCTGGCTGTCACGGGTGCGATTGCCCGAGCCTGTGATCGATCCTGTGCCGCAATTGCCTGCCTTGGCAGAGGCGCTGTGCGCCGATCTGGCGCGAGCCGAGCAGGGGGCGCGGTTGTTACGACTGACGATCTACCGGGTGGACGGCGAATGGCGCAGTCGCGATGTGGTGACGGCCACGGCGACTCGTGATCCGGCGCATATGTTGCGGTTGCTGACCGGAAAGCTGGACGGGATCGACCCCGGTTTCGGCTTTGATCTGCTGACGCTTGAGGCGCTGCGGATCGAACCCTTGTCGCTGCATCAGGACCATCTGGATGGCAGCCGTGATGCGGGGCGCGATGTGGCGGCTTTGCTGGACCGGCTGACGGCACGGCTGGGCCCCGAGAAAATTACTTGGTCGGCGTGGTGCGAAAGCCATCTGCCTGAACGGGTCGAGGCCCGCGTGCCTGCGATTGCGCATCGCGCGGCGCAGGCCCCTGTGATGACCTGCGAGCGGCCTTTGCGTTTGCTGGACCCG
The DNA here is from genome assembly GCA_024636495.1 of Roseobacter sp. Lineage (GTDB taxonomy): Bacteria > Pseudomonadota > Alphaproteobacteria > Rhodobacterales > Rhodobacteraceae > Sulfitobacter. The sequence goes on along the minus strand of JAGXGZ010000050.1, from coordinate 85,084 downwards.
GCGGAGGAAGTAACGGTGCTGTATGCCGTGCCCGAAGGCCCGCCTGCGCGGTTTCAGTGGCGGCGCGTGGCCTATCACATGGTGCGGTTCGAGGGGCCGGAACGGATTGCGCCGGAATGGTGGCGTGACAAGCCCGGTACGCGGTTGCGGGATTATTACAAGGTCGAGGTGCAGGACGGGCGACGGTTCTGGATTTACCGTCAGGGGATCTTGGGCGACGGGCGCGGCGGCGATCCGGTGTGGTTTTTGCACGGGGTTTTTGCGTGATGGGTTTTTGCATAAGGGCGGCAGACGTGCGCCTGCGGCGACACCCCTCCCTCCCTCCCGATTGGTGTCGCGATGCCGCAGAATGATGCGCTGCCGCGTCGCACGATTGAGGAGGACGAGCCGTTTCAGTGGCATTCTCCGAGTGCGTATGTGGAGTTGGGGTTGGCCAGTTGTTTCTCGTTTCTGCGGGCAGCGTCGGATGCCGTTGATCTGACCGCGACGGCCAACTTGTTGGGTTATGACGCGATGGGAATTGCGGATCATAATACTTTGGCCGGTGTTGTGCGCGTGCATGTGGAGGCGGCGAAGGCCAAGATAAGGCCCATCATCGGGGCGCGGTTGGTATTGATGTGTGGTACGGATTTGCTGGCCTATCCGCGGGATCGCGACGCCTATGCGCGGCTGTCGGTGCTGTTGTCCAAGGGTAAGATGGCCGATGTTGGTGGCGGCTGGCAGGAAAAGGGCACCACCCATCTGACACTTGAGATGGTGGCGGATCATGCCCAAGGGATCGAGATGATCGTGATGCCGCCCGAGACCCTAGATGTGTTCGAGGCCGGGTTGCCGCGTCTGACGCGTGCTTTGCCGGGGATGCGGCATGTGGGGGCGGCGTATCTCTATCGCGGCGATGATGTGGCGCGGATCAACCGGTTGGACCGCATCGCCCAGGCGCATGGCTTGGGGATATTGGCCACCAATGATGTGCTTTATCACGCCGCCAGTCGGCGCCCGTTGCAGAACGTGATGACCTGTATCCGCGAGGGGCGCACAATTGATACCGCCGGTTTCTTGCTAGAGGCGAATGCGGAGCGTTACCTGAAACCCCCATCCGAGATGTGCCGTCTGTTCGCGCCTTGGCCCCATGCGATTGCCGCGACGCGCAAGGTGGCGGATGCCTGCACGTTTTCCTTGGATGATCTGAAATATGAATACCCCCACGAGATCGTGCCAGAGGGGCGCAGTGCTCAGGAGGAGTTGGAGCGGTTGACGTGGGAGGGGGGGGCGAGCCGTTATCCCCAAGGTGTGCCCGACCGGATCAAGGCGATCATCGAGAAGGAATTCGCGCTGATCCGATCCAAAAAGATCGCGCGGTATTTCCTGACCATCAACGACATCGTGCGCTTTGCCCGTCAGGACGCGCAGCCGCCGATCCTGTGTCAGGGGCGCGGGTCTGCCGCCAATTCCACCGTATGTTTCTGCCTTGGCATCACGGCAGTGGACCCTGCCGAGCATGATGTTTTGTTTGAACGGTTTCTAAGCGAGGAACGTGACGAGCCGCCCGATATTGATGTCGATTTCGAACATGAGCGGCGCGAGGAGGTGATCCAGTATATGTATGCCAAATACGGTCGCCACCGTGCTGGGCTGTGTGCGACGGTGATCCATTACCGCCCGCGGTCGGCCATTCGCGAGGTCGGCAAGGCGATGGGCCTGTCCGAGGATGTGACCAGCAAGCTCGCCAGCACCGTCTGGGGCAGTTTCGAGGCCAATGTCAGCGAGGACCGCGTCAAGGAGGCAGGCATGGACCTGTCGGACCCTTACCTGCGCCGCGTCATGCTGCTGGCGCGTGAAATGACCGGAATGCCGCGTCACCTGAGCCAGCATGTCGGCGGGTTTATTCTGACCGAACGGCCTTTGACCGAGATGGTGCCCATCGGCAACGGTGCCATGCCAGAGCGGAGTTTTATCGAATGGGACAAGGACGATATCGACGCACTTGGTATCTTTAAGGTGGATATTCTCGCACTTGGGATGCTGACCTGCATCGCCAAATGCTTTGATCTGATGCGCGCACATTACAACGATGACAAGGAACTGGCGACGGTGCCTGCGGATGACGAGGCCACCTATGATATGCTGTGTGCAGGCGACAGTCTGGGGGTGTTTCAGGTCGAAAGCCGCGCGCAAATGGCGATGCTGCCCAAGCTGCGCCCGCGTGTGTTCTATGATCTGGTGATCGAGGTTGCCATCGTGCGCCCCGGCCCCATTCAGGGCGATATGGTGCATCCTTTCCTGCGGCGCAGGCAACGGCAGGAAGGCGTCAGCTATCCCGCACCGGGGCCAGAACATCCGCAAGACGAGTTGCTGAAAATTCTGGGGCGCACCTTGGGCGTGCCGATCTTTCAGGAACAGGCGATGAAGATCGCGATTGATGCGGCGAAATTTTCCCCCAAAGAGGCGAACGAGCTGCGCAAGGCGATGGCGACGTTCCGGTCGCGTGGTACGATTGAACTGCTGCAACAAAAGATGGTCGGGCGGATGACTGAACGGGGCTATGACCCGGAATTTGCGCAGCGGTGTTTTGACCAGATCAAGGGGTTCGGCGAATACGGATTTCCCGAAAGCCACGCGGCCAGCTTTGCCAAGCTGGTCTATGTCTCCAGCTGGATGAAATGCCACTATCCGGCGGCTTTTGCCTGTGCGCTGCTCAACAGCCAGCCGATGGGGTTTTACGCACCTGCGCAGATCGTGCGCGATGCCCGCGAACACGGGGTCGAGGTCCGCGGGGTGGATGTCGATTTTTCGGATTGGAACTGCACGCTGGAACCTTCTGCAGACGGGTTTGCCCTGCGGTTGGGGATGCGCCAGATCGACGGGATGCGCGCCGATGCCGCCGCACGGATTATGGAAGCACGCGACCGCCCGTTTGACGATGTTGCCGATCTGAAAACCCGCGCTCGGTTGGATCGCGGTCAGATCCGAAAGCTGGCCGAAGCGGACGCGATGCGCAACATGGGGATCGACCGCCGCCAAGCGCTGTGGCAGGCGCAGGCGTTGAAAGACGCGCCGGATTTGCCGATCTTCACTCATGCCGATGCGGTGGACGAAGGGGCAGAGCCGCCTGTGCTGCTGCCCGCGATGCCGCAGGCCGAACAGGTGGTGGCAGATTATCAGACGTTGCGGCTGTCGCTTAAGGCGCATCCGATCAGCTTTTTCCGCGCCAGCCTGCGCAAACAGGGGTTCATCGCTGCGGGCGATCTGCCCAGCCTGAACCACGGGCGGTGCGTGTCACTGGCGGGACTGGTGCTGGTGCGGCAAAAGCCCGGCAGCGCCAAGGGGGTCTGCTTTGTCACGATCGAGGATGAAACCGGGGTCGCCAATCTGGTGATCTGGCCCAAGCTGTTCGAGCATTTCCGACCTGTGATCATGTCATCGCGGCTGCTGGTGGTGCATGGGCGGATGCAGACGGACGGGCGGGTGATCCATGTGGTTGCCGAACGGCTGGAAAACCGCAGCGAGCGGCTTGAGGCGCTGGGGCGTGAACGCCTGCCTGCCACCTTTGCGCGCGGGGACGAGGTCACCCATCCGTTGCCCAATCAGGTCGCCCCCCGACAGCACCCGCGCAATGTGCGGGTAATCCCGAAGTCACGGGATTTTCACTAGGGTCGGTGTTTTACGGTTTGGACGGCGCGCTCAAAAACGCAAAAACGGGCGCTGGTGTATAAGCGGGCTCTGGATGAAGCGTGCTGTCTGGATAGATGAAACCGTTGATCGGATAAACACTGCCAAAGGAATCGGCCTGGCTTTCCAAACGCACTTCAGACCAGTTGTTGGCGGCTGAAACGTCGATCACATTCATCTTCAGGGAAATTTTGTTGCGCTTCCAATTGGCGTGATCGACCTTGATCTCGCGGGGGGAAACGACTTCGGACACGACAGCGACATGACCCATCGGATTCTTGCGCGTTGCCTTGAACGCCATCACGGCCCCGATGACGGGCTGTTTGCCACGTGCATACAGCCCTTCCGCCTGACCCCACCACGTGTTGGCGTTGCCGCGAATGTCGACGCCACTGGCGTTGCGGGCGAAAGGCACGCACCAAACGCGACGGCCTTGAGATTGCAAATCTTTAACTTCCCGTATCGCCATCGCGTGAAGATCAGGGTTGATACCAGCTGAGGAAATCGTCTGAAGCTCGGCAGGGGCGCGAGCGCACCCCGCAGCAAAAAGTAGACCTAAACATATAAATGGAATGCCTATCTTAGATGACCACTGGCGTTTCACGCTCATTTAGTTTCCCCAACCGTTGTTTTTGCCGCCTTACTGCCTCGGTAAAGCTCGGCGGACATTTGACGAATTTAAGGAAAAAACAAAGCGCTCTGTTAACGAACGGCAATAATCCGCCAGTTTTGTTACAAATTGTTAATCGGCTGGAACCAATTGTAACCCACCAATGCGCACGATCAGGTCGAGCACTTCGGCCACACCCTTGTCGGATTTCATCGCGGCAAAGACGAAAGGCCGCTCTCCGCGCATGCGTTTGGCGTCGCGGTCCATGACTTCGAGCGACGCGCCAACATAGGGCGCGAGGTCTGTTTTATTGATGATCAGGATGTCGGATTTGGTAATCGCAGGGCCACCCTTGCGCGGGATTTCCTCGCCTGCGGCAACGTCGATGACATAAAGTGTGATGTCCGCCAGTTCGGGGCTGAAGGTGGCCGACAGGTTGTCGCCGCCCGATTCAATCAAGATGCAATCAAGGTCTGGATGACGTTCCTGCATCCGCGCCACGGCGGCCAGATTGATCGAGGCATCTTCGCGAATCGCAGTATGCGGGCAGCCGCCGGTTTCCACCCCGATGATTCTGTCCTGTGGCAGAACCTGCATCCGCATCAGCGCTTCGGCGTCTTCCTGGGTGTAGATGTCGTTGGTGATGACCCCGATCGACCAGCGGTCACGCATGGCGCGGCACAGGGCGGCGGTGAGGGTGGTCTTGCCCGCGCCCACAGGGCCGCCGATTCCGATGCGCAAAGGGCCGTTGGGGGAACTCATGTCTGGAACATCCTTGAATAAAGCGTTTCGTGTTGCATCGAGGCGATATCGGCCAGAAAGCAGGCGCTGCCGATGTCGTCGACGGTTTGGCTTAGGGCGGTTTGCACCGTCTGCTGGCACAGGGGGCCAAGGGCGGTGATCACCCGTTGCCCATCGGTTTGCCCCAAAGGCACCGCTCGGATCGCGGCCGACACCAGCGCGCTGACAAAGGCGTGCAGGAACAGGTGGGCGGCGTCTTGCAGCGGCAGGTCTTGGGTCGCGCAGGCCGCGCCAAAGGCGACCGGTAAGGTCAGATCAGGCAGATTATGGCACCAGACGTCATTGACCACCCGCACAAAGGCGGCACCTTGCTGTGTGGTCTCGGTCAACCGTTCCGCTGATGGCGCCAAAGCACGGGCCTGCGCATCCACGCTGGACAACCCCTCACCGCGATAGCCAGCTGCAAGCAGGATCGCATCGGTCCGGCCAGCGCCGTGGGCGATAATGCCGCCAAGCCACGCTTGCAGGGATGCGGCGTCGTGGATCGTGCCATCGCTCACAGCCATCTCAAGCCCGTGGCTATAGCTGAACGCGCCAATAGGAAAGCTGGGCGAGAGCCATTGGGCCAGCGTTATCAAAGCCTGCGTTTGCATCAGTGGGCGTGGCTATGGGTGCGGCCATGGCCGTAAGCGCCGCCTTCGGGAATGAAAGGCTCGGACACATCGCGCAGGGTCGCGCCCAGCTTGCCCAGCATGTCGCGAATCACGTGGTCGTTCTGGATCAGCAGGCGTGTGGGTTCCACCTGACAGGGGCAATGGCGGTTGCCGATATGCCACGCCAGCCGGACCAGATCGTCGCCGGTGATCTCAAGCAAGGCTTCCTCGGCCGCGATCACCTCGATGAACTTGCCATCTTCCAGCTGGAACGCATCCCCATGGTTTAGCGATTCCGTATGGGGCAGATCGACCAAAAACCCTTGGTTGCGGGCGGTCAGCAGGCGTTTGCGGCGCAAGAACCGTTCGTCATAGGTCAGCACGCAGCGGTCATGGGCATCGGTCCAATGGCCGTGTCGTTTGATGGTATGGGCGGAAGTCAGATCAGTCATATGAGGCCTTAAAACATAAAATAGCGTTGCGCCATCGGCAGGACGCTGGCGGGCTCGCAAGTCAGCAATTCGCCGTCGGCGCGTACTTCGTAGGTTTCTGGGTTCACTTCGACCTTGGGGGTGGCCGAGTTGTGGATCAGGTCGGATTTCCCGATGTTGCGGGTGTTCTTGACGGCGATGGTTTGCTTTGACAGGCCCAGCTGATCGCGCAGCCCGTTCGATTGCGCCGCCTCGGAGATGAAGGTCACTGCACAGTGTTTCAAGGCGCTGCCATAGGCCCCGAACATGGGGCGCGTATAGACCGGCTGAGGTGTCGGGATCGACGCATTCGGATCGCCCATTTGCGCGACCACGATCATACCGGACATCAGCACCATTTCGGGCTTTACGCCAAAGAAGGCGGGGCTCCACAGTACCAGATCGGCCTTTTTGCCCACCTCGATCGACCCGATTTCGCGGCTTACACCATGGGCAATGGCCGGATTGATCGTGTATTTCGCGATGTAGCGTTTGACGCGGAAATTGTCGTTGTCGCCGGTTTCCTCGGGCAGACGCCCGCGCTGTTTGCGCATTTTATCGGCGGTTTGCCATGTGCGGATCAACACCTCGCCCACGCGCCCCATCGCTTGACTGTCTGACGCGATGATCGAAAAGGCACCGATGTCGTGCAGGATATCTTCGGCGGCAATCGTTTCGCGCCTGATCCTGCTTTCGGCAAAGGCAACGTCTTCGGGGATGGATTTATCAAGGTGGTGACAGACCATGAGCATGTCCAGATGCTCTTCCAACGTGTTCACGGTGAAGGGCCGCGTGGGGTTGGTTGAAGACGGCAAAACATGCTCTTCGCCGCAAATCTTGATGATGTCTGGCGCGTGACCGCCGCCTGCCCCTTCGGTGTGGAAGGCGTGGATCGTGCGGCCTTTCATGGCGGCCAGAGTGTGTTCGACAAAGCCGGATTCGTTCAGCGTATCCGTATGGATCATCACCTGCACGTCCATATCATCGGCCACCGACAGGCAGCAATCAATCGCGGCAGGCGTCGTTCCCCAATCCTCGTGTAGTTTGAGCGAGCAGGCCCCGCCATTGACCATCTCGATCAGCGCGCCTGGCTGGCTGGCGTTGCCTTTGCCTGACAGGCCGATGTTCATCACCACACCGTCCATCGCCTGCAACATCCGCCCGATATGCCACGGGCCGGGAGTGCAGGTGGTGGCGAGCGTGCCGTGCGCAGGGCCGGTGCCACCGCCAAAACAGGTGGTCACGCCGGAATGCAGCGCGTCTTCCATCTGCTGGGGGGCGATAAAGTGGATATGGCTGTCAAACCCGCCAGCGGTCAGGATGCGTCCCTCGCCTGCGATGATTTCAGTGCCCGGTCCGATGATGATATCGACATTTGGCTGGGTGTCGGGGTTACCCGCCTTGCCGATGCCCGCGATGCGCCCGTCTTTGAGCGCGACATCCGCCTTGTAGATGCCCGAATGATCCACAATCAGCGCGTTGGTAATCACGGTATCGACCGCCCCATTCGCCCGCGTGACCTGAGACTGCCCCATCCCGTCGCGGATCACCTTGCCACCGCCGAATTTGACCTCTTCGCCATAGGTGGTCAGGTCGCGTTCGACCTCGATGATCAGATCGGTATCGGCAAGGCGCAGACGGTCGCCTGTGGTCGGCCCATACATCGCGGCATATTCAGAGCGGGGGAGTTTGGTGGTCATTATAATTTTCCTTTTAGCGCCCTAAAGCGCACCCATCACGGCACCGTTAAAGCCAAACACCTTGCGGTCGCCTGACAGCTGGATCAGCTGCACTTCGCGGCGCTGGCCAGGTTCGAACCGCACGGCGGTGCCTGCTGCGATGTCCAGACGGCAGCCGTGGGCGGCTGCGCGGTCGAAATCCAGCGCGGGGTTGGTTTCGGCAAAGTGGTAGTGGCTGCCGACCTGCACGGGGCGGTCGCCGGTGTTGGCGACCATCAGCGTGATCGCCTCGCGGTCTGCGTTTAGGGTGATGTCACCCTCGGCGCATAGGATTTCACCGGGGATCATTTGCGCGACTTTGCTTTGGCTTTGACTCGGGCGCGCAGGGCAACGGTGGCGGCTGTGGCGATCACGGCGAGACCCATAAAGACCGGCATCCATTCGGCCCCATGCGGTGTCATGTGCAGGCCGGGGTGGGCCAATGCAGGCGAGGCCAGCATAAGCGCGGGCAGGATGGTCAGTTTTTTCATGTTGGGGCCTTTCTAGCGGATAGGGTTGTGGACAGTGACCAGCTTGGTACCGTCGGGAAATGTGGCTTCGACCTGAATGTCGTGGATCATCTCGGGGATGCCTTCCATGCATTGGTCGCGGGTGATGACCTGCGCGCCCGCTTGCATCATATCGGCAACGCTGCGGCCATCGCGTGCCCCCTCAACCACGGTGTCGGTGATCAGGGCGATGGCTTCGGGGTGGTTCAGCTTGACGCCGCGGGCCAGCCGCTTGCGCGCGACCTCGGCCGCCATGGCGATCAGTAGTTTGTCTTTTTCACGGGGGGTGAGCTGCATGTCAAAGCATCCATGTTTTGGGTGGGGCCGCGCCATGCAGGCGGGCGATGATCGGCACCAAAGATTGGCGCAGGATGTAACTGTCGGGGGCCAGCAGTCGCGCATAAAGCACGCCGGGCCGGATTAGGCTGGCCCCTGCGGTTTGGGGCAGCATGGCGCGCAGCGGGGTCAGCAATGCCTCGGCATCGGGGGCGGCATAGATCACGCTGGCTATGGCAAAGTGACCGGCAGCCGTCGCAGGGCCGGAAAGCTGCGCGGCGATATCGCCCGACAGGCGCACGGCATCGGCAAAGATGAGGGCACCGTCGCGGCGGATGGTGATGTTGTCGGCAAAACTGCCCGAGGTCAGTGTTTCGCCCATGGACACACGGCCAAAGACCAGCGGCTCAACCCCAAAGAAGGTCGCATCGGGGGCCAGATCGACCTCGAGCCGCCGTTGCAGGGCAGAGCCGTTGAACAGGATGGTTTCTTGCGGCAGCCAGTCGATCCGCGCGCCATCTGCGACGCTTAGGGTCGTCGTCAGCCGCGCCGGGGGGCCGGGTTGCGCCAGATACACACGCTCGGCTGCTTGCGAGGTCAGGGTCAAGCGGCTGTGCGCTCCAGCGGTCGCCTCAATCGTGAGGCGGTCACCACCCGTCATCCCGCCAGAGGTGTTCAGGAACACGCCGGTCAGCCCAGCAGAAGCGGCGCGTGGGAACAGCGCCTTCAGGCAGCCCGATTGGTACAGATCAGCGATAACGGAGCTTGCCCCATAGGTCTTGCTGGCAATGCACAAAGCACCCAAAGCCCGGGGCTGGGTGACGGCCTGTGGCGCAAGATCGATATGTGTCGCGATGTTAATCGGCCCCTCCGCTGCGCCATCAAAATCAGATCTATGGATAGCCGGATTCGCCGGGGGAGCGATGGCAAACAGTGAAGTTCGGCAGTTTTTCGGGCTCCAATTCCCGGTGTGCCTTATTTTTGGGCAAATTCGATACGGTTTGACCCTAGCCCGAAAATCGTTGCCGATAGAGCGACGGCGTCTGCCCCTGTACGACCCGAAAGCGTCGTGAGAAATAGGACGGATCGGAATATCCCAGACGGTACCCGACCTCGGCCACGGAAAGTTGGGTAAATGCCAGCAGTCGGCACGCCTCTTGAATGATTTGCGTCTCTATATATGCGGAGGCAGACATCCCTTTGGCGGCGCGGCACAGGCGGCTTAGATGACCAGTGCTTAGACCCATTTCAGCCGCGTAATCGCATGGATTGCGGCCCAAGGAGTGCTGGTCTGAAATCAGCTGATCCAATCGTGCCAACCGTCGGTCAGGGCCGCGTTGCTGGTTGCCGATATGCGAAACCCTCAAAGCGGCGGTCATAGACAACACGCTATGGGCCAGCCCGACCGCCGTATGCGTCCGGTAAGGCCCGGTGGTTTTCAGCGATGCGTCCAGCACCGACATAATCGCCAGCAGATGTGCTTCCGGCCTTGCCACAAATGGTTGAGACAGCGCGCCGGCAAGGTCTGCGTTCATGGGTACGATACTGTGCACAACGGACAGGGGAAAAGACTGCACCATCCCTTGGGTATTGGGCGCAAAGGCAAAGCTGTGCACTGCCTGCGCAGGGATAAAAAACAGCTGGTTGTCCGAAAGGGTGAATTTCTGCCCATCTACATCAGCCACTGCGCTGCCTGATTGGATATAGAAGACCTGAACCAGTTGCGCATGGCGATGCGCCGAAATGCGCCAGCCATGATCCGGTGCGCGATCCTTTATATGTTCGCAATGTACCACATCTGGGAAGGCGGCAGTTTCGCCATAAAGCGCGTAATCAGGTATATGGTGCATTTGCGTCATGCACGAATAGTACCAGTGATTGCGCTGTTGGTCCATTCACCGAACCGGGTTTTAGCCTATAATATGGAGGGTAACCAATCAAAGGGTATTCGCAGTGAAAACCGAAGTTGTCATCATCGGAGGCGGGCCATCAGGTCTGTTGCTTTCGCAACTGCTTAACCGTGCAGGGGTCGACACGGTCATTTTGGAACGTACCAGCCGCGCGCGCGTCTTGGCGCGCATTCGTGCAGGTGTTCTTGAGGACGGCACGGTCAATCTGCTCCGCGAGGCCGGTGTCGGTGATCGAATGGACCGCGAAGGCCAACCTCACGAGGGCTGCTATCTGACCGATGACGATCTGATGGTGCGCATCAATTTTTACGAACTAACCGGCAAAAAGGTCATGGTCTATGGTCAGACCGAAGTGACAGCTGATCTGTATGATGCCCAGGATGCGATCGGTACGACGATCGTGCACGAGGTTGAGGGCGTGGTGATACAAGATGCAGCGACCACGGCGCCCTATGTTGAATACACAAAGGACGGGGTACTGCACCGTGTGGATTGTCGGTTTGTCGCTGGCTGTGACGGCTTTCACGGGGTCAGTCGTCAAACCATCCCGGCCGAGAAGCGCGATGAGTTCGAGCGGGTTTACCCCTTCGGCTGGCTTGGCGTCCTGTCCCGCACGCCCCCGGCCAACCATGAATTGATCTATGCTAATTCGCGCCACGGGTTTGCCTTGGCGTCTATGCGCAATGAAAATCTGTGTCGCTATTACGTTCAGGTGCCCCTGACAGACAAGGTCGAGGAGTGGAGCGATGATCGCTTTTGGGAGGCATTGAAGATGCGCCTGCCGCACGAGACCGCCCAAAATATGATCACGGGTCCTTCCATAGAAAAATCTATCGCGCCGCTGAGGTCTTTTGTCAGCGAACCGCTCAGATGGGGAAGCCTGTTTTTGGTAGGCGATTCTGCGCATATCGTGCCGCCAACCGGTGCCAAGGGGCTGAACCTTGCCGTGTCTGACGTTTATTATCTGCACGACGCACTGATTGCTGCATTAAAGAAGAATAACATGTCGGGTGTGGAAAGCTATGCAGACCGCGCGCTTGCCAGAATTTGGAAGGCGATGCGCTTTAGCTGGCAGATGACAACGATGCTGCACCAATTCGACGGAGAGGATAGTTTTGCAGCCCAAATGCGCAAAGCGACCCTGAGCCACCTGTCACAAAGCGAAACCGCACGGCGTGATCTGGCCGAGAATTACATCGGATTGCCGTTCTAGATTTTGCGCGACGGAGCAATGTGCATGAGACTTATTGCAAATTGATTGAAACGCTGGCCGCACGATGCCAGTAGGTTGCATTGCGGCGGTATAATCTTGGGTGTCCGGGCATCTGTTCTAAAGCGGCCACTGTAACACCTCACTGTAACAACCACGTAAACAAACGCCTTATAACAAGGGTCTTTGTTTGTTTTCAATACCTTGGTGAGGTTTGGTGGAGCCTAGCGGGATCGAACCGCTGACCTCCTGCATGCCATGCAGGCGCTCTCCCAGCTGAGCTAAGGCCCCATCTTGGATCATTGATCCTGGTAGAATATCAACCTTGGGAAGGTCGATGTGCGGCTGAATAGGCGCAAGCGAAGGCGGGATCAAGGGGAAAATCCATTCCCGCCTTTGCAATCTTCAATCAGTCGTCGTCATTCGCTGCGACGTCCGCTATTTCGTCAAGCGGCACAGTATCTTCGTCATCGTCGTCGTCATCCAGAATATCATCATCCAGATCCACGTCCACATCGTCGTCATCTACCAGGATTTCGTCGTCATCAACGTCGGCCTTCTTGGCTTTTGCTGTAACAGCATCCTCGGCGTCGGCGGCGATCATGCGGGATTTGGAATTGTCCACCTCGACCACTTCGCCGCTATATGGGCTGATGATGGGTGTTTTGTTCAGGTCGTAGAACCGTTTGCCCGTTGTGGGGCACAGGCGCTTGGTTCCCCATTCTTCATTGGGCATCGAAGTCCCCTTTTTGAAAGTGTTGTTGCGTATAGATGATTCAGGGCAAGTGCCATATGAGATAGGAACTGTCAAAGGCAATCGCCACCCCCCTGTTTGTCCGGAACCCTGAAATGCCCGATCCGATCCTGCCCGGCAATCCGCCGATCCCGCTTATCCTGCGCCGCTCTGCACGGGCCAAGCGGATTTCCCTGCGCATCTCGCAGCTTGACGGGCGCGTGACGCTGACCATGCCGAAGCGGTTGAAAGAGGCTGAAGGCCTCGCGTTCGCGCGCGAAAAGGAAGACTGGATTCGGGGTCATCTGACCGCGCGCGGCGAGGACGTCCCGATCGGGATCGGTGCAGAATTTCCTTTGGGTGGGCGGATGGTTCGGGTTGTGCCGGGAGAGGGGCGGCGCGTGCAATTGGGCGATGCGTCAATCGCCGTGCCCGGACGCGAAGACCGTGTGCCCGTTCGATTGGCGGCACACCTAAAGGAGTTGGCGCGCGACAGGCTGGCAGGAGCCTGTGACGACTATGCGGCGGCCTTGGGGCGGCCTTACACAAAACTGACCCTTCGCGATACGCGGTCACGTTGGGGATCTTGCACTTCTGATGGGGGACTGATGTTCTCGTGGCGGTTGATCCTGACCCCGCCAGAGGTGTTGGATTATGTTGCCGCGCACGAGGTTGCGCATCTGGCACAGATGAACCATTCGCCTGCCTTCTGGGCCGAGGTGGAACGCATCTATGGGCCTTACAAAGATGCACGCGGATGGTTGCGCAAAAATGGCAGTGATCTGCACCGCTACCGTTTTGGGTAGGATGCGGGGTGGGTCGAACCCGCTATGCACCCAGCTTGCGCCAACAACATGTGTTGACGTGCAAACTTTCTGTGATCACAAAGGCCGTCATGAACCTTCATCCCCGTCCCCTTGATGCCAATCCGCTTGCGCATGACCGCGTGTACCGCCAGTTGCGCAGCCGTATCATGCATGGCGACCTGCCACCGGGCCACGCATTGACCTTGCGGGGCATCGGCAAAGAATACGAGGTGTCGATGACGCCCGCCCGCGAAGCGGTACGCCGTCTGGCGGCCGAAGGGGCGTTGACGATGTCCACCTCGGGCCGCATCTCGACGCCCGAACTTAGCAACGAGCGAATCGAGGAACTTGCGGCTTTACGGGCGCTGATCGAAGTCGAACTTGCCAGCCGCGCCCTGCCGCGCGCCCATTTCGCGCTGATCGAGCGGTTGCAAACGATCAACAACGCGGTATCCGAAGCAGTCGCGCACCGCGATGCTGTCGGCTATATTCGGACAAATCTTGAATTTCACAGGACGTTGTATCTGCGTGCCCAAGCGCCCGCGATGCTGGCAATGGCAGAGACCGTTTGGCTGCAAATGGGCCCAACCATGCGCGCGCTTTATGGGCGTTTGCGCCGGACAGAGCCGCCACATTTCCACAGGCTGATCATTGCAGCCCTGCGCGCAGGCGACGAACCAGGTCTGCGTCTGGCCGTTAGAACCGATGTTACGCAAGGGCTGCGGATGCTCGCGACATAAGCCGGACTTATGCAAAAAGTCTGGCCCGTTTCCTGTGTCAGGAAACGGTCACCCCCTCAGATCAGGCAGCCAAGCCTTTTGAGCCAAGGTCCATGAATTTCTTGCGGCGATCGGTAATCAACGCTTTGCTGTCTTTGCCGCTCAAATCCTCAAGCATCCCTGCAATCGCTTTGCCGACCGACGTGATGGCCGCCTTGGGATCGCGGTGCGCCCCACCGCGCGGTTCCGGGATGATCCGGTCGTTGACGCCCAGCTGTTTCAGATCCTGTGCCGTGAGGCGCAAGGCCTCTGCCGCTTCGCGCATCTTTTCCGAATCTTTCCACAAGATCGACGCGCAGCCCTCGGGCGAAATCACCGAATAAACCGAATGCTCAAGCATCGCGACACGGTTTGCCGTTGCAAAGGCCACAGCCCCGCCTGACCCGCCTTCGCCAATGATGACCGATACCAACGGCACGCCGATCTGCAAACATTTCTCTGTCGCCCGGGCAATCGCCTCTGACTGGCCCCGCTCTTCGGCGCCTTTTCCGGGATAGGCACCGGGCGTGTCGACCAAGGTAATAACCGGCAGGCCAAACTTACCCGCCATATCCAACAATCGCACAGCTTTGCGGTAGCCTTCGGGGCGGGCCATCCCGAAATTCCGTTCGATCCGTGACTTTGTGTCGTTGCCCTTTTCGTGACCGATCACCATCACGGGCACGTCGTTGAAACGCGCCAAGCCACCCATAACCGCATGGTCATCGGCAAAGTTCCGGTCACCTGCAAGCGGAGTGTAATCGGTAAAAAGCGTTTCGATATAGTCTTTGCAATGGGGCCGATCGGGGTGTCGCGCAACTTGGCATTTCCGCCATGGGGTCAACGACTTATATAAGTCGTCAAGCATCTGATGTGCCTTCTGGTCCAATCCCTTGGCCTCGGCACTGACATCCATCCCTTCAGAAGATCGCGCAAGGGCGCGCAACTCTTCGGCCTTGCCCTCGATCTCGGCCAGAGGTTTCTCAAAATCCAGATACTGTGTCATCACATGCCCCGTGCTTGGTTACTGGCTATATGGCGCTGATTTGCGATGTTTGCAACGCAACCTGTTTATGACGCGGGCCAAAGGACAGGGATCAAGGATGCGACAAGCAAGATTGCCATCGTTACATTGAACAGCCGCAAGCGTCGGGGATTGGTCAGAAAACGCGCAAGCTGCTTGCCCATCACTGTCCAGATTGTCACCGATGGGGCGGCCATCACCGCCACGACAAGCGCTGCAATAAAAAGTGGTCCGAACCCTGATACAGGGACGTAAATGGTAATGATGCTCAGCCCAAAAGCCCACGCTTTGGGGTTGATCCATTGGAACCCTGCCGCTTGCAGAAAGCTTAGCGGCCGGCTGCCTGCCTTGGCTTGCTGTGCAGGGGCCGCTGTCGCGATCTTGTAGGCTAAAAACAGCAGATACAGAACGCTCAGCACCTTGAGAACGGTATAGATCACCGGAAACGCGTCAAACACGCGGATCAGGCCAAGGCCAACCAGCAACAGCATCGCCATAAAGCCAAAGGTGATTCCCAGCATATGGGGCACCGTGCGCGCAAACCCGAAATTCGCCCCTGACGCCATGAGCATCAGGTTGTTTGGCCCCGGTGTCAGCGAAGTGATAAGCGTAAAAAGCGCAAGCGCAGAAAATACATCAAATGTCATGGCCACGTGATGCCCGAACTTTAGCACCGCGCCAAGCCCCCCGTTTTCTCTGGCTTGGAAATATCCCGGGGGGCGTGGGGGGCTGGCCCCCCACTGTCGTTTGATGTGATCAGCGCTTCGAGATCATCTCGGACTGGCGCACGATGACCTCAGCCTGCTTGATGCTGGCGATATCGACCAAGCGACCTTTATAGACTGTCGCGCCTTCTCCGTTGGCTTTGGCCGTTTCCATGGCGGCCAAAATCTCGCGGGCCTCTGCCACGGCTTCGTCTGACGGGGTGAACACCTCGTTCGAGATAGCAATCTGTTTGGGGTGGATGGCCCATTTGCCAACCATGCCCAGCGTCGCCGACCTGCGGGCCTGCGCGCGGCACCCTTCGTCATCCGAAAAATCACCGAACGGTCCATCAACAGGCAAGACGCCGTGGGTCCGGCAGGCGGCGACAATCGCGGTCTGTGCCCAATGCCATGGATCGGACCAGTGCTTTACCCCATCATGCAGCATGTAGTAATTTTCCTGCGTCCCACCAATTCCGGTGGTCTGCATTCCCATCGAGGCGGCGAAATCAGCGGCACCCAGGCTCATCGCTTCCAACCGTGGGCTTGAGGCCGCGATCTCTTCGACATGCGCGATCCCGGCGGCTGATTCGATGATTACCTCAAAGGCAATGCGCTTTGTGCGCCCTTTGGCAGCCTCAATCGCCGTAACGAGCGCATCGACGGCATAGACGTCTGCGGCACACCCAACCTTGGGGATCATGATCTGGTCCAGACGGTCGCTGGCCTGCTCAAGCAGATCAACCACGTCGCGGTACCAATAGGGCGTATCCAGCCCGTTGATCCGCACCGATAGGGTTTTGTTGCCCCAGTCAACTTCGTTGATAGCCTTGATCACATTGACACGTGCACTGTCCTTGTCTGACGGTGCTACGCTGTCTTCAAGGTCGATATTGATCACATCAGCGGCCGAGCTTGCCATTTTCTCGAAAATAGCCGGGCGCGAACCCGGTCCAAACAATTGGCAACGGTTGGGGCGTGCGGGCGGTGCGGGCTGAATGCGAAAGCTCATGTTCAGAGTTCCTTGGGTAATTATGTTTCGGCTGGGTCGATCAAGCTGGTATTAAATTACGCGGTAGGTCGCAAGCCGGATTTCGCAGTTGCAGCATTAGGCGGTGCGGCGGCGTGCATAAATATTCTGCAATTGTTTAATTTGTTGCAATATTCATCGACACTCCCTTGTTCTTTGCGTGCATTTGCAACCTCTTTGCGGCAAGAAACAACGAAACTGACGCGAAGCCATTTGTTGGAGAGCCTGATCATGATCGAAACACCATATCTTCTATTTCTAGGCGATGCGCCTGACCAGCTTGCGGTCAAGGTTGCCCAAGGGATCAAGGACTGGCGGCCTGACAACGCGGTCGCCCAGTTGCGGATGGACGCCTGCAAGGCCGATTTGGGTATTCCCGATATGACGTTGGCTCAGGCCAGGGAAGCAGGGGCCAAGACCCTTGTGATCGGCGTTGCCAACCGGGGCGGCATCATCAGTGCTGCTTGGAAAACAATACTGATCGAGGCGCTTGAGATGGGTTTTGATCTGGCATCGGGCCTGCATAACCTGTTGCGCGACGAGGCCGATCTGGTCAGCACCGCGCAAAAGCATGGGCGCAGCCTGCATGACGTGCGTATCCCATCGGTGAAATATCCGATCGCCAGTGGTGTTAAACGCACGGGCAAGCGGGTGCTTGCGGTGGGGACCGATTGTTCCGTTGGCAAGATGTATACCGCCTTGGCACTGGATGCGGCGATGAAGGAAAAGGGCATGAAGTGCAGTTTCCGCGCCACGGGCCAAACCGGTATTTTGATCACCGGTGACGGCGTGCCGCTTGACGCCGTTGTCGCCGATTTCATGGCCGGGTCGATTGAATATCTGACCCCCGATAACGACGCAGACCATTGGGATGTGATCGAGGGGCAGGGTAGTCTTTTCCACGTGTCCTATTCAGGGGTGAGCCTTGCTTTGATCCATGGTGGCCAGCCCGATGCGCTGATCCTGTGCCACGAGCCGACCCGCAAGACGATGCGCGGCTTGCCTGATTACACGTTGCCCAGTCTGGAAGATGTGCGCGATACCGCGCTGACCATGGCAAAAGTTGCCAACGCAAATTGCAAGGTCATGGGAATTTCGATCAACACGCAGCATATGTCCCTGGCCGAGGCAGAGGCGTATCTGGCCGAGGTTGAAGCGCGGCTGGGATTGCCTGCCGTTGACCCGTTCCGCCAAGGGGCTGCCAAGCTGGCTGATGCTTTGGCATCCCTCTAGTCGGCCCTTCGGGGAGAGTTTGTCTGGCAAAATGAAGGAGCGATCATGCGTATTGAAGTAAGTCGGGACGTGTTTCGACTGGCACAGGTCTTTACCATTTCGCGCGGGTCCCGGACCGAGGCAAAGGTGCTGACCGTTCGGATCACCGATGACGGTGTGATGGGTTGGGGTGAATGTGTGCCCTATGCCCGATATGATGAAACGCTTGAGAGCGTGACCGCCGAGATCGAAGGTTTGCCGGGCAGTTTTGATCGTGCGGCGCTGTACGATCTGTTGCCAGCGGGCGCTGCGCGCAATGCGGTGGATTGCGCGTTGTGGGATCTTGAGGCCAAGAAAGCTGGCAAGCGGGTTTGGGAACTGGCGGGGCTGAAGTCTCCGCGGCCAGAGATCACGGCCTATACCCTGTCGTTGGACAGCCCCGAGAAGATGCGCGAACAGGCAGCTTTGCATGCGCATCGGCCCTTGCTGAAAATCAAGCTGGGCACGCCGGACGACATGCCAAGGCTCGAGGCTGTGCGCGCTGGTGCGCCTGATGCGACGATCATCATCGATGCGAATGAAGGCTGGTCGGCAGAGGTGTATGCCGATCTGGCCCCACATTTGGTCAGGCTTGGCGTGGCGCTGGTCGAGCAGCCTTTACCTGCCGGAGACGACGACGCGTTGATCGGAATGGACAGACCTGTCCCTGTGTGTGCAGACGAAAGCTGCCATGACCGTGAGAGCCTTGCCGCGCTGAAAGGCAAATATGATGTCGTGAACATCAAGCTTGATAAGACCGGCGGCCTGACCGAAGCATTGTCGTTGCGCGATGCCGCACTTGCGCAAGGCTACGACGTGATGGTCGGCTGCATGGTCGGTTCATCGCTGGCGATGGCACCGGCAACGCTGGTGGCGCAGGGAGCCAAGGTGGTCGACCTTGACGGGCCATTGCTGCTGGCCGAAGATCGCGAGAACGCGTTGATCTTTGACGCGTCCGGCGTGCATCCGCCGTCGGCTGCGTTGTGGGGATAGTATGGCACAGGTGGCCATTTATGATTGCGAGTTTCTAACGCCCCCCGAGGCGCCGACGCGGTTCTGGTGCGGGCCGCAAGACCCGGACCCTTTGTGCGTGCAGATCGGTGCGGTCCAGCTTTTGCTGGACGACGGGTTTGATATTTCGGCAAGGGAGGGTTGGATGGTGCAACCCACAGACAGCGATGGCCGGATTGTTCCCATCGACCCGCCGCTGACCCGCCTTACCGGCATCACGGACGCGTTGTTGCAAGATGAGGCCCAGCCATTGATGGACGCGCTATCAGAGCTGAAAACCGATGCCGATGGCGCGCTGTTGCTGAGCTGGGGCAAGGATGATTTGCTAACCCTTGCCGCATCGCTAATTGTGCAAAACCAGCTCAGCCCGATCCCTGCCGGACAGTTTCGCAATTCAACGCCGATCCTCATGGCGGTGGGCGAGACACCCGAGACAATCTGTGGCTTGCGCAGCAACACAATTTGCGGCCATTACGGGTTGGAACAGCACGGTCCCGCCCATGATGCACGTGCAGATGCCGAAGGGGTGGCGGTTGCGTTGCAATTTCTTCTTCGCGCCGGGCGGTTGGCCCCGGCAGATTTCACAGGGCTTGCGCCGGAATGATCCCGGCGATTGAGAGGGCAAAGATGACACGGACTGTATATGTAAACGGCGACTACCTGCCCGAGACCGAAGCGAAAGTTTCGATCTTTGATCGGGGGTTTTTGATGGCTGACGGTGTTTACGAGGTCACATCGGTGCTGGACGGCAAGCTGATCGATTTCGACGGCCACGCCATCCGCCTCGAGCGGTCCTTGGGCGAGTTGGACATGCGCAATCCGATCTCGAAGGAGGACCTGTTGGAGGTTCATCGCGAGTTGGTGCGCGCCAACGAGATCAACGAAGGTTTGATCTATTTGCAGATCACCCGTGGGTCTGACGGCGACCGCGATTTTGCCTTTCCTGACCCTGAAACCACGGTGCCCACAATCGTGATGTTCACCCAGAACAAGCCCGGCATGGCAGATAGCCCCGCATCCAAAAAAGGTGCCAAGGTCATCAGCATCGAAGACATCCGCTGGGGCCGCCGCGACATCAAGACGGTGCAGTTGCTGTACCCGTCGATGGGCAAGATGATGGCCAAGAAGGTCGGCTGCGATGATGCGTGGATGGTCGAGGATGGCTTTGTCACAGAAGGCACCAGCAACAACGCTTATATCGTGAAGGGCAACAAGATCATTACCCGCGCGCTGAGCAATGATATTTTGCACGGCATCACCCGCGCCGCAGTTCTGCGTTTCGCACGCGAGGCACAGATGGAGGTTGAGGAGCGCAACTTTACCATCGACGAGGCGAAAGAGGCGGACGAGGCATTCACCACCTCGGCCAGCGCCTTTGTGATGCCTGTGGTCGAGATTGACGGTGTAGCTTTGGGCGACGGCACACCGGGCCGCATCGCACCACGCCTGCGCGAAATCTATCTGGATGAAATGCGCAAGGCGGCGGTTTGAGGGATCATCCCACGCTGCTGGTCATTCCGCAGCGTGGGAAATCTTGTTAGGCAACGGCTTGGGAAAACCCGTCAAGTGTTGTCACTGCAACGTAAATATTCGGGATATCTTCGGCGTTCAGCCCTTCCAGAAACGCAACGGGGCGTCCTTCATAGGCGGCACGCACACCCTGCTGAGCATCGTCGAAATCAAGCGAAATGTCGCCGCGCAGGCTGCCGTTCAGATGTGTGATCATCAGGGCATCAGCCTTGGGGTCGAAATCGGTGATCCGCACTTCGCGCAGGTCATCGGCACCATCGGGATCTTCATCATCAATGGCATAGAATGTCTCGAAACCTCTGCCGCCTGTCATGATATCGCCGTCATCCCCGGCCAGAATATCGCTTCCGAAGCCACCTGAAAGCGTGTCCGTGGTACCAAGCTCGCCGGGTTTGTCATAGATGCCGTTGCCGCTGAGCCCGTCGAACGAAATCAGAATGTCGCTCCCAAGATCGCCGAAAAGCGTGTTCGATCCGCGCAGATCGACGATGAAGTCGTCGCCGTCCCCGCCGCGCACCAGATCGTCGCCCGCCAGCTCGGCATAGCTCGTCTCTCCGGGGCTGTATGCGTCATTTCCGTCGCCCAGAAAGACGCGGTCGTTGCCAGCATCGCCTAAAGCCACATCGTTGCCGGCACGCGCAAAGATCACATCGTCGCCGTTACCACCAAGCAGGATATCACCGTTGTCAGAGCCATTGATCGTGTCATTGCCACCGCTGCTGGCGATAAAACCGCCCTCGGAATCAGCGGTCAGCAACTCGGGGGCATTCGTGCCGACAAACCCATCGCTGACAATCTTTTCTTCCGCAGCGGCCTCGTCGTTTGCGGTTTCATCGTCATCATTATCGTCGAAAAAATTTCCCAGAAGGGCAGCGCCTAAGAGTGCCGGTAGAAAAAGCAGAGCAAGCATCACTGAAAACCACCATAGAGGGTAAATTGATGCTAAATCCTCTAAGCCGGAATCTAGACTAAGTCAAAACTTTCAATCGTTTAGGATGGTTTCTGATACGATGATGGACACTGTTTAAGATTGCGCCGCATTCCTCATCAGTGGCGCAGCCAAGTTCCCGATTTTGCGCAGATGGTGTCGTATTTCGGTTCCCCGAGTGTAACCCTTTTGCGGAATCAACCCTTCCCTACATTTTCCTCGAACGCGACCTTGAACGCCTCTTGCTGATCGGGCTTTGCGTCTGTCTGGTGGTTAGCTTTCCACTCATCCATCGTCATGCCGTAAAACAGTTCGCGGGCTTCTTCCTTGCCCATTTTAATACCGCGTTCATCGGCGGCCTCTTGATACCATCGCGACAGGCAATTGCGGCAAAATCCAGCAAGGTTCATCATGTCGATGTTTTGCACATCGGTACGGTCTTGCATCAGGTGTTGTTGCAGGCGGCGAAAGGCGGCGGCTTGCAGTTCGATTTCGGTCTGTGTGGGCATCATGTTTCTCCTCTTGAAGGTCAAAGTTGGGTCTGCGCCAATGTGGTTTCAAGGATCGGGGCCAAGCGATCCGCCCAAGCCTGTTGGCCAGCAGCATCAGCGATAAGATCATTGCGCAGCTCTATCAGTACGTTGGGCCGCCCCTGTTGCAGGGCGTGACGGTCAATCGCGTCGCCGGGCAGGTGGCCGGAATAGGGTTCATTATCGCCGACGGTCAGATCAGGTTCGCGCCGCAAACGGTCTAACAGCGGGGCCGCCAGCCGCTTGTCCTGCGCATAAAGCACGCCGATCTGCCAAGGGCGGGGGGCGCGACCGCGCAATTGAGGGTTAAAGCTGTGTATGGACACGACCACCGTTGCAGGACGCGCCGCCAGTTTCGCCAAAGCGTCATGATAGGGACGGTAACAGGTGTTCAGGCGGTGTTCACGCTCTGCATGATCGGCGTTGCGGTTGGCGGGAATGATGGTCCCGTCGTATAGCTTCATCAGCAGTGTTGGGTCGTCTTCGCCCCGGTTCGGGTCAATCACCAGACGCGAAAAGTTGCTGAAAATCGCAGGTCCGTTCAGCCGTTCAGCCAAGGCGCGCGAGACCCCCGCCGCGCCGATATCATAGGCGATATGCCGTTCCATATCTGCGTCGTCCAGGCCCAGATCGCCACCAGCGATGGTCTGTGGCACTGTGTTGGCGGCGTGATCGCAGGTGACCAACCATCGCGCAGGGCGATCCGGACCGTCAATCGAGAAGGGGTGATATGTCATACGGCTGAAACCTTTTAGGCTGTATTTCTAGGCGAGACGTACAGGAATGAAAATCCGACCGCTTGCGAAATTTTGATGTTAACGCTAACATATTTACTATCCCAATTGGATATGGCCCATGTTAGTTCATAGCGATCCAAGCAAAACCGGGGCCGGTGATTGGCCCAAACCCGACGAAGGAAGACCCCAAATATGAAACGTACACGCAATGTAAAAGTAGTGGCCACTTTGGGACCAGCGTCGGACAGCCACGAAATGATATCCGCGTTACATGCAGCAGGCGCAGATGTGTTTCGTTTGAATATGAGCCACGGCAGTCACGATGAAATCCGCATCAAACACAAGATTATCCGCCAGATCGAAGAAGAAACAGGATCAAAAATCGGTATCCTTGCCGACCTTCAGGGCCCCAAGCTGCGCGTAGGAGTGTTTTCCGGCGATAGCGAATTGCTGGTCGAAGGTGCTGCGTTCCGGCTTGATCTGGACGAAACCGAGGGCAACGCCAGCCGCGTTTGCCTGCCCCACCCCGAGATTTTCGCAGCTCTTGAGCCCGGCGCAAGCCTGTTGGTGAACGATGGTAAAATCCGTCTCAAGGTGTTGGATTGCGGCGCAGACTTTGCCAATTGCGAAGTTGTAATTGGTGGGGTGATCTCAAACCGCAAAGGTGTGAACGTCCCCGATGTCGTTCTGCCGCTGGCGGCTTTGTCTGAAAAGGACCGTGCAGATCTTGAGTTTGTGTGTGATCTGGGCGTGGATTGGCTGGCGCTTAGTTTTGTGCAGCGTCCCGAAGATGTCCTTGAGGCACGCGATCTTGCCAAAGGCCGTGCCGCGTTGTTGTCCAAGATCGAAAAGCCAAGTGCTGTAAAGCGCTTTGACGACATTCTTGCCGTCAGCGACGGTATCATGGTGGCGCGTGGCGATCTGGGTGTCGAATTGCCGATCCAGAATGTCCCACCGATCCAGAAGCGTCTTGTTCGCAAGTGCCGCGCCGCTGCCAAGCCGGTGATCGTTGCCACGCAAATGCTGGAATCGATGATCGAAAGCCCGATGCCTACCCGCGCCGAAGTCTCCGATGTGGCCACTGCGATTTACGAGGGCGCAGACGCGGTCATGTTGTCAGCTGAATCCGCCGCTGGCGCCTATCCGATCGAGGCGGTGCGCACGATGGATAATGTTGCAACCGAGGTCGAGCTTGACCCGACCTATACGCAGATCATCGAAGCATCGCGCACCGCTGACCGCATGACCGTTGCCGATGGCATTGTCGCTGCCGCCCGCGAGATCGCCGAGACGACCAACATCAAGGCCATTTGCTGCTTTACCCAAAGCGGGACAACGGCCCTGTTGATTGCGCGTGAACGCCCCCGCGTGCCGATCATTGCGCTGACGCCGCTAGCGAAAACCGCAGGCAGGCTCACGCTAAGTTGGGGTACAAACTGTATCGTGACCGAAAGGCTGGATCGCTTCAAGATGGCCGTCGTAAGCGCTGCGCGTGCCGCCCGTGAAGAAGGCTATGCAGGACCCGAGGACATGGTCGTCGTTGTCGCAGGCGTACCTTTCAACGTTGAAGGCAGTACAAACATTTTGCGTGTGGCACCTTGCGACGAACGTTTGATCTTTAGTGCCGATCCGGAGTAGCGTTGAAGACGATGTAAACTGGCACCTGAAAAAGGCATATTTCGATGGATTCTGATCTTGCCTTGGTTTTGGGTCTTGGCCTGTCGGCGCTCGCGATCCCGTCGGTCGTGTCGGCATTTTCGGACAACCGTGCGCCGCGTGCATCCGCTTTGGTCATCTTGATCGCGGGGGGCTTGATCGTTTATGCACTGCGCAGCCATCCGGGCGGTTATGCCTTGGAAGATATCCCCGATGCGATTTTGCATGTCATCGCAAGGTACAAGTTCTGGTAAGCCTTTTGGGCTTGCCATAGCCGCCAGTCCCTCCTATACGCCAGCTTCGTTCCGCGCGTCCGGCCCACGTGGCATGCCGAGTCGCGCATCTACCGAACTCAAGTCAAGGAGACGGAAATGCCCAAGATGAAGACCAAGTCGAGCGCTAAGAAGCGCTTTAAAGTATCGGCGACCGGCAAGGTCATCGGCGCTCAGGCCGGCAAGCAGCACGGCATGATCAAGCGGAGCAACAAGTTCCTGCGCAACGCACGCGGCACGACAGCACTTTGTCCTGCCGATGCAAAGATCATCAAGGGCTTTATGCCCTACGACCGCTAAGATAGGAGAGCCGATATGTCCCGTACAAAAGGTGGTGTCGTCACCCACGCCCGTCACAAAAAGGTAATCAAAGCAGCCAAAGGTTATTATGGCCGCCGCAAGAATACCTTTAAGGTCGCGCGTCAAGCCGTCGACAAAGCAAACCAATATGCAACCCGCGACCGTAAGAACCGCAAGCGGAATTTCCGCGCCTTGTGGATCCAGCGGATCAACGCTGCCGTGCGCAGCCATGACGAAGCGCTGACATACAGCCGTTTCATCAATGGTCTGTCCCTCGCAGGCATCGAAGTAGACCGTAAGGTTCTGGCCGATCTGGCCGTGAATGAGCCCGACGCATTCGGTGCGATTGTAAAGCAGGCACAAGACGCGCTGGCCGCGTAAGCGCCCTTTGCATCCTTTGCATCCTTAGAATACGAAATGCCGCCCTGATATCAGGGCGGCATTTTGCGTTTCAGTCGAGCGGTTTTTGAAATGCGACCAGCGCTGCACCCGTCAGCAGGATCGCAGCAGCCACCAAAAGGCCAGACCCGATGTTTCCTGTTGCATCGCCAATCGCTCCGGCGGCAAAGGGGCCGATCGTCTGGGCAACCGCAAACACAACCGTGAACAGGCTCATCGTTGCGGCCCAGCTTTCGGTGGGCAGGTTCTGGCGAATGAAACTGGTGATCGCACCCGGTGCCATGAACACGCATAGCCCAAAGACGATGGCCGAGATGACGATCGCACTCCCCGCAGGCAGCACGACGGGCAGGGCCGATCCAAGCGCTATCCCGCTTAGGATCATCGCAAGCGGGCGGCCCGACTTATGCCGCGCCAAGACCCCACGCCAGACAAAAGGCGACAGCACCAGTGCAACGCCCAAAATGACCCAAACTCCGGCGATCAACTGCGCCGATGCGTCTTGGTCTGTCATCCAAGCCCCCAGAAACGTGAGATATACTATGTATCCCATGGCGAAGCATGCGTAGCCCGCTAATTCCCGCCAGATCCTGCGCAACGACCCGGACTCACCCGTAGCGCGGCGCGGTACTGGCACATGTAGTGCGCGGGCAGCCCAAAGGCCCAGTGGCAGGGCGCATACACTCAGCCCGCCAATAATGTACCACCCATAGCGCCACGAGGACGGCCCCCATGCCTCAAGCATCAGGGGCAAAGACGCCCCCGCCAGCATGATCCCAAGCCCGCCACCCGTGCCAAACAGGATCGCAATCGCCAAGGCATTGCGCCGGGCATCACCGGGAAACAGCCGCGCGGTCAAAACGCTGGCGGTGGAAAAGGACATCGCGCCAAACACACCCGCCGCAATGCGCCAGAACGTCTGCCAGCCCATTGTCGCCTCGTATCCGGTGGCCAGCAGGCTAAGCGTGGTGGCGATCAGGCCAAAGCTGAACAGCTTGGACGGCGCCACCCGCCCGATCAGCATCAACGTCAGTACCGCGCCAACCACGTAGCCAAGCGCATTGGCCGTGTTAAGCCACCCCGCTTGGGCATAGCTCCAGCTTAGTTCTGACCGCATTGCAGGCAGGATCAACCCGTAGGCAAACCGCGCAAACCCGTTGGTGACCATCACCCCCAAGGTCAGGCCCGCAAGTGCTAGCCATGGCCGGGTGACAGGGCGGGGCAAGGCTGAGCTGTTTATGGCGTCCGTCATATCTGTCCTCCGGCCTGTTGAAGGCACTATGTGCACAGGGGGCGACCCGCACAAGCACGCGGTTCAAATGGCGCTGCGTCTTGTATTCGGGCGCAATTCTGCTAGCACCAGCGCGAACCAAAGACATGAGGCAGATATGGACGACCTGAAAGCGAAATATCTGGGCCAGATCGCCAGCGCTGGTGATGAGTGCGCATTGGAAGACATTCGCCTTGCCGCAGTTGGCAAGAAAGGCGAAGTCGCGCTGAAAATGCGTGAACTGGGCAAGATGACGCCTGAGGAACGCCAGGCCGCTGGCCCGGCACTGAATGCTTTGAAGGACGAGATCAACTCGGCCTTAGCGGCCAAGAAGTCGGCATTGGGCGATGCAGCACTTGATGAACGCTTGCGCAGCGAATGGCTGGACGTGACCTTGCCGACACGTGCGATCCGTCAGGGCACGATCCACCCCGTCAGTCAGGTAACGGAAGAGGTCACCGCGATCTTTGCCGAGATGGGATTTTCCGTCGCCGAAGGGCCGCGCATCGACACCGATTGGTATAACTTTGACGCGCTGAACATCCCCGGCCACCACCCTGCACGCGCCGAAATGGACACGTTTTATATGGCCCGTGCCGAGGGCGACGACCGCCCGCCGCACGTACTGCGCACCCACACCAGCCCCGTGCAAATCCGCACGATGGAGGCGCAAGGCGCGCCGCTGCGGATCATCTGCCCCGGTGGTGTGTACCGCGCCGACTATGACCAGACCCACACGCCGATGTTCCATCAGGTCGAAGGTCTTGCGATCGACAAAGATATCTCGATGGCGAACCTGAAATGGACGCTGGAAGAATTCTTTGCCGCGTTCTTTGAGGTCGACGGCATCAAAACCCGTTTCCGCGCCTCGCATTTCCCATTTACCGAGCCTTCGGCCGAGGTTGATATCCAGTGTTCATGGGTCGATGGCCAACTGCGCATCGGCGAAGGCGACGGCTGGATGGAGGTGCTGGGCTCCGGCATGGTCCACCCGAACGTGCTGCGCTCTGGTGGAGTTGACCCGGACAAATGGCAAGGCTTTGCCTTTGGCATGGGCATCGACCGCATCGCGATGCTGAAATACGGGATACCAGATCTGCGCGCGTTCTTTGATTCAGATTTGCGTTGGCTGCGGCATTATGGGTTTGCCAGTCTAGACCAGCCGAATTTGCATGGTGGGTTGAGTAGGTGACGAGTTTAGAGGAGCTTTGGAGATTATTATCTGAAGTCCAGACAAATGTCGTCGGCTTGGGTTTTACTTTAGCCGCTACCCTTATCATTTATATGTTCAGGTCGAAGGTGAAGTTGATCTACGGCCGAGCGAACAATTCGCGAAACGTAGTATTCACGCCCCATGATCACGACTCGGCTCAATCGAATGCAAACGAAATATATGTAGAAAAATTCTTTCTACAGAATGTTGGTAGGAAAACAGCAACTAGGGTTGAGTTTGTACTCAGCTCGACTCCAAACGATATTTCGATCTTTGAACCAAGAGAATCTGAAATCAAGATGGTTGAAAAAGGTAACTGTCTGATCAAAATTCCTCAAATAGCGCCAAACGAACTTGTAATTATTGATTGCCTTTATATTAATCAACGGTCCGCTTGGATCAGTTCTGTAAAATGCGCTGAGTGTTTGGCGTCCGAGGTTGAGTTTTGGACTGTCAGGCGCTTCTCAAACTTTGTAAATTGGTCTGCGGCCGTGCTGATTATTCTCGGGATAGCTTTTATCGCGCAGACTCTATTTGCAATTATTCTTTGACGAAAGTCGAAGTGGTCCAATTCATACATGAGTAACCGATATCAAAGTCATGGATTGATCCATTTGTTTGGCGTATCCGTCATTGTCTGCAATCTTTTATTCTTGTCTTTTCCCGCAATCGCCCAAACCTGCGGCGGAGACACCCCCTGCCAACTCGGGAACCGAGAATATAACATCCTGCTGCCCGACGACTGGGACGGCGTCACACCCCTCCCCGTGATGATGCATTTTCACGCCTTCCTGCGGCGTGGCAAAACGGTGGTGAATCATCCGCGCATCGGGTTTGAGACGAAACCGCGCGGGGTCATGCTGATCGGTCCTTCGGCGCAGAACCGCGCTTGGCGATTTTGGCAGGACGCACCAGACGACATAGACTTTGCCGATGCCGTGCTGGCCGACGTGGCCAAGCGCTATCCGGTCGACCAAAGCCAAATCTACATCTCGGGGTTTTCATTTGGGGCGGCGATGGCGTGGCGCTATGCCTGTGCGCGTGGCGACAAGATTGCTGGCCTTATGACCATGTCCGGCACCATCCATCAATCCAGCGATTGCCCCAACCCGCCCCGACAGGTGCGTCATATTCACGGGCTCAATGATATCTGGATGAGCCTGCCTCGCGGCCCCGGTCGTGATGCGACCAATGTCGTCGCGCTGTGGCGGCGGGTGTTTCAATGCGGTCATGGCCGGATCACCGGGTACTTCGAATTGCGCCCCGGAATTGAGGCCACGCATGTGGTCTGGGATACCTGTACCAAGGGGCGCAAAGTGACCCTTGATGTGCATAACGGCGGGCATTTTATTCCCGAAGGATGGCTGGGTGCGCAATTGGACGTCCTGATGGGAACGCCGCTGCGCGAATGACGCGCTAACCGCATTGAAACCGCGCAGATAAAACGCTAGGCCGTGGCTCAAGCATTTGCACGAGGTTACCCGCGATGAAATTCACATTGTCCTGGCTCAAAGACCATCTCGACACCACGGCGTCGATTGATGAAATCACCTATGCCCTTACCGATCTGGGGCTTGAGGTTGAAGGCGTCGAAGACCGTGGTGCCAAGCTGGCGGAATTTACGCTGGGCTATGTGAAGTCGGCGGAAAAGCATCCGGATGCAGACCGTCTGCAAGTCTGTCAGGTTGAAACCGACGAGGGCGTTCAGCAGATCATTTGCGGCGCGCCAAACGCCCGCGAGGGGATCACGGTCGTTGTGGCCAAGCCCGGCGTTTACGTGCCCGGCATTGATACGACCATTGGTGTCGGCAAAATCCGCGGTATCGAAAGCTTTGGCATGATGGCGTCCGAGCGCGAGCTGGAGCTGTCCGAGGAGCACGACGGCATCATCGAATTGCCTTCGGGCGAGGTGGGTGACAGGTTCATTGACTGGCTGGCGAAAAACGATCCGGCCAAGGTTGATCCCGTGATCGAGATCGCGATTACCCCCAACCGTCCCGATGCCTTGGGCGTACGTGGCATTGCCCGCGATCTGGCGGCACGCGGCTTGGGCAAGCTGAAACCCCGCGACACCGCGGCTGTCGAAGGCACATTCCCCTGCCCGGTCACCGTATCGATTGATAATGACACCCTTGAGCAATGCCCGGTTTTCTACGGGCGCGTAATCCGTGGCGTCAAGAACGGCCCATCGCCCGTTTGGCTGCAAGATGCCCTGCGTGCGATTGGCCTGCGTCCGATTTCCTTTCTCGTTGATGTCACGAACTTCTTTACCTACGACCGCAACCGTCCTCTGCACGTCTTTGACGCCGACAAGATCGCTGGCCACACCCTGCGCATCCACCGTGCCAAGGGCGGCGAGAATTTGGTCGGGCTGGACGACAAGGAATATACCTTCACCGAAGGCATGACCCTGATCTCTGACGCCGAAAAAGTCGAGAGTATCGCTGGCGTCATGGGCGGCGCTGAAACTGGTTGCACCATGGATACGACCAGTGTCTTTGTCGAGG
Organism: Roseobacter sp.; assembly: GCA_024636495.1. Taxonomy (GTDB): domain Bacteria; phylum Pseudomonadota; class Alphaproteobacteria; order Rhodobacterales; family Rhodobacteraceae; genus Sulfitobacter. Next base: position 54,659 of record JAGXGZ010000050.1, on the reverse strand, counting down.
CCGCCTATTTCGATCCGGTGCGCACCGCGTACACGGGTCGCGCGCTCAAGATCAACTCGGACGCGCGGTACAGGTTCGAGCGGGGCATCGACCCAGAGTGGACACCCTACGCCATCGAACATGCAACGCGGATGATCCTGGATCACGCAGGCGGCGAAGCGTCAGAGGTTGTTGTCGCGGGCAAGGTTCCCGACTTTTCGCGCGCTTACAAACTGGACGCTGCGCGGGTTCAGTCCTTGGTTGGCATGACCATTTCCGAAGCCGATCAGCGCAAAACGTTGACCGCCTTGGGCTTCCGACTTGAGGGCAATATGGCTCACGTCCCCAGCTGGCGCCCCGATGTGCAAGGCGAGGCGGATCTGGTCGAAGAGGTCGCGCGGATTGCGTCGCTGACCAAATTGGAAGGCCGCCCCTTGCCACGTTTGACGGAAGGCGTGCCCAAACCTGTGCTGTCCCCGATGCAGCGCCGCGAGGCTGCTGCACGTCGTGCCTGTGCTGCCTTGGGCTATAATGAATGTGTGTCCTATAGCTTTATCGACCAGCCCTCGGCTGCGTTGTTTGGCGGTGGCACAGATGCGACAAGGTTGGAAAATCCGATCAGCAATGACATGAGCCATATGCGCCCTGCGCTATTGCCAGCGTTGCTACAAGCGGCGGCACGCAATCAGGCGCGCGGTTTCCCCGATCTGGCGCTGTTCGAGGTCGGGCCGGTATTCACGGGCGGCGAACCGGGTGAACAGCATTTGCAGATCAGCGGTATTCTGGTGGGCCGTACAGGTCCGAAAGATGTCCATGCCGCGTCGCGTTCCGTTGATGTGTTCGACGTCAAGGCCGATGTCGAAGCGATCCTGTCGGCCATCGGCGCCCCTGAAAAGGTGCAGATCAACCGCAATGGTGCCGAATGGTGGCATCCGGGCCGTCACGGCCAGATTTGTCTTGGTCCGAAAAAGGTATTGGGCGTGTTCGGTGAAATTCACCCCCGCGTGCTGGCCGCGCTGAATGTCAAAGGGCCTGCCGTGGGCTTTACCATTTGGCCTGCCGAGGTTCCTTTGCCGCGCAAGGTCGGTGCGACCCGTCCAGCGTTGAAAGTCAGCAGCTTGCAAGCTGTCGAGCGTGACTTTGCCTTTGTAGTTGATGCCGACGTCGATGCGCTGATATTGGTGAATGCCGCGATGGGGGCCGACAAGGCGCTCATCAATGACGTGCGGGTGTTCGACGAATTTATTGGCGGCACGGTGGGCGAGGGCAAAAAATCACTGGCCCTGACAGTGCGTATGCAACCGAATGAACACACACTGAAAGACGCGGATATCGAAGCGGTCGGCGCAAAGGTGATCGAAAAGGTCACCAAAGCCACTGGCGGCGTTTTGCGCGGCTAAAAAAGGGCAATCCACATGACACTCAACGTTTATCTTTCCGGCGAAATCCATACCGATTGGCGGGAGCAGATCATCGACGGTGCGTCCGATCTGGACATCAGCTTTTATGGGCCTGTTACCGACCATGCGGCCAGTGATGATTGTGGCGTGGCGATCATGGGGCCCGAGGATGACAAGTTCTGGCATGACCGCAAAGGGGCACAGCTTAACGCGATCCGCACACGCAAGGGGATCGAAGAATCCGATATCGTCGTCGTGCGCTTTGGCGATGAGTATAAACAATGGAACGCGGCATTTGACGCAGGTTTTGCTGCTGCATTAGGAAAATCGCTAGTGATTTTGCATGGTCCCGATCACGCCCATGCCTTGAAAGAGCTGGACGCCGCAGCACTTGCCGTGGCGCGTGAACCCGCGCAGGTCGTTCAAATCTTGCGCTATGTATTGACCGGCAATCTTCCGGTTAAATTGGGCTAAAACGCGGGAAAAGCGATAAATCGAAGGTTTAAAAGCCCGTTTTGCGCCTATTTCGAAAAATGTTCTAGCAATTTGCCAAACCTGTGCTAACGCCCCTCATCGTAGCGCTAACAAAAGTCAAAGCGCCATTAATAAAAACGAGGGACACACTATGCTTCAAGAATTCAAAGATTTCATTGCCAAAGGTAATGTTATGGATTTGGCCGTCGGTATCATCATCGGTGCCGCATTTACCGCGATCGTCAGCTCGCTGGTTGCCGATCTGATCAACCCAATCATCGGCCTTGTTTTGGGCGGCGTAGATTTCACCAGCCTATATGTTGTTTTGTCCGGTGACGTTGCATCGGGTATCGGTCTGGATGCTGCACGCGAAACAGGCGCTGCGATCTTTGCCTACGGCGCATTCATCACGGCCTGCATCAACTTCCTGATCATCGCATTTGTTGTTTTCATGCTGGTAAAAGCCGTCAACAACCTGAAGGCCAAAGCCGAAGCGCCACAAGACATGGTACCAGAAGTCGACACCGGCCCGTCCGAGCTGGACGTTCTGCTGCAAATCCGCGATTCGCTTGCCAATAAGTAATCTGGTTTAATCAGGTAGCCTGAAAAAACAGGCCCGCAGAATATTCTGCGGGCCTGTTTTGTTTCTGCCAAAGGGTGTATTTTCAGCCGGAAATCGCTTGGTCGGCTGTGATTGCTTCCATTCCCAAAGCTTCGGCAACCGCCGCATAGGTCAATTGCCCGGCGTGAACATTCAAGCCTGCCTTAAGATGGGGATCATCGGCACAGGCCTGCTTCCAGCCCTTGTCTGCCAGCGACAACATGAACGGCATGGTCGCATTGCCCAGTGCGATGGTCGACGTGCGGGCAACGGCACCCGGCATGTTGGCCACGCAATAGTGCATGATGCCGTCAACCTCATAGATCGGGTCTTGGTGTGTGGTGGCTTTGGATGTTTCAAAACACCCACCTTGGTCAATCGCCACGTCCACCAATGCGGCACCGGGCTTAAGTTCGCTAAGCTGTGCGCGGCTGATCAGTTTCGGTGCGGCGGCACCGGGGATCAGCACGGCACCGATGATCATGTCAGCCTCACGTGCCAGTTCGATCGTGTTGCCAGCCGACGCATAAGACGTCTTGAATACACCGCCATAGACATCATCAAGATAGCGCAACCGGGGCAGGGAACGGTCAAGCACGGTCACATCCGCACCCATACCAGCGGCGATCCGGGCGGCATGTGTGCCGACAACGCCGCCACCGATGACCACGACCCGCGCAGGGCCAACACCGGGCACGCCGCCCATCAACACACCGCGCCCGCCATTGGCTTTTTGCAAGGTCCACGCACCGACCTGCGGGGCCAGACGGCCCGCAACTTCGGACATCGGGGCCAACAAGGGCAGCCCACCGCTACGGTCTGTCACGGTTTCATATGCGATGCAGGTCGCCCCCGAGGCCAACAGGTCTTTGGTCTGCTCGGGGTCGGGTGCGAGGTGCAGATAGGTGAACAGGATCTGCCCTTCGCGCAGCATTTTACGTTCGACCGCTTGGGGTTCCTTTACCTTTACGATCATGTCGGCGGTTGCAAAGATTTCCTTGGCAGTGGCGATGATTGTGGCACCGGCGTCAATATAATCGGCGTCTTCAAAGCCCGCACCGATACCGGCACCCGTCTCGATGATCACGTCGTGACCGTGGTTAACTGCCTCGAATGCAGCGTTTGGCGTCATGCCTACGCGAAATTCCTGTGGCTTGATCTCTTTTGGGCAACCGATTTTCATGGGATTTATCCTATTGAGGGTGTCTTTTGGGCAAGATACGCCCGTCTAAACACAATTAGGCACGGAATATGGGTCGCTTTAAGGACCTAAGTTGGAATAATCTGCGAAGAATTGAAACTAATCCGCGAGAGTATTGCATAGATGAGCCTTGATGAAATTGATCGTCGCATTCTGACGTCCCTGCAACGCAACGGGCGCATGTCGAATTCTGACTTGTCCGAAGCTGTCCATCTGTCACCGTCCGCCTGCCACCGCCGGGTTCAGCGGCTGGAAACTGACGGTTATATCCGTGGCTACGTCGCCTTGTTGGACGCCCGCAAGATGGGTGTGCCGACCACCGTTTTTGTGGAAATCACACTACAAGGGCAGGCCGACGAAATTCTGGATGCGTTTGAAAAGGCCGTTGCGCGTATTCCCGATGTGCTTGAATGTCATCTGATGGCGGGGTCTGCCGACTATCTGCTCAAGGTCGTGGCCGAAAATACCGAAGATTTCGCCCGTATCCATCGCCAGTTTCTGGCACGGCTGCCGGGGGTCGGGCAGATGCAGTCCAGCTTTGCGTTGCGCACGGTCAGCAATACGACCGCTTTGCCGGTGTAACCCGGTCAGCGTGATCTGGATCAAAGCACTTTGATCCCAAATGGCATATCGATACTTTGAAACCCTTAAGGAGCATCGACAATGATCGTGGTCAAATCTGGGACGCAGGAAAACTTGCTTGAGGTGCACATGACAGCACCGATCACCGACAAGGACTATAGCGAGGTTTTGATGCCTGCTTTGGATGAAGCCTTGGCAAAGGTTGAAGCGGTGCGGATGCTGGTTGTTCTTGGGGCGGACATGACTGATTTTACCATGGGTGCGCTTTGGGATGATGCAAAGCTGGGCCTGAGCAATTGGAGCGGCTTTGAGAGGGTCGCGATCGTGACCGCAAATACGGCGATGACCCGCCTTGTGCGGGCGTTTTCCATCCTGATGCCCTGCCCGGTTGCCGTGTTCGGCAAGCGATCCGAGGATGAAGCCCGTCTGTGGCTGTTTGAATCACTGGGCGCAATCCACCAGACTGATTTGGGGGGTGGGGCGCTGCATGTAGAATTGGTCGGCAAGGTTGATGCCGGGGTGTACGAGGAAGAGACAGAAGATCTGAACGCCTTTATCCGCAACAACGACCAATTCCGTTTACTGCTGGATATCCGGCGATTCGACGGCTGGCAGGGGCTGGGTGCGATGATGGCGCATTTTCGGCTTGTGCGCGACCATGTTGGTCAGTTGGACAAGGCTGCTGTCGTTGGCGACGCACGTTGGAAGGCGATCGTCGTGCAGGTCGTCAAACGCCTGATCGGCCAAGAGGCGCATTATTTCGACAAGAATGATTTTGACACTGCCAAGGCTTGGATCACGGCTGAATAAGGCGCGAAATGCAAAATAAAACCCCCGGCACCGCGTCGGGCATCGGGGGTTCATATTCTTATGGGTCGTTGGCGATGATTTACATCATGCCTTCGCGCTCCAGTTTCTTCCGCGCCAGTTTCCGGGAACGGCGTATCGCTTCAGCTTGCTGACGCACGCGTTTCTCGGAGGGCTTCTCGAAATGCTCTTTGAGTCTCATTTCACGAAACACACCTTCGCGTTGTAGCTTTTTCTTCAGAGCCCGAAGGGCCTGATCGACATTGTTGTCGCGAACACTAACCTGCATGTGGTTTTCACCACCTTTCTAGTTTGAAGTTGCAAGGATTTGCAGGAACTGGGCATATAACAATCAAACCCTATATTGTCTAGTGCCCAGCCATTAACCGATCAGGAGGCCCGCCATGACCGACACCGCCCAAAGCCCCAAAGAACAACTGCTTGATGCCGCGTTGATGCACGTGCCATTCGACGGCTGGTCAGAGGCGACGTTCCAGGCCGCTATCGCAGAGGCCGAGATCGACCCGACCGTCGCGCGTGCCGTTTGCCCACGCGGGTCCGTCGATCTCGCTGTTGCCTATCACAAGCGTGGCGATGGCCTGATGATTGCGCGGATGAAGTCAGAAGACCTGAGCGAGATGAAGTTTCGCGACAAGATCGCCGCGATGGTTCGATTTCGGCTGGAAGTTGTGACTGACAAAGAAGTGGTACGTCGGGGGACAACCCTGTTTGCCTTGCCGCAATACGCCGCTGACGGTGCCAAGCTGATTTGGGGGTCATCAGATGCCATATGGGATGCATTGGGCGATACGTCAAATGACGTAAACTGGTATACCAAGCGGGCAACGCTCAGCGCCGTGTATTCGTCCACAGTGCTGTATTGGCTGGGCGATACCAGCGATAGCCATGCCGAGACATGGAGCTTTCTGGATCGGCGCATCGACAACGTGATGCAGATCGAAAAGGTAAAGGCGCAGGTAAACAACAGCCCGACCCTAAGCAAGCTGATGGCAGGCCCTAATTGGCTGTTGTCCCATGTCAAAGCGCCCTCGCGGATGCAAAAGAGGGGTCTGCCCGGCAGTTGGACTAGCCCGCGCAGCTAGGCTGGCTTTTCTTGACACGCCAGACCTGATAGCCACCGACGGGTTCGCAAACTGTGCGGGCCTGAGCTGCCGGTAAACCTACGATGTCCTCTGCGCTTATTGAGCTGACCAACATATCCTTTGCGCCAAACGGGGTGCATGTCTTGCATGATGTGACATTGCATGCCAGCGAACGCCGGATTGGCATCGTCGGGCGCAACGGCTCTGGTAAAACATCTTTGGCGCGGCTTTTGGCGGGGTTGGTGCCCGCCACGTCGGGCGCGGCACGGATCGCAGGCGTCGATGTAGGCAAAGACCGCAAAGCTGCGTTGCGCCTTGTTGGTATCTTGTTTCAGAACCCCGATCATCAAATCATTTTTCCGACGGTCGAAGAGGAAATCAGCTTTGGTCTGACGCAGCTTGGCCAATCCAACGCTGAAGCGGCGGTGAACACGGCAGCGATGCTGGCCCGCTTTGACCGCAGTCATTGGGCCAAGGCGGCAATTCACCAGCTGTCCCAAGGACAACGGCAGTTGGTGTGCTTGATGTCGATCCTCGCCATGCAGCCAAAACTGATTATTCTTGATGAACCCTTTGCCGGGCTTGATATCCCGACGACGCTTCACCTCACGCGGGTGCTGTCGCAGCTTGAAGCGCATTTGGTCCACATTACGCATGACCCGTCCCACCTGTCAGGCTACGACAGGGTGATCTGGATTGAGGAGGGCCGTGTGGCACAGGATGGCGACACGGGTTCTGTGATCCAAAGCTTTGTTACACGCATGCAAGACCTGGGAGCGACTGATGATTTCACTCACCTCGCCGGTTAAGACGCGGGCGCACGGCTGGCCCGCAGGCGCAAAGCTGGCCGGGCTTTGTGCCGCGACGTTGGTTTTATTCAGCTTTGAAGCACTTTGGTTCCAGATACTGATCCTTAGTGGCACCCTGCTGATATATGCCACGCCCGGACGGCAGTTTTTGCAAACAGGCCTGTCGCGTTTGCGGATTCTCTGGCCGTTTTTGGTGTTGATCCTGTTGTGGCATGTGGTGACCGCTGATTTTGAAAACGGTGCGGTGATTGCGATGCGGATGATCAGCGCTGTAGCCCTTGCAAATCTGGTGACGATGACAACCAAGCTGTCGCAGATGGTGGATGTCGTGACTTGGCTGACCGCACCCCTGCGCAAGGTCGGGCTTGGGACCCGCAGCCTTGAACTGGCCATCGCTATGGTGATCCGCTTTATTCCGGTGTTGGTGGAAAAGGGGCAGATGCTCGCGCTGTCGTGGCGTGCGAGATCGGCGAGGCGGTTGGGCTGGCGCACGATTATTCCGTTCGCTGTTCTTGCCATCGATGACGCCGAACATGTGGCCGAAGCCTTGCGCGCTCGCGGCGGACTTTGAGGGGTTTCCTGACGCTCATCAGTTCGCACTGTACGCCAAAATTTGTAGGCTTATGTTGGGTCCAACAGAATAGACCCAAGGAGGCATCATATCATGTCAGACACTATGCGTGCGATCGAGATCACCAAAGCTGGCGGTCCCGAAGTTCTTCAATCCACCGAGCGCGCTATGCCCACGCCCGCCCACGGCCAGGTGGTGATCAAGGTCGCTTATGCTGGTGTGAACCGCCCCGATGCGCTGCAACGCGCAGGCATGTACGCGCCGCCCCCTACGGCCAGCGATCTGCCGGGGCTTGAGGCGTCGGGCGAAATTTACGCGATCGGCGAGGGTGTGTCAGGGCTGGACGTTGGTGATAAAGTTTGCGCTTTGCTGCCCGGTGGTGGCTATGCCGAATACGTGGCGACGCCTGCGGCGCATTGTTTGCCCGTGCCAAAAGGGATGGGCATGAAAGAAGCGGCCTGCCTGCCCGAGACGTTCTTTACCGTCTGGTCCAACGTCTTCATGCGCGGTGGCCTCAAGGCGGGCGAGCGGTTCTTGGTCCACGGAGGATCGTCCGGCATCGGCACGACGGCAATCCAGCTGGCGCGTGAATTTGGCGCCCGCGTCTTTGCAACTGCGGGAACCGACACCAAATGCGCCGCCTGCGCCAAGCTGGGCGCCGAAGCGGCGATCAACTACCGCGACACCGATTTTGTGGATGTGCTGAAAGCCGAAGGTGGGGCAGACCTGATCCTTGATATGGTTGGCGGTGATTACATTCCGCGCAACTTGTCCGCATTGGCAGAAGACGGGCGGCTGGTGCAAATCGCCTTTCTGTCCGGCCCCAAGGTCGAGGTAAACTTTGCCACGTTGATGACCCGCCGTCTCACGATGACCGGCAGCACTTTGCGCCCGCAAAGTGATCTGGCCAAGGCGCGAATCGCTGAACAGTTGCTTCAACATGTCTGGCCGCTGCTGGATGCAGGCAAGATCGCACCAGTGATGGACAGCGAATACGAATTTGAAAACGCCGCCGATGCGCATGCCCGAATGGAAACCAGCGGGCATATCGGCAAAATCGTTCTTAAGGTACATGGGTAGGAAACACATATGGCACTGACAGCAATCATCGAAGCCCATGGCGGGCCGGAGCAATTCAAACTCGTGGATCGCGAAGTCGGCGATCCGGGCCCCGGCGAAATCCGCATCGCGCAAAAAGCGGTTGGACTGAATTTTATCGACGTCTACCAGCGGACGGGCCTTTACCCCATGCAGTTGCCTCAGGCGATGGGCATGGAGGCCGCTGGCGTGATCGAGGCAGTTGGCGAAGGTGTAACGCACCTCAAGGTGGGCGACCGGGCAGCCTATGCTTCACAACCTCCGGGTTCGTATACCGAAGCGCGCGTCATGCCTGCAGCACAAGTCTGCCCGCTGCCCGAAGGGATATCCTTTGAGGAGGGTGCCGCCATGATGCTTAAGGGGATGACGGTGGAGTACCTTTTCCACCGCACGACCCCGCTTAATCGGGGTGACACGGTGCTGTTTCACGCCGCCGCTGGCGGTGTCGGCCTGATCGCCTGCCAATGGGCGCGCTCCGAAGGGATCACATTGATCGGAACGGCTGGGACGGATGAAAAATGCCAGCTGGCGTTGGATCATGGTGCCACCCATTGCATTAATTACCGCAGCACAGATTGGGCCGCTCGGGTCAAAGAACTGACCAATGGCAAAGGCGTCGATGCAGTGATGGACGCAGTCGGCAAAGACACATTCGAAGGGTCGCTTGATAGCTTGAAACCTTTAGGCATGATGATCTCATTCGGCAATGCGTCCGGTCCGGTGCCACCTTTCGATGTTGGCATTCTGGGAAAAAAGGGATCGCTTAAAATCACCCGACCGACGATCTTTACCCACATCGGGGATCACGGCACATGTCAGGCCATGGCCAAACACCTTTCCGACAAGGTGCTCTCGGGGGATGTTAAGATCAATATAGGTCAACGCTTTGCCTTGAAAGACGTCGCTAAGGCCCACGAAGCGCTTGAAGCGCGTCAAACCACGGGCAGTACGGTTCTGGAAATCGGGTAAAGCGCCGCAGACGCGCCGCTGCCTCCGGCGGGGATACTTGGAAAGCCAGAGAAGGAGAAAGGTCCTTTTCTTCTCTGGCTCTTAAATATCCTCGCCGAAGGCCATCGGCCTGAAGACGATCTTCTATCTGATTGGCGTGAATAGCGCGTTATCCAATGCACAGTCTTTGACGACATCGCGGCCGCATGGCACGGGCGTCAGATCTTTCGACAAACAAATCCGCACTTCTTGGATGTACCCGCTTTTGCAGGTGACTGTGACTCCATCCGGCTCCATACCCGCATTCGACTTCAAGAAGGCTTCCTCGACGACCGAGGCCGGCAGCCGAATGTCGTTCTTTACCTTGCGAAAGACGGCGGGGCGTTCGACGGCTTCATAAGCTGCGCGCGCGGTTTTATAGTAGGCCGCCGCAGACAGACCAGTGCAGCTTCCGTGTTTTTTCCATTGATACCATGCAAGGCCTGATGTGCCCATGATATCTGCCATCTCAGCTGTCATGCTGCGCGATGGCGGGCGCTGGGAGGTTTGGCAATTCGAGGGGAAGCCGCGGTGAAACTGTGGCCATAAGCCGTGCATGATCCAGCCGTGGTCTTCTTCCACGTCGCATTGCGGCGAGCGGCGCGCATCCCCTTCAAGGGCGCACCAATTTGGAGACCAGCTGAGCGCAAGAACGTAATAGTCGAATTCGCCCGTGACCTCTCCTTCGGCTTGCGCCACGCGAGGAGCAAAGGCAAACAGCATCAAAAGGCTTAAGCTGAGCAAACGCATTGGGGTCTTTCCTTATTCGGCTTGCACCCTTATATAGGTTGGAAGTTCCCCCACAATGGAAACCGTTCTGCCCCGGCAGGACAGCCAGTTTCAGGCGACGGGGAAGGTGTGTTTTAAGGAGAGACCGACATGGCAAAACCGATTATGGCCCGCGCGACTGCCGTTTGGCTGGTGGACAACACGACCCTTAGTTTCAAGCAGATTGCAGATTTCGTGGAGATGCACGAGCTGGAAGTTCAGGGCATAGCGGACGGTGACGTAGCCCAAGGCGTCAAAGGTTTTGATCCGGTTGCCAACAATCAGTTGACCGACGCGGAAATCGAGAAGGCACAAGCCAACCCGATGCACAAGCTGGAGCTGAAGTTCAATGCTGCGGCCCAAGGCGAAGAAAAGCGTCGCGGCCCCCGCTATACGCCCTTGTCCAAGCGTCAGGACCGGCCGGCCTCGATCTACTGGCTGGTCAAATTTCACCCCGAACTGTCGGATGGCCAAATCAGCAAGCTGGTCGGGACGACCAAGCCAACGATCCTTGCAATCCGCGACCGCACGCACTGGAATATCTCGAACATCCAGCCGATTGACCCGGTTGCCCTTGGGCTGTGCAAACAGTCCGAACTGGACGCAGCTGTACAAAAAGCAGCGGCCAAAAAAGCGGCAGAGGGCGGATTGATGAGCGATGACGAACGTCGCCGTCTGGTCAGCACCGAACAATCCCTTGGCATGGACCCAGAGTCGAAAATCCCGACTGCCATCGAAGGGCTGGAAACCTTTACCTTGTCGGGCAATCCGGCTGATGACGACGATCGCGATCGTGGTGACTATTCGGATGCAGATAGCTTCTTCAAGCTGCCCGAAGACAAGGCAGATGACGAAGATGAAGACGACAAGAAGTAATAGCTTCTTGGCCTATCTGGTTTGATATGGAACAATTAAGGTCGGCACTATGTTGGCAAAGGGGTGCGGGGCAAATGCCCTTCACCCCTGTTTAGTTCAAAGGGTCAGGCCGTGATAACTTTGCTTCAATCGTTGTTCTGGATTGGTGTCGCCATATTGTTGGTATCCAGCGTCTTGCCCGTCAGCAAGGTTGCGCATGGTGCAATCCGGGGTTTGGCGTTCCTACGCGAACAGTTTTTCGTTCTAAGTTTGGCGATGCTCCTTATCGCGATTATCTTTCTGGAGCCGCAGCAAAAGCTATATGCCGTCTCTATTTTAACCTTCGTTGCGATCATTCATATCGGCTACATCATTAAGTTCACCCCGATCTGGCCCCGGCAATCGGTTGATGCGTCCAGTCAGGAAATCGCTGACACGGACAATCATATCACCTTGGTTGCCGCTAATGTGAAACAATCCAATCGCGATTTTCAAAGTCTGATTGATCTGATCAACGAAGAACAACCCGACATCGCGACAGCCCTTGAAGTCGATCAGGAATGGATCGACGCCCTGCATATCGGGCTTAAGGATGATTATCCCCACTGGGTAAATGTGCCCAAGGACAATTCGTATGGCGTGGTTCTGATGTCCAAGCTGGCCTTGGCGGAAACGCAAGTCCGCGAGCTGTTGGTGGAACATGTCCCCTCGATACGCACGCAGGTGCAAATGCGGTCCGGGCAATTATGGAGGCTGTATATCGTCCATCCCGAACCACCCGTCCCAAATCATGACACCAAAGGCCGGGATGGCGAGATCGCTATGGTCGGCATCGAGGCTGGCAAGGACACCCTTCCTTCGATCGTCACCGGTGATCTGAATGATGTCGCATGGTCAGCCACCACGCGCCGGTTTCAACGTTTATCGGGGCTTTTGGACCCGCGCATTGGTCGCGGCTTTTACAACACCTTTCATGCGGGTATTCCGCTGCTGCGCTGGCCGTTGGATCACCTTTTTCACAGCGCTGAGTTCCGCCTGATTCGCGTGGCACGCCTGCGCCACATCAAGTCTGACCATTTTCCAATCCTGTTCTCTTTGGCGCTGACCCGCACCAAAGCGGCAAACTTCACACCAGAACCCAGCGACGCGGACGAGCGGGATGAGGTGAATGAACTTGTTGAAGACGAAAAGCAAAAGGACCGCGAAGCAATCGGGACGGATTGGGAAACAGAGTGAGACTGTAAGCGCGAAAGAGTCTGCCCATTTTGCCGCCCTAAGGGTTTGGCCCTTGTCGAGAACACACCGGAAGGACACTAATAGCCACGGACCTGCTGCGGGGAGGAACGTTGATCAGGTTGATCAGGCAGTTACCCGGTGCCTCGGCTGGATGGAAAGGTAGTTTTCAAGATGACATCTGGTGCGCCACACGGGGCTGATGTGCCGATTTGAGTACAATCTGGGCACCGGCAATATTGAACCGTATCCGAATCTGAAAACACAAAAACGCCCGCCACAGGCACCAACGCACCCGTATCTGGCCAGTCAGCTTTGATACTGATTGACCCGCGTTTATGCAGGGACGGTAACGTCTTTTTAAACGATACGTCGGGGTGCTCCCGCCCCGTGTTGCTCTTTGAAGATGACCATGAACGCGCCAGTGACCTGTGGCCTGTGTGCGCCCACACATTCCAATTTTGACCAAGCCGCAGGGTACATCTTGAACAACAGCTTTGACAAACCAACCCTTTTGGTCAGCCGCGAGCAGGTAGGCGTAAAATATGACGCGCTGAACGTGGGCTTGGGCAACGCGCCTATCCACTATGGCGTCAAAGCCAACCCCGTGCCCTATTTTATCCGTTAACCTTTTGCCCCACGATCTGTCGTTTCACGCAGGCTCGCAAACCCGCAAGGCAGGATATTGGCGCCCCGTTCCGGATCAGCTTGCCCCGCTTTGACACGCCACGAAAGAGGCGGGTCACGATCTGACATTGCTTAACATCGGTGGTTATTTCCCTGCCTAATACTGTCATGCAGGTTGGTCCCAGCGGCCTTGCAGGACTGTCTTGCGATTCTGCAGATATCCTGTATTAGAAGTCTCCAGCGGACTTGTCGCCTAAGCTGCGCGATGGTGACAAGGTTATGATCAAGAATTGCGATGCCTAAACCAGCTCCTGTAGCTTGGTCGGCTTCAACAGATTTCCGCCGCTTGATGTTCTGATTCTTCAAGGAACCAGAATTGTCGCGCGGGAAGGACCGCCTGCTTTGGGAGGAGCAGGCGGTCTAATTATTTCCGGAGGGCGGTTTTTGCTGGAAACTCTTGACTTCCCCGGCCTCAAACGGTGTACCTGCCCCGAACAATTCCAGCCCTAGAAAGGGACCCGTCATGCACGCATATCGCAGCCACACATGCGCCGATCTGAGCACCGAAAACGTAGGCGACAAGGTCCGTCTGTCTGGTTGGGTGCACCGTGTGCGCGACCATGGTGGGATCCTGTTCATCGATTTGCGCGACCATTACGGCATGACGCAAGTGTTGTGCGATCCTGATTCAGCGGCTTTTGCGGATGTTGAAAAGGTCCGCTCGGAATGGTGTGTGCGCATCGACGGCGAAGTCAAAGCGCGCGACCCTGAATTGGTGAACGCCAAAATCCCGACCGGCGCAATCGAAGTGTTCGTGCGTGGTATCGAAGTGCTGGGTGCCTCGAAAGAGCTGCCACTTCAGGTCTTTGGTGATCAGGAATACCCCGAGGAAACGCGCCTGCGCTACCGATACCTAGATCTGCGCCGCGAGAAGATGCAGAAAAACATGATTATGCGTTCCGATGTGGTGTCGTCGATCCGCCAGCGCATGTGGGGGCAGGGGTTTAAGGAATTCCAAACGCCGATCATTACCGCATCCTCGCCCGAAGGCGCGCGCGACTTTCTGGTGCCGTCGCGTTTGCACCCCGGCAAATTCTACGCGTTGCCCCAAGCGCCGCAGCAATTCAAACAACTGTTGATGGTGTCGGGTTTTGACAAATATTTCCAGATTGCGCCCTGTTTCCGTGACGAAGACCCGCGCGCTGACCGCTCGCCCACGGATTTCTACCAGCTTGACCTCGAGATGTCCTTTGTTGAACAGCAAGACGTGTTCGACACAATCCAGCCTGTCCTGACCGGCATTTTCGAAGACTTCGGTGGCGGCAAAGCCGTTGATCAGGACTGGCCGCAGATTTCCTATAAAGACGCGGCGCTGTGGTATGGGTCCGACAAGCCCGATCTGCGCAATCCGATCAAGATGCAGGTGGTATCGGAACATTTCGCGGGTTCCGGCTTTGCCATTTTCGCGAAATTGCTGGAACAAGAAGGCACGCAAATCCGTGCCATTCCTGCGCCCACAGGCGGGTCGCGCAAATTCTGTGATCGTATGAATGCGTTCGCGCAAAAAGAAGGTCTGCCCGGCATGGGCTATATCTTCTGGCGTGAAAAGACCGCCGACAGCGTCGCACAAGAGCTGGGTATTCCAGTCAAAGATGCCCAAGCCAAGCTGAAATCAGGCGAGGTCGAAGGCGGCATGGAAGCGGCTGGCCCGCTGGCCAAGAACATCGGGCCAGAACGCACCGAGGCCATTCGCCAGCAGCTGGGCCTAACAGTCGGTGACGCAGCGTTTTTCCTTGGCGGCAAACCCAAGGCGTTTGAAGGCGTCGCAGGCCGTGCGCGCAATGTGATCGGGACGGAACTGGGTCTGACGGATGAAAACCGTTTTGCCTTTGCATGGATCGTCGATTTCCCGATCTACGAAAAAGACGCTGAATCTGGCAAGATCGACTTTGAACACAACCCGTTCTCGATGCCTCAGGGCGGGATGGACGCGCTGATGGGCGACCCGCTTGAGGTGCTTGGCTATCAATATGACCTTGCGTGTAACGGCTATGAATTGGTGTCGGGTGCGATCCGGAACCATAAGCCAGAGATCATGTTCAAGGCGTTTGAAATTGCAGGCTACGGCAAGGACGAGGTCGAAAAGCGGTTCGGCGGCATGGTTAACGCCTTTCAATACGGTGCCCCGCCTCACGGTGGCTGTGCTGCCGGGATCGACCGCATCGTGATGCTGCTGGCCGAAGAGGCGAACATTCGCGAGGTCATCCTGTTCCCGATGAACCAACGTGCCGAAGACCTGATGATGAACGCGCCAAACGATCCGATGCCTGATCAGTTGATGGAGCTTGGCCTGCGCGTTATTCCGCAGGACTAATCAAAAATAACCACAAAAAGCCCGCCCTCGGTTCTCCGACGGCGGGCTTTTTTGCGTGTTTCAGGTAGATCAATCTTCGAGGCTGTCTTTACGCTTCTTCTCGATCAAGCCCATCTCTTCGTTCTTGCGTTCCTGAAAGCGCTTGCCGAAAGCGTCGTTGTGCTCCTTCCCGATCACTTCTTTGGCGCGCTTAAAAACATCTTCCTCTTCTTCTTCCATGTGATGCTCGTAATCATGCTTGAGCGTCTTGAACTTTGCCAACCATCCGGGCGATGACATGTCGGTGGTCTGCAACTCCTCCATCAGGTCATCAAGTTCCTTATGCTCTGACACGGAATGGCGCGCAGCATCCTGACCCCAGGTTTCTTGCATCAACTTTGAATAAAATGTCTCTTCCTCAGCGGCGGCATGGGATTTCACGTCGTTGAAAAATTCCGTCCACGCGTCCTGCCTGTCTTTGCTGTCGCCCGTTGTCTCGGCGATTTTATTTAACAATTTGCGGTGCGCGTCATGGTCGTCTTTGATTGCGTCATAAATCGAAGTCATGTGTTTTCCCTTCTATATCTCAGGGGCAACGCAATGAAATTCACTTGGTTCCGTGGGCTGATCGACACTGTCCGACCTATGCCATGCGAAAGTGGGATGTGCCCTAGAACTGGATGCTTGCTATCTGGTTGGCCAATTCAGGCACGCTGTCACCGATGCGGGCGTTTGCAAATGCGAACAGGACAATGCCCAAGCCAAACGCATCCGCCGCCAGAACGACCCAGTCAAAACGGGTTTCGTCCTTATATATTTGGCGCAGTGCTTTCAGTTTTGCCAACATCGGTTGGTATCCTTAGGCGTTAAACAGGGTCGAATGACCTAACCGTGCCAAGGGTTTGTGTCGAAATTTTGGTTAGAATGGGGGCAGGCTTGGGCGATCCCATTTCACCTTTACGGGCTTGGCGCGGGCGATTGTTCGTCCTAACGTGATTTTCATGAATGAGAATGTACCCAACAAGTCCCCTCTTGGCTTTGCCGTGCCGGATTTCGTCGCGCCCGCTTTGCCCCCGCGTGGGGTTTTGTCGGGACGCTATGCAAAGCTTGAGCCGCTGACCGCTGACGCCCATGCTGCTTTATTGTTCCGTTCTTACGAAGGGCAGGATCATCTGTGGGATTATATGTATGACGGCCCGTTTTCGTCATCGTCGCAGTTTCACCGTTGGGTCAGAGAAACCGAAACCCGCG
Organism: Roseobacter sp.; assembly: GCA_024636495.1. GTDB lineage: Bacteria > Pseudomonadota > Alphaproteobacteria > Rhodobacterales > Rhodobacteraceae > Sulfitobacter. The sequence goes on along the minus strand of JAGXGZ010000050.1, from coordinate 37,960 downwards.
ACGACCCATTGTTCTATGCGATCAAGAACCTTGAGACGGGGCACTGGGAAGGGGTGGCCAGCTATCTGCGTATAGCGCCCGCATCTGGATCAATCGAGGTGGGATCGATCACGTTCAGCCCTGCGCTGCAACGGACCCGTGCTGCGACAGAGGCGATGTATTTGATGATGTCATGGGCCTTTGAGGCTGGATACCGGCGGTATGAATGGAAGTGTAACGCGCTAAACCTGCCATCGCGCCGTGCGGCACAGCGCCTTGGGTTCAGTTTCGAGGGCATCTTTCGTCAAGCAGCCGTGGTCAAGGGGCGCAACCGCGACACGGCGTGGTTCGCCGCAATCGACGCGGAATGGCCCGGCCTGAAAGAGGCATTCGAGGCTTGGCTTGCACCCAGCAATTTTGATGCGGTAGGCCAGCAGAACGAAAGCCTGTCCGACCTAACGGGGCTTGTGCGCGTGGCAAGCGACCCGCTGGTTTAGGTGGGCGCTAGATTGCGATGCGCTGTGCCAGACGGTTCTGGACCAACCCTGCAATTGTAGCCCGCTCCGTTTCGGTTGGTTGTCCCAAGGCGCGTTTGCGTGCCAGCGCAAGCGCGGCTGTCTCTAGCGCCGTGTCTCGCGCGCTTCGGGCAACGCCGCCCAGAAACTGCGCAACGTAATCCAACGTATGCGTGTCGCTGTTTTCATCAAGCACATCCGCGATATGGGCCATGTCGTCTTGATAGGCGATTTCGTCAGGCTCGACGGTTTCATCAACCAAGACCCGAACCCCTTTGGGTTGTCGCGCGTCGGGCAAGACAGACAAGACAGTCTGCTGAAAATGCGCAAGCGAGTTCAAAGGCTTTTCGATAAAGCCATCTGCGCCAGCGGCGATGGCGTCGGCGGCCAGATGGGCGTCACCTGAAATCGCCAACAGCGCATCAACACGCGGTTGCGCCCGTGCCAGCTCCTCGATCAGGTCGATGCCGTTACCATCAGGCAGGCCGAGATCGGCAATCACAACCGATGGGCGGTACACCTGTAAATGTCGTCTTGCCGCGCGCATGCAATCGGCCCGTCTGATCCGCGCCCCCGACCGCAAACACAAAAGGCGCATGGCCTCGCAGGCGTATCGGCTGTCCTCGATGACCAAGACAGTCAAACCCAGCAAAGGCCGTTCAGCCGTGGGGGCAGGCAGGGCATCTGTCTGTACTTCGAGCTTGTCCATAATATCTCTCCCAAAACCAAGGCTACGACTCAATGGTTAGGGGCGGCTGGCTAATAGGACGTTAACGTGACGCATTGCTCTTGCCGCAATCCAAGCCCATACACCACGGAAGTTTGAGAAATGCAGGAGAAGAAAGATGATCGGTCGTCTAAACCACGTCGCTATTGCTGTTCCAGATTTGGAAGCCGCGGCAGACCAGTATCGCAATGCCTTGGGGGCTAATGTAGGCCCTGCAAAGGATGAACCCGACCACGGTGTCACGGTGATTTTCATCGAATTACCAAACACCAAGATCGAGCTTCTCTATCCGCTAGGCGACGACAGTCCGATCAATGGTTTTCTTGAAAAGAATCCCGCTGGCGGAATCCACCACATTTGCTACGAAGTGGATGATATCATCGTCGCTCGTGATCATCTGAAATCCACAGGAGCCCGCGTGCTGGGCAACGGGGAACCCAAAATCGGCGCCCATGGCAAACCCGTGATTTTTCTGCATCCCAAAGACTTTAACGGCGCCCTTGTCGAGCTGGAGCAGGTGTAACCATGGGAGTTACATCAGCTTTTGTTCTTTTTGCGGTCATTTGGTCGATGACCTTTCTGATCGCGTTGCCCATTCGTGTAAAAACCCAAGGTGACTTGGGTGAAATCGTCGAAGGGACGCACGCAGGTGCACCAGAACATCATCACCTCAAGAAAAAAGCATGGTGGACGACGGCGATCTCGCTGGTGCTTTGGGTCGGTACCGTTTGGTTCATTCTGTCCGGTGTGGTCACCGTCGCTGATATTGAATATTGGCTTCACGGGGATTTGACACCAATAGGTGGAACAGGTGGGTAAATGTCGCCGCACCCAAGATAGGGATCACCAAATTTAACACGGGGATCGACAACGGCATTGCCATCAGCACCCCTGCGGCCCAGATTGTGACCATGTGGCGGCTTCTGAGTTTTTTGGCTTCGACACGTCCCACACGACGGATCGCAGCAAGGGTGAAATACTCGCGCCCCAGCAAAAAGCCATTCACCGTCCAGAAGATCAACGGCGCTAGCGGGGCAAAGAGGACATACAAAATCAGCGCCAGCATGTTGACCCCGATCAACACGCCCATAAAGTTGACTGTGTCGCGTGCCGCATCGCCAAAGGGCACACGGGGGGCTGTGGGCAGATGGGGGTAATGCTCTGCCTCGACGGCATCGGCGACATCATCCAAAAACATCGACGTAATGGCAGAGGCGACCGGGATCATCAAAAAGACGGATAAAAACAGCAACAAAAATGCGGCACCCCAGCTGAACAGATCGTCGAGCCAGGTAACTTCGCCCAATATGGGCAACCAGTTGTTTTCGCCCGTCATCCAGTCGATTAGCCAGACGAACCCCGCCGCAGCTCCAATCAGCAAGACCAGCGCCAACCCGACCCCCATGAACAAGACGCGCCGAAAGCGTGGGTCGCTCAGTTGACCCAAGGCCAGACTGAACGCCTTGAATATCTGTGTCAAAGCCATGTGGTGAGCGCCGCAACATCGGGGCGGGGGCGTTCGGGCGGGGCAGCCGTTTCTGTGCCAATATGAATGATGCCCGCGATACGCTCGTGTTCTGCCAGACCAAAGCCGTCAGTCATGAAAACGCGGTCATGGCTGGCCCAGCCGCTCAGCCAGTTTGCCCCCCAACCCGCCGCAAGTGCCGCATTCACCAGCGCAAGGCAGACGGCCCCGGCAGAATAGGTCTGCTCAAGAGCGGGAATTTTCGGGGATGGCTTTTGTACCTCCACCACAACCACGGCCAGATGACCCTGATCAAACTGGCCACGCCCTTTTTGAACCTGCTCTGCATCAAGGCCAAGCGTCTCTCCGCGAACCTGAGCGATATCCGCCAGCCGGCCCATGGCGGGCTTGTCGATCACGATAAAGCGCCACGGCTCAAGCTTGCCATGATCAGGCGTGCGTGCGGCGGCGGTCAGCAACGGCAGCAGCGTGTCGCGGTCAGGCACAGGTGTCGTAAGTGTCTTGGCCGGGCGGGAACGGCGGGTTTGCAGGAAATGCAGCGCGTCAGGATTTGGAGTAGGCATGGCTCTCTCTTATAGGTTCAGCTTTTGCGCCATCAGGTCAATCACATCGCGCAGGAAGGCGTCAAATATCGGGCTGGGTTGTCGGACCTCGTAATTCTTCTGGTGCGGGTCAGGGGCATTGATAGCACTGCCTGACAGCGCCGCAATGGTGGCATGACCACAAAACGGCACGTAAGCCTCTGAATAGCCCCCCTCATGGACAAGAACCAGCTTGCCGTCGCATAGTTTTTCGGCTGTTTGCTTGATGCGTAGTGTCATGGCCGCAAAAGTCGCGGCGGTCGCTTGCATGCGCGCAAGCGGGTCAACGATGGCAGCATCAAAGCCGCAGGCAACGATAATCATATCAGGCTGGAATGCCTCAAGCGCGGGTATCACGACACGGTCGAGCGCGTGCAGATAGGCGGTGTGACCCGATCCGGCGTACATCGGCAGGTTGATGTTGTACCCTTCGCCGGCCCCCTTGCCACGGTCGGCCAGCGCGCCTGTATCCAGCGGATAGTTGCCTTCTTGATGAAGCGAGATCGTGAGTACATCGTCGCGGTCATAAAATATCGCCTCGGTGCCGTTGCCGTGGTGTACATCCCAATCCAGTACAGCGACGCGTTTCACCACTCCCTTGCCTTTGGCGGCCTCGATCGCGATGGCGATGTTGGCAAGCAAACAGAACCCGTTGGGAAAATCGGGCAATGCGTGATGGCCGGGGGGGCGGCTCAGGGCATAGGCGTTTTGCAAGTCACCCGTTGCCACGGCGTCGACGGCGGCAATGGAAAGACCTGCCGACAGCGCTGCAATCTCGAAGCCGCCAGCGGCAAAGGGGGTGCGCAGGCCCAATTCTCCACCACCCGTGTCAGACAGGCGCTTGAACTCGTCCAGATAGGCGGCTGGGTGAACACGCAGCAGATCGTCGCGCGTTGCCTCGGGCGCGCTGCGCACGTCGAGTTCGGCCATCAGGCCGGTGACTTCCATCAGGTTGCGCAGACGACGTTTGGTTTCAGGGTTCTCGGGCAGACCGCCTGACGCCAAAGGCTGTACCAGCCCGCCGATGGGCATGGTAAAGGCATAGTTCCCACCCGCATGCCAGAAACAACGTTCGTCCATGAAAAAGCCGGTGGTCATATGTTTATCCCTTTTTGTGTCATCCCAACGCTGGCCCAACACAAAGCGATTGTCCACCGGGTCTAGAGCGCTTCGGCAAGCAGCGCGTTAAGGTCAAGCGGGGTGTTAACCATACTGATTTTACCCGCTGCGTCACGCGGCCAGTCTTGTTCGGGGCGGTCACGATAAATCTCGACCCCGTTATTGTCAGGGTCGCGCAGGTAGATTGCTTCGCTCACGCCGTGATCTGCAGCGCCGTCCAGCGCGATGCCTGCAGCGATAATGCGCTTGAGGACAGCGGCCAAGGCCGGGCGGTCAGGGTACAAGAAAGCGGAATGATAAAGCCCTGTGTGACCCACGGGCGGGGGCGTCGCACCCGCACTTTCCCAAGTGTTCAGGCCAATGTGGTGATGATAGCCACCAGCCCCTAAAAACGCAGCTTGCGTGCCAAATTTCTGGTTCAGCTCAAACCCAAGGATGTCGCGGTAGAACGTGATGGCGCGTTCAAGATCCGCGACCTTAAGATGAACGTGACCGACTGATGCATGAGCCATGTGATGCGCCTTTCTTCTTACGATGACCGTAAGATGGCGACACCGACGCCATTAAACCAGAGGGTACAATGCGCGCCGTCTGTGCAAAAATGCGCAGCCTGATCGATGAAGGGAGCGTCGGGCGGTCTAGCCGACCATCCCCACAATCTCGTAGGTCTTTTTCAGAATCGGCGCGGTGATTTCGCGGGCTTGGGTCGCGCCATGGGCCAGAATGCGGTCGATCTCGGCGGTATCGGCCATCAATTCAGCCATGCGGGTGCTGATCGGTGACATCTTGGCGACGGCCAGATCAGCCAGAAGCGGCTTGAAGCTGCCAAACTGTTGCCCGCCCACATCGGCCAGCACCTGTTCGACGGTCTGGTCGTTCAGCGCGGCATAAATATTCACCAGATTACGGGCCTCGGGACGGTCTTTTAGGCCTTCAATCTCAGAAGGCAGCGCATCCGGGTCGGTCTTGGCTTTGCGGATTTTCTTGGCAATCGTGTCGGCGTCATCGGTCAGGTTGATCCGGCTCGCATCCGACGGATCGGATTTCGACATCTTCTTGGACCCGTCGCGCAAGGACATTACGCGGGTCGCAGCCCCTTCGATCACCGGCTCGGTCAGCGGAAAGAAATCGACGCCGTAGTCATGGTTGAACTTGGCCGCGATGTCACGGGTCAGCTCAAGGTGCTGCTTTTGGTCTTCGCCAACCGGCACATGGGTCGCGTGATAGATTAGAATATCAGCGGCCATCAGCGCGGGATAAGCAAACAGGCCCAGCGATGCGGCCTCGGCGTTTTTGCCAGCCTTGTCTTTCCATTGGGTCATGCGGCCCATCCAGCCCATGCGTGCGACACAGTTGAAAATCCACGCCAGCTGCGCATGTTCGGGGACTTGGGACTGGTTGATCAGAATGGACTTGGCCGGATCAATGCCCGCCGCGATAAACCCTGCTGCCAATTCGCGCGTATTGTGGCGCAATGTGGCGGGGTCTTGCCATTTGGCGGTGATCGCGTGCAGATCAACCATGCAATAAACCGTCTGGAACGATCCTTCGTCCTGCATGTCAACAAAGCGCTTCATCGCGCCCAGATAGTTGCCCAGCGTCAAACCGCCCGAAGGCTGAATGCCGGAAAACACGCGCGGGGTGAAGGGGGTGTTGGTCATGAAACGCTCCGATAAGGCTGGAAACTGCGGCCCGATGGGCTTACCCATGCGCACCAACCCCGTCAAGGAGGCCCTATGACCGACCCAGATTTTCAACCGCCCGTGAACCCGATGCCCGCTGCCGTGACTTTGGTGTTTCTGGCTATTGCTGGCGTCGAAGCGGGCCTGTCACTGGCCGAGGCGGGCATCATCGGCGGCCCCGGTGCTGTTGGCTGGCGCCTTGCGATGATCCGCGACTATGGGTTTTCGGGGGATATGTTTGACTGGATGATCGCCAATTGGCGCTTTCCGCTGTCTGAACTGCACCGTGTGGTCAGCTATTCTTTGGTGCATCTCGGCTTTACTCATGCGATTTTTGCTGTGGTGCTGCTGCTGGCGTTGGGAAAGATGGTGGCCGAGGCGATGGGGCAGATAGCGTTCCTGACGATCTTCTTTGCGTCAGGCATCTTTGGCGCGGTGTTATATGCGCTGGTGCTGAATGATCCGGTCTGGCTGGTCGGGGCCTATCCCAGTGTTTACGGGCTGATTGGCGCGTATTCTTTCGTGATGTGGCGCAAGCTGTCGAGCCTTGGCGAGGCGCAATACCGTGCGTTTTCGTTGATTGCGGTGCTGATGGGGATACAGCTGTTGTGGGGCGTTTTCTTTGAGGCGGGCACCCAATGGCTGGCGGAACTGTTCGGATTTTTTGTGGGCTTTGGCTTGTGTTTTGTTTTGGCACCCGGTGAATGGGCAAAGCTGCGCGATCGGGTGCGACACCGCTGATATTTATAGAGAGGCAAGGGGGGGCCAGCCCCCCCGGCCCCCTGGGATTTAGATCCATTTGGAAATAAAGTTTTAGCCGCGTTTTAGGGCGCGTTTGAATTCACCGAGTTTGAAGGCGCCGATCAGCTGGCCAAAGCCGAAATAGCTGATTGCGGCGATCATGATCAGGATCAGCAGGCCGATGCCCCGCCACCATGGCTGGCCCAGCAAGGGTTGCAGCGCGACATTCCCAAGCCAAAGTGCAGCCCCCATAAGGGCAGACGCCGCGAGGATGCGCCAAATGCGTTTGTGAAACCGTGCGTCGAATTTTGCCGCGAGGCCAAAGCCGCGTGCGCCGTAGGCCAGCAAGCCAAACATGGCCCAGCCGGCGAGTGTGGTGGCAATGGCGGGGGCGATCCAGCCGATAACGGGGCTAAGGCCCACGGCAATCACCACATTTACCACCATCGCAACAACGGCAAAATAGAACGGGCGCTTCGTGTCTTCGCGGGCGTAGTACAGCGGTTGCAGGATTTTTTGCAGCACGAATGCGGGCAGGCCAAGGCCATAGATCGACACGGCAATCGCAATGGCTGCGGCGTCGTCAACTGTGGTGGCCCCCCGTTGGAACAAGACCGAGGCAAGGGTAAAGGGGATCACCATCAGGGCAACGGCAGAAGGGATCGTCAGCGCCAGCGATACCTCGGCGGCGCGGCTGATTTGGGTATGCGAGCCCTGTTCATCGCCTGCCTTGAGGCGGCGGGACAGATCGGGCAGCAGCACCACCCCGATGGCAATGCCAACCACGCCAAGCGGCAGCTGATAGAGCCGGTCTGCGTAGTTAAGCCATGCAACGGCACCCTCGTAAAAGCTGGCCACTTGGCGGCCCACCAGCAGGTTGACCTGCATCACACCGCCCGCAAGTGCCGCTGGGGCCGCGATAATGGCGAGGCGTTTGAGTTCTGGGGTCAGGCGGGGGCGGCGGCTAAATCCCAAAGTGAAGCCCGCGCGCCGCGCCGCCCACCAAACCAGTCCCAGTTGTGCGATGCCCGCAATAGGCACGGACAATGCCAATGTATCCCCGATTTGCATGCCAAGAGCCTTGTCGATGCCAAGGCCAAGCGCCTCTGACCCGTCGCGGCCCAAGGCGGCCCCGATCAGCACTGCGATGATAAATACAATGTTCAGCACAACAGGCGCTGCGGCAGCGGCCATAAAACGGCCCGTTGCGTTCAGAACGCCCGATACCAGGGCGGCAAGCGAGATGAAGAGGATATAAGGAAAGGCGAGGCGGCCATATTCAACCGCCAGATCAAAGCGTTCATCCCCCGCAAACCCCGATGCCATCAGCAACACCAGACCGGGCATGGCGATAATGCCGATGATGGTGAACAGGGTCAGGATAAACGCCATGCCGACAAACGCGTCTTGGGCAAATTCTTCTGGTCCGTCGCCGCTTTCGAGTTTTTTGGAGAACATCGGCACAAAGGCCATGTTGAACGCGCCCTCGGCAAAGAAACGGCGAAACATATTGGGCAGCGAAAAGGCGACCAAAAAGGCTTCGGCGGCGGGGCCCGAACCCAGATATCCTGCCACCATGACGTCGCGGATAAAGCCCATCACACGGCTAAGCAGGGTCCATATCCCTACGGTAAAAAAGCCGGACATAAGACGGATGGGTTTCATTGCGTGGGTCTGCCTGTGACTGCGATGCAGATGGCCTAGCGCTTGGCAGTCGCTAGCGCAATTGTTGATATGGTCAGGGGGTTGCAAGGGGCCGGAAAACTGCCGACTGTGCGGGCATGAAACAGATGAATAATCAGCAGCGTAAACGTGTTTTGATGTTGGGGGCAACTGGCACGGCAGGCCATGCGGTTGCGCGGGCGCTGGTGGCACAAGGGCATGATGTGACCTGCCTTGTGCGCCGTGATCCTGCGCAGCCCATCGCTGGCGCGATCTACCGCATTGCGGATATTTTGGACCCTGAGGGTTTGATCCAAGACGGGTTTGCAGGCGACCGGTTTGATACGGTTGTGTCGTGCATCGCCTCGCGAACCGGCACGCCAAAAGATGCCTGGCGGGTCGATTATGAGGCGAATTTAAACGTCCTGACCGCAGCCCAACAGGCGGGCGTCTCGCAATTCGTGCTGCTATCGGCCATTTGCGTGCAAAAGCCGCTGTTGGCGTTTCAGCATGCCAAGCTGGCGTTCGAGGCCAAGCTGATGCAATCGGGGTTGGTCTATTCCATCGTTCGGCCCACGGCGCTTTTCAAATCCCTGTCGGGGCAGATTGACCGTGTGCGCAACGGCAAGCCGTTTTTGCTGTTTGGCGACGGGACGTTGACGGCCTGCAAACCGATCAGCGACGATGATCTGGGCGCGTTTATGGCTGATTGTTTGACGGACCCCGCAAAACAGAACGCCATTTTGCCGATCGGTGGCCCCGGCGGTGCGGTGACCTTGAAAGAACAGGGCGAGGAGCTGTTTCGCCTGACGGGGATGCCGCCCAAGTTTAAAAAGATACCCGTGGCGATGTTTGATGTCATTGGCGGTGTGCTGCGAACCTTGGGCAAGATCAGCCCAAAGCTGGCCGAAAAAGGCGCGCTGGCGCAGATCGGGCGCTACTATGCAACAGAATCGATGTTGGTCTGGGACGCACAGGCGAGGCGCTACGACGCTGACGCCACGCCCGAGACAGGGACCGAGACGTTGTTTGACTATTACGCCACGCTGATCGCGCAGGGAGAAAGCGTTCAGCGTGGGGAGCATAGCGTTTTTTAAGGTTATGCCTGGACACCATGTTTGGCTGGCATGCGGGACAAAGCTGACGTTGAGGTTCGTATTAGTCTGATGCATGCTTCACGCTCTTAGACCACGCATTGGTAACGCTTTAATAGCGATCGGGCTAAATGCTGGGCGTGGCAAATTCTGGCCATCCGGCGGCATGCGGGACAATCGGATAGGAACACGATACCGATGATCGTGTCGCTGTCCATTTGGCCTTTTGAGGTATTATCAGTAGTTATCATATATTCCCCTGATGGAACAAAACTCATCTGCCCATCGAACCGTTGGGACAAAACAATCTACTCGATTTGAAACACTCGACGCGCTTCGAGGCGTGACTGTCATTTTGGCGATGCTTGATCACGTCAAGGTTCAGTTCGTAACCGATGTGCATGTGCATGTTCTTGTCCCGTTGACACGCCTTTCGACGCCCGGTTTCATAATCCTCTTTGGTGCAATGATCGAAATTGCTTACCTGTCGAAGTTGCGAGCTGGGCGAACCATGCGGTCGGTAAGAGAACGCATGGCATCCCGACTGATCACTTGTTGGGCACTCGCTGCCCTACTGTCCTTAGCTGCGCTTGCATCGGGCAATCTAGACTTCGATACGGCATGGCGCGCCGTTCTGGGGTTGGGGCTAGGTCGGTTTAACGAAATCCTTTTGATATATGCCGCACTCTTTGCGATATTGATCGCCATGCTGCCTCTTATTGCGCGATATGGCTCACTACCAGTTGTTGCAATTGCACTTTTGGGATGGCTACTACAGCCAGTTTTCGTCGTTGCCTTTCCTGATCCACCTCAACTAATGAATTACCTTCTGGGCGTGGGGACTGGGTATGGCCCAGCACTTCTTCCGGCGATGACTTTTCTTGGATTCGGCATCGCGTTGGGAGAAGCATTGAACGGTCGGCGCAGTTATCTTTTGGTCGTGTTGATGGCTCTCCTAGCGATTGTGATCTGCGGATCAGAACTTTCGCACGGCGTGATGGAATCTGGCCGTAGATTTCTTGCAAACCGTTGGACCAACCATCCCGGGTATTATGCTGTCGGCATACTCGGGTTTATTGTTATTTCAGCCTGCCTTCTTGTGGCAAAGCGCTTTCGGTTTTTTGAGCTACCACAGCACGTTCTTGCACAGATTGGATCGCAGTCATTGTTCATTTATGGCGTGGGAAATCTCTGGTTGAATCTGCTGCCAATAGTCGAAATGTCGAATGCCGTGGGTTTCTGTGTAGCGTTTATGTTCTTGTTCTGCCTGATTGCGTTGGGGCTTTTGGGACCCTCTAAGCGCAACGTATTAGGGATGGGGCTGCCTGCGTTATGGGGCATGAAATATGGCAACGTTCGTGATTTCTTGGCGCGGCGGCTGGTACAAGCGTAAGTTTCAGCAGCATGTGGACTTTCAATTGAATGCCCATTTTGCCATGGCAGGTTTGTCCGGCGGGCTCAAAGCGGACCAACACGGTTTTTTCCAGCATATGTTGAACATATTCCGGCTCATGTACCTGCTCGCGTACTTGAGCCACTGGGGACAAGCGTCAAACAGGGCGTCCAAGCCTTTGCTATTCCCCAAAGCGTAAAAGGTCTAATTCTGAGCTCGCTCTACCCCTTCGGCAATGGCCAGACGCAAACGCTTTTCCAGCGTCTTTTGCTTGCTTTCGCTGTAATATTTCAGGCCGAACATGTCCTTTACATAGAACGTATCGACGACCTGTTCGCCGTAGGTCGCGATGACGGCGTTGGCAATGTACACGTTGGATTCTGCCAAGCTGCGCGCCAGATCATACAGCAAGCCGGGGCGATCACGGGTGTCGACCTCGATGATCGTGTAGATCTCGGAGCCCTCGTTATCAAAGGTGATGTGGGTCGGAACCCTAAAGGCCTTCTCGCGTTTTTTGACCTTGTCGCGGGTTTTCAGCTCTTCACGGGCGCGGATTTCCCCCTTGAGTGTTTTCGAAATCATCTGCCGTAAACGGGGCAAGCGGGCGGCGTCATAGGGGTTGCCTTCGGCATCCTGAATCCAGAACGCATCGGTGACATAGCCGTCTTTGGTCGTATAGCTGCGCGCATCGACGACATTGGCACCGACCAGCGCCAAGGCACCGGCAAGACGCGAGAAGATACCGGGATGGTCGGCCATGACAAAGCAGGCGCGCGTCGCGTCGCGGTCTTCGTCGGGATGAAGATCAATGCAGATTTCCCCCTCTTTAATGTCGCGCAAGAGTCTTGCAAAGACAACATGTGCCGTGACGTGCAAGCCCTGCCAGTAGGGCGGATAATGGCGGGCTGTCTCGGCTTGCAAGTCTTTGCGGGGCCAATCAGCAAGGGCGGCACGCAGGGTCTTTTTGGCCTCTGCGCCTCGGTTTTCGCGGTTCAGATCTTCCAGCCCGGTTTCTAATGCGCGTTTCGTCTGGCGGTACAGACCGCGGATCAAAACGGCTTTCCAGTTGTTCCACGTGTTCGGGCCAACGCCACGAATGTCGCAAACGGTCAGCACGCAAAGCAGGTCCAGCCGCTTGACGGTTTGGACGGCCTTGGCGAAATCGCGAACGGTTCGCGGATCCGCAATGTCACGTTTCTGGGCCATGTCGGACATCAGCAGATGATAGCGTACCAGCCACTCTACCGTGTCGACCTCTGCCTTGTTGAGCCCCAGTCGCGGAGCGATCTTTCGGGCCATCTGTGCGCCGAGAATCGAGTGGTCTTCGGGCCGCCCTTTGGCAATGTCATGCAACAACAGCGCCACATAGATAACGCGTCGGTTGACCCCCCGCTTGAGAATGTTTGACGCAACCGGCAAATCTTCTTCAAGCTCGCCCTTTTCGATCAGGGCCAGGTTGGTGATGCATTGGATGATGTGTTCGTCCACGGTATAGCTGTGGTACATGTTGAACTGCATCATCGCGACGATATTTTCGAACTCGGGGATGAAGGCAGACAAAACGCCAAGCTCGTTCATGCGGCGCAAACCACGTTCGGGATTGCCGTGCTTTAACATCAGATCAATGAAAATCCGCTGCGCCTCTGCGTTGTTGCGCATGTCGTCGTCAATCAGGCGCAGGTTCCGCTTTACCAGTCGCATCGCATCGGGATGGATCAACATTCCGGTGCGCAAAGCTTCCTCGAAAATGCGCAAAAGGTTCAGCTTGTCGGCAATGAAGGCCTTGTCATCAACGATCGCCAGACGTCCCACGATGACCTCGTAGCCGTCGCGCATCTTTGGGCGGCGCCGGAAAATACGCTCCAGCAACGGCTCAGCTTTGACGTGGATCGTTTCCAGCTTGGTCAGGAAAATCCGGGTCAGTTCGCCAACTTCGGTCGCGTGGCGGAAATAGGCCTGCATGAATACTTCTACACCCCGCCTGCCACCGGTGTCGGTGTATCCCATAGCCTCGGCCACAGCGACCTGCATGTCGAATGTCAACTGTTCTGTGGGGCGACCCGACAGCAAATGCAGATGACCGCGCACCGCCCAAAGAAAGTTCTCGGCGGCGACGAAGGTCTTGAACTCTTCTTCCAGAAACACGCCAAGGCCGACCAGATCAGCGGCGTTTTCAACATTATAGATATGCTTGGCGATCCAGAAAAGCGACTGTAGGTCGCGCAATCCGCCCTTGGCCTCTTTCACGTTGGGTTCAACCTGATAGCGCAGGCCCTGCTTGCGATGCCGCAGGGTCCGCTCTTGTAGTTTTGCCTCGATAAAGCTGCGGCCAGCCCCAGCGAAAAGGTCGGCTTTCAGGGTCTTGTCCAATTCGGCTGCCAGCCCTGGATCACCGGCGATAAAGCGATGTTCCAGCAAGGCTGTCTGGATGGTAAAATCTTCGGCCCCAAGGCGCACGCAATCGCGGATTGTGCGGGTCGAATGGCCGACCTTCAGCTTGAGATCCCACAACATGTAAAGCATGGATTCGATCACGCTCTCAGTCCATGCTGTGGCCTTGTAGGGCATCAAAAACAGCAGATCGACGTCAGAGAACGGGGCCATTTCGCCCCGGCCATAGCCGCCCACGCCAATCACGGCCAGCCGTTCGCCGGAAGTGGGATTTGGTTTTGGATGCAGGCGTTGTGCCGCGATCTGAAGCGTGCTGCGCACCAGTTGATCGGTCAAAAAGCAATAGGCAGATGTCATGGCCCGCGCATCAAAAGGGTTCGCAGCAAATGCGCGTGCGATTTCCGCGCGCCCCGCTTTTTGCGCGTCTCCCAGAATGCTCACGGCCGCCGCGCGAACCTGACCGCTGTCGGTGGCACCTTCAAACGCGATCGTCAGGGCTTGAGCAATGGCATCTTCATCAAAGATCAGCTCGGGGGCGCTGATCAGGTGAAGCGCGGTTGCTTCACCTGTTTCTGCTTGCGCAACTAGGGGCTTTACCACTCAGTTTCCTTTAGAAGCCTGCACCGCCGAAGCCTTGGGGTGCTGGGTCAATAATCACGACCGATTGGTTTCGGATCGTTGCAATTGCCAGACCATGCTCTGTCGTTCCGTCTGATTTCAGGCGGAATACACCGCTGGAACCACGGAACCCTGCACCTTGCGTCAGCCGGGCTGCTGACAGCGCATTTGAATTGCCAGTTTTGACCAAAGCACCAATCGCTGCAATGCCATCAAAGGCCAACCCTGCAATTGGATTGGGCTTACTGCCATAGGCGGCCGCATAGCGTTGCGAGAATGCAGCCGATGCAGACGGATCAGGCAAGGCGAACCACCCCCCCTGAACGCCAGGCAGTGCCAGTGTCTGAGGTGGGATATCCCAGCGTGTCAGGCCAATATATTGCGTTGTGCCAACCGACAAACCTGCTTCTGGCAGCAACTGCGCAAACAAGGGCAATGCGCTGGCCGACGATGTTGTCAAAAAGATCGCATTCGCGCCGTTGGCGTCTGCTGCCGCCTTTACCCGTGGAACAGCGGCGATGACGGATTCTTGGCTAAGGGCATAGTCTACCGCCCCGGCAGATGTCGCCCCATTGGCGGCAATCGCGTTCAAGATCGCGTCACGGCCCAACTGGCCTGCTAAGTCGTTGCCGTGCAGAATAAGGATCTTGTCTTTGCCGGTCGCTTTAGCATAGCGCACCAACCGATTTGATGTATCGCCAAACCCCTGTCCCAGCACAAACACGTTGCCGCCCGCGATGCTTGGATTGTTCGAGAACGAGAGCACATTGATGCCCTGACCTGCAACTGCGTTCCCAGCAGCATTCGCGGCTTCGCCATAAAGGGGGCCGACAATAATTTGCGCCCCGTCCGTGACGGCTTGGGCCGCAGCGGTTCCGGCCAATGCCGCATTTCCGCCAGTTCCATAAACCCGCAGGTCAATCTGAACGCCAGCAAGGTCACGAATGGCCAGCCGCGCGGCATTTTCAAGCTCTTGCGCAAGAAGGTTGTCGCTGGCAGATCCGCCGCGTGGAATAAGCAAGGCAACGGGTACTGGCTTGGTCGCGTCAACCTTTGGGCCGGCGCCGCCACCCATATTGGTCATCATCCCCGGCTCGCATGCAGCCAAGGCAAACGCGACGAATGGCAGGATCAAAAGCCGCAGTGGCTTGCGAAGGGTGTCGAAAACGGCGAACATAGTTGTGTCACTCCATAAGTGGCAAATCGGCAGCAAGAGCCTCAATAACAGATGCACCGATCATAGACGGTGCGAAAGGCGGGTCCAGCTTGAATTATCAAAAGGTGCCCCTGTCGGCGGGGCTTTACTTTGTTGGCGTCCCGATTGGAACTGCCCGCGACATAACATTGCGGGCATTGGACGTTCTGGCCTCTGCTGATGTTCTGGCAGCTGAAGACACTCGAAGCCTGCGCAGGCTAATGGATATTCACGGCGTCCCGTTGGAAGGGCGCCATGTTTTTGCGTTGCATGACCATTCGGGTACAAACGTTCAGGACAAGCTGTTGGCGGCTATTCGCAATGGGCAATCTGTCGCCTACGCGTCCGAAGCGGGCATGCCGCTTATCGCCGATCCGGGTTTTGAATTATCACGCGCGGTGTCACAGGCCGGGTTGATGATGACCTGTGCGCCTGGGCCGTCTGCGGTGCTGACGGCACTTGCCTTGGGCGGGTTGCCAACAGATGCGTTTTTCTTTGCGGGCTTCTTGCCAAACGCGAAATCAGCCCGGCTGACGGCACTGCAAAAGCTTAAAGACGTTCAGGGCACGCTGGTTTTTTACGAATCGCCCAAGCGGATCGGCGCGATGCTGGGGGATGCGGCCAATGCCCTTGGCCCCGAACGCCCCGCTGCCGTCTGCCGTGAACTGACCAAAAAATTCGAAGAAATCCAGCGCGGCACGCTGGCCGAATTGCAGGATCATTACGCAGACAAAACCCCCAAAGGCGAAATCGTCGTTTTGATTGACCGGGGTCGTTTACCGTCGGTTAGTGAAACTGATCTAACCTCTGATCTTGCGTCCGCTTTGGAAACGATGTCGATGCGTGATGCGGTCGATGTGGTTGCTCAGGCACATAACCTGCCACGCAGGCAGGTGTATCAGGCCGCGTTGGAACAGGGCAAAGGAAACGGGTAGCAATGGGTGCGGCAAAACAGATCCAGGGCTCAGTCAGCTATCATGCAGGCCGCGCCGCTGAACTGGCCGTTGCACAAGATTACCAGCGGCGCGGATATGCGCTTGCGTGTGAAAGGTGGCGGGGAAAGCGTGGTGAAATCGATCTGGTGATGCGCAATGCTGACGGATTGGTTTTTGTCGAGGTCAAGAAAAGCCAAAGCTTTGATAGCGCCGCAGCACAGCTGACCCCGCATCAGATTGCGCGTATCTATGGAACAGCGGAAGAGTATTTGGGCACGCAGCCTGACGGAGCGCTCACGAACACGCGTTTTGATGTCGCCTTGGTGAACCAGATCGGCGCGCTGCATATCTTGGAAAACGCCTTTGGTCACGGTTGACCCATTGCACCCCGCGCCGTGCTGCGTCATCTAAAGATGAACAGGACGGAGACATCGGATGAAGATTGCCTTTCAAATGGACCCTATCGGGGACGTGAACATCAACGCAGACAGCAGCTTTCGCATCGCTGAAGAAGCACAGGCGCGCGGGCACTCTCTTTTCTATTATACGCCGGACCATCTGGCCTATCAGGAGGGGCGGATCACGGCGCGTGGCCACGATCTGACCGTCCAGCGCGTTCAGGGCGATCATGCCACATTGGGCCCGCTACGCGAAGTGGACCTGTCAGAATTTGACGTCGTATGGCTGCGGCAGGACCCGCCGTTTGACATGCACTATATCACCTCGACGCATCTTCTGGACCGGATCAAGAAAACTACGCTGGTGGTGAATGACCCGTTTTGGGTGCGTAACTATCCTGAAAAGCTGATGTGTCTGGATTTCCCTGACCTGATCCCGCCGACAACCATCGCCCGCGACCTTGAAACGATCAAAGCGTTCAAGGCCAAGCACGGCGACGTTATTCTCAAGCCGCTTTACGGCAATGGTGGGGCAGGGGTGTTCAGGCTTGACGAAAACGACCGCAACCTTGGATCGTTGTACGAACTTTTCACCGGGTTTTCGCGTGAACCCTTGATCGTGCAAAAGTTTTTGCCAGCCGTCTCCAAAGGTGACAAGCGCGTGATCCTTGTTGACGGCGAGGCCGTCGGCGCAATCAACCGCGTCCCGGCCGAAGGCGAAACCCGTTCCAACATGCATGTGGGCGGGCGACCTGAAAAAATCGGTCTCACCGACCGCGACCTCGAGATTTGCGCGGCCATTGGCCCTTTGCTTAAGGAAAAGGGACAGGTTTTTGTCGGTATCGATGTGATTGGCGATTATCTGACCGAGATCAACGTGACCTCGCCCACCGGCATTCAAGAGCTTGAGCGTTTTGATGGCACCAACATCGCCGCCAAAATCTGGGAGGCGATCGAGGCGCGCCGCGCATGAGCCTGATCCGGCGCATGTTGAACACCTATTTGCGGCTGGTCGAAAAGCCGCGAATGCGCCGGGCCAAGACACCAAAGGATCTGCGCCGCAATTTCGCACGAAGTGCCAAGTATTTTTTCCACGCCCCGCGCGGTACAACGATCAAGAAAGACAGCTTGCCGGGGGGAAGCGGTGTTTTGATCGTCACCCCCAAATACATATCATCCGAACTGGTGATCTTTTATATTCACGGCGGCGGCTTTGTTTTTGGCAGTCCTGAAACCCATTGCGCGATGCTGGGCCAACTTGCAAAGCGCGTCGGCGCGCGTGTCATGATGCCGCGCTACAGGCTGGCCCCTGAGTTTCCGTTTCCTGCGGCAAATGATGATGTGGAAAAATCGTATCTGGCTTTGGTTGCTTCCGGTGTCGCGCCTACAAATATCGTCATCGGAGGTGACAGTGCAGGCGGTGGGTTGACCTTTAGTCTGCTGTCTCGGCTCCTTGCTAGGGGCATGCCGCTACCGCGTGGAGCGTTTGGATTTTCGCCCTTTGTCGATCTGACGCTGCAAGGGGCAAGCTTTTCGCAAAATGCGGACAAAGATGTTGTTCTGTCGGCGGACCGTGCAGGTGAAGCAGTGGATATGTATGTGGCGGATGCTGACCGCGCCGACCCAAGGCTGAACGTCTTGCACACCGATTTCAGCGGCGCCCCACCAGTATGGCTTTGCGTGGGCGACACTGAAATCCTGCGCGATGATGCACGTGCTTTGCAGAAAAAGGTCAAGGATTGCGGCGTGCCTGTTGCCTTTCACGAGGCGCACGACCTGCCCCATGTCTGGCCCCTTTTTCACAATCTGCTGCCCGAGGCGCGTCAAACGCTGGACACTCTGGCGGGTTGGATCAAAGCGCTGCCCCAGCCGGAATCCGAAAGCTAAGCGCCTCGGCCAGGTGGTGTTTCTGGACCACGTCCGCGTGATCAAGATCGGCAATCGTGCGCGCGACCCGCAGAACGCGGTGGTATCCCCGCGCTGACAGATGAAACCGCTCGGCGGCCCGCAACAAAAGCGCACGCGCTTCGGGGTCTGGCGTCGCAATCTGTTCTAGCAAGTCACCCTCGGCATCGGCGTTCAGATGCGCGCCCGAATGATCGGCAAACCGTTGTTCCTGCGTCTGACGGGCTTTGGCCACACGCGCCGCCACGTCGGCAGACCCTTCGATGCTGCCGGGCAAATCCAGATCGGTGAACGCAACCGGCGGCACATCGACGCGCAGATCAAATCTGTCCATCAAAGGGCCCGATATGCGGCTCATGTAATCTTCGCCGCATGCGGGCGCACGGCTACACGCGCGGGCAGGATCGCTCAGATGGCCACATTTGCAGGGGTTGGCGGCGGCAACCAACATGAACTTGCAGGGGTATTTCACATGTGCATTTGCGCGTGCGATCATCACCTCGCCCGTCTCGACCGGCTGGCGCAAGGTTTCCAGCACCATGCGCGGGAATTCGGGGAATTCATCCATGAAAAGCACGCCATTATGCGCAAGGCTAACCTCGCCCGGTTTGGCCTGCCGCCCCCCGCCAATGATCGCGGCCATCGACGCCGTGTGATGCGGTTCGCGAAACGGACGTGCGCGCGATATGCCCCCTTCGACCAGTAAACCCGCAAGCGAATGGATCATCGAGGTGCTAAGCGCCTCGCGGGGCGTAAGCGGGGGCAGGATCGATGGCAGACGGGCTGCCAACATGGATTTACCCGACCCCGGAGTGCCGACAAACATCAGGTGATGCCGACCGGCAGCCGCGATTTCCAGCGCACGTTTGGCGCGTTCTTGGCCTTTGACGTCTCGCAAATCCTTGGTCTGGTGGGGCGCTGTGACTTCGCCGGGATCAGCGGGGCTGATGGGCACCTGACCCGTGTAATGGCGCACCACAGCCCCGAGAGAGCTTGCGGCGATAACTTGGGTATTGCCAACCCAAGCTGCTTCAGCGCCCGAGGCTTCTGGGCAAAGAAGGCTGCGGTTATGTTCTGCAGCAGCCATCGCGGCGGGCAACGCCCCGATCACCGGGATCAACGTGCCATCAAGAGACAGCTCGCCCAAGGCCACCACCGACTGGATGACATCGTTTGGCAGGATGTCGATGGCTGCCAGCAAGGCAAGGGCAATCGGCAGATCGAAATGGCTGCCTTCTTTTGGTAGATCGGCGGGACTGAGGTTGATCGTGATGCGCTTGCTGGGCAGCGCAATCGCCATCGACGACAAAGCGGCACGCACGCGGTCGCGCGCCTCGGACACGGCCTTGTCAGGAAGCCCGACAATCGAAAATGCAGGCAATCCGGCTGCGACGGCACACTGCACCTCGACGATGCGCGCCTCTACCCCTTGAAACGCTACTGTGTACGCGCGCGAAACCATATTGAGCCTTTTGTTGACTTGGATGGTTAATGCGTAGGTAGGCAGCGTTTAATAAGCGTTAACGTAAAAGAGGGTTTGCTGCATCTTTTGACAGCGCAAATGTTGCGTGTCTACGCCTCGGGCCAGGGCCGCGTGGTGCACCCCATGTCATAAGGGAACGGATCGTAAGTGATCTTTTGCCCCTCAGCGCGCCAGCTTTTGAACGCGGGGTCTGCGATCGTTGTATCGCAGTAGTCACGCGCGCTTTTCGAGACAGGCAGATCATAGCCGATGATCCGCGCACAGACGGGCGCGTAAAAGACATCGGCCAAGCTATAGCTGCCAAACAGCCACGGTCCTTTGCCGTCGCTTGCGCCCTTTGCATACTCCCAAAGCTGCTCAAGACGCGACAGATCCTTTGCCAAAGTATCCGACACCGGGATGGCTTCGTTCACATGCTCAAGCTGCATGGGACATTCCCCGCGCAGGGCCGAAAACCCTGCCGTCATCGCAGCGCACAGCCACCTTGCACGGGCACGCGCAGCAGGATCAGCGGGCCACATCGTCTTGTCCGGATGACGCTCTGCCAGGGTCTCTGCCATGGCAAGGGTCTCGCCAATCACATATCCTTCTGGCGTTTTAAGGGCGGGCACCAATGTGGCCGGGGCCAAATGCGCCATATCTTGAGCCATGGTGCCGCCATAAAGGCCGACCATATGGCTGCGGTAAGGCAAGCTGAACTTCTCGAGCATCAACCAGCCGCGGAGCGACCAGCTGGAAAACGTTCTGTCACCGATATAAAGATCATATGTCATCGCATAGTCTTAGCGGAGGAGACCAAACCCATGCAAACCTTATTATTTGGTCCGGTTGTTCATGGGCGGTGATTGATCCGAATGACCTTCCATTCGGCATCTGTCGCGCTGATCTGTGTTGCAGATAGGTTGTCGATCTTGTGGGCCATCGCATCTTTCGCGCTTACGTTCAGCGCGCGTTGAACCTGCGTCAGGATCACGCCGAAATGGGCCACGGCAATTATGTCTGCCTTAGGGTAGGTGGCATTCAACCTGTCTACCGCTGCATTGATCCGCCGTGACGCGGCGTTCCAGCTTTCCCCCTCCGGAGGGGCGACATCGCCGGGGGTTGTCCAATAGGCCTGGCTTAATTCGGGATGCTGACGCGAGACATCGCGGGCAAGCATTCCATCCCAGAGACCGAAATCCAGCTCTCGAAAATGGGACTGGTGGGGCAAGCGTTCACGTTTGGGATGCGCCAGAACGTCGGCTGTCGCAATCGCTCGGATCAAATCGGAGGAGACGAGAAGCGCGCCATCAGGCAGATGGGCATTCAGCCGCGCGATTTGCGCCTTGTCTGACAAATCCGCGGGTACATCACGCCAGCCAACGAGGCTTTGCTCGTGGGTGGGGCCGTGTCGGACCCAGTGCCAAGTTGTCATTAAACCTGTCCTTTGATTTTGCGTTCGGGCGGATGCGGGAACAACTACCTAGTGCATCTGATTTGATGTCAAAGGATTATGTATACAATAACATACCAAAGCGAATGATGTTGGAAACTTTTTGATTTTAAACAGAATTTTCGTTCGGCTGCCTACAGGCCTAAAAAACCTTGAAAAAATATGCGTTTTTCTGAAAAATAATTGAACCAAATCCGCCCTGTTCGCGTTGTTAAAACAAAAAGCATATTTTGTTCATCAGGGGTGATTACCATGGCACTAACTCAAGCGCGTGAATTTTCCTTAACCCGAACCGCAATGAAGGCAGAGCTTTTGGATGCGGAAACTGAGCTTAAGCTAGCCTATGCTTGGCGTGACCAAAGAGATGAAGAAGCGCTTCATCGTTTGATCACAGCTTACATGCGGCTCGCAATTTCCATGGCAAGCAAATTCAAGCGGTACGGCGCACCGATGAACGACTTGATTCAGGAAGCAAGCTTGGGTTTGATGAAAGCCGCTGACAAATTCGACCCAGACCGCGGCGTGCGGTTTTCGACTTATGCGGTGTGGTGGATCAAAGCCAGCATTCAGGATCACGTGATGCGCAATTGGTCGATGGTGCGCACAGGGTCGACGTCTTCGCAGAAATCCTTGTTTTTCAACATGCGCCGCGTC
This sequence comes from Roseobacter sp., assembly GCA_024636495.1. Taxonomy (GTDB): domain Bacteria; phylum Pseudomonadota; class Alphaproteobacteria; order Rhodobacterales; family Rhodobacteraceae; genus Sulfitobacter. Next base: position 15,970 of record JAGXGZ010000050.1, on the reverse strand, counting down.
CAAGCGCGGCTTGAGCGCGAAGCGCAGGTTGCAGGCGAGACGTTGGACAAGCACCAGCTGCGGCAAATGATCTCGACCGAGATTGGTGTACCGATGCACGACGTCGAGATGATGGAGGGGCGGCTTTCCGGCTCTGACTACTCGCTTAACGCGACCCAGTCCGCCGAGGACGAAGGCCGCGAGTGGATAGATGCGCTGGTCGATGACAGCGCGCAAGCCGCGGAAAAGGTCGAGGAAAGCCACGATATTACGACCCTTCGCAATTGGCTTTTGGGTGCGATGCACGCTCTTAGTGATCGTGAGCAGTTCATTGTACGTGAGCGCAAACTGCGCGATCAGCCCCGCACGCTGGAAAGCTTGGGCGAAGAGTTGAAGCTCTCAAAGGAGCGTGTACGTCAGTTAGAGGCAGCAGCCTTTGGCAAAATGCGTAAAACGCTTGAGACGCAATCAGCCGAAGTGCACCACTTCTTGATGTGATCCAATTTGTATTGGCCTTGTTGGTCGCGGCTGGCGTCCATTCAAAAGCTACAGCCGCGACCTTGGACGATACGCAATTTGCGCAGCTTTCGGCTGCGCAAATTATCGTTTTGGGCGAAAGTCACGATAATCCTGCACATCACAGCTTTCAGGCGGAAATCGCCGCCCGACTTGCACCAACAGCCGTCGTTTACGAGATGCTGACCGCAAATCAGGCCGCTTTGGCGGTGCCAAGCCTGATCGATGACGCGGGGTCTTTAGAAGAAATACTCGGTTGGAACGCCTCGGGTTGGCCCGATTTTGCAATGTACTATCCGATCTTCAAGGCATCTCGAACGGCACGGGTCTACGGTGCGGCCGTTCCCAGAGACGCTGCCCGGCAAGCGATGCAAAGCGGGCTGGCCGCAGCCTTTGGCCAAGATGCTGAAACTTTTGGTGTGTTGGATGATCTGGACCCAGACCAGCAAGCCGCCCGCGAGGCGTTGCAAATGACAGCCCATTGCGACGCCCTGCCTGCAAACTTGTTGCCTGCAATGGTTGATGTTCAACGATTAAGGGACGCACGATTGGCGCAAGTAGCCCTTCAGGCGCTGGACGAGACAGGCGGGCCTGTTGTGGTCATCACCGGAAATGGCCATGCGCGAACCGATTGGGGAATGCCTGCGACCCTTGCGCGGGCGCGCCCCGATGTAAAAGTCGTCTCTGTCGGTCAAGGTGAAGACGACCAAGCCCCGACGGGCCGTTTCGATCTTGTGGTGATGTCCCCGCTGGTGCAGCGCAAAGACCCCTGCCTTGCGTTTCGCACGCAGTGATGGGGCTGGCAGAACGGGCCCATGCGCCCTATGGTCTGTCTTGACTGCGCAAAAGAGGGCCGAACATGCTGGCTGGAAAACACATTCTGCTGATCATCGGGGGCGGTATTGCGGCCTTCAAGTCGCTTGATCTGATCCGTCGTCTGGCCGAACGTGGCGCGACTGTGACACCCGTTTTGACCCGCGCAGGCGAAGAGTTCGTGACCCCCCTTTCCGTGTCTGCTTTGGCTGGGCAGAAGCTTTATCGTGATTTGTTCGATTTGGGTGACGAGGCCGAAATGGGTCATATCCAGCTAAGCCGTGTAGCGGATCTGGTTGTCGTGGCCCCGGCAACGGCTGATCTGATGGCAAAAATGGCGGGGGGGCTGGCAAATGATTTGGCCTCGACGCTTTTGTTGGCGACGGATACGCCCGTAATGATCGTCCCTGCAATGAACGTGCGCATGTGGGAACATGCGGCGACACAACGCAATCTTGCGACCCTGCGCGCTGATGGCATTGCTGTCGTTGGCCCCAACGAGGGTGGCATGGCCTGCGGTGAATTCGGCCCCGGCAGGATGTCAGAACCCTTGGAAATTGTCGCCGCGATTGAAGTGCATTTGGCCGACGGCCCCCTTAAGGGCAGGCGCATTCTGGTGACATCCGGCCCGACGCACGAGCCGATTGATCCGGTCCGCTACATTGCAAACCGGTCGTCCGGTGCGCAAGGCACAGCGATTGGTCGTGCTTTGGCGTCGTTGGGGGGAGAGGTTGTGTTCATCACCGGTCCCGCCGATGTCGCCCCGCCAGATGGTGTGCAGGTCATCAAGGTGCAAACCGCCCTGCAAATGCACGATGCCGTAAACGCAGCATTGCCTGTTGATGCGGGCGTGTTTGCGGCTGCGGTTGCTGATTGGCGGGTTACCAGCGCCAGCGACCGAAAGCTGAAAAAATCCAAAGATGGCTTGCCGACGCTGGAATTTGCAGAAAACCCGGATATCCTCAAGACAGTGTCCCAGATGAAAGAGGGGCGGCCGAAACTGGTCATCGGCTTTGCCGCCGAAACCAATGATGTGGTTGAAAACGCCACGGCCAAACGCCTGCGAAAAGGCTGCGACTGGATTGTCGCAAACGATGTGTCCCCTGCAACGGGTATCATGGGCGGATCTGAGAATTCGGTGATTTTAATCAGTGATGATGGCATCGAAAGCTGGCCGCGCATGGGCAAGGATCAGGTGGCGCACCAACTTGCAGCTCGAATTGCCAAGGCGCTTGCCTAGCTAAAAGAATGCCTTCGGCGAGGATTTAAAACCAATTGGAAGCAGAGGGCGGCATGCCTGCTTTTGAGGGAGTAATATGGCCGAGATCAAATTTAAACGCGTGGATGGCAATGTGGATTTGCCTCTTCCAGCCTACGCAACGGCGGGGGCAGCAGGCATGGACTTGCGGGCGTTCTTACCCGACGGCCCGTTGGTGTTTGAACAGGGTGATATCAAGCTGATCTCGACCGGGTTTCAAGTGGAACTGCCTCAGGGGACCGAGATGCAGATCAGGCCGCGATCGGGGTTGGCGCTGAAACATGGGTTCTTGATCCCGAACGCACCCGGCACGATCGACGAAGACTACCGCGGTGTCGTGATGGTTGGCCTTTATTATATCGGCACCGTGCCTTTCACCATTCAGCATGGCGAACGTATTGCGCAGGCTGTGATCGCTGACGTTGTGCGCTATGTAACTGTCGAAGTATCTGAATTGTCTGCCACTATACGGGGCAAAGGGGGCTTCGGATCGACTGGGATGACGTGACAAAACACCTTTTGGGTTGGTGTCGGCGGAAAAAAGCTTAGGTTTCCGTCAAGTAGCTGGCAAAAGGCCAGATGAATTCGGGGGCCTATGTTGCTTGTTGTTATCCTTGCGGCCGTGATTTGTGGTGTTGGTATTGCCATGGGCCAGCCGCGCGAGACGCGGCTGAAGTTGTTGGGGGCCCTGCTTGGGGCGGTGATCGGCCTCAATATTTTGTTGCCTCAGGAAAATCCGCTGCGAATTGCCACTGGCGGTAGTGCCGCGCCGTGGCTTTTGCTGACGGGTTTCATTCTGGTTATTCTTGTCTATCGCTGGATGCTGAACAGCCTGCGCAGCCGTGCCGAGCCTGTGCCGCAAACGCCCCCCGCGTCTGGCACGTTCTCTGACAGTGAACTAAAGCGATACGCGCGCCACATCGTGCTTCGTGAAGTGGGCGGTGCGGGGCAAAAGGCGCTTAAGAATGCGAAAGTCCTTGTGGTGGGGGCCGGCGGGCTTGGGGCACCTGTGTTGCAATATCTGGCGGCAGCCGGTGTCGGGACAATCGGTGTGATTGACGATGATACGGTGGAAAACGCCAACCTGCAGCGACAGGTCATTCACAAGGACAAAAGCATAGGGATGCCCAAGGTGTTTTCCGCTCAGGCCGAGATGGAGGCGCAAAACCCTTTTGTCACGGTACGCCCCTATCACCGTCGCTTGGATGCGGACACGGCTGAAAGCCTGATCCGGGATTATGATCTGGTGCTGGATGGGACGGACAATTTCGAAACACGCTATCTGGTGAACCGCGCGTGCGTCGCGGCTGGTATTCCACTGATATCCGGCGCACTGAGCCAATGGGAAGGTCAGTTGAGCATTTTCGATCCCGCAAAAGATGCGCCTTGCTACCAGTGTATTTTCCCGCAGGCCCCCGCCGCGCACCTGGCCCCTTCTTGTGCCGAGGCTGGCGTGATTGGTCCTTTGCCCGGGGTCATCGGTGCAATGATGGCAAGTGAAGCGATCAAGCTGATCACCGGTGCAGGGGCGCCGCTGCGTGGTCAGATGTTCATATACGACGCGCTTTACGGCGAGAACCGGGTAATTGGCGTGAGCAAACGGGCTGATTGCCCGATTTGCGGAACGCCCTCCGATGCGGAATGAATGACAAGCTTTTGAAACTTGCGTGAGGGCTGCGTGAGTTTTTGCGCATGCGATTGCAACCTTTTGTAGCTGTCCTTACCTTTAAGGACAAAGGAGAACATGATGACTAACCCTCTGATCCAAGACTGGGATACGCCGTTTGAGCTGGCCCCGTTTGACAAGATTTCCGATGATGATTTTGAACCCGCTTTGGAAGAGGCGCTGACCACCCACCGCATTGAGATTGACGCCATCGCGTCTTGCGATGTGGCACCAACCTTTGCCAACACCATTGAGGCGCTGGAGGAAGCAGGCAGCCAGTTGGACCGGGTGTTGGGCGTGTTCTTTACCGTCGCAGGGGCCGATAGCAATCCCGCGCGCGAAGACCTTCAGCGCAAGTTTTCGCCCCAGCTTGCGGCACATTTTTCAGAGATTTCCAGCAACAAAACCCTGTTCGCCCGCGTGGCCGAGGTTTGGGAAAAGCGCGACAGCTTTGATTTGACCGACGAACAGGCGCGCGTACTGATGTTGACGCATCGCGGCTTTGTCCGCTCGGGCGCGGCGCTGGAAGGTGTAGACGATGCCCGCATGAAAGAGATCAAGGGCAGGCTGGCTGTACTTGGCACGCAGTTCACCCAGAACTTGTTGGCGGATGAACGCGCCTGGTTCATGAAGCTGGAAGAGGCTGATCTGGAAGGCCTGCCCGATTTCGTCGTTGACGCTGCACGCAGTGCAGGCGAGGAAAAAGAGGCAGGCGGTCCCGTGATCACGTTGTCGCGGTCGTTGATCGTGCCGTTCCTGCAATTCTCGCCGCGCCGCGATCTGCGTGAAAAAGCGTTCATTGCCTGGCAAGCGCGCGGTGCCAATGAGGGCGAGACGGATAACCGCGCCATCGCCGCCGAAACGCTGGCCCTGCGGGAAGAACGCGCCAAGCTTTTGGGATACAAAAACTTTGCGGCCTACAAGTTGGAAACCGAAATGGCCAAGACACCTGATGCGGTGCGCCAGCTGTTGATGGACGTCTGGGCCCCGGCCAAGGCACAGGCCGAAGCTGACGCTGCTGTTTTGACGCAGATGATGCACAAGGACGGTGTGAATCGAGACCTCGCGCCATGGGACTGGCGTTATTACGCGGAAAAACGGCGGATGGCCGAGCATGACCTGGATGAGGCCGCGTTGAAACCGTATTTCCAGCTGGACCGGATGATTGACGCGGCCTTTAGCTGCGCCACCCGTTTGTTCTCTCTCGAATTCGCACCCCTTGATGTGCCGCTTTATCACCCTGACTGTCGCGCGTGGGAAGTGACGCGGGACGGCAAGCATGTGGCTGTGTTCATTGGCGACTATTTCGCACGCGGGTCGAAGCGGTCCGGTGCGTGGTGTTCTGCGATGCGCGCTCAGGCAAAGTTTCCTGACGTGCAGTCGCCGATTGTGATCAATGTTTGCAATTTTGCCAAGGGATCACCTGCCTTGCTGTCCTACGACGACGCACGGACGTTGTTTCATGAATTTGGCCATGCGTTGCACCAGATGTTGTCGGATGTGACCTACGAATCTGTCAGCGGTACATCGGTTGCGCGGGACTTTGTCGAGTTGCCAAGCCAGCTTTATGAACACTGGCTGGAAGTGCCCGAGGTGCTGAGTGAATTTGCCATCCATGCCAAAACGGGTGAGGCGATGCCTAAAGAGATGCTCGACAAGGTGTTGGGTGCTGCGAACTTCGATATGGGCTTTTCCACGGTTGAATACGTCGCATCTGCACTTGTGGATCTGGAGTTTCATGACAGTGAAGCGCCTGCTGATCCGATGGCAAGGCAGACAGAGGTACTGGCAGAGTTGGGTATGCCTGCCGCGATCACCATGCGTCATGCGACACCACAATTTGCGCATGTGTTTTCGGGCGATGGCTATTCCAGCGGATACTACAGTTACATGTGGTCAGAGGTGATGGACGCAGATGCGTTCGAGGCGTTTGAAGAAGCGGGCGGTGCGTTCGATCCTGAACGTGCGAAGGCGCTTGAGACGCATATTCTGTCAACGGGTGGCAGTCAGGACGCGGCAGAGCTTTATAAAGCCTTTCGGGGGCGTTTACCGGGGGTAGAGGCATTGCTGAAAGGGCGCGGTCTGAAAGCGGCGTAGCGGTAAAAGAACTTTTATGCCTTCGGCGAGAGTTTACGGGGCAAAATGAAAAAGATGGCTTTTGCCCCGTAAAGCCGAACGCCTGAAGGAAATCTGACGATCAATACCCCAAAGCGCGGTCAACCAGGTGCAGATATTCTTCGCCTGCTTCGCCGCGCCGGATATTTTCAACGATTACCTGCGATGCCGTCGTCGCCCGTGTTTCTGCTGCGATATGCGGTGTGACGGTCACCTTGGGATGCGCCCAATAGGGATGTGTTGCGGGCAGGGGTTCTGTGCGGAAAACGTCCAACGTGGCGTGGGCAATCTTTCCGCTATCCAATGCGGCCAGAAGGGCGTCATCTTCAATCAACGGTCCGCGTCCGGGGTTGATGATAAAGGCACCGTCTGGCATCGCCGCGAGTGTTTTGGCATTGATCGTGTTTTCAGTCGAGGGTGTGTCTGGCAGCAACAACACAGCAATTTCAGAGCGGCCAAGCGCCTGATTCAGCCCCTCGTTGCCATGGAAACAAGCAACGCTGGGGATATCTTTTTGACTGCGCGACCAGCCTGCGACGTCAAAACCAAGGCTCACAAGCGTTTGCGCAACTGCACAGCCCAATGCACCCATTCCCAAAACAGTCACCTTGCGTTCTTGGGCAAGCGGCGGGGTACGTGGTTTCCATTCTGTACCGGTGTTCAAAATGTCGGTATCGAGGCCGAGATGATAGCGCATGACATGCCCGGTTACCCACTCGACCATTCCCTTGGTAAGGCCGGGATCGACCATCCGCGCCAAGGGAATGCGCAGGGTCGTATTTCCGGTGATCTGTTCAACACCTGCCCAAAGGTTCAGCACCGCCTTGGCGCGGGTATAGGGCGTGAAATCCTGCAACGGGCTGTTGGGTGCATAGACGATGTAGTCAACCTTGGCAGGGGCGATTTCGGTGGCAAGATGTGCCTTGATGCCAGCAGCGTCCAGTGCTGCGCGCAACGGGGGCTCGTAGATGGCCCAGCGTTCGGGGCGGGCAGCAAACAGGATATTCAGGGTCATTCAGATCTACCTTGGACGATGGACATGGGCAGATTGTACCAGCCCGAAGGCCAATAATAAAACAAGCATCGCAGATCCGCCGTAACTGACCAGCGGCAGCGGCACGCCGACGACGGGGGCAAGCCCCATGACCATCGACATGTTCACCGCGAAGAACAAAAAGAAGTTGAGCGCAATGCCAAGGGTCAGCAGAGACGAAAAACGATCCTTGTTGACCAGCGCGGCGGCAATGCAAAAGACAATGATCAGCGCATAAAGACCCAATAACGAGAACCCGCCGACAAAGCCAAATTCTTCGGCTAAAGTGGTAAAGATAAAGTCGGTGTGCTTTTCGGGCAGAAAGTTCAGCCGCGACTGGGTTCCTTGCATGAACCCGCGCCCCGTCCAACCGCCTGAGCCCAACGCAATCTTGGACTGTGTGATGTGATAGCCCGCCCCCAGCGGATCGGTGCTGGGGTCGATGAAGGTGTCAATGCGGCGGAACTGATAGTCCTTCAGCAATTGCCACGGTGTTCCGCGCGACTGAAACACGGCCGTGATCAAGCCAACGCCAGCGGTGATGACAACGGCAAAATAGGCCCAGTGGACCCCCGCCAGAAAGATCAGCCCGCCGCCCGCGAACAACAGCAAAAGCGCGGTACCAAGGTCAGGCTGTTTGAGAACCAGAAAGGTTGGGACAAGCACAATTATGATCGGGATAAGGACCCAGATCGGGCGCGATGTGCGTTTCGCAGGAAGCCAGTCATAATAGGCTGCAAGCATCATGACCAATGTGATCTTCATCAGTTCGGACGGTTGCAGCCGGAACGATCCCAGCTCGATCCAGCGCTGCGCCCCCATGCCGACAGAGCCGAAAAACTCAACGCCCAGCAGCAACAAAACTGTACCGATATAGGCGACGCCAGCAAGGTTGCGCCACATCCATATCGGCACCATGCCCACCGCAACCATCAAGGCCAGACCAAGGGCGAAACGTTTCATCTGGGGCTCTGCCCAAGGCGTGAAGGTGCCCCCCGCAACCGAGTACAGCATAAGAAAACCAACCCCGGCTACCGATGCCAGAAGTATTATCAGGGGCCAGTTCAAATGCAGTATTTTTCTAAGTCCTGTCGGGACGTGTTTGACGTTATATTCTAGATAACTCATGCTTGATCTTTACCTTTGATCGTCGCTTGGGGCTGAACCTCGCGGAGTTGTTCTTGCTGCGCCGAAATCCGATCCCGATCAGACGTGGGGTAGGCATCAAGCGGTGGCTCTCCTCCGTAGAGGGCTTGAAGCATCACGTCGCGGGCAATGGGGGCTGCAGCGGTCGAGCCGCCGCCGCCGTGTTCTACCAGAACCGATATCGCATAGCGCGGCTTGTCCGAGGGCGCGAAGGCCACGAACAATGCGTGATCCCGGCGTTCCCACGGCAGATCCTCGTTGCGGCTGACACCACGCGCGCGTTCTGCGGTCGTGATGTTGCGAACCTGACTTGTACCGGTCTTGCCCGCCATGCGCATGTCCTCGGCGATGATGCGCGACCGATATCCCGTCCCGCGGCGATCATTCACCACGACATGCATGCCTTGGCGAATTTTGCGCAGGTTGTTTTCGTTAATGCCCATGGGTTCGCCACCGCCGGACGGTTGTTCGATCCCGTCGATGGATTTGATCAGGCGTGGAGTGACCATTCGATTGGTCGCAATCCGCGCTGTCATCACGGCCAGTTGCAGCGGCGAGGCAAGCGTAAACCCCTGCCCGATAGAGGCGTTGACTGTATCGCCGATAACCCAATCGGCACCGCGCGTTTCTTTTTTCCACTCTTTGGTAGGTGCAAGGCCCGCCGCTACGGATGACAAGGGCAGATCGTGACGCACACCCAGACCCAGCTGCCTTGCCATGGCCGAGATTTTTTCGATCCCGACTTTGAGGGCAAGTTCGTAATAATAAACGTCACAAGATTGCTTGAGCGAGTTTTCCAGATCAACCCAACCATGACCTGCCCGTTTCCAGCAGTGGAATCTGCGCCCGCCAACTTCAAGATGGCCGGGACAATAGACGGTATCGTCGGGTCCGACGATCCCTTCCTCAAGGGCTGCCATCGCGACGACCATCTTGTAGGTAGATCCGGGCGGGTATGTACCTTGAACAGTCTTGTTGACCAGCGGGCGATACTTGGATTCGAGCATCGGGTTATAATCAGCCGATGAAATCCCGCCGATAAAAAGGTTCGGGTCATAGCTGGGGGACGACGCGTTGGCGACAAGGTCGCCGTGTTCGCAATCAATAATCACGACCGCGGCGCTTTCATCGCCCAAGCGCGCCTGGACATAGTTTTGCAGATTTGAATCGACGGTCAGTTGCAGGTCTGCCCCTGATTGGCCCTCGCGGCGGGACAGTTCGCGCATGACCCGGCCCGTCGCGTTGACCTCGACCTGTTTTGTGCCCGCAACCCCGCGCAACAGCGCCTCTTCGCGGGCTTCGACGTTGATGCGCCCGATCTGAAACCGTGGGATGCGCAATACGGCGTCGGGCGTTTCTTGTTCATCAAGGTCTGCTTGACTGACGCGGCCCACGCGCCCCACAATATGCGCAAAATCAGAGCCGCGCGGATAAACACGTGTCAGGCCGACCTCGGGGCTGACACCGGGAAGCGCGGGCGCATTGACGGATACCCGGCTTAGGTCATCCCACGTGACGTTATCGGCAACAGTGACGGGCAGGAACCGTTCAGCGGCTTTCACCTCGGCAATTGCGCGGTCGCGGGCTTCGGCATCAAGATTGATCACCTTTGCCAATCGCTGCATCACGTCGTCCACATCGCCTGCGTCTTCGCGCACCATCACGATGCGATAAGACGGACTGTTCTGGGCCAGCTTCACGCCGTTGCGGTCAAAAATTTCACCTCGGGAAGGCGGGATCAGGCGGATGTTGATCCGGTTCTCCTCCGCCAAAAGCAGGTATTGATCGGCCTGATCGACTTGCAGGTAATTCATGCGCGCGGCTAGCCCGCCCATGAACAGCAGTTGCACGCCACCCAGCAACGCGGCGCGGCGGCTTAGTTTGGCATGGTTGGTGTCTGTTTCTGCCCTGCTGCGTCTCATCTTACTCTCCTCATGCCCGCCCGGCGAAGCTGTCGAAGTCACCCGGTGCCGCCTTGCGTACACCCATAAACCAATGAGTTATCAAGACGACGATGGGATAGGTCACGATCGTCAATCCAAGCTCGATCAAGCTTAGCTTGAGGTCGGGACGTGGTACCAAGACTAATGATAGCACAATGCGGTTCAGCAGCAAAATACCCGTTAGCCAAATCGCAACAGCCAGCCATTCGGGGCCAAAGCTGCTATCCCGAAGCGACCGCCCACGCACCTTTAGGTTTTCACACGCGATCAGCGCCAAAAGCGCCCACAGCCCGGGGGGCCGTTGAAGCAACAGATCGGTAAGTAAAAACACAGCGCATAGCAAGACGGCAGGTACGAATTCCGGCCGGCGCACGGACCACGCAAACGCAAAGGCGATCAATAGATCAGGGGCAATCAGGAACCTGCCGCTCCCTTGATCCAGCAGCTCGCGCAGGCGGGCTTCGGCAGGATCAATGCTGCTTAGTGGCGGCAGCAGATCTGGTTCGAACAGGGCGACGGGCTGCGTTTCAATTGGCAGCAAGTGGAAAAACAGCAATACCGTCGCCAACAGCAAGAAAGCGGCGCGCATCATCCACAAACGCAGGGGCGATAGCGTGTCCATTATTCTGTTGGCTCGGGGATGGTTTGGTCAAGGATTACGTTTGCTCCTTCAGTGACCGTTTCCGCCCCGTGATCGCGCAGAACGCGCAAAAACTCGAGCCGCTCGAAATCGGCGGCAAGGCGGACGCGCAGCCGCCCACCGGGGTCGGCGGCAACTTGGCCGATCAGCAGACCAGCAGGAAACACACCGCCGTCCCCCGAACTGATCACCCTGTCGCCGGGGCGCACAAGATCGGGGTTCTCAAGGAAATCAATCGGCGGCGCTGAGGAGTTATCACCCGCAATGATAGCCCGCTGGCCAGAGGGTTGAATTGTTGCAGGAATGCGGCTTGAGGTGTCAGTCACCAAGATAACCCGCGCGGTATCCTGCCCCACCCCCGAGATCCGCCCGACAAGGCCGATCCCGTCGACGGTCGCCCAGCCTTCGAGCAGACCGTCGCGCGCGCCAACATTCACCAAAACAGATTGGCGAAAAGGGGAGCCGGAATCAGCCAGAACCACACCGGTAATATAGGTCAAACGGGGGTCTAGCCGCACCTTGTTAAGATCCAGCAATCGCGCGTTTTCCTGCTCAAGCTGAAGCGCTGCTTCTTTCCACGTTTGCATTTTGCGCAGCTCTGATCGCAATTCCTGATTTTGAACAGTCAGTCGCTGATAACTTTGATAATCCCGCAACAGATTTATCGTACCCGTCACGGGAACCATGGCCCAATCCATATTGGGGACGATGCTATCGGTGATCTGGGCTCGAAAGCGCTCGACCCTTGGGCTGTCGACGCGCCAAAGCAGGAAGACGCCCGTCAGGATCAGAATCAGAACGGCAAGCAGGATCCGGCGCAAAGGCCGCGCAAAATCATTCGAATTGGATCGGTCGGTGGCCATGCGTCACGTTTTTCCTGCCGTTTTGGCAGGGCCATCCTGCCGCTTGGGGCTTGGTATAATATGCCTGATTTAGCTGTCGTAGTCGATGGCGTGACGCAGCTGTTTTTCGTATTCCAGCGCTTTGCCGGTGCCCAAGGCCACACAGTTCAGCGGCTCGTCTGCAACCGAGATCGCCAGCCCCGTCTGTTCGCGCAGCGCCAGATCAAGATCGCCAAGCAATGCGCCACCGCCCGTCAGCATCACGCCACGGTCTACGATATCTGCCGCCAGATCGGGTGGCGTGGTTTCCAGCGCCGTCATTACCGCTTCGCAGATTTGCTGGACCGGTTCGGCCAGCGCCTCGGCGATTTGGGCTTGGGTCACTTCGATCTCTTTTGGCACACCGTTCAGCAGGTCGCGCCCGCGTATCTGCATAGATGTGCCGCGCCCGTCGTCTGGCATCCGCGCCGTCCCGATAGAGGTCTTGATGCGTTCCGCCGTGGTTTCACCGACAAGCAGGTTTTGCTGACGGCGCAGATAGCTGATGATCGCTTCGTCCATACGGTCACCCCCGACGCGCACGGAGCGCGCGTAAACGATGTCACCCAGCGACAGAACCGCAACTTCGGTCGTACCACCACCGATATCGACGACCATGTTACCTGTCGGATCAGTGATCGGCATGCCAGCACCAATGGCGGCGGCAATCGGTTCGGCAATCAGTCCGGCACGGCGGGCACCAGCCGACAGAACCGACTGACGGATCGCGCGTTTTTCCACCGGGGTAGCCCCATGGGGCACACAAACGATGATCTTGGGTTTGGAAAAGGTCGACCGCTTGTGAACCTTGCGGATGAAGTGTTTGATCATCTCTTCGGCAGTGTCAAAATCGGCAATCACACCTTCACGCATCGGGCGGATTGCTTGGATACTGCCGGGTGTGCGCCCCAACATCAGCTTGGCGTCCTCGCCTACGGCCAGCACTTTTTTCACGCCATCCTTGATGTGATAGGCGACCACGGACGGTTCGGATAAGACAATGCCCTTGCCTTTGACGTAAACCAGTGTGTTCGCGGTCCCAAGGTCGATTGCCATATCTGACGAGAACAGACCGCGGAGATTATCAAATATCGACATGAGCAGTTGGACCTTGCAAAAATTCGTATTGGCCCGACGACTCTGAGCAGAGGCGGGCTGGTCGGGTTATAGGCCGATGATGCCAAAGACGAAAGGGGGGTTGACTATTGGGGTGGCATGATGCCGCCGCTAGGCTATATTTCCGGGAAGGCGGATCGTCGGCGTGAAAATTGGGATAACTACAATGCAGAAAATTCAGGTAATTGGCGTGCATCATATTACGTTGATGGGGGCAGACCGGCAGACCAGTATCGATTTTTGGGAAGGCGTGTTGGGTATGTCGTTCATCTTTGACCAGCCCAATCTGGATGATGCAGACGAAGGGCATTTGTATTTTGATCCCGGCGACGGGCGGCTGATCACGATCTTTTCCAACGAAAACCGCAAGCCGGTGCACAACCGGACGCCAATCGATGCAGGCTGCGTCCACCACGTGGCGTTCGAGGTCGATCGCGCGATGTTGGACCAGGTGTTGGACCGGCTAAAGGCGCGCGGCATCGGCAATTCAGGCATCAAAGATCGCGGCTTTATGCATTCGATCTATTTCAAGGATCCGTTGGGGTTCCTGATCGAGCTGGCCTGCTATACGTTCATCCCGCCACGCGGATCTTCTCACGCCGAAGTCATGTTAGAAGCGCATAAACTGCGGGTTGCGCGGGGCGATCATCATATCGAGCGCCAGCATCTTGCCGACGCAACGGTCATGATCGTTGAACGGTCTCAGCGGTCATTATCGGATGACCGGTCGCCCAAGAACCCGTACAGCTAAAAAAAGGCAGGGCCGAAACCCTGCCTTTGATCCGTTAACCAGCGTCTTTATAACTGACTTCGCGCTTGTCGGTGCCGCCTTTTTCGCGGCGCACCAACAGGCGGTTCAGCGCGTGAATATACGCCCGCGCTGACGCGACAACCGTGTCGGTATCAGCAGATTGACCCGTCACGATGCGCCCGTCTTCCTCGATGCGCACGGAAACCGTTGCCTGCGCGTCAGTCCCCTCGGTCACGGCGTTCACCTGATAGAGTTGCAAGCGCGCAGTATGTTCGACCATCGCCTTGATACATTTGAACGACGCATCGACCGGGCCATCACCTGTCTGTTCGGTGCTTTGATCGGCTCCATCGATGGTCAGGGTCATCTTGGCCACATTCGGCCCGTCTGTGCCGCAGACCACATGCATGGATTTCAGCTTGATCCGGTCGCTTTCGGGATCAGATGCGATCCGCATCAAGGCGATCAGATCTTCGTCGTAGATCTCTTTCTTGCGGTCAGCCAATTCCTTGAACCGCACGAACACGTCCTTGAGCTGGTTATCCCCCAATTCATAGCCAAGGTTCTCCAGCTTGGATCGCAAAGCGGCACGTCCTGAATGTTTGCCCATCACGATATTGGTCTCGGTCAGGCCCACGTCTTCGGGGCGCATAATCTCGAATGTTTCGGCGTTTTTCAGCATGCCATCCTGATGGATACCGCTTTCATGGGCAAAGGCGTTCTTGCCGACGATGGCCTTGTTGAACTGCACGGCAAAGCCCGACACCGATGCAACACGCCGCGAGATATTCATCAGCTTCGTGCTGTCCACGCCGGTCTGATACGGCATGATATCGTTGCGGACCTTCATGGCCATCACGACTTCTTCCAGCGCGGTATTGCCCGCGCGTTCGCCAAGCCCGTTGATGGTACATTCGATCTGACGCGCGCCTGCCTCAACCGCCGCAAGGCTGTTGGCGGTCGCCATGCCAAGGTCGTTGTGGCAATGGGTGGCAAAGATGATCTCGTCCGCGCCAGGCACGTTTTCCAGCAGCTTGCGGATCAATTCAGCGCTTTCGCGGGGCGCAGTATAGCCCACGGTGTCGGGGATATTGATCGTGGTCGCCCCCGCCTTGATCGCGATTTCAACCGTGCGGTACAGGTAATCAAGCTCGGTCCGTGTAGCGTCCATCGGCGACCATTGCACGTTGTCACACAGGTTGCGCGCATGGGTGACTGTCTCGTGAATCCGCTCGGCCATCTGATCCATGTCGAGGTTGGGAATGGCGCGGTGCAGCGGCGAGGTGCCAATGAATGTATGGATGCGCGGCTGGGGCGCGTGTTTCACGGCCTCCCAGCAGCGGTCAATATCGCCAAACTGCGCACGGGCCAGACCGCAGATCACCGAATTCTTCGACAGGCGGGCAATCTCGCTTACCGCGTTAAAATCACCCTCCGAGGCAATGGGAAAACCGGCCTCGATGATATCGACGCCCATTTCATCCAGCAGACCAGCGATTTCGATCTTTTCGGCATGGGTCATGGTTGCACCGGGGCTTTGTTCGCCGTCGCGCAACGTCGTGTCAAAGATCAAGACGCGGTCTTGTTTTGTCGTATCGGTCATGTGTTGGGTTCTTTCTTTCTGCTTAATCATCCGTGGCGCGCGGCACATCCCTCTGAGCGGGCGCGCCGGATGGCACGCTCAGAGGCGGATTAGCAGTAGAAGACGCGCAGGGGAAGACACAGCGCTGGCGCTAAGCAGGGTCGAAGTATGAGATGCATGTGTCATAGTAGGAGACTATACCGGGGTGAGCGTGAATGGGAAGGGGTTTTTGGTGGGAAGTTTTGGGGGGCTTGTTTTCGGGGGGGGTGGTTGCTGTGGGAGAATAAATTGTACTCGCAGCGGCTGCGCCAATTGCGGCTTTCAAGAGCGTTCAACAAACGGTCCTTTTTGGGGCGGTTGTGCAAGGGCAGCGAATGACGGCAGTGAGCCGATTGTGTTGAAAAACTCTGATTATTAGCCAAATTGGTGAAATTTTTCGCCGTACAGAGCGACTGGCTTTTGGTGGCGAGGGGTTCGGCCAAATCGGCCTTCTGCCTCTCACGAGCCAGCCTACTTCGCCTCATGAACGAT